>JAVHWA010000146.1:0-3450 GCA_032160165.1 Acidobacteriota bacterium
TGGCGATGCGCGTCAATGTCGAAGGCACGCGCAACGTCAATCAGTTTGCTTTGAGCCTGCCGAACCTCAGGCGCTATCACTATGTCTCGACCTGCTATGTCGCTGGCCTTCGTACGGGGGTGATCCAGGAGAGCGAGTTGCGGCACGAAGCGGGGTTTCGCAATTATTATGAAGAGACCAAGTATCTGGCAGAGGTGGAAGTCGATGTCCTCAAGTCGCGGTTACCGGTGACGATCCATCGACCGTCCGTTGTCTGTGGCGATTCGCAAACGGGCGAGACCGCGAAATACGACGGCGTCTACTACCTCATTCATTACCTGCGCAAACAGCCATCGCTTCTGTCGCTGGTGAATATAGGTAACCCGCAGGTGTCGCTCAATCTTGTGCCCGTCGACTTTGTGGTTGAAGCGATGACTGCACTTGCGCAGGATGAACGAGCTGTGGGCGCGACGCTGCAGTTGGCCGATCCCAATCCGCTCACCACACACCAATTGTTCGACGAGATCGCGAAGGCATTGGCCGGCCGTGTCTCTCGCCTGACCTTCCCGGCGAAACTTGTGCGTACGAGTTTGGCCTTGCCGCTTTCACCCACCATCACCGGCTTACCTCATGCTGGCGTGCCCTACTTTTTCCTCAACCAGACTTATGACACGACCAAGTCGCACGAGTTGCTTGCAGCCAACGGCATTCAATGTCCACGCTTTCCCGACTATGTGGGCAAGCTGATCGAATTCGTGGGACGTCATCCGAAACTTTAGCCTGGTAGCGCAAACTAACAGTTTGCGCTACATCGCCACTTGACAACTCCTTAATTTAGAATTATTCTAATTCCACATTGAATATGAAAACAGGTGACAGAGATCAGGGCGGGGCAAGGACACTTACCCCACAGCGCGAGGCTGTCTTTCAGGTGATTCGTGAAAGCGAGGACCACCTGACGGCGGCTGAAATATTCGAGTCTGCTCGCAGGCGTTTGCCTTCGATCAGCTACGCGACTGTCTACAACTCGCTCAAATTTCTTAAGGACTCGGGTCTGATCAGTGAGATCAGCTTTGGCAACGGCTCGAGCCGCTACGACCGCGAGACCGAGAGGCACGATCATGCTATCTGCACACGTTGCGGAAGAATGGTTGATTTCGATTTGACCGAGACCGGCGGGCTGCTGCGCGCTGCCGTGCGGAAGACGCGCTTCAAGCCCGAATCGCTTCACCTGACGCTCAGGGGTGTGTGTCCTGATTGCCGTGAGTAATGGCGCGAACGCAATCATTTGGAATTGAAATACGGAACGCGCAGCAAAAGCTCTAAGATTCTGTGCGACTCCACTGACTATGAATAGAGGTATGGAGGATTATGCAAGCAACAGCAACAGCGACGGCAACTGAAAAGGCCATGGTCGCACAACCGGCGCCGGATTTTGACATGGCTTCAACCAAGAACCTGGAGAAGCTCAACGAGAAGGTAAAGCTCTCCGATTACAAAGGCAATTGGCTCGTCCTTTTGTTCTATCCTTTGGATTTTACCTTCGTCTGCCCGACCGAGCTCACGAGCTTCAGCGACCGCTACGAAGATTTCCAGGGTATTGGCGCGGATGTGCTCGGCGTCTCGACCGATTCGGTCTACTCCCATCGTGCCTGGATTCAAACGCCACGCGACAAAGGCGGAGTGGCCGATCTCAAATATCCATTGGCGGCCGATTCAACCAAACAAGTGGCCCGTGATTATGGTGTCCTCATCGAAGACAAGGGCATCGCGCTCCGCGGACTGTTCGTGATCGATCCCGAAGGCATCCTGCGCTATAAGGTGGTCCATGACCTGAACATTGGCCGTTCGGTCGAAGAGACCCTGCGCGTCATCCAGGCGCTGCAGACCGGCGGGCTCTGTCAGGCTGAGTGGAAGCCGGGACAGGAAACAATCAAGGCTTAAGGAAGTGATGAGTGATGGGTGATAAGTGATAGGTAAGTACTTTTCTCTTATCACCTATTACCCATCACCTATCACTGAGGTTTCGCTATGCCAATGAGAATAGGGACCCAAATGCCCGCGCTCGATGGGGCGACAGAATGGTTCGGCGCAACGCAGGCCCACGCTGAAAGTGAAGCGCAGGGGCATCCTGTTCTGGTTCATTTCTGGTCGGTGAGCTGTGGTGTCTGCAAAGAAAATATGCCGCGAGTGGCGGAATGGCGCGAGGGACGCCGTGAAGACGGTTTGCGCGTCATTGCGATTCACATGCCGCGCTACGAAGCAGACACGGACGTCGAAGCGGTACGCGAAGCTATCGCGAACAACAACATCACCGAACCTTGCGCCGTCGATAACCAACACAAGCTGCGAGACATATTTCAAAATGAGCAGGGGTATGTGCCCGCTTATTACTTGTTCGATGCGCAAGGCAAGTTAAGGAGCTTTGCAGCCGGCGAGCGTGGATTGGACATGCTTTCCTCGGCTGTAGATCGGGTGCTTGCTACGGAAGCTGCATCAAAGGGAACCACAGGGTAAGGATTGGAATAAGATAATGTTGACCAGCGAAACCCGTACAAATCTGACGTTAAAGCCGGTCGGATACTGGCTCGGCAGGATCAGCCTGCTTATCATCGGGCTCCTGCTCCTCTCCGGCCTCAGTGTCGTCCTGGGTCAGGACACTCAGGAAAAATCTCTTCCCAGATTCTATAAGGTCAACGACAAACTATACCGTGGAGCGCAGCCGCTGAGCGGTGGGATCGAGCGACTTAAGGCGTTGGGCATCAAGACGATCATAAATCTACGCAGCGAAAGCGAGGGCACACGGGAGGAAGAGACTGACGCGAAGAAAGCCAAACTCGCCTACTTCAATGTGCCGCTGGCGGGATTATCTGCGCCTTCGGATGAGGACGTCGAAAAGATCCTGGCCCTCATCAACGACGTTAAGAACCAGCCCGTCTTCGTTCATTGCAATCATGGCAAGGACCGAACGGGGACGATCGTCGCTGTCTATCGAATCTCACATGATGGCTGGACGTCTGAGGACGCCAAAGCTGAGGCCAAACGATTCGGGATGAGCTGGGTGCAGTTCAAGATGAAGGCGTACATCAGCGACTACTATGAGAAACACAAGCAGGGGCGGCCTGAAAGGAAGGCTGTCCAAAGTCCAAGGTCGTTCAAGGTTCAACGTTCAAGGTTCAACGTTCGGCGGGTATGTGTCACCTTCGGCAGCGATCTCACGTAGAATTTGAAATCAGATACTAGCCAGGCGTAAATGCTTCAACGTTGAACGTTGAACCTTGAACGTAATCTGACATTGGACATTAGACTTTGGACCGTTACACTATTTCCCCAACCCAATCAATCCGTTTATGATTACCTTCAGGATATAGACCGCCAGGAAAACCGCGCCGATGAATAGCAGGATCAACAGGAAAATCAGGAACCCCACGAAGAGCCAGTCGCTCTTTCGGCCTTTCTTCGCCTCCGCCG
>JAVHWA010000154.1:0-33914 GCA_032160165.1 Acidobacteriota bacterium
ACTCATCGCAGGGGCATAGAAGGTCCACCAAACGTACTTGGCAACACTGACTGGCCCCCGCAAGAGAATTTCCGCAAGCGGCTGAAACGATATTGGTGGTTGATGAAATATCGCCGTGCGCAGCACTGTGTACGCTACCAATGGGATCGAGACAGCAACAATGACATTTATCGTGGATCGCCAACGCAGAGCTGGCGGACTACACAAGACGATCGTGAGAATTGCGACAAGTGGACCTACGATTCCGGCTTCGTGACTCAGTAGCGCGGCGCACGAGGCGAGAGTAACGAACAACAAATATTTCCGGCTACGACGATCGGCATATTTCAAAGCAAAGAAGACGTCCAGCAGCACAAAAAGGGTCGCCAGCGACATCGAGCGTCCGGATATCCAAGCCACGACCTCTGTATGAATCGGCAAGCTCAACCACGCCAGTGCGGCCATCAGCGACAGAAGACCGGAGAACCAACGCCGGAATATCAGGAAAATCAAAATGCCGTTGAGCGCGTGTATCAGCAGATTTGTGGCATGAAAGAATTCAGGGCTCCGCCCGGAGATTTTGTTGTCGATCATGAGGCTCAACCAGAAAAATGGTCGGTAAAACGACCCCGGTTGCGGTGCGAATGCCTGATCGAAAGCGGTGGGCTGACGAAAATAGACCGACACCGCCTGAGGGCTATCGATGTTCGGATTGTTAGCGATTTGCGACTGGTCGTCGTAAACGAACGGATTCGACAGCGCCGGGAAATAGAGGATAGTCGTCCATAAGAGGATCGCGACGTAGGGCGCGGCCCGTCGAATTTGCATCGTGCGATTATGCTAAAAACCCTGAAGCGTGTCGAGATCCATGGTCGTCTCGCTATTTTTTCGGGGCCCCACTCTACCTTCCTGCTGTGGTTCGTGCTGCGTTCTCGTCCGGCGAGTCGTGACTCGTAGATGAAGGCGGCGTTCTCACCATGAGTATGCCGGAGATAATAAGCCATACCGGCAGCGTGTACGCCGCCACGCGCTCCATACCGGCCACGCCCAGGCCGAGCCCATACCCTTGCGCGAAAAGCACTGTCGCCAGCAATCCGATGATGCCCAGAGTGGTCGAGACGATTGCGTATGCGCACCATCGATTAATCCGGTGAGCTGCGACGCCGACCACTATGATTGCGGCGTTTCCTGTGATGAACTGCGTGCCGGCGTTGATCACATGCGCCCCGTTGTTCACGTCCTCCGGGAACAGACCCACGCCGGCAATGCCGAGCGCGGTGACGGCAAGTAATACGAACGCCGCCGCCGCCCAACGTTGCCCCGAGAACGCCGGTCGGGCGAGCACCGCGCCGACCAGGATGATTACGCCCTGAAGCACGAACGACATATTCATTAACGCGTGCCACGGCGAACAAACGTACGCACCGGCGACCTGCGGATACAACCCGCACGTCGTATTTCCCAAATCACTTATGAAATTTGTGGCTAAACTGAAGGGGCTCGTCCATCGAGATTGGGCAACTAACTGGGCGACAAAGAACTGCGCCGCGCACATCCAGATTATGCCCGCGATCGTCATCCTGCTCCCTTGGCCTGAAGCGGAGTCGCGAATCATCGCGCGTGAATTGGTCCCAGGGTCACGACTTGACCGACACGAAGCTCGCCCGCCCTCACCACCGTGCCGTATACGCCGGCGTAATTCCCATTCAGACGAACGACAGTCTTCATCACTTGAGAATCTCGCTCGGCGGTGTTCGGGTCGAAATTGACCATGACGCACCGCTCATCTTTCAGAGTAATCCCGATGGCAGGCCCGCTGTCGCCGTCACCAAACATCACTGTCCTACCCACCCATCCGTCTTCCTCAAACGGCTCAGCACCGGCGACCGCCATAGGGATTTCGATCACGATGTTTGGTCGGAACCTGCGGACGTCAAGATCTCGGCCCGATTCCCGCGAGACGCCATGCACGGTAGCGAGGCTGATTACTGAAATGCAGGCTTCGTCGAAGATGCCTTGCCTGAGATTCATCAATTCGACGTCACAGCCGCACCGGCTCGAGATCTCCTTCCGAAGTTCGTCGCTTCGGATGTCGTACTCTTTCCCCTCAGGCGTCCGAACGTGCGTGGGGAGACCGTCGGCAGTATTGCTGCCGAGCCCGAATGGTTTGTAGAGGAGCAACTGCGGTAGTTTGCTGGCCTGCAGCCATGGGAACCCACCGTTGTCATTGAGTAGCCGAAAAGCTAGCCTACGATCACCCTCAATGCCATGCCAACCTAGCCTTGCGACATCAAGTGATTCACCGGCCATTGACTTAACCGGATAGCGAAAGATGGCGCTAATTCGTCCTGGTTCCATATAACTCCATAGAAACGCGTGCTGTGACCATGTAGACGCGGTGATCACGACTACCTCTAACGGAAGAACCAAGTCAAATCCCGCGTTCGGTTCCTCCCTTTGTAAGGTGCCGGTCCAAGCCAGACCTCATTTTGCATTCTCTCCGAGAAGGTTGCAGAACAGGGCCCCCTGCGATATGGCATCATCTAATGCAATATGCGTGTATGGCAGATCGTCAAACCAGGTTCGCGGCATATTCGATTTCACCACATCGTAGAAGTCAATCTTCAGGACAGCCATTGCGTATGATTTGATGTCGAGCGCGAAATACGAGAACGGGCTCTCCCCTGCGAATCGGTATAAGTAGTAGGTAACGAACATGAAATCAAATGCCGCCGGATAACCCACGAACACGGGATTGCCCGACAAGCCTTTCAACCAGGAAACATACTGCGGCATGACTAATACGGGTGGTTGTGGATTCTGGCGACAAGCTTCCCAAGCTTCGGGTTTGGACGCCCACCAAGCCATATTCTCCGCAGCACTAGAAGCTCCAGCGAGTGTCTCGAGATTGGCAGAGAAAGTACCCAACAGTGTCTTGTCGGGGAGGTACGCTGCCGAGGCGAAACTCAGCATTGAATTGAGGCCGGGGACCGGTCCGTCAGTTTCAATGTCGGTGCTTACGTAAATCTCTCTCATAAATCAGAGCGCTCAGTTCTGTGCGCGTAACCCCTTCACGGATCACGTCGGTTCGGCCTATTGGATTTCACCCACGACCGATAGTTCTTGGGAACGTCCAGTTTCTTCAGCTTTTCCCATGCCCTCATCGCCTGCTCTCTGGTGGCGCGCTTCTCCGCAGCCAGGAACTCACTTACGAAGTTGATGTACCTGGCGTGGGGGATCCGGGTGAATGGCTCGCTGGTCTGGTTCAGTCGAACGTATTCCATAACCAAATCGCCATAGGTGAGCTTGCGGCCTGTTGTGAGTTGCTCTTCGCGCCAACGATTGAGCCGGTAGCGCACGCCGGATTTCCTCTTCACGGCTGGAGCGACCTTCTGGGCCTCTCGATCCAGGAAAGCTTTGGTCTCCTTGTCGTTCGTATAGACCACCACCGGAAGATCGAGGCTCAGCCCGCGCTCGACGTCTTTAGTGCCCGAGGTCGAGAGGCTTCTTTTGGTCGGGCTCCTGATCTTCCCGGTCTCGAGAAAGACTTTGATGGCCTTCTCGAGCTCGTCTTTGCGCAGCTTGCTCGCGGACGGGATCCCAATCATCTCAGCAAATTCCTTAAGCTCGATCGCGTACCAATAGCCATTGTCGAACTGAGTGACGGTCATTGACATCGATAGCGTCGTCTTTCGATTCAAGCGGAGGCCTCCGCATCGCGATGAACACGGCCTGGTTGAGAGGTGTGCAAAATCCCAGCCGGATCTGGATCACAGCGTGTGCTTGTCGGGCTAACTAATTCTGAATGGGTAATGCAGTTGAACCCACCGCCCATCAACCAGATATCCTTGCCGGGCTGCACTCTAAGGCGGCGCACGAATGGGCCGATTGCGTTCACGAACTCCACGCCTGACGGAGCGTTTTCGGGAGGCGCATGACGGGAGAAGACGATGGCAGGATTCTTCGAGTTGAACTTCGCGCCCATGCGCAGGCTCATCTCGTAGGTCTTCCGACCAAGTAACTTCGTCTCGATCGAGCTCATGAAGGCGCTCATGCCATAGAAACTTTCGGGCTTGGGGCGCGACGTCAGCCATTCAAGGTCACCGTCGGGACGCGCGATGTCCGTCGGCGCTGGTGCCAATGTGGACGATGACGTTTCGGCGCTCCGTCATATATAGGGCCCTCCGAAGGCGAACAGTGAAGAATAATTTTTCCGAGATCCAAAGCGACGAGATTGCCGGGTGGTTCGTGCAAAATCTAAACCCTTAAAGAGCCACGGAATCCCCTGGCGGCGTAATAAGATTCCGCGCCGTTGTGATACAGGAAGACATGGTTGTAGCGCCGATCACAAAAAAGGGCACCGCCGAGGTCTCTGACCTTAGTAGGAGTTTGCACCCAGCTCGATGTTTTCCTATCGAACTCTCCAAGTTCCTGCAACTGTCGATATTGTTCTTCCGTCAAAAGCTCAACGCCCATGGCGGCTGCCATATCGGTTGCGCTACTTTTCGGCTTATGCTCTTTCCTCGTTGCCAGAGCCTCACCATCGTAGCAAAGACTTCTGCGGTCTTTAGGACTCTCCGCAGAACAATCGTAAAAAATGTATTCGCCCCTCTTTTTATCATAAGCAACAACATCGGGTTCACCGCCGGTTGCCTCCATTTCACTGAGTGACCATAGCTTTGCTGGATTAGCTTCCAGCTTCGCCTGTACCTTAGACCACTCAAGACCCTTATGTCGCTTCATATTTTTTTCAAAACGGGATTTCAGGGTGCCGAGCAGTCCTTCACGTTGTGTTGATGACAGCTTCTTGTTTGTTCCAACGGCTTTCATATCAGGTTTCCTTCTTGGTGCAGTATCGTGCGAGGAGTTGATTAAGCTTAGGCCGACCTTTTCTTCGAGATAAATCGTCGAAGGACATGCCCTTTCCACATCCACAACCCCGTAAGTACGAGTACAGGAATGGCGAGAAAGCGAACCACGGGGGCGTAGTCTGGAAGGTTTTGAAACGGACTATAGACATAGCCCGCTATCGGAATACTAAAGATGATATGAATCAAGCGAGGTATCCAACGTTTTGTGGCCTTACTCATCATTTAATCCTTTCCCCTTGAGAATCTGCTTTCCGATAAACAATGAAGCCTGAGCGCTCTGCGACCTTATCATAAAGCTTCATTGCCGTCAGATTGGTCTCGTGGGTTTGCCAGTAGACGCGCTCTGATCCGGCGGCTTTTGCGCGTTCATACACCGACTCAATCAACGCCTGCCCGATTCCCTGGCCCCGTGCGGTCTCAGCCGTGAACAGATCCTGCAAATAGCAGGTTGGTCCAATCAGGATGGTGCTCCGATGAAAAATGTAATGAACCAGCCCGACCAACTGCCCCCCTTTCTCTGCCACTAAGGCATGAACCGGCTCATTGACATCAAAGAAGCGCGACCACGTCATCCGCGTAATCTCACTTGGGAGCGGCGTCGCAGCTGTGCGCCCGTAAAAACTGTTGTATCCGTCCCAAAGTCGTCCCCACTGAGCAAAATCCGGGGGAGCTACAGGGCGAATTATCAGCTGACTGGACATAGTAAACCCTTCGTATCTTCAAATATTACCATTCTAAGGAATCGGTGCGACGATCGCCGAGCTTAACGTCAGCGTTGACACGGCGCGGCGCTTTCATTCAATCCCCACACATCGGGACCGCACCATTGATGATGAGAAACATCCCGATGAATCAAGACTCCGGTCCAGCCACGACATCTCGGGGCTAGCCCGCAGAGAGCGCACTGATCATGACGTAATACCCGTCCGGATCTCGGAGTGCGAACTCCATTGTTCCAGTGCTCGGATTCACGCTGGGCTCCTCTTCTAGCCGAGCGACGAGACCGCGTGCCCTAGGCAGCGCCATTTCGAAATCATCGACTCGGAAAAATAAGAGGAGACCGTTGCCAGGCTGTGCGTGATCGGGGCTGGTGAGGGAGGGATGGTCATGGGAACCCCACTGGTGAAGGCAGAGCAAGACCGTTCCATCAGAGTCGAGGATTTGTCCGAAGTAATCATGGGCGGGAGCCGTCTCGGGCAGACCAAGGAGCGACTGGTACCACCTGATGCTGCCGGCCACATCGCTTACACCAATGATCGTCCAGGTGCGCCTCATGGGGTTCCCTCCTACGGCCTAACGCCCTCACGCTCAGCGACAGTGCGGAGCACGGCGGGGCGGCTACATGGCGGCGGAAAGGGGGAGGCCGGAGGTACTCGCCGTAACGCGCGGAGCAGTTCGTTTCAGCGCAGGGTTAGGTCATTGGTTTTTGGTCATTCTTGAGCGTTTGAAGTAGATCGGTCGCCATTCGAGTGAGCTTGAAACAATGGGAGATATTGCCGCCCATCTTGACGGCGTCGGAGATGCTATCGCACTTGGTCTCGTCGCGCAGAATAAGACTCGTCTTGCGGAGTGTCCGCAATCGTGACTTGAGTTCGTTCCGTTCGTCGGGCTTGTCGGGTGAGCTCAGCTGACCAGCGGAGAGCGTCTGGAGCGTGGCGAGACTGTCGTCGTCGATGGAGCCGAATAGAAACGTTTTGATTTCGGAGACGTTCTTGTCCAGTTGCGACAGCTTCGCGCTGACGCCTTTGGAACCCGCGGAGAACTCTGTTAGCCGTCCGGAAAGGAGAGTGATGATCGCGAGCGCGGACACCGCGATAAGACCGGCGACTGCCATCGAGGAGACTTGGGCGTCTGTGACGATCCGGTACATAAAAGCGACTGCCGCAACCAGCAGCGCGCCGAATAGAATGGGTTTTAACTTCTCATGCATAAGGATGCGCGAGTGGCTAGGGCTCTAGTTGGAATGGGCGAAGGTGCCCAGTCTCAACCAGCTTACAATACTTGCGGACGTCTTGCTTGAATCCAACGTCATAGAGCGGCCCCTTAATCACCGCCAACCGCTCTAATGAAGGCTTGATGCGGCACTGGACAACCTTGTAATCAGCCTCCCATACGGTGACAAGCCGGATCAGGCATCTGTGCTTTTCCTTCCCCTTAACTTCTATGTTGTCATAACCGAGCCCCCAGCCGAACCTTTTCGAGATTGGCTGGCATTCAACAAGGTCTATGGCAAACAACTCGTCGCCGAACTTCGCCTTTTCGGGATCAGGGTCCTGGTCGGAGTAAATGCCGGGGCTAATGAGCAAAAGAATAAAGAGAAGATATACCATGTTTCCCTTGGAATCTTTCAGCCAATCCAGCAGGCTAACGCCCGAGAGGAACTGGCCGCGCGATTTCAATTCGGCACTCCGAAATCCGCAATCCGCAATTCAGTCGCTTGCGTCCAACGAATTGTTATATGGCGCCCATGCGAAAAGGTGACGCGTCAAAGCGAAACATCCAGGCGAGGAATTGACTTGCGACAAGCGTTAGATGTTCGCGATTGGCGATACCGAATTGACGGGGCGGCGCAATTTCATTCAACCTCCGACCAATCAATTTGCGAAACACGCCTCCGCCGTTCCGGTCAAACTATTTGTTGTGCGAGGCCGAAGCATGCAACGAATCTCTCGACAAAGAATGACCGGCCGGATTCTTATTGACCCTTGTATTCGAGGGTTCCATCGGGACTTTCATAAACCGGTGAGTGGCTCAGAATAAGAGCAATTGCAGCAAACTCCTGAACAGAACCTACATCCAGCTTTTTGTTAGAACCGTCGGTGTATTTCAGGTAGATCGCGCCCTTACCACTTGTCGGGTTGATTTGAAGAGCAAATGTAGCAACTTCTTTCATAAGACTGCTCTCCTTTCTTTAATTAGATTAAGTACATAAAGCCCACGAGAAGTTTAGCGCCGAACGCTGCAGATGCCTTGATTCGCGTATGTCATTCAACGCTTCAGCAATTCAAGGCGCTGCCGAACGACGCAGTTCACCTGCTGCGGCCACCTACGAGAGCTTCCCGCTGCGGGAACCTGCACGGCGGCCCCGGTCAGCTGTAGCTGCTGGTTCGGGTGAGTCTTAGTCTTGCACCCAGCCGGAGCCTTTGCAGCCTTTGCATATGTCCTCGAACGTCAATTTGCCCTTGCCGCCACATCGGGCACACTTGGTCGGAGGGTCATTCACGCGGACGAAACCATCCCCACCGCAGCCTATGCACACATCCTCGAACGTTGCTTTTCCTTTTCCGTCGCAGCGTCCGCACTTAACTTGTGTAGTAGCCATCTGAGTCTCCTTTTCCTGGAGTTCGACCTCGCCGAACGGTCCGAGTTGACACTGTGGCCCGAATTCAATCAAGCACTGCCGGATGAATCAAGTTACTAGCAAAATACCTACTAGAAATCTAACGTGCGGCATCAGCGGCGGCGCGTAGCCCCGGCAGCTGCGTACTGTTGTTACGCGGCAATGAATGCGTGTCCATCCACCGCTGGGAGTCGATAAAGCGGAGCTACCCCCTTACGATCAGATGATGGACGGCCAGCGGATCGTCCGCGGTGGTGCGTACTGTGACCAGGAACCGTCCGGTGCACGCTTGCAGCACGATCCGTTCAAGATTGATGTCGCATGCCTTGAAGCTGAGTCCGCCGTCACAGCATTCGCTCAGCACGAAACCTTTCATCCGGCCGTGGCAGTCGAAGATCACTTCGGTGATCTTGCCGGTGTATGTCTTGCCGATCTCGCCGCCGCGTGCCGGAGGCGCCTCCCAATAACCGAGCGGCGATGGCGGAATCGCGTCGGCATTCCCACCGAGTTCGTTCACCCTCGCGCTCAAATAGATGACATACCGCTGCAGGACAGGATACCACCGGTTCGCTGGCGACATTTGCTGCAGCCGCCACTTAAAGACCGCAAGCGTGTTGCGCTCGGGGTCTAGAAGCGTGGCTGGCGTGCCTACGGGAATCTTGATCTGGAAGGTTCCCGTCACATAGCGCCAGTTGCGCAGGCGAGTCTGGCTCGCAAACACCGAGGGCCCTTCCGGGTTGTCCGGCGGCTGGTTCCTGCCCGGCACGGTCGGGAGGTCCGTTCGCGTGTTAACGACGGGCGCTTTGTCGCGGCCGATCACAGTCTGGATGTTCCTCCGCGTCGTCACGCGCCGGACGACGACATTGAACTCCTGCCCGGCCACCACGGTGGTAGGAAGGTCGACCGTCAGGAGACCCGCGAAGCTGTCACTTGTTCCCGGCGGGATCGGCACATAAGTGACGCCGCGCGTAACCCTGCATTCGATCGTGTGCGCGTCTGCCGCGGAGAGAGCGTGATGGCTGTACAGATTTCCCGCCAGTGCTAGGACTTCCGCCGCGTTCACCTGCGGCCAGTAGATGTGCGCTATGCTGTCGACTGGCGTCTGGCCCCAGTCGATCATCAGCTCGTCGGGGTAGTTGAGCAGGCTGCCCGGCAGGTCGGCGAGCGCCAGGCTGGGCCGGATGTCGAACGTCTGCGGGATGCGGTGCGACGCCGCGCCGCCGGGGTTGTCCGATGTCGTGATCTGCATATTCCGCTGCGCGAGCTTGTCCGAGTTCTCGGGGCCCAAGGTCACCGCACTCGAATTGAGAATCGGCGCATCGTCGCTCGCGATTTCCGCGACTAGGCAGTGGTGCGTGCCGTTCAACAGCGTCTGAATCGGCTGGCCGTTAACGACGTTGTTCTGGTCGTAGACGTTGATGAAGCAGCCGAAGTACGCCCACTTCGTATCGCCGATGTCGAGCGTGATGTTCTTGTTGTTGATGCCTCCGGGGCTGTAGTCGGTGTTCGCGCCGAAATTGCCCGTTGCAAAGAACGGAATCGTGCGGTTGCCGGCGCCGACCAGCGGCGCCGCGGGGTGTCCGCCCGTCTGCGTGCTCAGGTACGTAGTCGTCGGCTGGAAGTCCGTGTCGGCGGTCTGCGTCGACCACAGACGGAAGAACACCCGGGTGTTGCTGGCCACGTCGTCCGGAAGGCCGCGCAGGCGCACGCGCGCGATCGCGAAGTTGTAGTTGTTGTAGATTTGGAAAGGCGGGAAGCTGAATAAGTTGAATTCGGCCGTGACTGCGGTCACGGACGAGTCGCCCGTAAACGCGCCGGCCTGCCCCGGTAGCAGCGTCTGAAACGGATCGATGCCGGATGGATCGGCGAAGTTGGTGTTCAAGTAGCCGAGTAACTGCGAGATGTACATAAAAGCGCCCGGGACATTATCCGCGCCGAAGGCTGGCCCGCCTGACACCGGATGGTCGTTCTTGCCGGGGGTTGCCGTGA
Organism: Acidobacteriota bacterium; assembly: GCA_032160165.1. Lineage (GTDB taxonomy): Bacteria > Acidobacteriota > Blastocatellia > Pyrinomonadales > Pyrinomonadaceae > QHXM01. The sequence continues at coordinate 10,180 of JAVHWA010000154.1, forward strand.
ACACCCGCAGATCCTGGCTGAGATAGAACACGTTGTTCTGCGCCGGATCGATGTTGGTGAAGTACGGATCCGCCCCCGCCGTCAGCTCGAAAATCGTCGCCGCGGTAGCATTCGACGGCGTGGATCCGCCGGCCGTGATCCTGCCGTCTAGCTCCAGCACTTTGGGGGCGTCGCCCGTATTCGGGAACGACGCGAGCGACGACGAGGAGAACTTGATGTCGAAGGCGATGCGGATGCGCTGAAGCTGATTAGGTTTCGACGGGTTCTCGAAGTCGATCGGCGTCGTGCTGCGTGTGATAGTGACACCAGGAATGCTGGCAAACGCACCGCTGAAGTTCGGAACGGTGACGCCGAATGAGTTGAAGGTGTTGATGCTGAAGCCTTCGATCACGAGCCAGAACGCGTTGGTGAACCTTCCGGCGTGCGTGTTAAGGATGTCTTGAACTTCGTCCTTGCCGAAGGTGTTCTTGTCGACCCAGAACGCGACGAGCGCGAGCGGAAACGGATTGTCTCTGTTGGGGCCTGGAATTGACGACACCACATTGGGCGGATAGGCGTTGTCGAGCAGCAGCTTGAAGAATGGGAATGGATCGGCGTTGTCGCCCGTCAGGTTCTTGTAGACGCCGCCAATCGTCGGCGCTGCCGCCTGCACGATCTGAGACGTACTGAACCCAAGCTGCGTGAAGAGATACCAGAGAAACATCACCGAGCACCCTGACGCCGGGCTGTTGCTGTGGTCGTACTCGAGGATGTTGTTGATCCAGTCGCCGCGCGACCCGTAGTCGAAGCTCGTCGGCGCCGGCCCGAACCGGGTGGATGCGGGGTTGCTGGTGGGCAGCGAGCTGTTGAGCCAGGTGCTTGCGTTGAACGCGAGCCCCGGCGGACGCCCGTCGCCGATCTCGAACTGCTCGTTGAGGAAGTGCGAGAGTCCTTCGCCCGAACTCTGTTCGTTGCTCCCGTCGGGCGCGAACCAGCCCTTGCCTTGGGCCAGCATGAACATCTCGGTGACTTCCGCTACGATGAGATCGCGAAGGAAGTTGGCGTCTCCGCCCCCGCCCTTCAATGTAATCGGGGGTCCCCACCCGGCGCCCCCTCCGAGGTTGGCGACCAGGATCGACACAGGATAGGAAAAGGATAGATCGATGTTTCCGAACCAGCCTTTCATGAGGTTGAAGTCGGTTTCGGACTTGGCGATGACGGCGTTCGTCCGGGCTGGCTCCAATCCACCATTCGTCAGCGCGCTGTCGTAAGCGAACTGGTAGTGCGTCGTCGTCCCGCCGCCAGTTAGGCCGCTGGTCGTGTACCACTGAGCAAACAGCGTTACGTCTGAGGCACCGATCAGGAACGTAGATCCGGGTCCTCGGACAATGCCGCTTCCGTTGGCGGCGGTGTTCCAGTAAGCGAACTTGTCACTGTTCTTGCCCAGGCCTCCTGTGTTTCCAAGAACGGTGACCGTATCGCCTGCGTTGTACGTGTTCCCATCGACCGGAACGCTTCCGGTCGTGCTGCCGTTGCCGTTGTAAATAACTTTCGCCATGGCTGCTCCTCTGTGTTTTTGAAACCAATACCCGCCAGTCGCCTAGACATCGGCCTAACGGTGGAGTTGACCGTGCGGCGGCGCGATATTACGCAACCTTCGCCGCATCACGCTTGATGCGAAACAATGTCCCGCCGCTCCGGTCCAATGGGTTGTTCGACGGCGTCTCCGTAGTCAAGGCACTTGAAACCAACCTACATAATTCGAGCCGTCCCCATTCATCCGAAATTCACGTTTCTCAGAATTCCCAGGGTCATCTGGATCCGGAACCGAATGATCAATTCTGTCTACGGGCTTCCACTCTGCCTGCATATCTCGGTTGTTGTTGGTGATTCTGACCGCAAACGAACCAAGGTAGTCATCGGTGTCTGATTTCCTCTTCGCATTTGCGGATAGCTGGACAGTAACTATGGCGAGTTTGAGAAGATGACCAGCTGTATTTTGAGCGTGCGCGTGAGTAAGTGAGTTACTGAGTCCGTGGCCTTAATATTCTAAAGTGGAGCTCAAGTCAAGCCCGAGACCGCTGTTACTGGATTAAAGGTTTTTCATTCCTGGCTCTTCGCTACGAACCTGGAGAACTTCAAAACGAACTTCATCCAGCGTCTCTCGCTGTTTCAGTAAACCCACTCCTACCGGTTAAACTTAAGAGCCTAGTTATTCGACGAGCCAGACCTGTCGTTCCGCCAAGACGATCGACCAACGTATGACCTTCGACACATTCTTCAGAGTTTCCTCTTACGCGATGGTCGCGTGCGGCGCGCTCGCTCTTACCGTCTCGGGGGGGTTGAGCGAGTTGCTGGCCCTTGCCTTCGGCGCGGTCCTGGTCCTCGCATGGAAGATCGAAGGGACGCGATGGCAGCTCACCGAGCGAGTTGGCTTGATAGTCGTCCTCCTTTCCCTACCGCTCTTTTACATCGATTGGCAGATTCTTTCCGGAGGAATGTCGAGCGAGAAGGTCGGCGTCAGCGCGCTGGCGCACCTGATCATATTTTTATCGACCGTCAAGATTCTCCAGATCAAAGGCGACCGCGATTGGGTCTTTCTGTATCTGATCTCGTTCTTCGAGGTACTGCTTGCTGCCGGACTGAGCCTCAGCCCGCTCTTCCTTCTTACGCTAAGTGTCTACATGCTCTTCGCGCTCAGCACTGTCCTGGCTTTTGAAATACGCAAAGCGCGGCGCAGCGTGAAAGTAACTGAGACGCGTCTGTTGGTGGCACCCGACTCTACTTTCTTCCGCCGACTGCGGAGATCTGGCGTGCGAGGTGGAAAAGGTGAAGCGAGAAAGTTGCCCCTCGTTTCCCTCATGTTGATGTTGCTGATCTTCGCATTGGCGCTGCCGTTGTTCCTGATCGTGCCGCGCTCGAGCGCCAGTGTGCTGTCTCGGACCGGCAGTGGCAGCGTCGGGTTTGTAGGGTTTTCGGATAGCGTGAGGTTGGGCGACGTTGGAGCATTGCAGCAGAGCGACCGGCTGGTCATGCGTGTCCGAATAGAGGAGGGCCGACCCGATGTTCGGCGCGTATTGCGTTGGCGCGGCGTGGGCCTGGATTACTTCAGCGGTCGTGGGTGGAAAAAGACTTTGGCCGCTCCGAGCTTCGAGGAACCAGGTAACTCAAGTGGTTTCTTCCGGCTCGGCACAACCGAAGGCGCTGAGCGCCTGACCACTCAGACGTTTTACCTTGAAGCAATTGATACTCCCGTCCTCTTTGCCGCGCCGCGTGTCATCGCCGTGCAGGGCGGGATTCCATATCTGCGCCAGGACGCGGAAGATGCCCTCACCAGCCGCCCACATTATCAGGATCGCATCTCCTACAAAGTCTTTTCAGATACGACAGTGCCTGACGAGTCGGACTTGCGTAAAAGTCTGCTTGACACTAAGACGCGCAATGCAGAAGCCGCTCGCTATCTGCAGCTCCCACCTGATGTCGATCCCCGCATTCCGCGATTGGCCGATGAGCTTATAAAGAAGGCCGGCGCAACCACACAATACGACGCGGCGCGCGCCATTGAGCGCTATCTTCAGAACGAATTTGGTTACACCCTCGAGCAGAAGGCGGGCGGAGCGGACCCGCTGGCGGACTTTCTCTTCAATGTGCGCGAAGGTCATTGCGAGTATTTCGCCACGGCAATGGCTGTGCTGCTGCGCACAAAAGGAATCCCGGCGCGGATCGTAAATGGATTCCAGTCCGGCGACTACAACGAAGCGGCCGGCGTCTACACCGTCACCCAGCGCGACGCTCATTCATGGGTCGAAGTCTATTTTCCGGGTACGAGTTCATGGGTCTCGTTTGATCCAACGCCCTTCAACGGTCGCCCGGCAACGGTGAGAACGGGCTTGAAGGGCAAGCTTAGCAAATATGCCGAGGCGTTGGAGATGCTCTGGATTCAGTACGTGGTCGGATACGACAGCGATGAACAGCGCGTGCTTGCGAAGTCAGTCGGCAGTCGGTTCTTCGAATTGCGTGACTGGTTCGCTCGGCAATTTACAGCAATCAAGGATGGGCTTTCGAAGTGGATCCGCGGAGGCGACACGAGCGGAAAGATCTCATATCTGAGGATTGCAACTCTTGCGCTACTGTTCGGACTGGTCGCGTTCGGCATCGTGATGTTGGTTCGAAAGCTAAAACGCCTCGATCTATGGCGATTGTTTAAGCGGCGACGACCGACTGGCCGCGCAGCTTCGGTTGTTGAGTTTTACGAGCGTATGACAAAAGCGATGGCAGCCCGGGGTCTCCATCGCAGCTCAGGCGAAACGCCGCTCGAGTTCGCGCAAGCATCTGGCGTCGCGGAAGCTCTACACATTACCCGGGCTTATTACCGGGTAAGGTTTGGAGACCAACCGCTCTCGCCTTTCGAGTCAGACGAGATCGAGTTTTCGTTGAGACGCATGGAAGAAAAGCAATAATGAAGAAGATAGGTTTTATCAGTCTTGGCTGCCCCAAGAACCTCGTCGACAGCGAGGTGATGATGGGTCGCCTGAAACAATCAGGCTATGAAATTACCGCGGATGCGAGTGAAGCCGACACGGTGGTAGTAAACACTTGCGGCTTCATCGAGTCTGCTAAACGCGAATCAATCGATGCCATCCTGGACGCTGCTCGTCTTAAGACGGAAGGGAAGGCCCAGCGGTTGGTTGTCGCCGGCTGCATGGTTGAGCGCTATCGCGATCAGTTGAAAGCGGAGATGCCGGAGGTTGATGCCTTCATAGGGACGAACCAGATAGACCAAATTACCCAGGTCTGCGACGACAAAATCAATCCTCGCTCATTGCCAATTCTTCAGACCCCGATCGGCGACCAAAGCGCAACCTATCTTTACGACGAATCGACGCCGCGCGTTCTGGCGACCCCGGGATATTCCGCATACATCAAGATCGCGGAAGGCTGCGACCGCCCCTGTGCGTTCTGTTTCATTCCCCAGATGCGCGGCCATTTCCGTAGCCGTCGTTTTGGATCGGTGATGAACGAGGCGCAGCAACTGGCGGAACGAGGAGTCAAAGAACTCGTGCTGGTTGCTCAGGACTCATCCCGTTATGGCGAAGACCTTGGCGAAAAAGACGCGCTCGCACAACTGCTGCGAGAGCTTTCACACCTTGAGGGAATTGAGTGGGTGCGGGTGATGTATACCTATCCGACGCACATCAGCGACGGATTCCTCGATGTTCTGGCAACCGAGCCAAAGGCCGTCAAGTATCTCGATATGCCTTTGCAGCACGCTTCTGCCAATGTGCTGAAGTTGATGAAGCGAGGAGGAACGCGCGCCAGCCTGGAGAGGTTGATCGATCGTGTTCGCAAGCGCGTTCCCGATATCGCGATTCGAACGACATTCATCACCGGCTTTCCCGGCGAGACGGACGAAGACTTTGAAGAGTTGCTCGCATTCGTGCGTAATGTCGAATTCGATCGCGTCGGCGTCTTCACCTATTCAGATGAAGAAGGAACGCCTGCATACGATCTCTCGAATAAGGTAGACGCCAGGACGGCCAAGAGTCGTCGCACGCGTTTGATGAAAGAGCAGGCCCGCATCTCTCGCAGGCGCAACCGCGCGCGTGTTGGATCGACCGTTCGGGTCTTGTTCGAAGGAGAAGCAGCGGAATCCGATCTGCTTTGGCAAGGTCGAATGGAGACGCAGGCCGCGGACATCGACGGCTGCGTTCTGATAAATGATGCGCCGGAAGACTTCGACCCGGTGCCGGGGGCGTTCGTAAACGTGCTGATTACAGAGGCCCACGAGTACGATTTGGTTGGAAGCATAGTGTAGTGGCCGGTGGCCAGTGGTCAGCATTCAGTGAGAGGGAGATACTGATCTTGCGCTCAGGAAACTTGACACCGGCGACTGCCCACCGACCACTGACCACTGACCACTGATGAAAGAATCCAGCGACGAACTGATTCCGACGGTAGCTGACACCGGAGGCGCGGCTCAAACGGAAAGGCCGGCTCGAGGACTGTCGGACCGTCTTGCTTTGGTTATCGCGACTTGCGGAGTCGGTTATCTGCCGCTTGCTCCCGGCACCTGGGGTTCTCTGGTAGGGGTAGGACTTTATTTACTGATCGAGTATGTGGCCCTGAATTTTCTGTTCGCTCACGCAGAGCGCTACGGGTTAGCTATCCTGGTGGTGGAGACGCCGAGAATAGCTTTTCTTCTGGTTGTGACTACGGTCGTGACGCTGGTGGGAATTTGGGCCGGCACCCGGGCGGAGAAGCTCTTTCAAAGTAAGGACCCGAGTAGAGTTGTCATCGATGAGGTCGCAGGCCAACTGGTGGCCTTATCGACTGTTCCGCCACACATCTACGGTTGGTGGGGAATCATAACTGCCTTCGTGCTATTTCGCGTGTTTGATATTTGGAAACCTTATCCGGCTCGTCGAATGGAACGGCTCGAGTCCGGGCTTGGTATCATGAGCGACGACATTGTCGCGGGAGCATATGCGGCAGTCGTCAATTCGGTGATCCTCGGTGTCTATTTCTATTTTCGTTTGTGATGGCGTGGACAAACGACTCCACCGTTGGGTCACCAAGAAGTAGGAAAGTCGTACTAAGCAGGAGAATTGAAAAGATGGAAACCAAAGATCCTAAATCAACCGAGAGTGCCGGCTCAGATCCAGGAACCGAAACGAAAGATCCTAACTCCGCTGCCACCAGCGACGATACTTTGCACGACTTGGAGAAGACGGAAGAGGTTGCCGAAAAAGGCGAACGCGAGCACTCGGCGCCTTCCGCCGTTCCTTCACCCGATGGTGAGTTTGGCGGCGATGGAGGCCGGAAGGATGATGCCGGGCCGATGTAAGGAGCGAACAGCGCGCTCCCGCTCGTCTCTCATTCACGCCCGGCTTCAGCCGGGCGGAACAGAAGTTATGGCCACGATAACCGTTTCAACGGTTTCCGATTTTCGCGCCGGAGAGAAACCGTTGAAACGGTTTCGACTCAACCAACCCTACGTCTCCACCCGGTTGAAACCGGGTGAGAATGAGATGGGATTTAACTGACTCGAATAAATGTCTGATCAAACCCTCAACATACTCGTTGCCGATGACGTCAGTGAGAGCGGCCTTGAGCCGCTTCGCCTTGCCGCGTTTCACGTTGAGAAGAAGGTAGGCCTCACGGCCGAACAACTTCTCGAATCCGTCAAGCATTGCGATGGCCTGATCGTCCGCAGCGAGACGAAGGTCACGCCTGAAGTGATGGACGCGGCTACGCGATTGCGAGTGATCGGTCGGGCAGGTGTGGGTGTCGACAACATCGACGTACCCGCCGCCACATCGCGTGGCATAGTCGTCATGAATGCGCCGGATGGGAATACCATCACCACCGCTGAACATACGATCGCACTGCTGGTGTCGTTGGCCAGGCAGGTTCCCCAGGCGAACGAAAGTTTGCGCAAGGGACGTTGGGACCGCAAGCGGTTCCTCGGTGTCGAGCTACAAGGGAAAACTCTCGGCGTTATCGGATTGGGACGAATCGGTCGCGTCGTAGCCAATCGCGCGCGTGCCTTCGGAATGAACATCATCGCTTACGACCCATTCATAGCGCCCGAACAGGCACGCGACCTCGAGTCGGAACTGGGAACTCTCGATGAAGTTTTCGCCCGCGCGGATTTTCTGACCGTGCACACACCCTTGACCGCCGAGACGCGCGGAGTCATCAACGCCCATGCATTCTCCAAAATGAAGCGCGGTGTCCGCATCATCAACTGCGCGCGTGGTGGTCTGGTTGACGAGAACGCCCTGCTTGCGGCGATCAAGGAGGGAATCGTAGCCGGCGCCGCGCTCGATGTTTTCGAGCGAGAACCGCCGCCCGCTGATCATCCGCTGTTGGCGCTCGATCAGGTTATCGCAACCCCGCATCTCGGCGCTTCTACCGCCGAAGCACAGGAAGGCGTCGCGTTCACTGTCGCGGAGCAAATGCGCGATTATCTTTTGACCGGGGCATTGCGAGGTGCCGTCAATATTCCCGCGCTGGGCGCACAGGAGCTGAATGTGCTGCAGCCTTACGTACAGTTGGCTGAGAGTCTTGGACGTTTCCAGGCTCAGCTGTCTGACGATGCGGTTCGCGAAGTCCATCTCGAATATGCCGGAGAAATCGTAGACCTGGATGCGGCGCCGGTGACGCGCGCCTTTGTCGCAGGTCTCCTGCGCGATATGAGCGCTCGCGTCAACGTAGTCAATGCTTTCGTGATTGCGGAGGAGCGCGGGATCGCAGTGACGGCTGCCTATAAGAGGATCGGAAGCGACTCCGCTCCGGCCATTCGCACTCGAGTTAGAACATCAAGAGGTGAACAAACGGTCGCGGGCACGCTCTTCGAAGAGATGGGTCGTCATGCAGACGGGCGCATCACGGAGATCAATGGCTTTCGCCTTGAGGCCGTACCGCATGGTCATATGCTGGTGACGCGCAACCACGATGTGCCCGGAGTAATCGGACGTATCGGGACGATCCTGGGCGAGCACCATGTGAACATCAGCCGCTTTCATCTTGGCCGGCGAGAGCGAGGCGGAGAAGCTATGGCGGTGATCGAGACCGATGCGGCGCTGGGAGAAGAAGTAGTCTGCGCGCTGCGCGCCTTCGAGCAGGTCATCTCCGCAAAGCAGATCGAACTCTAGCGCTACGCTCCATGGCCAATTAATCCTTACATCTCAATCGAAGCAAGCTCAGAACCGGGAACCGCGTTGCGACGGTCGAGAGTCAAGCGAACCGCCTCCTTAACTTTTTCATCACGGTTGGCAAAGTAGGTGTATACTTCGCGTCCATTAGCGGGCGCTGGCGCTAACTTCGAAAAGATGACCCCCCCGACTCCACTGTGGATGCCCACAGTCCAGCACCATGTGCTGTACATGCAAAGCTCCTGCCTTTTAGCGTCCAATGTGCGCGGCATTGGGACGCGCCAAATCCTCAGTCAGTTCACTTTTAATGGTCTGGATATGGGGAAGATTTGTGAGCAAGGCGAAAGCTGAAAGTATTTGAGGAGAAAAGTATGACCAGGACACGCGAATCAAGAGGCGGTGGGACGAGGTTCGTAGCCGCTTTGGTGCTTTTGATTTCAATCTCAGGTTTAAATGCGATAGCCCAGACTGTTTCCGATAAGGCACTTGATTCAAAAGCGCTTGCCGCTTTGGTTGAGGAACTCAAAGGCGTAGTTTCACGAGAGGCACACGATGAAGAAGCCGCTAAGGCAGTCGCCGCGAAGTGGGACGCCCGCAAGGACCTGACAGGTAAATCAAGGAAGGCGGTCATAAATCTGCTTTATGGAGATGTGAAATCCGTCATCACGGACTCCGGGGTGCAGTATCAGATCTATCAGGACTTCTCGCTCTATAAACAGATGCCGGAGGAATCGTTTTCCGGGCAACCTGAAAAAACTAATGTGGTAGCGGCACAGAGCGGGCCTGACAAACCACTCGATGCAAAATCCCTTACCGCCTTGGTCACGGAACTCAAAGGAGTAGTTTCGCGAGAGGCGCACGACGAAAAAGCACCTACGGCAATCGCCGCTAGGTGGGATGCTCGCAAAGACCTAACAGGGAAAACAAAGAAGGCGGTTATCAATCTACTGTTTCAGGATGTGAAATCCGTCATCAAAGATTCCGGGATCCTATATCAGATCTATCAGGACTTTTCTCTCTATAAGCAGATGCCGGATGAATCGTTTTCCGGTAATTCTGAAAAAACTGAAGCGCCGAAGCAGAGCGGCGCCGATAACGCGCTTAATGCAAAATCGGTTGCCGGGTTGGTTGAGGAACTCAAGGGAGTTGTTTCGCGAGAGGCACACGATGAACAAGCCGCTAAGGCAGTTGCCGCAAAGTGGGATGCTCGCAAAGACCTGACAGGGAAAACAAAGAAGGCGGTTATCAATCTACTGTTTCAGGATGTGAAAGCCGTCATCAAGGATTCCGGCATCCAGTATTCGATCTATTCAGACTTCTCGCTCTATAAGCAGATCCCGTGAATGGTAGCCGCGGTCGACACTAATTCACGCATCGACACAAAGCAACACGGGCCATTGCAGGCTTCGTGCGATGTCGCGTGATTCGTGGTTCGTTCGTGTTGACGGGTCAGCGAACCCGATCACTCATTTAACGGCAACAGGGAGAGCCAGCCGCTCCGCCTATACTCATCGCAAAGACTAACTAAAGGAAGATACATGAGAATCAAACTCGCTTTGCTCACGACGGCAGTTTTTGTCGCCCTCCTGGGATCTGCGTCAAGCGCGTGGGCGCAGACCGGCGCAAACAACGCGGCGCATCCCGTCAGGGTTCGCTACGACGTACCCAAAGACGCTCCGCTTGTGGCCTACCAGAAATTTCTCCAGGGCCGCAAGGTGTTAGAGGAAATGGCGGACGGTCTCAATGAGCTGCTCCGGCTGCCGCAAGACCTGACTCTCACCGCCACCCAATGCGGAACGGTCAATGCGTTCTATCAACCGCGATTGAAAGCGGTCCAGCTTTGTTATGAATACGTGAGGTCCTTCAACAACCTGCACATCAACGACCAGCGGAGGCCAGACGGGACCTACGACAATGCCGCTGTCACAAAAGCGCTCCTGGGCACGATCAAATTCACTATGATCCACGAGATAGGCCACGCCCTGGTCGACATTCTCGATCTGCCTATCACCGGCGGAGAAGAGGACGCGGTCGATCAGTTAGCGGCAGTGGTCTTGCTCAGTTCTGAGGACGAAGCCGATACGGTAGCGGTGATCGATGCGGCCTATACAAAACTATTGAGAGCCAACGCAAACGCGGCCACGCAGGAGAACCTGACTCCCGCCCAGCGGAAATGGTTCGAAGATAATCCGCCATACGCTGACGAACACTCGCTTGACGAGCAGAGGTTTTACAACACCGTCTGTCTGGCCTATGGATCGAATGCACAGTTGTTCGCGGACTTTGTCACTGAAGGGGTACTGCCAAAGGCTCGCGCCGCCAGATGCCCGTTCGAATGGAAAAGGATCTCCAGATCGTGGACGCGGCTATTAGCACCATTCATGATTAAGTAGGAGACGACGCGAAGCCGTTAATGTTAGTAGTGTCTGATTGAGAGGAGAAAATTCTATGTTCAAAAGGTTGCTGGCTCTTTCGTTCGTGTTGGTTTCTTCAACGGTTGCTCTTGCTCAAAACAGAAGCGTTTACACTTCTCTGGCGGCGGATAAATGCAAGACCATTGCCGTTGATAACGGGATGCCGGGTAATGCTTCTACCAGCTGCGATGGCGTCGGCGGATACAAACTGGAAGTTTATCTGGATGACGAACGCAATTCGATCGGAGTTGTTTTACCGTCCAAAAAAGTTATCGGTCTTGATCTGTGGAATTGTTTCGGTAACTTTTCCGAGCTTGGAGAGACGGCCGAGTGGCGAATGAAGGGGAAGAAACCGGTCGCATTGATCGTCCGGCTGAAGGTTTCCGATCAGGGCGACGGAAAGCCTCAGACCTCATATCTGATCGTCTCCAAAATCAGTGGTCTGAATGCCTGTGTCACCGATATTGTCAAACCAGGTAAAAATCAAAACGCGAAGGCCCGGAGCCTGGCTGATAGGGCATCCACCAGACCATGTAAAAAGCCAGAACAACACTAAGTCTGATTCCCTAAGACGAGTGGCAAGTGGGAAGCGCTATGAAAAACATCATCGTCTCGTTTGCAGCGATACTTTTATTCTCCGCGAGTGCATTCTCACAGATCGAGGGGCGGGTGACGGATACGAAGGGCAATGGTATTCCGAATGCATACGTACAGGCATCCGCGAGCCCGACGGGAATCATCGCCTCTGTCGCCAAGACCGATGCCGACGGCCACTATCGCATGAATAACTTAGCGCTGGGCCGCCTCACTCTATATCAAGAGTCACCAGCTGCGTCGCAGTTGAGTTCGCGCGCCGATCGTTAATCTTCACCTCAAGCACATAACGCCCGGGGCTAAGTTTCTGGAGTGCGATATCCGCCCCATAAGGGATTCTCGTGATGTCGCTGGTTGAGTCAACTGCAACCTTCCGCGTCGGACCCGTTATAACAGGCTTTCCATCACGAGAGATCTGAAGCTGAGCTTCAAGGTCCGGCCGTCCATTATAATCCCGCGCAGCGTTGTAGATGATGGTCAGAATGCTCAGATGAGAGTCCCGCTTGAATCGTCGATCGACGCTAAACTGGACCTGCTCAGTCTCGCCAGCCGCTTTCGTTTGAGATGAACGCACTCGCTGGCCCCCTATCAGCAGGCTGCTAAGCATGAGTCGCCCACTCGTGAGGTCGGGGACTTCTATCCACTGCGCCGCGCTTCCCACGCGTCCGCTCTTAGCGTCTCTCGAAGCAACCCGAACCTGATAAAGTCCCGGCTTGAGGGGAAGCTTGTGATTGTAAATCACCCCTGCGCTCTCGCCAGAAGCTTCGTTTGAATCCATGGGATTGACATTCACACGAGTCTTAAAGCCGCCCGACTGTTTGCCGTGATCGTCGAGAACTACTCCCGCGACATCGATGGTTGCGGGTTGTTTTCCGTCCGCGCCGTAGTCCAACGCATCCGCAGACATCTGCATAGAGGCAGACAGCACCGGGCCGGTGTTGGGGACGTCCACAAAGCTAACTGACAAAACCGTCGGCAGTCCTCCTCTGGAGGAGTATGAGCCAAGTGCTTCGCGCAGTTCCTCGTCAGTTCTCGTGGCCGAAGTTGCCGGCGTGCTTGAATCGGCCTTCGGGGCTGCGGCGACTGAATTTCTGGTGGCAGATTTCCCGTGATAGAAACCGCGAGGCAATCGTACCGTCAGCTCTGGTCTTCCCGCGATGCTCACTTCGATGTGTTTATAGTTCGCGCCCTTCTGTTCGTCGGTGTCAGGCCTCCAGGCCAGCAGGTAATAATTGGACGTTTCCTCAAGCATCTGGGCGACCCACTTTTCGAAGTAGTTTTGGTTCTTAAGGAACCGCCCCCCTGTATCTCCTGCAAGCGCATTGAGCCCGTCCTGTGAGAGCACAGTCTCGCCCACGCTTGCGCGGTCGAGTCGCCCGCTGGGATCGAAGGGCCGATCGCCGCTTGCGTCGGGGATAGCGGCAAACAATCCCCGAGCATCGATAGTGTAGATAACAGAACCCGTGCGCGTCGCCACGTCAATCACATGACGAAGCCGGTCATTGCCCGCCCCGATCGTATTCTTCGACTCGAGATAGAAACCGTCGGAGATCACGAACACCAGCTTGCGGCCACGTAGCGTTCCCATGGTCCGCAGAAGATTCTCGAGAGAGCCGAGCGAGTTTGATGTCACATTCTCGAGACCGACGAGAATCTGATTCGCTCGGTTCTTGACGGTCTCATAGAATGCCTCTCGCGTGATGCCCCTTTGGTTACGAAAACTTCTGCGGAACAGCTCCTCCGCATAAAAGTCGCGCGCTTCCCGATCACCATTGGCGATCTTGATAGCGATGAACTCGGTCATCGGCGGCTGGTCCCGGTCGAGCACCACATAAGGGACAGGATTAATCCGGGCGAGTGCGGCCCGCAGGACCGCTTTGTTGTCCGTTAGCTTTTGCAGGAAGCCGATTTGCCCACTGGCCGAAGTAAACGCCACGCGATCGTTGGGTGTCATTTCATTCTCTATAAAATGGGTGAGCGCCCTGCGCGTGCGTCCAAGGCTGTCCAGCGAGAGGTGCAAGTCGTCGACGAAGAAAACTATTGTGCGGCCGGGCGAGGCGGTGGCCATTCGCGCGGGTGGCATATGACGCTCCGGTGTCTTTCCTGTGGCAGCCGCGGCGATTCGAGCTTCTTCGACCGGAGTGCCCGCGGTGATGCGATCGAAGAAGAGCGGCTCGACCGCTTTGCCATCGACGCGCAAAACGAATTGGTCGCGCGTCAATCCATCGACGAAGCGTCCCTGCTTATCGACGACAGTCACTCCGGTCTGAATCAGCTCGGTGTCGATTCGAAGCACGTCGACATTGTCCGGTTCAGATGGCCGACGGTCCTGGCCGTACGCGAACGTGAAAACCGACGAGATACACAGGAGTGCTGAAGCAATGATCCGCTCCAGGCTTAGAATCGAGGAGTTCATTTGGTTTCTCAGTGGAAGTAGCTCGGCCCGTGGCCGAGGCTGTTTGCTTCACTCGATCTCGAAGGATATCTGTCCGCTGGCGCTGGTTTGCGCGACCCGGTCAGAGATCGAAACCTGTAAGAGATACCGTCCCGGCGGCAGCGATTGAAGCGCGATGTCGGCACCGTAGGGAACGCGAGCGACATCGGTGGTTGGGTCAATGACCAGTTTGCGCACCGGACTTGTCACTATTGTCTGTCCGTCGCGAGAGAGTTTTATCTGGGCTGCGAGATCGGGCGCGCCAGTTCCTGCACGCTGCGCGTTGTAGATCATCGTAAGAAAGTTAAGATGCGAACCATGCGAGAAGCGGCGATCGACACTGAACTGCACTTGTGCCGTTGCTTCCTTGCCTGCGACCGGTTTTGAACCGATGAACTGTCCCCCAAGCATTAGGCTGCTGAGAGTCAGACGCTTTGAATTAAGGTCGGGGATTTCGATCCATTGTGCAGCGCTGCCAACCCGTCCGCTCTTATCGTCACGGGCTGCCACCCGCACCTGATAAATGCCCGGCTTCAACGGAAGTTTGTGACTGTAGATGACCGATGGGTTCTGCGCTTCGGAAGATTGCGGAGATGGATTTACATTAACTCGTGTCTTGAAGCTGCCCGCCTGTTTGCCTTGATCGTTGAGGACTACGCCTGCAACGTCTATTGCGGCCGCCTGTTTCCCGTCAGCGCCATAGCCAAGTATTTCCGTCGCCATCTGGGTAGAAGCGGTAAGCACCGGGCCGGTGTTCGGCACATCAACGAAGCTGACCGATAGCTGGGTCGGGAGACCTTTTCGAGCAGAGGGCGCTCCCAACGCTGCTATCAGCGCTGCTTCCGGACCTTTGGCGGCAGTAGCGGCAGGCACAGAAGCGTCAGCGACCTGGGTCTGTTCCGCGACCTTGGCGGCGGTTCTTGAATCGTACGACATAAAGCCCTTCGGCAATCGCACGTTGAGATCCGGACGGCCTACGATACTGACCTCGATCCGTTTGAAGCTACTGCTTTTCTGTTCGTCGGCACTCGGGCGCCACGCGAGCAGATAATAGTTTGAAGTCTCTTTAAGAGCATTGTTGACCGCCGTCGTAAGCGCACCTGAATTCAACAATGCTCGACCGCCGGTGTCGCCCGCGAGTGCAGTCAATGGATCCTGTGAAGCGGAAAGCTCGCCGGTGTTCGAGCGCGCCAATCGGCCTTCCGGATCGGCCCGGTTACTACTGGCGTCAGTCATGCTTACCAGGCCTCTGGCGTCCATGGTGTAGATCACTACGCCCGCGCGTACTGCGGCGTCGGTGATCTGCTTAAGCTTGTCGCCGAATGCGGTGTTCCGATCGTTGAGATAGAAACCATCCGAGACGAAGAATACCAGCTTACGCCCCGGCAATTGGCTTGACGAGCGCATCAGGCTCTCCAGAGTCGATAGTGTGCTGACCGTGACATTCGCAGCTTGCTTAAGCATGACCTGCGCGCGTTCCTTCACGCTGCGTTCTGCCATCTCGCGCGTCATGCCTGAGCTCGGCGGATTCGCCGGCGGCGCTCCTCCCGCAACGGGTCCGCCGCCGCGTGGTGGGCCGACAGGCCCACCGCGACTGGTGAAATTTGTCGCTTTCAGTATCTCCTCTGCATAGTAATTGAGCGCATCCTTATCACCCTGATCAACGCGCAGCGCGGTGTACTCCGTCATCGTTATGTTTTCGGCGTCATGGATGGTGTAAGGGCGATGCGTAAGACGGGCGACTGCCGCCAGAACTACGGCCTTGAGATCAGAGAAGCGTTGGAGAAAGCCAACCTGTCCGCTGGGCGAGGCGATTGCCACTTGATCACCAGGACCCATCTGGTTCTCTACGAACTCAACGATTGCTTTGCGTGTGCGATCGATGCTTGACGCGCTGAGGTGCAGGTCGTCGACGAAGAAGATTATCGTCCTGCCACGAACAGAGGTCGACGAAGGAATCGGCGCCGTCCCTGCGGGAGTGTTCGTAGCTCGTGAAGCCGCGACAACCTGCTTCTCCTCGAGTGCCGTGCCCGCTGTGACCCGTTCGAAGAACGATGGCGTGACCGGCTTACCATCGACTCGAAGCTGAAACTGGTCGGGGCGTAATCCTTCGACGAAACGGCCTTGCTTATCAAACACCATCACACCGGTCTGCACCAGCTCGGTATTGATTCGAAGGACCTCGTCACTTTGGCCGCTGTCCTGGGCAAAAGAACCCGAGGACATGGCCACGAGGCTGAGCACCGCGAGAAACACTGTTCGCCCACAAAGGAGTATCGAAGGTAACATTGAAGGTTGGCCTCACGGGAAAGTCGTTGATCGGGGGAGATCGCAGCGGATTATATCATGCGCTCTTCCACGACCCGAATTAGCCCGGTAGATAGAGCAGTCGAATGGCTGACCGAGAGGGGGCTGCCCCGATACGGCTGTCACTCGATCTCAAAATCGGACCGCTGCGACGCGGTCGTCTTCGCGATCCGATCAATAACCGTGATTTGAAGTACGTAGCGGCCAGGGAGCATTGACGCCAGCGAAATCTCGGCCGCATAAGTCAGACGACCGAGATCGGCACTGTCGCCGTGATCAACTTTCTTCAGCGGCGTCGTCACCACCGGCTGATCATCGCGAAGTATTTGCACCTGGAGCGCAACATCCGGTCCGGCATCGTCTCGGCCTCGGGCGGCATTGTAGATGAACTCCATAAAACGAAGTTTCGAAGACCGAGAAAAAGTTCGATCAATACTCGCCCGCGGAGGAGATTCAGCAACTGGATTTGGCTTTGACGTGTTCTCTTCTTTGGGTAGCTCGCCGAAGAGAATGCTGCTCAGCGCGAGCTGACCCGAGGATAGATCGGGAATCTCAATCCACTCCGCAGCGCTGCCAGTGAGCCCGCTTTTGTTGTCCCGCGCCGCAACGCGCACCTGGTAAAGTCCGGGCGCCAAAACCGTTTGGTAGTTGTAAACCAAATCTGCAGGAGGCGCGCCGCTCGAGGCCGATGAATCGAGACTGAGTTCCAGGTGATCTCGAAAGCTCGCTACCGACTTGCCGCGATCGTTCATAACGACGCCCGCGAGATCGACCGCCCCTTTCCGCTTTTCTCCCGCCTGGTCGAATCCTATCGATCGACTGGGTATGCGCAGCGAGGCGGCGAGCAGCAACCCTTTCTCCGGGACATCAAGATAGATGAGACCTAGCCATGTTGGGATCGCGCCCGCGGAGAAAGTAGAGTTGATGGCAGTTCGCAGTTCGTCGTCCGCCGTCCTGACAACGTGTGGCCGCGCCGCAGCTTGCTTGCTGTCGGGAACCGACGCAGGCAAATCGTAATATCCGCTGCGAACGGAAACCGTAAGATCATGACGTCCGCTTACGATGACCTCGATTCGTCTGAACTTGTTGCCTCCGGCTTTTTGTGAATCCGGGCGCCAGGCGAGGAGATAATAGACCGACGTTTCCTCAACTGCTTTGGCGATCACCGGCGTAGCGCTGTTCGAATTTAGTAACGCTCGACCACCGGTGTTGGCGGCCAGCACTCGCAGCGGCTCCTGGGAAAGGGAAACGTCGCCGGTTGTGTAACGGCTGGTGCGACCGGAACGGTCGATTGCAATATCGGAGGTGGCGTCGCCCAGGACCCCCGCCGAGAGTCCTCGCGCATCCAAGCTATAGATCACGAGATTGTTGCGCGCGGCGGCGTTGGTGATGTTTCGCAGCCGGTCAAACATCTCGTTGTCATTTGTATTGAGAATAAAGCCGTCGGATATGAAGAAGAGAAGTTTTCGGCCGGGCAATCCGGCCATCCTTCGAGCGAGCGATTCAAGCGTTGCCAGAACATTACGAGTGATATTGCCCGATTGACCGAGAATATTCTTCGCGCGCGATTTCACTATGCTTTCAGCCGCGTTCTCGGGTGTCCCGTCTCGCATCAGCGGTTCCATGAAGTAGGTCAAGAGCGCAGGATCGCTCTCTGAATCGATAGCCACTGCCATGGGTTCCGACATCGGCGGACGCTGATTGTCGCGGAAAGTTTGGGAAGGCAGATTGAGCCGCGCGACAGCGGCGCGCAGTACGGACTTGTTGTTAGTGAGCTGCTGCAGAAAACCTATCTGTCCGCTGACGGACGCGATGGCCAGTTGATCGTTCTGTCCCATCTCGTTGTCGACGAAATCGAGCAAGGTCTTGCGGGTGCGCGCCAGGCTACCTGCGGCTTGATGCAAATCATCAACCAGGAAGAAGAACGATCTGCCGCGATCAAGCGGCCTGACGGTCGCGTCCGGGGATTTAGCGATGGTCGCCCCTCGCGCCGCGGCGAGTTGAGCTTCCTCATCGAATTTTCCCGCTGTCACACGTTCAAAGAATGAGATCACCTGCCGCTTGCCGTCGACGCGAAGCTCAAACTGGTCGGGCTTCAGGCCTTCGACAAAGCGGCCGGAACTGTCGAAGACCATGACATCGGTCTGCACCAGTTCGGTGCTGATGCGAACAACCTCATCAGTCTGGTCCGGAGGTTTCTGTTCCTGAGCAATTAGATTTGGAGTGAAGCACAGCAGCAGGAGCGGAAGACGAAGCGCGGTGATGGATTGAGCGAAAGCTGCGCGGGAACGCGAAGTTGGTCTTGAACCGAAGCGATGTTGGTCGCAGTTTCTCACAATCCTCCCGCGATCAGTTGCGCGGTGTGGCAGGACACTTACTCGATTTCAAAATCGGCCCGTTGCGAAGCAATGGTATTGGCTATCCGGTCGGTGACTTTTATCTGCAGCACATACCGACCGGGAAGCAGTGACTCGAGAGGTATCTCCGCCGCGTAAGCGAGCCGAGTCGGATCCGCCAATCCGTCGGTTTGAACCTTGCGAGGCGATGTGGTTGTTATCGGCTGATCGTCACGCAGGATCTGCATTTCAGTGACAACATCGGGTGGCGACGCGTTAGCACCGACAGCGGCGTTATATATGTAAGTCATCAGGCGCAGTTTCGAAGTGCGGGAAAAACGTCGGTCGACACTTAATAGCGATTCGGCCGGAACCGCGCTGTCATTGATCGCCAGAGCGTCCTTCGTGGTCTCTGCCAGGATCAGACTGCTCAGAGAAAGACGACGAGATGTCACATCCGGAATCTCGATCCATTGCATAGCGCTTCCGGTTCGCCCGCCTTTAGCATCGCGCACTGCCACACGCACCTGATAGAGTCCGGCCTTCATCGGCGATTGGAAGTTATAGATCAGGTCTCGTCGAGGCTGTCCCACGTACTGAGGGAAATAGACGTCGACATTCAGACGATCGGTAAAGCCAGCTACCGGTTTACCCTGGTCATTGAGCACCACACCAGTCAGATCGAGAAGCGCGCTTTGTTTATCTTCAGAGTGGCTGAAAGTCATGAACTGCCGCGCGATTTGTATTGAGGCGGTGAGCACTATTCCTTTGTCAGGCGTGTTCAAATAATAAAGCCCGAGCTGGGTCGGCAGCGCTTTCGTGGGATACGGCGACCGTATCGCTTCTTTCAACTCGGTCTGCGGGAGTTTCTCAGACGGGGCCGCCTTAACAGGCTCTGCCGTGCTGGCTATCCTATTTGGCGGCACATCGTAATAACCGCGACGCACCTGCACATTCAGATCGGGGCGCCCGACGACTCGCACCTCGAGTTGGCGAAACTGGGCCTTTTGGGAGGCTCCGCTCTCGGGACGCCAGGCGAGGAGATAATAAGTCGACGTCTCCTGAATCGCTTTGGCGAAACCTAACTTCAATGAGTTGGAATTCAGGAGAGCGCGACCTCCTGTGTTGGCCGATATCATTCGAAGCGGCTCCTGCGATTGAGACAGTTCCCTCGCAGCGTATCGCGCGGCAATATCGTGCATCGAGCGAAACTGATTAGCATCCGAGGTCATCGCGTTTGAGGCATCGCCTACACCCACGACGGGCAGACCGCGCGAATCGAGCGTATAAATTACGACGCCGTTTCGGGCCGAAGCGTTCGTGATATTGCGGACACGATCCATCAAGTCGGATTCGTTGGTGCTCATCAAAAAACCATCCGAAATGAAAAATACGAGTTTGCGTCCGGGCAGATCGACGGATGTGCGAGCCAGACTCTCGAGCGTCGTAAGGGTGCTTCGCGCCAGAAAGGCGGACTGCCGCAGTATGCGTCTCGCGCGGGCTTTTACCATTTCTTCGGTTGGGGCGCGAGGGAGGCCTTGAGCGAGCATGGGCTCAACGAAATAGTCCAGGAGGTCCTGATCATGATACAGATCAAGCGATAATGCCAAAAATTCCGACATCGCTGGCTGTTGCGAGTCGAGCAAGGACTGGGACGCAGTGGTCAGCCGCCCTACGGCAGCTCGCATCACCACCTTGTTATCGGTCAACTGTTGAAGGAAGCCTACCTGACCGCTGGCGGAGGTAATAGCTAGCTGATCGTCGTGCCCGACTTCGTTCTCGACAAACTGCTGGAGCGCTTTACGAGTACGTATTAGACTGTCGGGCTGCATGTGAAGGTCGTCCACGAAAAAGAAGATCGTGCGACCGCGGCCCGGACTACGAACGACAGCCGGCTTTCCGGAGGCGCTAGTCCCTCGCGCCGCCTCGATCTGCAACGCTTCGCCGGTGCTGCCCGCCACCAGGCGTTCGAAGAAAGTGATCGGCTGAGGTTTGCCGTCTACCAGCAGTTCAAACTGTTCGCGCCGCAATTTGTCGACAAAGCGACCTTGCTTGTCCAGGACGGTTACGTCAGTCTGAACCAGATCGGTACTGATCCTGACAACGTCATCCGCTTGCGGTATGGGAGTCCGGCGAGGCTTGGCCTGAGCGCTGGCGATCGAGTGGGCGCCCAGAAAGACCAGCGTCGTTAGAACTAATCGCAAGTACGAGGAGAGAGGAGCCATATTAGTTTTGCAAAAGGGATAGCCGGGGAGCTGCCACAGATAATATCATGCGAGTGCAAACCGCGGGAACAATGTAGCTAAACTTTCATACGGCCTAATCCGTATAAGCTGCGAACGAGCCTGTAAACGCGCCGCACTCTCGAGCGCAAATCCTGCAACTGCCTGCTAAGGTCTGACCAAATGACAGAAACCACAAACACGCTGACGCTTACCGGCGTCACCAAGCGCTTCGACGAGTTCACGGCCATTAACGCGTTGAGCCTCAAGGTTCGCCCCGGGAGGATCTTCGGCTTGATAGGCCCCAACGGCGCGGGAAAGACTACGACGATCCGCATGATCGTCAATATCACGGCGCCGGACGAAGGAACAATCGAGCTATTCGGCCAGCAAATCAACGCCGAGCTGCAGGACCGTATCGGTTACCTGCCGGAAGAGCGCGGCTTGTACAAGAAGATGAAAATCGTAGATCAGTTGCGCTTCTTTGGTGAATTGAAAAACGTGAAGGGCAAGAAGGCGGACCAGGCGATCGACCGTTGGCTGACACGAATGAAGTTGGCTGAATGGAAGAACAAGAAGGCGATGGAACTGTCGAAAGGCATGCAGCAGAAGATCCAGTTCATCGCTGCGGTAATGCACGACCCGGACTTAATGATTCTGGACGAACCTTCGTCCGGTCTCGATCCCGTCAATCAGGAACTCCTGAAAGACATCATCCTGGAGTTGAAAGCGGAAGGGAAGACGATAATTCTTTCCACGCACCAGATGGAACTGGCGGAGCGGATTTGCGATGACATCTGCATGATCAATCACGCCAACAAGGTCCTGGACGGCACACTGCGCGAGATCAAGAGCAGCTTCAGCCGGAACGGTGT
This sequence comes from Acidobacteriota bacterium, assembly GCA_032160165.1. Classification (GTDB taxonomy): domain Bacteria; phylum Acidobacteriota; class Blastocatellia; order Pyrinomonadales; family Pyrinomonadaceae; genus QHXM01. The sequence goes on from JAVHWA010000154.1 coordinate 31,998, forward strand.
GGCTCTGCGACTGGAAGGCGACGGCTCGAGTGTGCTTGAAGATCCGGCGCTGGTCACGAAAGTTGAGCGGCAAAGCGATGAGATCGAAGTCCTTCTGGCGGCAGGGGCTGATGCTCAGGAATTGTTAAGACGCCTTGTGGCAGCGGGCGCCCGGGTCACGAAATTCGAGTTGGTTGAGCCGAGTTTGAATGACATCTTCATTGCGAAGGTTGGTGAAGGCGAATGACAAAATTCTTTGCGGTAGTGAAGCGCGAATACCTGACGCGTGTCCGCACCAAGATGTTCATCGTGGCCACGGTACTGGGGCCCGTTATGATCCTGGTTTTTACGATCGTGCCCGCTCTGATTTTCAGTCTCAAGGCGGGGGGTGCGACGCGTCTTGCAGTGATCGATCAAAGCGAGAAGATGTATGACCGCGTTCGTGAGTCGCTGCTCTCCAACCGCGATGAGGACGAAGAGGAGTCGACCGAGAAGAATCCCGCAGTCGAACAGGTCAACTCGAACACTCAGGATCGCCTCAAGGGTGCGGCGGCGCAGATGAAAGGCGCCTTCACGGTTGAAAAGGCTGAGTTAGCAAATCGAAATCTCGATGAGGCTCGTGCTGAACTGAAAGGTCGTGTCTTACGAGACGAGCTCGATGGATATATCGTAATTCCGGCCGACGTCACACAAGGCGGAAAGGTCATGTACTATGCCAGAAATCTGGGAGACGTCATCACTCGAAGTGAGATCAGAGGTCGAATCAATCGCGCGGTCCGCGACCAGCGCATGGTGGAGAGCAACGTAACTCAGGAATTGATGGGGAAGCTTAACAAACCCATAGAATTCGGAGCTCTGCCCGCTGACGAGAGCAGCAAAAAGGAAGACTCAGGCGAACGCTTCGGATTCGTATTTGTCGTAGGCTTTCTGATCTATATCACGATAATCATGTATGGTCAGGTCATCCTGGCGGCAGTAGTGGAAGAGAAGGAGACGCGAATCGCGGAGATGCTATTTTCATCGGTGCGCTCATTCCCCCTCTTAATCGGAAAGTTGATAGGCGTCTCGCTTGTCGCATTAACTCAGTTCGCGATATGGGCGCTTGCGTTTGGGGCCTTCGCGCTTTACGGAGTAACAGCGCTCGCGGGAAGAGGTCTCAGTGTCTCTCTGCCAAATTTGCCGCCGTCGTTTTTCATCTTCTTCTTTCTCTTCTTTCTCCTCGGCTATTTCATCTACGCCACATTATATGCGCTCGTAGGATCTATGGTGACAACAACGCAGGAGGGCGGGCAAGTTGCCCTGCCAATACTCTTGTTACTCATCGCTGGCTTCTACATGGCGTTTCCCGTTATTCGCAGCCCTGGTTCATCGCTCGCTTTTTGGGTGTCGATGGTACCGTTCTTCTCACCGATTACGATGGTAGTCAGGATAGTCACGCAGACACCGCCATTGTGGCAGATCCTGCTCTCGCTCGGCATCGGATTCACCACAGTAGTCCTCCTGATGTGGCTGGCCGCAAGGATCTACCGGATCGGAATGCTAATGTACGGCAAGCGCGCTACTATTCCGGAAGTCGCGCGTTGGATTAGACAGGCTTGAAGACGGCGTTCAACGTTCAAAGTTCAAAGTTGAACGTTCAAGGATAGCGTCGGCTCCCTTTTTGCCCGACACTAAAATCATGCGCGGAACGATCGATCTCGTCGTGTCGAACTCGAATCATTGAGCATTGAACATTGAACGTTGAACTTCCATGCCCATAGAGATAGAAAAAAAATATCGATTGACCCCCGCGCAACGCGAGCGCCTGGTGCAGGCGTTGCGAGCAAGTGGCGCCGCAGACGAGGGCGAAGAGTTTGAAGAAAACACGACCTATGCAGGCAGTGGCCTGGCTCTGAGCAATCAGGTGCTTCGACTCCGCCGCGTAGGCGGCCGCGGCGT
>JAVHWA010000047.1:0-75136 GCA_032160165.1 Acidobacteriota bacterium
GGCTGCTCGAAGAATATAACGGCGCGCCGTTTCCGTCCGCGGATCGCCTCACGATTCCGGAACAGGATGCCCGCGCGCCGGAAGAGGACTGGACTGCCGGGCTGCCTCTTGTTTTACGGGGCATTCAACAAAAGGATTGGAAAGACATCGTCGACGGCATCGTCCTTAGTCTTGAACAGACAGAAAATTACGAGAAGCAGCGCGGCGGACAAGCCGGCGATGGATGGCACGATCGAACGATTGGAATTTCCGAGTCGACCGCCAGGGGCGTCAACAAGTGGATGCCGGAGGAATTGATGGCTCTGGCCGAACGTGAATCGAAGAAGTAGTCATGAGCTTCCTGGGAAATCTGTTCAACGACCCCCTCTATCAGAAAGGCGACCCTCGCAAACCTGAAGAGGTCGCCGACCCCAACATCATAATCAGCCCCGATACCAAACGCGCGGACCGTGTTCCTCCCGGTCAGACCCGCACGCGCAAGTGGCCCGTACTTGATGCCCATGGTACACCTGAGATCGATCTCGAGACATGGCAGTTCGAAGTTGATGGCTTGGTGGAACGTCCCCAGAGCTGGTCGCTTGATGAATTCATGCAACTTCCGCCCGTCAAGGTGTATGCGGATTTCCATTGCGTCACACGATGGTCGCGACTGGACAATATTTGGGGTGGAGTTTCCACGCGTGACTTTGCTCGCATTGTCGGAATCAAGCCTGAGGCAAAATTTGTGGTTGCGCTGGCCGCGGATAATGGTTGGACAACAAATCTTCCAATCGAATATTTTCTCGCCGAAGACTCGCTATTCGCCTGGTCGCATGACGGAGCACCAATACCACCGGCGCACGGCGGCCCGGTTCGTTTGATCGTGCCTCAGCTTTACGCATGGAAATCCGCGAAATGGGTCAAGGGCGTTCGCTTTCTTGCGGACGATCACGCTGGTTTCTGGGAAGAGGGTGGCTATCACATGCGTGGCAATCCGTGGAACGGAGACGACGGCGAGCGGTTTAGGTGGGAGGGATGAATCCAGAAAGCGTTGGGCGAGATCACACCCTGCAAATTTTCAGTAAGGTCTGATTAACTATTTTCGGCGCTACGCGTCGAAAGCACTTGTTCAGAGTACAGCCAGACATAAACGGTATGAGCGTACAAGCCGGTCAGACTATTCAACCAAAAGCTTCTACATCAGGCGGAACCACCCCGCGCGATGCTGCAGCGGTCATCCTGCTGCGTTCCGAATCCAACAACGACAATCCTGAGGTGTTCTGGGTACGGCGCAGTGAGCGTTTAGCCTTCCTCGGAGGCTTTCATGCGTTCGCAGGCGGGCAGCGTGACCAATCAGATGCTGAAACTAAGGTAATCAACAGCGATGATGACGAAGCTTCAGCACTGATCTCATGTGCCGCGCGCGAGCTGTTTGAAGAACTCGGCGTACTGGTCGCGCGAGGCGCTGAGACTTTGACCAAGGGACAGCGCGCCTCTCTCCTGGATGATCTTGAATCCGGCCGGATGACATTTCCAAATCTGCTCGAACACTACGGACTACATCTCGACGCTCGTGATTTCACATTCGCCGGGCGTTGGGTAACGCCACCGTTTAGTCCCAGGCGTTTCGACACGTGGTTCTTCCTTGTCAATTGTCCGGCGAAGCAGGAGCCTGACGTCAAGGGCGATGGTGAGCTTGAATCGGGCGAGTGGATAGAGGCGAACGAGGCTGTCGCGAAGTGGGAAGGTTCAGAGGTTCTGCTTGTGCCTCCTGTGCTGCATGCGCTGCGAACTCTCTCGGAAGGAATCAGCGACGATCTGATCGAGCGTTTTCTCTCCGTGCGTCACGCGCATCGAGAACCTGTGCGGAGGATCGAATTTCGCCCCGGGTTCATCTGCTTTCCCGTGCGCACAAACACACTTCCGCCGGCGACCCACACGAACTGTTACCTGGTTGGCTCTAACGACTTTGTCATCATTGATCCGGCGTCGCCTTTTGAGGACGAGCAGATTGCGCTGGCATTATGCATTGACGATCTTCGACGTGAAGGGCGAAAGCCGCGTGAGATCATCCTCACGCATCTCCATCCCGATCATGTGGGCGGAGTCAACGCGCTGGTCAAACACCTCAGGGGACAGGTCCCCGTAGCTGCGCATCGCCTGACGGCCGCAGCACTCGAAGGCTCGATTCGCGTTGATCGCCTGATCGAGGATGAAGCGATATTTGAACTCGAAGGAAAACCGACCCTAGTCTTGCGTACTCTTCACACCCCGGGCCACGCGCGCGGGCACCTTTGCTTTTATGAAGAGGCAACCGGCGCGCTGATCACTGGTGACAACATAGTCGGCTTAGGCTCGGTACTCATTAATCCGCCCGAAGGCAACATGCGAGATTATCTCCGTTCGTTGGAACGCCTCCGCGATCTGCCCAACCTGGCAGTGCTCTTTGGCGCTCATGGGCCCGCGATTGGCAATCCTCGTGCGAAGATCGACGAGTACCTCGCGCATCGTCTCGAACGTGAAGCGAATATCCTTAAAGCAGTAGGTGAAGGAGCGGCGACGCCGGAAGAGATCGTCGCGCGTGTTTACACCGATGTTCATCCGAAGGCGCATGCGATGGCCCAACGCGCCGTCATCGCGCATCTTGAAAAGTTGGAAGAAGACAACCTGATTACGACACGTGCCGACGGCGGCTATGGCGCGAATTCTTCAACGAGTTGATTCAAAACATGACTTCTGCAAAGAACCTGGGCGAACTGAAACAAAGTGGCTATCGAAGCACGTCTGTAAAAGACGAGATGCGCAGGAATCTCGTTCGCAAACTTCGAGCGGGCGAAAGGCTCTTCCCCGGCATCGTTGGCTATGATGAAACGGTGGTTCCCCAGATCGTCAATGCCGTCCTGGCTCGGCACAACCTGATCCTGTTGGGTCTGCGCGGTCAGGCGAAGAGTCGCATCATACGACAGCTGACTGATCTTCTGGACGAGTCCATTCCAGTCATCGCCGGCTCTGAAGTCAACGACAATCCTTTTAATCCAATCTCGGCCTACGGGCGACAGGTGCTCGAGCTTCATGCGGACGCGACACCGATCGCATGGGTTGAGCGTGGTGCTCGCTTCGTCGAAAAGCTTGCGACGCCCGACGTGACCATCGCGGACATCATCGGCGATATTGACCCTATCAAAGCCGCGAGAGGCGGACATCTGCTCTCGGACGAATTAACCATCCACTATGGCCTTCTGCCACGCGCAAATCGTGGGATCTTCGCCATCAACGAGCTGCCGGACCTGGCAGGCAAGATTCAGGTTGGCCTTTTCAACATCATGCAGGAAGGCGACGTTCAGATTAAGGGCTACCCGGTGCGCCTTCCGCTCGACGTGATGCTGGTCTTCTCCGCCAACCCCGAAGACTACACGGCGCGAGGCAAGATCATTACGCCGTTGAAGGACCGGATCGGAACTGAGATCTCTACTCACTATCCAACCGAGCTGCAACTGGGTGTCGAGATCACGCGACAGGAGGCATGGACGAAGCGCGAAGGCTTTGAAGCTTCTCGTCTTCACATCCCCGATTTCATCCGCGATACAATCGAGCAGATCGCATTCGAAGCACGCGACGACCAGCGACTGGACAAGCGCTCGGGCGTTTCACAGCGGGTCCCGATTACGGTGATGGAATCGGTCGTGTCCAATGCGGAGCGCCGGACCATACTGACGGAAGAGGAAGACATCGTTCCGCGCATCTCGGATATCTACGCATCCATTCCCTCGATGACCGGCAAGATGGAACTGGAGTACGAAGGCGAACAGATCGGGGCCGGGCGTATCGCCAAAGACTTAATCAAGCGCGCCGCTGGCGTTATCTTCGAAGGTTATTTCGTGGGCATAGAATTTACGGAAGCTATCGGGTGGTTCGACGCCGGCAACAATCTCCGTATGGCCGACACAGCTTCGGCATCGGAGTGTATGCAGCTTCTTGATGTCGTGCCTGAGCTAATCCCGACCTCTCTAATCCCTTTTGACTTTAAGCGCTCGGATGAGGCCCAGACGGTCGCGGCCTGCGAATTCGTGCTCGAAGGTCTTTACGCGCAGAACAAGATTAGCCGCAACGAAGAGGGCGGGTACACGGCTGCTACAAAGGCGAAGAAGGACCGGCGCGGAATGATCTACGATGATCTGACTGAGTCGGGACGATATAGCTGAAGCTGGTAAATAGTAAATGGTGAATAGAGGAGCTTTCACTATTTACGATTTACTATTCACCATTTCCCTTTTATGAGATTCACGCGCTATTCAAAATTCAAAGGTCTCGACGTCTCGGCTGTTAACCTGGGCGATCTGATGGATGCGCTCTCTGACTCTGTGCTTCAGTCCGGGTTCGACGATGACTACTACTGGACTCGACAGCGGCGGCCGCAGGACACGTCGCTCGATGCCTTGAGGCGCGCTCTTTTGGAGGCGATGCTCGAGCAGGGATTGATTGACGAGCAGCAGATCAAAGAAATGCTCGCGGACAACGAGGGCAAGTTCAAAGGCTCCCAGTTGGAAGAGATGCTTAATCAGTTAATCGAACGACTGGTGGAAGAAGGCTATCTCAAACTCAAGGAGCAGGAGCAGGAGCCGGATCGAGCACGCGATCAAAGGCGCGGTGGTCCGGGCGAGAGCGAAGAAGCTGTACCGCGTAACGTCCATTTCGAAGTGACCGAGAAGGGATTGGATTTTCTGGGCTACAAGAGCCTGCGGAACCTTTTGGGAAGTCTCGGGAAGAGCTCGATCGGACGACATGACACGCCTCATCTTTCCACAGGCATCGAAGCGGCGCAGGCGAGCAAGCCTTACGAGTTTGGCGACACGGTTAATCTTGATGTCAACACGACTCTTCTTTCTGCTATTCAACGCGAGGGAACAGGCGTCCCGCTAAATCTGGAATACAGAGATCTGCACGTGCATCAATGCGACTATCAATCGTCGTGCGCGACTGTGGTGATGCTCGACTGCTCGCATTCGATGATTCTCTACGGCGAGGACCGCTTCACTCCGGCGAAGAAAGTGGCGCTCGCTCTCGGTCATCTGATTCGGACCCAGTATCCGGGCGATTCGTTTAAGGTCGTGCTCTTTCACGATTCGGCTGAAGAGCTGCCGATGGCGAAACTCGCCACCACCCAGGTTGGGCCTTATCACACGAACACTGCAGAAGGTTTGCGGCTCTCGCTCCGTCTGCTTCAGTCGCAGCGCAAGGAGATGAAGCAGATCGTGATGATAACCGACGGTAAACCAACCGCGTGTTTTCTCGACTCGGCTGATCTTGCTGTCGCCGGGCGAAAGAACACCAATGCGTCCTCCGGCCGTCGACTTTACAAAAACTCGATGGGTGGAGACCCGTTCGTAATGTCGGAAACTTTCAAAGAGGTTCAGGCATGTCGAAAGGCCGGTGTCATGATCAATACCTTCATGCTGGCCTCTGACTATTATCTGGTAGAGTTCGTCAAAGAGATGACCGCGATGACAAACGGCAAGGCGTATTTTGCCAACCCCAATAATCTTTCTCAGTTTGTGCTGATGGATTTTCTGAAGCGACGAACCAGCCGCGTCAAGTGAGAGGACCTGGAGATGCCTACAGCGCAGGTACGCGGAATCGAGATGGGTTATGACGACGAGGGAAGCGGCTTGCCCGTAGTCTTGCTTCATGGTTTTCCATTCAATCGCTCGATGTGGCGCGATCAGCTGGAGTTCCTCAGCGGCGACTACCGCGTAATCACGCCCGACCTTCGTGGCCACGGTGAAACCGAGGCGACCCCAGAGCCGGCCACCATGGAAGAGATGGCCCGCGATGTGGCCGAGCTCCTGGATGGTCTGGATATCTACCGCTTTACGCTGGGGGGCCTATCGATGGGTGGCTACGTGGCGCTGGCTTTCTACCGTCGATTTCAATTCCGCGTCCGCGCTCTGATACTGGCGGACACACGATCGCAGGCAGATACGGATGAAGCTCGGGTTAATCGAGAGAGGCAAGCCCTTAAAATACTCGAAGAGGGCACGGGCAATTTTGCGGAGGACTTTCTGAAGAAGGTCTTGACGCCGGCGACGTTAGCCGAGAAACCTGAGATCGCGAAGCGAGTGCGCGAGATGATATTGCGCACGAAGCCGGACGGTGCTGCTGCCGCTTTACGCGGGATGGCCGCGCGTCCAGATCAGACTGACTTCCTGAACAATATCATTGCCCCAACGCTGGTATTAGTTGGCAGCGAAGATCAATTGACGCCTCCCGCTGATGCTGAGGCCCTGCACCGCGAGATCAGCGGCTCGCGCCTTGAAATCATCGAAGGCGCCTCGCATCTCTCAAACATTGAGCAGCCGGCGGAATTCAATCGCGGATTGAAGGACTTTCTCGATGCGTTACAGCCGTAGGCGATCAAGTCCGTGTCGTGGTTTTCGGGAGAACTGCCGCGGGGGATCCGTTCATTAGCGACTTCCAAAAATTCACAATAGAAGAGCGTGTGCGCTGGGGTGACGTCGACGCCGCTCGCATCATTTTCTATGGGGCGTACATACGCTTCTTCGAGTTTGCCGAGACTGAACTCTTTCGCGCGGTCGGGCTTCCTTACAGTGTGATGTTCGATGAGCTGGATATTTGGCTGCCTCGTGCTCATCTTGAATGCGACTTTCGTCGCGTCGCACAGTTGGATGATCTTCTGGAAGTCTCTGTCTTTGTGGGTCGGATCGGGTCGAAATCTTTGCGGCTTAATTTCGAGGTGAGGCGTAAAGGCGAAGCGGCAGTGGTGGCCGAAGCCCACTTCGTTCTGGTTGCGGTCCAACGCGATTCTTTTGAGACCGTGCCGATTCCGGAGGAACTACGACGACGATTGTCCGCCTATACCGCTGGTGACTAGTTTGGGCGCTTCGCTTTCACAGGCCATACAACACTGCGTGCCAACTTGCGTTTGAGACCCACGTACCCTTGGTCCCCCGCAACCAACTGCGAGAGAACTTTCTTAATGCCACGATGAGCTCGGCCGAGTTCGATCATTCTCTGAGTAAAAGGCGCTCCCCAGAAATTGCCGTAAAAGCGATCGCGCATCTCTGAAGCCCTCTTTAATTCAACTCCGAAATCTTCTCGCCATCGTGATTCGTAGTTCAGCGGTTTCCCCTGCAGATAACTGTCAGCAAATAGTTCAGCCGAGCGCAGCGCATAATAAATGCCCTCGCCGGTTACGGGGTCGGCGAAACCCGCCGCATCGCCGAGTAGTGCCCATCCGTTCCCGGCGGCATGTCTTGTTTCCCACGTCTTTACTGCGAGGCCGGGTATGCGCGCGGCATATCGTTCTGCGGTGAGGCTGAGCTCCTTCCTCAGGCGAGCATCGCACTCTGCATCCTGCGGTCGTACACGCCAAAGATGGGCTTTGCGATCAATCCGCTGACGATAATAGCCAGCCATGAACTTCCAAAGTAGTTCATCAAGAGTTTGGTGATCGAATGCGTCCTGAGAGGTTGCGATCCCGAAGGAGATGTGGTCGACGCGAGGAAATGCCCAGGCATAACCGGCCCAACCCGGAAGGAAAGCTACCACCGTAGGCGCGCTGCTCGATTCTGGCAGCGGAGTGCGATAGCCAAAGGCGACCTCCATCTCCGCAGGCGGTAGCGCGCCAGCGAGTCTCTTTGCGATAGGGCTGTTGGCGCCGTCTGCGGCGACCAGCATTGGCGCCGTCCATGTCTCGCCATTTCTTCCGTGAAGAACCCAGTCGTCCGTTTCACTCGCACGCGGACGAAATGAAACGCGCTCCGTGATAATGTGAGCACCCGCCTCGCCCGCGCGGTCTCGCAAATAGGAATCGAACGCCGTGCGGGAGTAGATGGCGAAAGGCTCCGAAAGGTTCAAATGGAGCTGCTTACCAGACGGGGCGTACATCTCTATCTCATGAACTGTTCGACCGACTGCCTCAAGGAGATGCGGCCAGGCTTTAAGCGCCTTCGACGTTACTCCCCCTCCACAGGCCTTTGGCTCGCCAGCGGGCCGGCCGTCAAAGAGCGCCGTTCGCACTCCTCCCAAGGCAAGCTTTTCCGCCGCAAACGATCCGGCCGGACCGGCGCCTACAATCATTAAATCGAACCGCTGACTCATGTGCTTGCTCGCGCCCTTCGTCGACATCCTCCGTCATAAACTCTATTACTTACTCATCATAGGAGGAATTATCCGTCTGGCGCAATTAACCTCCTGGGTTCGCTTATGCTCGTGTGATAAAATGCGCGCAGTTCCCTTCAAGATAATTTTTAGCGTTGGCACTGCCGGTTCGTCCGCTGGAGCCTTTGGACACTTCTAACCTACAGGCTTCATCGAGCTCGAAGCGGCGTGTCGAGCGGTAATACGAGATGAGCAGGCGCTCCCTGGTATTTGCGGGCATCGCACCTCATCCTCCGATTATGGTGCCGGAGGTGGGCGGCGCCGCGATCGCAGGAGTCCGCAACTCTATCGACGGAATGAAAGAGTTTACGCGGCGGGTTATTGAGAGCGGAGCGGAGACAATCGTTCTGGTCTCTCCACACGCTCCGCTTGATGGTCGAGCATTCGTTGCTTACCGTGACGCACAGCTCTACGGAGATTTTTCTCAGTTCAGGGCACCCACAACCCAAGTCGAAGCACAGCTCGACAATGAGTTGTTAGATGCTATCTCCAGAGCGGCATCCAATGAAGGCTACGAGGTCCGGGGAATCCACGGCCATGAGATGGATCATGGTACCATCGTGCCGCTCTACTTTCTTCAACGCAACGGCTGGCGCGGAAAACTGGTAGCGCTCGGATACAGTTTTCTCTCAAACGAAGACCACGTGCGCTTCGGAACATGTATCCGCCGGGCGCTCGATGATTTTGGGAAGCCGACAGCCTTTGTTGCAAGTGGCGACTTGAGCCATCGACTCAAGCCGGAAGCTCCCGCGGGCTTCAATCGTGATGCCCACCTTTTCGATGAGGAGGTTGTAGAAGCAATCAAGGCCGGTGCCCCGGAGCGGATTGTTGGCATCGATCAGGATCTGAGGGCCCGGGCTGGTGAATGCGGCTATCGCTCGATGCTGATTGCGTGCGGGGTCACTGAGATGCAATGGCCTGATTGTGAAATGGTGAGTTATGAAGCACCATTCGGCGTAGGATATTTGATCGCCCAACTGGTGGGGGAACAACATGCACCAGATGAAGAATTATCGAGTGAGGCGACGGGAGTGAGTGAACCGGATCGAGGCAAGGGCGATCAACTGCTGGCACTTGCCCGCAAAGCGGTCGAGACTTTTGTTCGTGATGGTCAAATGATCGACATTCCTCGTTCCTCTGACCCGCTGCTACAGGAACGCGCCGGCTGCTTTGTTTCAATCAAGACCAGGGACGGCGAATTGCGGGGGTGTATAGGAACCATCGAGCCCGTGAAAGACGAGTTGGCCGAGGAAGTTATTTCCAACGCGGTCAATTCAGCCACGCGCGATCCGCGTTTTCCACCGATCAAGCAGAGCGAATTGCCGAACTTGTATTTTTCGGTTGATGTGCTCTCAGCGTCTGAACCAGCTGAACTTGAGGAACTCGACCCGAAAGTGTACGGGGTCATCGTTGAGGATGAGAGCGGCCTGCGGCGAGGCCTGCTCCTGCCGGATCTCCAGGGTGTCGAGACTGCAGCTCAGCAGGTAGACATCGCTGCGCGCAAGGCAGGGATCCCGTCGGGTGTCCCGCTAAAGCTCTCCAGGTTCCTCGTGAGGCGTTATCGAGAGGTTGAGCGGGCAACGGGGCCCGCTCAACTGTGAGAGCTAGATATCGAGGTTCTTCACGTCCAAGGCATTGTCCTCTATGAAACGACGCCGCGGTTCGACAGCTTCACCCATTAACACCGTAAAGATCTGGTCCGTCTCCACCGCATCGTCGACTCCCACCTGCAGGAGAGTGCGCTTCTCCGGGTTCATCGTCGTTTCCCAAAGTTGTTCGGGATTCATTTCACCCAGACCTTTGTAGCGCTGAATGGTAAGGTCCTTCTTCGCGGCGGAAAGAACACGTTCGAGCAATTCTTCGCGAGTATCGACTGTCTCACTTGATCCGTTTTCGCCCACGACGAACGGAGCCGGCAGAACATCTTCCAGGCCCTCGTAGAGCTCGACCGCCTTTTGAAATTCAACGAAACTCGCCATATTCCAGTCGATACAGACGCCGATACCCGACTCAGAAGTTGTCTGAATCTCCCAAAGGCCGTGCTCCTCATCAGTCGAGAGGTCCGTCTTGTAACCTTTTTTTGCCAGGACGCCTTCGATCTTTGCTACCTGATCTCCGTCCTGGAAAACCCCGCGAAGAGTAGCCCCTTTCTGGCGAAGAACTCCCTTGCGTCCTCCGAAAGCCTCGAGCAGCAGATCAAGCAGACGAAGGTCGTTGCCTAATCTACGAGAGGCCTTTTCGCACAGTCGCTTGAACTCAACCAACTGCTCAAGAGTACTGGCAAGATCGGCGCCTTCCATCACCTTGTTTGTGTTGGCGGGCGTAACCTTCAAGTCGCTGGTCGCTTGCCGCATCATGTAGCGCACCATCGACCTCTCGTCTTTAATGTACTCCTCGCGCTTGCCCCGCTTCACTTTGAATAATGGGGGCTGGGCTATGAAGATATGTCCGCTTTCCACCAACTCCGGCAATTGTCGATAGAAAAAGGTGAGCAGCAGCGTGCGAATGTGTGAACCATCCACATCAGCGTCCGTCATCAAAATGATTTTATGGTATCGAAGCTTTCCCAGATCAAAATCTTCTTTGCCAATGCCTGTTCCCAGCGCCGTGATGAGCGTTCTGATCTCACCGTGGCCCAGCATCTTGTCGAAGCGGGCCTTCTCCACGTTCAGGATTTTACCTTTGAGAGGTAGTATCGCCTGGTTCTTACGATCGCGTCCCTGCTTGGCTGAACCGCCGGCGGAATCCCCTTCGACGATGTAGATCTCGCATAGCGTTGGATCGCGTTCCTGGCAGTCTGCGAGCTTGCCGGGAAGCATTGTGGAACCCATCGCGCCCTTCCGAACGATCTCTCGCGCTTTGCGCGCCGCCTCGCGCGCCCGCGCCGCATCAAGGGATTTACCGACCACCTTCTTCGCGACGGTAGGATTCTGCTCGAAGTATTCAGTCAGGCGTTCATTGAGAAACGATTCAACCGCGCCTTTGACGTCCGAATTCAGCTTGCCCTTGGTTTGTCCTTCGAACTGGGGCTGCGGGAGTTTCACGGAAATGACTGCGACCAGACCCTCGCGCACGTCGTCTCCCGAGAGAGATCCTTTGAAGTTCTTGGCGATACCCGAAGATTGAGCGTAGGCGTTGATCGTGCGCGTAAAAGCCGAGCGGAACCCAGATAGATGAGTTCCTCCGTCGACGGTATTGATGTTGTTCGCGAACGAATAGACCTTTTCGTCGTAACCGTCGTTGTATTGGATCGCAACTTCTATCGCCAGGACGTCTCCTGTTCGCTCGAAGTAGATCGGTTTGTCGTGGAGGACGCTCTTGTTCTTGTTCAGGTGCTTCACGAATTCTGCGATCCCGCCCCTATAATAGAATTCGTGCGAACGTTCTGTTTCCTCTCTTTCGTCCTTGATGGTGATGCGGATTCCTTTATTGAGAAACGCCTTCTCTCGCAAACGCTCCGACAGCTTATCAAAGCTGAATTTCGTCTCCGTAAAAATCTCAGTATCAGGCTTGAAGGTGATCTTCGTGCCGCGCTTGCGCGTCTTACCGGTTTGCTGGAGTTTCGCGGTTGGAATTCCGCGCACATATTCCTGCTCGTATGTACTCCCGTCCCTCCAGATCTCGAGACGAAGCGTTTCAGCGAGAAAGTTAACGCACGACACGCCAACTCCATGAAGACCTCCGGAAACCTTGTAGGCGTTCGTGTCGAACTTACCTCCGGCGTGAAGCTTCGTCATCACCACCTCGGCCGCACTTCGCTTTTCTCCCTTGTGATAATCAACCGGTATGCCTCGCCCGTTATCGATAACTGTGATCGAATCGTCCAGATGGATCGTTACTTCAACCGTGTCGCAATAACCGGCCAGGGCCTCGTCGATGGAGTTATCAACCACTTCGTAAACCAGGTGATGAAGTCCAATCTCACCGGTCGAACCAATGTACATTGCCGGCCGTTTACGCACCGCGTCCCGGCCTTCCAGAACAGTTATAGACCCTGCGTCATACGCTACGTTCTTCTTCTTTGTTAATGTCGATGGTGCAGTCGCCAAAATAGTCTCCTCTGCCGATATCCTCGTCATAAATCTCGTGCCCACCTAGTCTCAATCGACTCGCGATCCGTTGTGCGATTCTCGCGAATTAAACGCTCTCAAGTCCTCCCGCGGAAGAGGATAATAGCCCTGCGATCGAAGCCTCAGCTATGATGACGCCCTCTGTCACCTGGTACACACTCGCCTGGTGGACAAACTGTTCGACCAGACTTTCTTTGGAGGTCGTGATAAATGTTTGAGTACGGCCTTCGAGGTGTTCCAGCAAGTATCTTATACGCTTTCGATCCAGCTCTGCATCCACATCATCGATGAGGAAAAGTGGATATTCATTGTGCCAAGAATAATACAACGAAATCGCTGCTAAATCAAGTATTATCAATGCGCTACGCTGCTGTCCGGAACTCCCAAATGGCCGCATTTCTCTCCCGTCAAATAAGATCTCAAGATCATCTCGGTGCGGCCCCACCAGGGAATATCCCGCGATAATCTCCGCTTGCAGGCGCAAGCGCAAACGATCGGCTATCAGCGATTCATAGTCGCTCAAATCGCCCTTGCCTTCCAGAGCAGAGACGTATCGGATGCTGATCTCCTCGCCCTCAAACAAGCGCTTCTCCAACGCTCCATTTAACCGGTCGACATAGTCGATGCGTGAGCGATGAATCTCGCTTCCTAACTTGATCAACTGCTCGTTCCAGGGGGCAATAATTTCCCCGGCCTGCTCGTAGCTCATTTCGAGCGCCGAGGCGTCTTGCAGGAGGCGGTTTTTTTGCTTAAGAACGCGGTTATAGTCAGCCAGTGTTTGAACGTAGGAGTGGTGTAAGGAGATGACCCCTCGGTCAAGAAACTTTCTTCGAGCTTCCGGCATGCCGCGGACTATGTCCATGTCTGCAGCGGTGAAAGCAACTGTATGAAGCTGTCCCAGATAACGCGCCACCGTCTCTCGTTTTCCATTTACCGTAAGTGCTTTTGTCGACCCCTGAATGCTTAACTGCATCTCACGCTGGATTCCGGTGCCATGGGTCACGCTCCCGCGCACGACCGCCAGATCCTCGCCAAATCGTATCGTCTCTTGCAGGCGCTGGGTCCGAAATGATTTGCTTGTTGCCAGTAGGTAGATGGCTTCGAGCCAGTTGGTTTTGCCTTGGCCATTGTCTCCGAAGATGATATTCAGGCCCTTGCTCCAGGCTACTTTACTGTTCAGATTTCGGAAGTTTATTACGTCGAGTGAATCGAGGAGCATGGGGTGATTTTATCACATGGATGCGCCGTCGGGACTCCGTACTCCCCGCGGCTGGATAACTGTCAAACGACCGATTGATGCTCCGCTTGGGTGAAGAGTAGCGTCCGGACTTGAAACGTTTGAGGTTCGCTAGAGTACGGGCCCGCATGGTGTGTATTTCCGCGGTGCGAAAAAATACTGGCGGCCTCGCGAGAAAGCGAGCCGCCAATATATCCCACCTTAACTATCTGCGCGCTTCAAATCCGCATCGGCATAATGACGTACTTGTAATCGTAGTCGGGCTCCTGCGCTGGACGTAATTGGGCCTGAGAGTTGCCATCCTTGAACTCAAAGCTCACCGACGTATCCCCTACTACATTGAGGAAGTCTTGCAGGTATTGAGCGTTGAAGCCGATCTCTATTTCATCCCCTGCGTATTCTGTTGCGATCGTTTCCTGCGCTTCACCTTCCTCTGCGCTCTGGGAACTGATCTGCAATAGATTTGGTAGGAAGCGGAATCGAATCGAGTGAGATCGGTCGTCGGCCAATATCGCGACTCGACGAATTGCATTGTTGAGGACAGAGGCTTCGAATGTAACGGACTTGTCATTTCCCTTCGGCATCACCATTTCATAATTCGGAAACTGGCCGGAGAGCTTTTTTGAAACCAACAGCCGCGGACCAACTTCGAAGTAGATATGGTTTTCGTCAGCCCCCAAGCCGATCGGACCCTCAAAGGACGTCGAGAGTTTGGTGAGCTCCGCCAACGTCTTTCGTGGTATCAGGGCGTCCAAGCCCTCCTCCTCCGGCGTCTTTGTTCCCAGATCCACACGGGCGACGTATGCCAGACGGTGTCCGTCGGTTGTAATCATTCGAGCGCCCGTTCCATCAACGACAAACTTCGCGCCGGAAAGTGTATACCTCGACTCTTCCTGGGTAATTGAAAAGATCGTACGGTCTATGAAGGTTTTGAAGACATCAGACGGAAACGACAAGGGAGCCGATTTGCTGCTTGGTACTTCGGGAAAGCTCTCACGTGGCAGGCCAGGGATCCTTGATCGAAAGTTTTCGCAGTCGACCGATACCCAATCATTTTCTTCCTTGCGAAATTTAATGATTGAGTCCGGAAGCAAACGCGAAATATCGAACAATTTCCGAGCTTGTACACACATGGAACCTGGCGACTTGATATCGTCAGCTTCCGTCTCGCAACGTATGGTCACATCCAAATCTGTTCCGACGATTCGAATAGTACTCTCTCCAACTGATTCGATCAGTATGTTGGAAAGCGCGGGGATAGTGTTTTTTCTTTCTACCACCCCTTGAACGAATCCTAGTTCCTTTAAAAGTGCATTCCTGTTGACACTAAATTCCATTTTCGGACTCCCTGAGTTATCTGCAGAGCGAACACCCTCTGTTGGTTGATTTGTCTTTCACTACTTATTCTAATTACAAATCAAATAATATTAATAGTAGTAGTAGTAGGGCCTGTGGAAATGTGGAAAAGCCGCCTTACTGCTGGCCCTAAACGAGATGATTTCCACACCCCCTCTGGAAATCTCTGTGGAAATTTGCACCTCTCCTGTGGAAATCCCTGGCTCGAACCACTATCGTTAGATTTCCACAGGGACGTTCATTCAGCGTCTGTGGAAATGTGGAAATCTTCAAGCTAAAACCTACATATAAAGAGCTTAATAGAAAACAATGCTGTGGAAAAACCGTGCAGGGAATCGTCCATAACTACTTGCACAAGCTATCCATAAGGTCGCTAACCACCCTGTGGAAGTTCTGATCCTTGAGAACGAGTCCTTCGATCTTGTCTACCGAGTGAATCACTGTCGTATGATGCTTCCCCCCGAACTCTCTACCTATCTCCGGGTAACTGTGCCGAGTGAGACGTTTACATAGATACATAGCAACCTGTCGAGGGACGGCAATATGTCGCGAGTTGTTTTTTGAGTTCAGTTCATCGACTCGAAGTCGGTAATGAGAGGCAACGACTTGTTGGATCTGGTCGATGGTGATGCCAGCCGGCTGATCGTCCTCAGCGATGTTTCGAATAGCGTCCTGTGCCAGCATCTTTGAAATCGGAAGTCCACGCAAGGATGAAATTGCTACTAGCCTCACGAGGGAACCTTCCAACTCGCGAATGTTGCTCTTGACCTTGCTAGCTATAAAGAACGCAACATCATCAGGCAGAACAACTCCATCCAAATCAGCCTTCCGCTTCAGTATGGCGACCTTGGTTTCAAGGTCTGGTGGCTCCATATCCGCGATCAAGCCCCATTCAAAACGTGAATGTAGACGTTCTTCCAATGTTGGAATTTCCCTGGGCGGACAGTCCGAGGAAATTACGATTTGCTTCTGACCATCGTACAGTGCATTAAAGGTGTGAAAAAATTCTTCCTGCGTCCGTTCCTTGCCCGCCATAAACTGAATGTCGTCCATCAGCAACACGTCGATGGAACGGTACTTTTCGCGAAATGTCTGCGTCTTATCGTATCGAATCGCGTTGATTAACTCGTTCATGAATTTTTCGGCTGAAATATAAGAGAGCCGAAGGTGGCGATTGCGAGTCTTGATTTCGTGTCCAGCCGCATGCATCAGATGGGTCTTTCCGAGGCCGACACCTCCATATATGTAGAGAGGGTTGTAAGTTTTGCCCGGTGACTCTGCGATGGCTTGGGAAGCAGCGTGCGCAAATTGATTGCACGAACCAACCACAAACGTTTGAAAGGTGTACTTCGGATTGAGCGATAGCTCAATGGGCTCGATGTCTACGAACGTGGTAGCACCGATGGTCCCGGACACCAGGCGATCAGACTCCGCAGTTTCCAATAAGGTCAGCAGACTGGACGGACTGCTGTGCCCTCTCCTCGGACCCGATCGACTTGAGTCGAAGTCCTCCGTGACTCGACCCTCTGCCTCAAACGATTCCGGGCCAGGGGATTGTTCTTCCTCTACACTCCAATCGACGTGGTAGTCCGTGAGGTTCACTTC
Organism: Acidobacteriota bacterium; assembly: GCA_032160165.1. GTDB lineage: Bacteria > Acidobacteriota > Blastocatellia > Pyrinomonadales > Pyrinomonadaceae > QHXM01. Next base: position 16,426 of record JAVHWA010000047.1, read on the forward strand.
CTCGAGCGAGTCAACCAGAACTTCTGAATAGTTGGAACTAACCCAGTCCCGAATCACTTGGTTCGGAGCGTGCAGATGCAGAACTTGCCCGGAATCATCACAGCCATCAAATCTAATGGGGCGAAACCACGTGTCGAAGCTCTGACGGTTTAGTCGCTTCTCGACCGCATGGAGAATGTTAGTCCAGAGGCTGTTTTCGAGTACTGTGCTCATGATCTATGCACCAATGGAGTAATAGAAAAATGGAGACCGTTGGCCACGTCGAGAATTCGTACACGCTGCCGCTCTCTGTGGCTCACGCTTTTCTTTGAGTAACTTTACGGAAGGTGTTGCAAACGCGCCCGTTGGTCTTTCACGGAGCCCTTTTCCACAGGGTTTTCCACAAGGCTGTGGAAAACATATCAGACTTAAAGTAACGCTTTAAAGATTTATTTTTCAATCACTTACAGGCGGCCATGACCTCCAAAACGGGGCGGAGACTAGCACACCGTGTAAATAGAAAGCAAGAGAAATCCACAGGCCCTTCGAAAAAAGATGGTGAGGGCAAGTTGGTGTGCATGGTCCCCAACCAGATCGGGCGGGAGGCCTTGAGCGAACCGAATCAATACGATTTCAAAATGGTTCCGGAAAGCAATTCTTGGGTCAGTCAGTCGCAAATCGAGAGCGTGGAGAGTCTTATGCTGAGAGGACGCGCTTGCTTGAGATGCTCTCTGATTTTTATCGTCCGTTTCTTGACAGAACGTAAATGCGCAGTTAGTCTTACTCTTTTCGTCTGAATGGAGAGTTCTGCACAATTATGACTAAGCGTACATTCCAACCGAACAATAGGCGACGTGCAAAGACCCATGGTTTTCGAGCCCGCATGGCGACGAAGAATGGGCGCCTCGTTCTTAAGAGGCGTCGCTCCAAGGGACGTAAGCGTCTGACTCCGTCGCATTACTAGTCGGCAGGTGTTTCTTAAATGCATCTGCGTACTTCCAGGGAGTTCCGTAGAGTCTATTCAATCGGCAAGCGATACGACGGCGCACATATGACAGCCTTCGTACAACCCAATGGCCTAGAGCGTCATAGGTTGGGCATAACCGCTTCTCGCAAGGCGATCGGGAACTCGGTAGAACGCAATCGCTGTAAAAGATTACTTCGTGAGACGTTTCGCGTAAGCGAGCCCGCACTCGAAGGGTTGAAGTTCAGGAACGACTGGGTACTGAATGCTCGACGGTCGTTGTTGCAGGTGAAACTCGCGTCGTCGCTCGAGGACTTCCACCGCATCCTGGCTCGCGTTATGAGCGACGAATATGAACTCGAACGTGGAGTAGTTTGAGTGAGGACATTCCTCGTCGCACTTTTGAGGTTTTATAAGGCGACTATCTCGCCCTTTCTCCCACCGTCTTGTCGATTTGTTCCCACTTGTTCAGAGTATGCGCGTGAGGCGATCGAACGTTATGGAAGTTTGCGCGGCACATGGATGAGTTTGCGGCGCCTTTTGCGTTGTCAGCCTTTCCACACAGGCGGGTATGATCCGGTGGAAAAGGAGTGAAGAGACAGATGAACTCGGAGCTATCTCGGTTCATTTCATAAAAGATCAGACTTTAAGTCGATGGATAAACAACGATTTCTTATCGCAATAGTACTCTCAGCGGCAATCCTTTTTGGGTGGAGCCTGCTCTTTCCTGTTAAGCGCCCACAACCAGCCAGCAACGCCAACGCGAATACGACACCCTCGGAACAGAAACCTTCCCCGTCGCCGAGTCTGGTGGATAAGGCCCGTCCCCAGGGTGTAGGCGCATCGACCGACATTTCCTCGGATCCGATCAGCCCTAAAACAATCACTGTGACAACTCCGCTGTACAAAGTAGCGCTGAACAATCAGGGAGCTGTCGCCCAAAGCTGGATCATCACACATGACAAGAATGATCGTCAGCTGTATTCAGTAGGCGCTACGAAGGAAAGATCAAAACCCGAACTCGAGCTGGTCAATCCAGATGGTGCGAAGTTCGGTGAGTATCCTCTTCGAATTCAAATTGCCGGCGCCGACCAGTTTGACGAAAGAAATGTGCTGCTCCGATCAAGAAACTATGAGATTAAGTCGGTTAAGATCAACGACGACCTAATAGATCTGAGTGACGACAAACTCGAAATCAACCAGACATCATCAGGAACCATAGAATTTCTGATGAATGTTGATTACACGCTCGAGGGAAAGAAGAACAGACTCGAAGTTACGAAGATCGTAACTTTTTACGCGGACCAATATTTCGCGGACGTCAAAGTATCGCTCAAGCAAAGTGCGGTAGCCGGCGATCGCGAAAATGAGACTGTAGTCGAAACCAGCCCCATTCACTTACTAATTGGACCCAGCATCGGTGACCAGGGAATTCCGTCTTATAGCTTCTATTCAATTCCGCCCGAAGGAATCGGGACCGTTGGTACAGACGTGCTTCGTAGTCGCGCCGTCTCTATTAACCAACAACACTCAGATAAGCTCTCAGTGCCCGGGGTGGTGGATTGGGCCGGTGTCGGCGACACCTACTTCGCTATGGTTGCTGTTCCTTCGAAACCAGCGCAAGGTGCGGAGCTTCAATACCGCACGGCGATGGTTGAACACGAAACTGTCGACGCCAAGGGACAGAAACGAGTAGAACCCAGGTATCTCGTCACGGCCTACGTTCCTATTCCGGCCGATGGGTCGTTCACAAGAGTATACGCTGGACCTAAGGACCATTATTTACTTCAGGAGGCGAACGCAAAAGTTAGTCAAGCGGTCGGTCGTCAAGTTGATCTGGAAGGCATGATCGACTATGGCTTTTTGAGCTGGATGTCTCGTCCTCTGGCCGTTCCGATCTTGTGGAGCATCAAGTTCCTTTACAGACTAACCGGAAGCTATGGCATCGCGATCATCCTTTTCACTATCGTGATCTATTCGCTCTTCTTCCCCTTGAAATGGCGCTCGTCGAGAGCCATGAAGAAAGCGCAAAAGCTCGCGCCGCGGATGAAGGAGTTGCAAGAGAAGATCAAGGGCATGAAGAAGACGGATCCGCGCCTCAAGGATTTGCAGGTTGAGCAAATGCGCTTGATGAAGGAGGGTAATCCCCTTGGCGGCTGCCTTCCTCTCTTAATTCAAATGCCATTTCTCTTCGCGCTTTACCGTGCTATTACAATTTCGATCGATTTTCGACAGGCGTCGTTCTTATGGATTCCCGACTTGTCGGCCCCCGAGCCAACAGTGATTCACGTTCTACCTCTACTGATGGCGGGATCGATGATGGTGTTGCAATTGATTACTCCTGCTCCATCGGCTGACCCTATGCAACGCAAATTGATGGCGATCGGCATGCCGATGTTAATGCTGTGGATGCTCTGGAGCGCCCCCGCAGGGTTGCTCGTTTACTGGCTAGTGGGAAATATTGTGGGCTTTGCTCAACAGTTCATCATCAACCGCCTGACAAAAACGGAAGATAACCAGCCACCACCGACAGGGAACAAAGCGCAATCGCGTACGACTAAGAAGCTTAGCCCACGGGTCTCGCAGACATAACGCAATCAATCAGGCCGCTGGTTGCGTTCTCCGAAGGTTGCTTTGAACGATGAATGAAGTTTGCACTCAAGCGCAGGAGTTTCTGAACCACATCTTTGATGGAGCAGGTTTGGCTCTTCGTGCGACGACAGAAGATTCTATGGATGGGTGCCTCGTAAACATAGATGGAGTGGATTCCTCTATCCTGCTCACCGAAGGCGGAGAACTACTGGAGGCATTTCAGCACCTCGCGAATCAAGTCTTCGGTCGTAAGCTCACGAAGGGGGAGCGAATAGTTTGCGACGTTCAGGATTTTCGTGCGACTCGCGAGGCCGAGTTGCGAGCAATGGCGCGTCACGCTGCGGATCGAGTTCGTGCGACCGGAACCATTTTCAATTTCGGTCCGATGAATTCCAACGAACGCCGGGTTATTCATCTCGCCCTCGCCGATGAAGCCGACTTACATACAGAATCAATCGGCGAAGGGGCAGCCCGCCGGCTCATTGTTCAATTGCGCGAATCAGCTAAAACGTAATTGATATTTCGGCTGGTCCCATCATCTCTGTAAGCCCCTTTCCTTCGGTAGTGCCAATCAAAGATACAATCGTTGCTTTGTCGACTCCGCCAGGCCGTAGCGGCATAGGGATACTACGTCTCAGCGGTCAACTGTCTCTAGATATCGCTCGAGCGCTGGTGCGGAACCCGAGTTTCGTTCCCGAGCCACAAAAGGTACGTCTGACGACGATTCATGATCCTGCCACCGGAGACATCGTAGATCGTGCGCTCATCACGTACTTCAAAGCTCCTCACTCTTTCACAGGCGAAGACATAATCGAGCTAAGTTGTCACGGCTCTCCGGTGCTTCTGCGTAACATGCTCGATATCATTTTGAGCTTGAACGCGCGCCTGGCCGAACCAGGTGAGTTCACGCTCCGTGCGCTGGGCCATGGGCGGTTGAACCTAAGTCAGGCCGAAGCAATACGCGATCTGATCAACGCTAAGACGAAGGCAGCGGTGCACCAAGCTCAACGTCAATTGGGAGGTGAGCTATCACGACAGCTGCAACCGCTGAAGGACATCCTTGTGGAAGTGATTGTCCCGCTTGAGTCCGCTTTGGAATTTGTGGAGGATGACCTGCCTGAAGTTCTGATTGACGAGATTCGTTCGAAACTTTCAACGCTCGGGACACGGATCGCGCAACTCGGGGATACGTTCAAGTCCGGACGGTTGTTGCGTGATGGAATGAAGGTCGTACTGATCGGTAAGCCAAATGTCGGTAAGTCAAGCGTGTTCAACCAGTTACTGGTACAAGACCGAGCAATAGTCACGGCGGTTGCTGGTACGACTCGCGATAGTTTGAGCGAAGGAATAAGCCTTAGCGGAATTCCGATACTGCTGACTGACACCGCCGGACTTCGCACCTCGGAAGACCCAATTGAAAACCTCGGCGTAGAACGGACTCGAACCGCAATAGCTGATGCGGACCTAATAATTTATCTGATCGATAGATCACAATCCCTCACGAGTGAAGACTCAGCCGTGTTCGAAGCGGTTCGCCAGAATCCTCATATCATCGCATTAAACAAAAGCGACTTACCGCCTTTTCCTCAATCGGCGTATGCGCCGACTTCAGAAGAAACGATTGCAGTGGTAAACATCTCGGCGAAATTGGGGACGGGACTCGATGACCTTCGGGCTGCTATAATTCACCCGTTCATTTCGCACAACATCAGTTCTGACGGGTTACTCGTTACCGATGCTCGCCATTTCGATTTGCTTAAGCGAACTGGCGATTCGTTGAGAAGTTCACACGAGCTACTAGGCGATCGTGTGAGTGAGGAACTTGTCCTGGTAGGACTCTATGATGCACTCCGTTGCCTGGGGGAGATAACAGGTGAGACTACGCCAGACGATGTCTTATCAGCAATCTTCGCGACCTTTTGTATCGGGAAGTAGCGATGAGCTTCGATGAAGCATTCGATGTGATTGTAATTGGAGGAGGCCACGCAGGATGCGAGGCCGCTTCGGCCTCTGCGCGTCTGGGGTCGCAAACAGCGCTAGTCACGCTTAACCTCGATCTAATCGGCCAAATGTCGTGCAATCCAGCGATCGGGGGAATTGCGAAGGGTCACCTCGTACGCGAAATAGACGCCTTAGGCGGCATCATGGGTCGAATCATCGATCGGACAGGAATCCAATTTCGACTCCTTAATCGCTCACGCGGTCCCGCTGTTCAGTCGCCGAGAGCTCAAGCGGATCGGGCTCTCTACCGTGCAGAAATGCGTAGCACGCTCGAGGCGACGCCAAACCTTCATCTACGACAAGGGCTGGTCGTCGATCTCATCGTGGATGACGGGCGAATTCACGGCGTGGAACTCCAGGATGCGCGGCGCTTGGCGGCACGCGCGGTCATAATCGCAACCGGGACATTTCTCAACGGAATGATTCACACGGGTCCCCGTACCTATTCTGCTGGGCGGGCCGGCGAGCCGGCCTCAATTGAATTGGCGGAGAGTCTTAAACGGCACGGCTTTCCCGTAGGACGGCTTAAGACTGGCACTCCTCCAAGACTCGACGGACGCACGATTCATTGGGATGCCTTTCAGCCGCAGTTTGCAGATGACGTTCCCGTTCCGTTTTCGTTTGCCACCGACCGAATCGAGCAACCTCAAATCACCTGCTACCTCGGATACACGACAGAGGCGGTTCACGATTCGATCCGGGCTAACATTCATCAATCCCCGCTTTACTCCGGCAAGATCAAAGGCATAGGTCCACGCTACTGTCCCTCGATCGAGGACAAAGTCGTTAAGTTTGCAGATAAGAATCGTCACCAGCTTTTCCTGGAGCCCGAAGGACACAGTACCAACGAGGTCTATCTGAATGGCTTTTCGACTTCCTTGCCAGCAGACCTACAGCAGGATCTGGTCAACCAAATCCCGGGGTTGGAGGCCGCTCGAATCATACGTCCGGGCTATGCGATCGAATACGATTATGTAGATCCAAGGGAGCTCACGCCTTATCTGGAGACTGTCCGTGTCAAGGGCCTGTTTCACGCTGGTCAGATTAACGGAACGACCGGTTATGAAGAGGCTGGATGTCAGGGGATTATCGCTGGGATCAACGCGAGCTTGACAGTCCAGGGGCGGCAAGGACTTCATCTGAAGAGGGAAGAATCTTATATCGGCGTTCTCATCGACGACCTGATAAAACAAGGGGTGGACGAGCCGTACCGAATCTTCACCTCGAGAGCAGAGTTTCGACTCGCCCTGCGTTATGACAACGCAGACGCTCGATTGTCTCCCCACGGGAGAGAATTGGGATTGGTGGGCGACGGCGATTGGGATCGGTTCAATCGACGACGCGATCGCCAGGCGGCGCTGAAAGCCGCTCTCAAAACAACTCGCTTCAAGCGCGCCGATGTCCAATACAGCGCCATCAGTCAAGCTGTACGCGCTGACCTGGGAGACTCTTTCACCTTGGAACAGCTTGCCAACCGGCCCCAGGTTCAACCTGCTCTGATCCGACAACTGCTATCAGCTGAACTTCAGAGAGAGACCGGAATTTCCGACCTCGAGTCCGTCCTTGCCGATTCGCTCTATAGCGGTTACCTTCGCTGTCAACAGACGACGTTCGATCGGTTACATAATCACGATAGTCTCCGAGTTCCCCACGATTTCGAGTTTCGCGACATAAACGGATTGTCTCATGAAATGATCGAACGCCTTGAGAGGGCCTGTCCCAAGACTTTTGGCCAGGCACGTCGCGTCCCAGGCCTGACACCTTCTGCCCTATCCAACTTGTTGGTCCAATTAACTGCACAGCGGGGATCGCTGTAATCGCAAGCCAAAAATATCTTCAAGACAGGTACATTCCCTGCCTTCTAAGCAGATTTTCCTCGCATTACCAAGCGTGTGAGTTGGCGTTAGGGGGGTTGGGCGATCAAGCGATTTCTCCGAGTATTGGCTAATGCGACCCTGCTCAAATGCGGCTTATGTTCCACGTGAAACACCTCGAATCGCCAAAACTCTAGTGCTTTCGGCGTCCCGTGTGATACTTTACGAACAATAAATCGCGCAGCCAGGTTATATTCCATGACAAAGATTATTTCCGTCGCCAACCAAAAAGGCGGAGTCGGAAAGACCACAACTGCAGTGAATCTCGCGGCTTCCCTAGCTATTGCCGAAATGCGTGTATTGCTCGTCGACGCTGATCCGCAGGCGAATGCGACATCTGGGGCCGGGGTTCAACGCGGAAGTTTTCGTCGGAGCCTGTATCATGCCTTGATCCTCGACGAACCCCTTCGCAATATTATCCAACCGACTCAGCTCCCTCTTCTTTCTATTATCCCTTCGGATAAGAACCTAATCGGAGCCGAAATTGAATTGGTTGACGTCGAAAAACGTGAATACAAGCTCCGGGAAGTCCTCCAAGCTGTTCAAAACGACTACGACTTCATCCTGATCGATTGTCCGCCTTCCCTGAACCTGCTGACCCTAAACGCCCTCACGGCCGCGACTTCCCTGCTCGTCCCTATTCAATGTGAATATTTTGCGCTGGAAGGAGTCACGGAGCTGTTCGATACTCTGGCTCGGATTCGACGCGTGCTAAATCCGGGGCTCACCATTGAGGGGCTATTGTTGACTATGTACGATGAGCGGACCAATCTTTCTTCGGCAGTCGCGGCCGACCTTCGAGATTTCTATGGTCAGCAGGTTTTTGAAACCGTGATTCCCCGAAATGTGCGACTGGCAGAAGCCCCTAGTCATGGTAAGCCTATTGTTGTCTATGATATACGGTCGCGCGGCGCGGAAAGTTATATTCAATTAGCCAAGGAGGTCATGGAACATGACAAGAAGAGCGTTAGGGCGGGGCTTGAGCGCTCTGCTGTCGGATTCAGAAATGGAGAAGGGTGATGACTTTCTCGAAATCGACATTGATTTAATCGAAGCTAGTTCCGCCCAGCCCAGAACCAACTTTGATGAAGCCAGTCTTGAAGAACTGGCACAGTCCGTACGTTCGAATGGAATTGTGCAGCCCATTCTAGTGAGACGGCGCGGCGCTCGATATCAGCTGGTAGCAGGCGAAAGAAGGTGGCGTGCCGCGCAGCGCGCAGGGCTGCAAAGAATTCCAGCGGTCATTCGCGAAATTGCTGACGATAAGCTGCTTGAGCTTGCCTTAATCGAGAACATCCAACGGCAGGAACTAAATGCGATCGAAGAGGCCCACGCCTACAGAAGCCTCATCGAGACCTTGGGACTGACTCAGGAGGTAGTGGCGCAAAGAGTCGGTCGAGATCGCTCATTCATAACGAACTACTTACGTTTGTTGCGCTTGCCCGAGGACCTCCAGCGGTTGGTCGAAGAAGCTAAGCTGACGATGGGCCATGCGCGAGCTCTGCTCGGAGTCAGCAATGAAAGCACTCAGCGCAGCGTAGCTCGCAGTATTATCGAGCGCGCACTTTCAGTTCGAGAGACAGAGCGAATTATCAAACGAATAGCCTCAGGCGGTAGTCCCACTCTTACGGAAACATCTTCTACAAAACTGAACGACGCCAACGTCAGGGCCGCCGAGAGTAAACTCAGACGACACTTTGGCACTCAAGTCCGAGTAGTTCAGAACCAGGGCCGCGTGGGCGGTAAGATCGAGATCGAGTATTACGGCGACAGTGATCTCGATAGAATTTACAAAGTGCTTTTAGGTGGAAGCTCTACGACAGCGACGGCAACGGATTAGGGCAGTCAATGTGCTAAGTGGAGAAGCGAGCATCCCTTTTATGTTGGGCTTTCTGTGATCCAGAATCGACGAACGAGTTACGAGGGAGGGCAACTAACCTCTGTTGCAATTTGTACAACTATAAAACGTGAGACGAGCAAGAGATGAAGAGATTAACTGAAATGGCCTCTTGTGCCGGTTGAGTGGCGAAGCTTTCGCCGCGACACCTTGCTCAAGTTTTGAGCCAGCTACCTGCACAACCAAATAACCCGAACGTACTGGTCGGCTATGACTTGGCCGACGATGCAGGAGTGTATCGACTTACTGACGAAATCGCTCTGGTCCAAACCGTGGATTTCTTCACTCCGATTGCAGATGAACCAGCGATTTATGGCAGAATCGCTGCCTTGAATTCTCTAAACGATATCTACGCGATGGGGGCGACGCCGCTCACTGCCTTGTCTATTGTCTGCTATCCCGGAAAAGAAGATCTCTCGGTTCTGGCCGAGATCCTGCGAGGAGGCCAGCTGGCCATGAACGAAGCCGGCGTGGTAATTCTCGGTGGGCACTCTGTTGACGATCAAGAAATAAAGATCGGATATGCCGTAACCGGTGTTATCCACCCCGCTAGTGCGATTACCAACGCCAATGCACAGCCGGGTGATGCTATTATTTTAACAAAGCCAATTGGAACTGGTGCTATCAGCACCGGCCTCAAACATGGCATCGCCAGCCCGAGAGCAGTAGAGGCTTCAATAGAGGCCATGTCTACATCAGCCGCCTACGCCTCCGCGGAAATGCAACGGGTTGGCGTGCATGCCTGCACTGACGTCACCGGCTTTGGGCTCCTGGGGCATGCATATGAGTTGGCCCGCGCCAGCAATGTAACTCTTATCCTCGATTCGAGCCGGGTCCCTCTACTTCCAGAAGTTCTCGAGCTCATCGAAAAAGGAATGCTTACGCGTGGAGATAAGTACAATCGAGAATACGTAGGTACCGAGGTTAGCATCGAGAGTGGTATCTCGCGGGAACTGGAATGCGCGCTCTATGATCCTCAAACTGCGGGTGGATTGCTTATTAGTGTCGGTAGCTCTAAGGCGGAGCGGTTAGCTAACGACATCCCGGGTTCGGTGATAATCGGCGAAGTGCAGGCTCGATCAAACCATCTGATTCGCGTACTGTGACCAGATATTCAGGAGAATTCGTCTATAGAACCGGGGGAGGCGCTTCGGGCGGACGATGAAGAGTACGCTTAAAGGCGCGACTGGTGTGATCGACGCGGTTCTCTGATTTGCGAAGCCGCCTTCCTTGACGCTCCGTCAAAACGCATGCTAGACTCGCAGGCTTTTGGCAACTAAAAAATCTTAACTACCAGCTAGTTAGCGTGTAGACCAAGCTCAAGAAACCGGGTCCAGGACTATGACTTTTCTGGCGTTTGCCGAAAACTCGATTCAACTCGTGCCCGACGGCACACTCTTCCTCCATATCGCAATCATCCTGGTTATGGTGTTTGTCCTGAACGCCACACTATTCAAGCCGATCAACCGCATTCTCGAAGAGAGAGAAAAGCGGACGAGCGGGCGTTCAGGTGAAGCCGCCGAAATCCTAAGGAGTGTGGACGAAAAGATGGCTCACTACGAGCAGGCCCTCCGCCAAACACGCGCAGAGGGATACCAATTGATGGAACGTGAGCGGGCCGAAGTGATGGATGAACGCATCGCCAAACTGACCGGGGCGCGCGCCGAAGTGAATCGCTCGATCGCAGAAGAAAAGGAAGCTATCCAGGCACAGACCGAGCAAGCCCGACTGGCCCTTGATCACGAGGCACGTCGGATCGCTGCCGACGTCAGCGCTCGGATCCTCCATCGGTCGGTGAGCGAAACTGTAATGCGAGACCTGGGACTGAGCGAATAGCCTATGACTTTCAGTTTAATTGTAAATTTTGTTGGCCTAAGTGATAGCGAAGCGGCACCGTGGTGGAACATCCCCAGCTTCGAGTTGTGGCGCTGGGTTAACCTCATAATTTTCATTGGCCTCTTCATTTATATTTTACGCCGTCCAGTGAGCCAGGCGATGCGGGCCCGCCGAGAGGGCATTCGCCGAGATCTGATGCGTGCCCAGCAAGAGCGCGAGGCGGCGCGCGCAAAACTGGAAGAGGTTGAGGCGAGATTATCGCGTCTTGACGCGGAGATGGTTGCACTTCGAGACCAATCTCACCGGGAAGCTGCCGAGGAACGCGAGCGCATACGTCTGTCGACAGAACAAGAAACACAAAAACTGCGAGAGCAGGCACAGCGAGAGATTGAGAGTGCCGGCAAGGCCGCACGTCAACAACTGCGTGAGTTCGCGGCGGAACAAAGCGTGCAGCTTGCAGAGGAAATGATACGTCGAGACATTAAGCCAGAGGACGACGCTCGGCTCTTCAAGCTTCGCGTAGAGGAACTGGGAGGAATCCGGCGTTGAGCGTGCAAACAGTAGCTCGCCGTTACGCAATGGCCCTGGCAGATGTCGTAATAGCGCGCAACGAAGCGCAAGAAGTGCAGAGCGAACTACTCGACTGGGAGGAGTTGATGCAATCAAATGATCAACTGCTCGAGGTCTTCCGCAACCCAACGATCCCGTACGAGCAAAAGAAGCGGGTCCTAAACGCGTTAATATCGCGCGCCCATCTTCGCCCGACGACCTCAAATTTTCTCCAGGTACTCCTGCAGAATCAACGTCTGGCGGATTTGCATGAAGTCAACAAACGGTTCGCTCAAGTCCTGGATGAGCGCTCGGGAGTGGTCTCGGCGCAGGTGACTACAGCTCGGCCCGTGCCGGAATCTGCGCAAGCGACCTTGCGCGAGAAACTAACGGTCCTGACCGGCAAGCGGGTGCGCTTAAGCTTCACCACCAATGAAGATCTGATCGGTGGGGTCATGACGCGCATCGGCTCGACTATTTACGATGGCTCCGTTCGCAATCAGTTGGAGCAGGTTAAGCAGAGGATGGTAAGCAACAAATAACGAACGAGCGCTGAGCTTAGCCATTAATAGCGCGCGCTCCGACTTGTGATAAGGATCATATGGAACCGATCAAAGCTAACGAGATAAACGAAATAATTCGTCAACAGATCGAGAACTTCGAATCTGGCGTGACTGTCACAGAAGTAGGAACGGTGATCAAGGTTGGCGACGGTATCGCAGAGATTCACGGCCTCGAGAAAGTAATGGCGGGTGAGTTGCTCGAGTTTCCTCACGAGGTACGCGGCCTGGCTCTGAACCTAGAGGAAGACAAAGTCGGCGCGGTGCTATTCGGCGAATTCCAAGCGGTAATGGAAGGCGATCTGGTCAAGCGTACGGGGCGCATCATGGAGGTGCCAGTGGGCGACGCGATGATGGGTCGCGTTGTCAACGCACTGGGCTTACCTATCGATGAGCGCGGTCCGATCATAACGGACACCTTTAATCCAATCGAAAGAATGGCTCCCGGCATCATTGATCGACAGCCTGTGAAGGAACCTTTGCAGACAGGTCTTAAGGCTATCGACTCGATGGTTCCAATCGGCCGCGGACAGCGCGAACTGATTATTGGTGATCGCCAAACCGGCAAGACCGCCGTTGCCGTCGACACAATCATCAATCAAAAGGGCAAAGACGTCATATGCATCTACGTCGCCATCGGACAAAAGGCGTCGACTGTCGCCCAGGTGGTTAAGACCCTGACTGACTTCGGAGCCATGGACTACACCATCGTCGTCAAAGCGACGGCGTCTGATCCGGCAGCGATGCAGTTTCTGGCGCCCTATACCGGCGCATCCATCGGTGAGTACTTTCGGGATAACGGACGCCACGCCTTGACGATCTACGACGATCTGTCAAAACAGGCTGCTGCCTATAGAGAAATCTCGCTGCTGCTTCGTCGCCCACCCGGACGCGAAGCCTATCCAGGCGACGTGTTCTATTTGCACTCAAGACTCTTAGAGCGTGCGGCGAAGCTTTCGGACGCCAAGGGCGGCGGTTCGTTGACGAGTCTTCCACTCATCGAAACGCAGGCGGGAGACATCTCGGCTTACATCCCAACCAACGTGATCTCGATTACCGACGGACAGATCTTTCTTGAGGCGGACCTTTTCAACGCTGGCATTCGCCCCGCCATCAACGTCGGCAATTCGGTTTCGCGCGTCGGAGGCGCCGCTCAAATCAAGGCGATGAAGTCTGTCGCCGGAACGCTCCGCATCGACCTTGCACAGTTTCGAGAGCTCCAGGCCTTTGCACAGTTTGGGTCCGATCTGGATAAGTCGACTCAGGCGCAGATCGCTCGCGGACAGCGGCTGGTGGAGATTCTAAAACAGCCACAGTACGAGCCGATGGATGTGGAAAAGCAGGTGCTTGTCATCTGGACGGCAACCAAAGGTTATGTTGACGACATTCCGGTAGAGAACGTTCGCAAATTCGAATCGCAACTGCTGCGGTTCGTCGAGAACTCTCATCCCGGTCTGCTACAGGCGATCCGTGAAAAGAAAGCACTCACTGACGACATAACGAAAGATCTTGAACAGGTCTTGAAAGACTTCAGAGAAAGATGGGATGAGGAAACGAATGTTTCCGCCCGCTCCGCGGTTGCCGCTCCAGCAGCACAGGCAACGGTCGCTGGCGTCCAGTAACGAAGTGACGATTGGCAAAGGACGCAACTACAGAATCAAGCAACAACGTCACTGACTGACCATGCCAAATCTTTTGGACATCCGCCGACGCATCAAGTCGGTTAAAAATACGCAGCAGATCACCAAGGCGATGAAGATGCTGTCGGCCGCGAAGTTGAAACGCGCGCAGGACACTGTCGTCGCCGCTCGGCCGTTCGCCAACAAGATGACGGACGTCCTGGGTGAGCTGGCTTCGCACACGGATGAAGAGTTCCATCATCCATTGCTCGATGCGCGAGGCGACCAGCGTTACCTGATAGTTCTGGTCACGGCTGATAAAGGCTTGGCCGGCGCCTTCAATACGAATCTGATCAAAGCGACGCAGAGCTTTATGCGACAGCATCAGGACAAAACGATTGAGATGATTCCTGTTGGTCGCAAGGGCAGGGATTTCTTTCGCCGCCGCCAGGTCCCGTTTGTTACGGAGTATGTTGGGCTGACGGGCAAAGGGCGGATCGAGTATTCGGAAGCGGTTGAGATAGCCCGCAGGGTTATTGATCAGTTTACCCAGGACCATGAGATCGACAAGGTCTTTCTCATCTACAACGAATTCAAATCAGTGTTGCAACAACGCGTAATCACAGAGCAACTAATGCCTGTCTCGCGTACTGCTGAAACAGCTCCCGACACCGCTATCGTCGGTCCGAGCTCTCGTGCCACCGATATGGTCGAGTACATCTACGAGCAATCGCCGACAGAGATTTTCAGTCGTCTGTTGCCACGACTGATCGAGACGCAGATCTTTCGCGCGCTGCTTGAATCAGTCGCTTCCGAGCATGGGGCCCGAATGACGGCGATGGATTCCGCATCGAAGAACGCAGCCGAACTGATTGAATCGCTTACGCTGAATATGAATCGCGTGCGACAGGCGGCAATCACCAGCGAGATTATCGAAGTCGTGTCGGGTGCGACCGTACAGTAGACGCGACGTCACGACCCAAACGTACAACCGCAAAAGGTCAAAGTGGGATCGATCTTCCGCTTTGCCTTTTTCTTTTTATTTGCTATGTGCCTGGACCGTTAAGGAAGACGCGAGTGCCAAGCGAAGAGCTGGAAGATCCGCGGAAGGGTAGAATGAAGCAGCGCCTTCTGCGCTACGGCCCGCTAATAGTCTGGATGGGGGCGATCTTCTACGCCTCGTCCGGCCAGTTCTCGGCCGCAAATACCTCGCGAATCATCGGACCCTTACTTCGCTGGTTGTTCCCCCGAATCAGCGATGAGCAATTAGCCTTCGCACACTTCGTCATTCGCAAGGCGGCTCACTTCACCGAGTATGCGATTCTCGGATGGCTGGCGGCCAGAGCTTTCACGACCTCTTCTCAACAGGAGCTTCGTCGCCGGTGGTTCCTGGTCGCCCTATTACTGGTTATGGTCTATGCGCTGACGGACGAATATCACCAGAGTTTCGTCCAAAGCAGGACGGCCTCGATCCACGACAGTTTCATAGATATGAGCGGGGGCTTGGCCGCACTCGTGATTTGCGCGCTTAGACGCCGGAGGAGAGAGAAACGGAAGGCTGACGGGTAGCTCGCTTCTTATCCGTCCGGACTTCCATCGCCAAGCGGAACTATGCAATATTCTTACCGAATGGCGGCCACACCGTTTGAACCTTGGATCGAGCGCTAGCGTATAATATCAGGCGGCCGTAACGGTAACCCTTAGCGCCGCCAAAAGGAGATTGGAAGCAAATATGGGAATATTCGACGCCATCAAGGCACAATTCATTGAAGTCATCGAGTGGCTGGACGAATCCGGCAACACGATGATGTATCGTTTCCCCGTAAGAGGACAGGAGATTAAGAACGGTGCGCAACTCATCGTACGTGAGTCGCAGGCGGCCGTCTTTGTTTTCGAAGGACAAATCGCCGACGTTTTCACTCCCGGCCGTTACACAATTGACGGCGGTAACACGCCGGTCCTCAGCAAGCTCGGCGCGTGGAAGTACGGTTTCAACTCCCCCTTCAAGGCGGAAGTTTACTTTGCCAACACGAAGCAGTTCACCGACCTGAAATGGGGCACGATGAATCCCATCATGATGAGGGATGCGGACTTTGGAATGGTTCGGCTTCGCGCCTTCGGCATCTACTCGATTCGCGTCGGTGATCCTCGTACTTTCATAAAAGAGGTCGCGGGCACGAACGGTCACTTCGAAACGGAAGACATCGAAGGCCAGCTCAAGCGGACGCTGGTCAGTAGTTTTACTGACGCGCTCGGCGAATCGAAAATAGCAGCGTTGGACCTGGCTTCCAACTACGACGAGCTGGGCCAGTTCGCGCGCACCAAACTCAGTGACGAATTCAAGAGTTATGGCCTCGAGCTGACGAAGTTCTTCGTTGAGAACATTTCATTGCCACCCGAGGTCGAAGCTGCGATGGACAAGCGCACCTCGATGGGTGTGATTGGAGATGTCGGGCGATACGCGCAGTTTCAAGCTGCGGACGCTATGCGCGATGCGGCAAATAATCCTTCGGGCGGCGCGGGAATCGGCGCAGGTCTTGGCGCCGGATTCGCAATTGGAAATCAAATGGCAGGACAAATGTCCAATGCGATGAACCAGCCGCAGCAACAGCAAGGTTCGGGCGGGGTCAGTGCCGCTTCCACGAAATGTCCCAAGTGTGGCGCGAACCACGTGGGCGCCGGCAAGTTTTGCAATGAGTGTGGCGCCAAACTGGAGACGGGTCCACAGACCGTCCCATGCGTCAAGTGCAGCGCGCAGGTCCAGGTGGGCGCGAAGTTCTGCAACGAATGCGGAGCTAAACAGGAAAAGCTGAAGTGCCCGAAGTGCCAGGCTGAGGTCGCGCCCGGCACGAAGTTCTGCAACGAATGCGGAACCAAGATTGAAGGCGGTGGGCCAGAACAGCCGGCAGCATGACCGCCGGCTGAGCCAGTTAACTCGTAAGAGAGAGAGCACGCGTGATTTCGTCATGCGTGCTCTCTTTTTATTTGGCGGCGATCTGTTTCAGTAGGGCGAGAAGGCCTGGCAGGTTCTCGTCGACCAGGGCCGTTGGACCCTTCGGCTTTAACTCTATCGTCACAGTTGGAACCTGACGATCAATCCCTGTGAACAGTCCCAGCGAACCCGGCGTCTCGTAGCCAAGCGATCCGCAAAGTGGGTAGCCGTTTATCGAAGCCAGAGATTGTGCGAGTTGGCCGCCCGGTCCATCCCAGTTCACGCAGCCCAGCGCGGCGTGAAGGGTTATCACCACATGAGGCGGGTATTGCTCAAGCAGACTGAGTATCGCGCGCGTCTCAGGCTCGGAAGAAGGCTTTGCACCAGGGAAGCGTAGTTGGTCAGTGTACTCAGCGCGCCACGTTTTCGAGGGAAAGTTACGATTGATATCCACTCCATTGGCGTTGACGCGGGTTGCAGCCATCAGACCGTCGGGATTTACATCGGCCACGATGATAACGGTCAAATTCTCAGGCAGAGTTTCAGGACTGATATGAACTTCAAGCGAGCGGGCAAGAACCGTCGTGTGTGGCTCATCACCGTGGATACCGCCGAAGACGAGTACACGCTTCGCGCCCGAGCCGTAGATCACAGCCGTGATATCGCGCCCTCGCACGGTCTTACCCAGGTTCAGGTATTTTGGCACAATGAACTTTGGAGTTGCCGTTTGCGATACGCGAGCGCCTGCGGGTTCTACGCGTGAAGAAGAGACCGACTGGGCCCAGGCTGATGTTGCCAGGCCTACGCAGAAAACCATCAAGAGTGCGCCGCACCAGCTCCGCAAAGGCGACCGATGGCTCGTTTTGCCCTTTATGTAGAACATCAAAACAACCTCCAACGCCTTCCAAAACCGTATCACCCCATTAGACGTTGAGACGCATGGATTCTTGCCGCGCGCTAATATCCTACCACTGGGCGAAACCATCGCGACAACAACTTTAAGACCCGTTCGCCCGGCGCCGATCGCTGCGCAAAGCGGACTGACATCGACTGAGGTCCCTCGTAATAGCTAGTAAACTGCCGACGCCTCAAGGCAGGCAAGTATTGGTCGCCGCGCATCGCATGATGTTATTCTTAAGTTGGAGTCATCAGTTCAACTAAACGAGCACTGGAATAGTTGTTGGTAATGCTGAACCGTTTCAAGCGACCGCGAAGAGTGGTGATCACCGGGATGGGTTGCGTTACGCCTATAGGCATTGGGCGCGAGGCTTTCTGGCGGTCCCTTCAGACGGGCGAGAGCGGTGTACGGCGGATTGAGAGCTTTGACGTAAGCGATTCCCCGGTCAAAATCGCGGCAGAGGTGCGCGACTTTGACTGGGAAGCACAACTAAATCCAAAAGATCGCAAGCACGTCCCGCGCACAGTCCCGCTCGCGCTGGCGGCCGCACGCGAGGCGCTTGAAGACGCGGGCATCAACGCCGGCGATCTCTCGCTCGACGAGCGACGCGATATCGGCGTCGAGCTGGGCACGGGCGGCGGCGGCCTGGCCTTTACCGAGAAGCAGTTCGAATACTGGTACGTTGGACCGGTCAACAAGGCGAGCGTATATACGATTCCTTCGTCAACGCATGGTGGGCTTTCGTCCGAGCTTTCCATGCTCTTCGGCCTGCGCGGTCTTTCTCACATTGTGTCCACCGGCTGCACGAGTTCGACCGATGCCATCTTTTATGCCGCCCAGCATATCGCCTTAGGTCGGCAGGAAATGATGATCTCAGGCGGCGTCGATGCACCGCTCGCGCCGGGCATCCTGGCAGGATTCAATCTGATGACGGTGCTTACGAACGAGTGGAACGATGAACCGCATCGGGCGTCGCGTCCATTCTCTCGCGACCGATCGGGAATCGTTCTCGGCGAAGGCGCCTGGATGTATGTGCTCGAAGAGTACGAGCATGCGATAAAGCGCGACGCAAATATTTATGCTGAGATCACGGGCTATGGATCAACCTGTGATGCGTATCATCGTGTGCGTTTGGAAGAGAAGGGTGACGAGCCGGCTCGGGCCATGACACTGGCGATGCAGGATGGCGGCCTCGCCCCGGGCGACATCGACTATCTTAATCTCCACGGTACGTCGACACTTCTTAACGATCGAATTGAAACACAAGCCATTAAGCTGGCTTTCGGAGATCAAGCCAAACGAATTCCAATGTCGGCGACCAAATCGCAGATTGGCCACCCGCAAGGGGCGAGCGGCGCCGCCGGGATCGGCGCAGCGCTTTGTGCAATGCACACGAACTTAATTCCCCCGACGATCAACCTGGACGAGCCGGATCCGGATTGCGACCTCGATTACGTTCCCAATCAGGCCCGCGAAGCGAGTGTACGTACCGCGCTTTGCAACTGCATCGGTTTCGGTTCGAAGAACAGCGCGATCATCATCCAGAAGGTGTGACAGATGGCGGCGGGTGGAAAGCCCGCTCTCATTCGATCGCCGCCGGTTACAACCTATCACCATGTTGGATCGCTTCCGTCATCGCAGTTACGAGTTGGAGCACCTCGATAAGGGTGACTACACGCCGGAAGAATACGAGGACTGCATGGTCGAGTTGCGTCAGATCAACCGTCTGCTTGGCGATACCAGTGCTCTTCGACATTCCTTGCTGATGGATGTTGAGCATGAGAGCTTGAACACATTCTCAGTACTTGACGTGGGCGCAGGTTCGGGAGAGCTTCTGCGCGAGACCGCGGCTTGGGCGCAGAAGAGAGGACGGACTGCGTTCCTCGTGGGATTGGAAATGAACGCGCGCTCGGCAAAGGCAATCGTTGACGAGTCGAAGGAGACTTCCAATATTTCTTCGGTGCGCGGCGACGCTTTGATGTTGCCGTTCTCCGACAACCGTTTCGATTATGCGATCTGTTCTCTCTTCACTCATCATTTCAAGGACCAGGACGTGGTGGCGATTTTGAATGAACTGAGCCGCGTGGCACGCAGGCGGATCTTCGTGATAGATCTTCATCGCCACAGGCTAGCCTACTATTTGTACACAACCGTGGGGCGGATGTTCCTGCACAATCGACTTATTCGAGAAGACGGTGCACTCTCCATCTTGCGCAGCTTTCGGCCAGCGGAGCTGCGCAGGCTCGCTTCGAAGGCCCACTTGGGAAACTTCAGCGTGAAGCGTCACTTTCCCTTCCGCCTTGTTCTCACGGGCAGCAAGAGCGGTATTAGCGTCACGTGAAAAATAGTTCGAACAACTACGATGTGGTCATTGCAGGCGGTGGTCCCGCCGGCACCAGTGCGGCTATTCAGTTAGCGATGGCCGGCGCGCGCGTGCTGCTCGCTGAGCAGAAGAAGTTTCCACGCGCGAAGTTGTGCGGGGAATTTATTTCACCCGAATGCATTGAACACTTCGCGAGGCTCGGCGTCGATCAACGAATGGTCGAGGCGGGCGGGACCGAACTTTGCGAGACGGTTTTCTATTCAAGAAGTGGTCGGAAGGTGGGTGTCCCAAGCGAGTGGTTCGGTGGCGGAAAGGGAATGGCTTTGGGATTGAGCCGGGCCGAAATGGATGCTCGCCTTCTTTCGCGCGCGCGCGAAGCCGGTGTACGCGTCATGGAAGAGACGCAAGCAGTCGGTCTTCTGATGAAGGGAAAGCATGTCGACGGCGTACGGCTAAAGCGCAATGGAGAAGAGCTGGAAGTTGGCTCGCTGGCGGTGATAGACGCGACGGGCAGATCGCGTTCGCTTGCGCGCCGGACCGAAAGGGCATCTTCGAAGTCGGTGAGAAGAAGGAGTGCACCGTTGGTAGCGTTCAAAGCTCATCTTGAGAACTCGGGCGGCGATCCTCGGAGTTGCGAGATATATTTTTACCTTGGAGGATATGGTGGGCTGAACAGCATCGAGGGCGGCCTCAGCAATCTCTGCTTCATCGTCTCGGCAAGCGATGTGCGCGCGCACGGGGGCGATGCAGGTCTGGTGATGCGCAGCGTTGTAATGAAGAACCAGAGAGCGGCCGAGGCTCTCTCGGGCGCTCGTGTCTCATCGGAATGGCTCGCCGTCGCTCTTGAGAGTTTCGGTAGAGGAATCCTTATCCCTGCCTCGGGAATCATGGCAGTGGGCGACGCTGCATCGTTTATCGACCCATTTACAGGGAGCGGCATGTTGATGGCCCTCGAAAGCGGCGAGCTGGCGGCGCAAACCATCACTAACAATCTGACTGCCCTTCGAAAGGACGGATCTTTCGACGACCTGGCTCGCGAGTACCGCGTCCGATATGATGAAATCTTCGGGACTCGATTGCGAATCTGTTCGTGGTTGCGTAGGGCCGCGTTCGTACCTCGCGTCGCGGAATCGATGATCTTCGCCCTGGGAGGGAGCCAACGGGTCCGCCGAATGCTGGCCCGTTCCACACGACGCAGGACCGAACGCGCTTCCGTGGGACGCAGCGCATAGAGATGTGATATCTTCTCGCAACACAGCTTTCACTTTCGCAATAACTTTCACAAACAGTGGGTCGACGATCAATCCGCGTAACCAGACCTTCCGCACAATCAGTTCGAGAGGAGTGAAGATAAATGAAGACCTGTCCGGCGTGTCACAGTACTTACGAGGACGCGCAGAATTTCTGCCTCAACGATGGCTCGACTCTTGTTAGCGCTTCAACCGGCGTGCCCGCATCCGCTATGCCGACCGAAAATATTTCCTATGACAGAAGTGCGGCGCGGACCCACGTGATGACCCCAACTCCGACGGTCGGCGCCAGCTATCCGCCGCCGATGCCTGCCCAGCCATCTCCATACATGATGCCTCCGCAGGTGAAGCGAAGTCCGTTGCCCTGGATTCTCGTTGGCGCTGTTGTACTGATTGCTGGGGTTGTCGGTATCGTTCTTGCCACCCGCAGCTCGAGTACTTCTACATCCTCAGGAGGCTCCACCACGACGTCCACCGGATCGTCAAGCGGATCGTCAAGCGGAACATCAACCGGAACAACTACAGGAACGACGTCCACTGCATCCGGCCTCCTCTATAACTCACCGGACGGTCGCTTCAGCATTACCCTGCCTCCGGGATTTAGTGAGTTCAAATCGGCTACGACCAAGCAGCCCACTCTGGCGGGAGACATCGAACTTACAATCCTTCAGACTGAGAACTCGCGCGGAGGGTGCATGGTCGGTTTCTCCGACTTTCCGGAAGCGTCGTTCCAGGGACGTACACCACAGAAAATGCTGGAAGACGGACGTGATGGGGCGTTGAGGAATATCGGAGGCACGCTCGAGAAGCAGGAGAACATAACAGTCCAGGGGAAGACGGGGATCTCGATCTATGGATCCGGCGCTTCCAGCGGCAGGACCTATTACGTTCGCTTCAATTTCATCCTCGATAAGCCGCGAGCGTATCAGGTCGGATTCCTCGCTTACGACAGGGCCGAGCTTGATAAGCCGGACATCAACGAGTACCTGAAATCCTTCACGTTGAAATGAGCGAAAGCGTTTGCTGATGTACATTTGAGACCGATCAAGGACTGCTCAGCTCCTGCTTTTCGCTTGCCACGCGTGTGTGTTTTGCGGTACAAAGACGGCGCGTCCATTTGATATTTTGCTCCCGGCGCTGATTATGGCTGTGCATGAGAACGCGAATAAACAGGCCATAACACACCAGGCGCTCTTGAGCCTTTCATCGCTTAACAACGATATCGTTTCCGCTGTCGCCGCGGGCTGCAATAGTCACCCTCTCTGACCGCTGCGAATGTTCGTCTCTGTAAATTAGCGATGCTTTGAGCCTGCCCAATTGAAATGTAAGGAGAAGACGATGATTCGAGTGTTCCCCTATCGATCCCTTTCCGCGTGCGTGCGATTTTTCATTCTTTGTTTGGCCATCCTCGCCTGTATCAGCGGCGCCTCTGCTCAGTCGCAATCGAATGCGGCAGACGTGCAGGGCTTCGTGCGCGATCCTCAAGGCTCAGTCGTGCAGAATGCTACGGTGACCGCGCGAAATCCCGGGACCAATACCTCGCGCACGGCGACGACCAACGATGAAGGCTTTTACCAAATCACAAATCTACCACCGGGCGACTACGAAGTGAGTGTAGAGGCAGCTAATTTCAAGCGCGCCGTGCTTCCAGCAGTCAAACTCACGGTGGGACAACGAGCAGACCTCGACATCAGTTTAGAGATCGGACAGATCAGCGACACAGTTACAGTCACCAGCGCGAACACCGACGTGGTCGAGACTTCGCGCACGGCCGTGGCGACAACGATTGATCAGCAGCGAATTGACAACCTGCCGATAAACGAACGCAACTACCTTTCATTCGCCCTCACGACTTCGACCGTAGGACGCGACAACGGCCGTCCCATCGGGCCGGCGCCCACCTCCGGGTTGAATTTCGGCGGACAGCGCGGGCGCTCCAATCTCGTGCAGGTAGACGGTGCGGACAACACGGACAATTCGGTCAACGCCTCGCGCTCGACCGTTTCGCAAGAGGCGGTGCAGGAGTTTCAAGTCGTCAGCAATTCTTACGCAGCAGAGTTTGGGCGCGCGGCGGGCGGCGTCGTCAACGTAGTCACCAAGAGCGGCACCAATGACTTCCGCGGCAACATCTTTGGGTTCATCCGCCATAAGAGCATCCAGGCGAACAACGCCTTCGCGCCATTGGATTTTCTGCGAAGTCAGGGAGAGGACAAAGCGCCCTTTACGCGAGGACAGTACGGCGTAACGCTGGGCGGCCCGCTGGCCAAAGACCGTACGTTCGTCTTCTTTGCAGTCGAACAACGTCGACGTAACGAATCGGGTTTCTTCACCAGCAACGTCTCGCAGGACCTGACTTCGTCGGCAACTATTCCTGTTATTCCTGCGGGAGGCGGACTCTTCCTCAACCCGGTCGCGCGAACCTTTAACAATCTAAGGCCGGACCAGGTGACTTTCATCAACAGCCTGGTTGCCACCGGCACCGCAGCAGGAGTCTGCGGGGCGAGAGCTTACGCATTTTTCGCGTCGAGCGGAGGATCGACCGGCCTGCTGGGAACCAATCCGTTGGCCAGCCCGAATGACGGTAGTGTGTGTCCGGCGATCTCTCCTATCTTGCCGGGCACGATTGGTCCGCGCTTCCTACTCTCTGGCGCGCCTGTTCCCATCGGCACCGTCAACGCCCAGGGCCTGCCCATCGCGTTTCGTGCTTTGAACAGTCTGCAAAAGATTTTCCCCGTGACGGAGCGAACTACGTTCACTTCCTTCCGTCTGGATCACAATATCAACAAGAGCAACCTGTTCACCTTCCGCTTCGGCTACAATCCATCAGACTTAACGGGCATTCAGGTCGAATCGCAAAACCAGTCTCTGGGGCAGAACGATTTTTCGCGCACGGGCATTCAGAACCTGCGTGACTATTCAGCAGTGGCCTCGCTCAACTCGACACTGTCGAGCAGGATGGTCAACGAAGCTCGCTTCAATTTCGGCGAGAGGCGCGCGATCTTCAAATCGCAGAACGGCGATGCGGTTGCCGTCAACGTCAACGGCGCGGCCTTCTTTGGTCGCGAGCTCTTCTCTCCAGTCAATCGTACTGAGACCCGTTACCAGTACACCGACAATCTCAATATCATCGCCGGCAACCACTCGCTCAAGTTCGGCGGCGACGTCAATTACATCAGAATCCCCGAAGCCATCTTTGAATTGAACTTCGCGGGACTCTTCAACTTCGGCGGTGTGTCGGCGGCAACGCTGCTTGGTGCTAGTTTCAATCAAGCTCCCGGTTGCACGCCCGGCGCTCTCAATTGCGCGCCTGATTTCACCCCGGTTCAGCAGTACGGTCTCGGATTTCCCTCGACTTACGTTCAGGGGTTCGGCAACCCGGTGAGCCAGTTGAGTAACAAGCCCATTGCTTTCTTCGGACAGGATTCATGGAAAGTCAGACCGAATCTGACTTTCAATTACGGGTTGCGTTATGACGTTGAGTACACCCAGCAGATCGCGCCGACGCCGTTCGTCGATCCGCTCTCGGGCATAAATCTCGCAGTCGGCGACATTCTTTCCGCACAAGATGCTATTGGCGTTCAGCAGGGCTTCCCGCGCGATAAGAACAATTGGGCCCCCCGCTTTGCTCTGGCATGGGACCCGTGGAACAATAGTAAGACGGTGATTCGTGCCGCCATCGGACTCTTTTACGATCACCCCTTGCTGGCTGTCGGATTCAACTCCGACATCGCGGACGCTGTCCAACAACAGCAGTTCGTCGGCATCTCCGGCAGTCCGGACTCGCGCCAACTTCTTAATGCCACGCAAGTCTTTCAAGGCACAGTCTGCAACGGCACGGCCTCGGGAGCAGCCAATCCGATCTGCCTCGCTCAGGGACTTCCCGCCACCTTTTTCACGCCCGGTGTTGCGCCCGGTGCGCAGTATCAGTTCGGACGCCAGCGTTTCAACGACCAGACGTTTCCGGGCTTCGGGCCAGTGTTGCCCTTCACGCTGCCCGTCTCAAAAAACTTTGAGTATGCGTCCGCCACTCAAGCCAACTTCACAGTCGAGCACCAGTTGACGAAGGATATGTCGCTGACGGCCAGCTACCTCTTCGTCGGTACGCATCATTTGCCGCACCCGCTGGACATCAACGCGCCAAATATTGGATTACAGATCGCGAACTTCCAGCGATTCGCCAACCGCGCACCTGCGAACACCAGTGAAGTCGCACTCGTGGGAGTTTTCCCCACGACCGGCGCGGGATCGACTCCCGGCTCGACCTTCACCAACCCGTTCACGGGCGAGACATTTGCGACGGTCATTCCTGGGTTCATCGTACAGGGCCCGCGCGGTCGCGTGATCTCTCCGGCAGCGGCCAACTTCTTCCGTCCGAACGCGCCCAACTACTTCCTGGTGCAGGCGCTGACGGGCTTAACACCCGCGGCCTTTAATACTTTCCTGCCGGGAACACTGCGCTCTCCCGGCGTGGTCTCGCCCTTCGGCGCGGTCAACGCTCAGGTCTCCGACGGCAATTCGAACTACAACGCCATGAACCTGGATTTGAAGCGACGCTTCTCAAATAACTTCCAGTTCCTGGCGAGCTACACCTGGTCGCATTCGATTGACGATTCGTCAGACCTGCAGACGTTGCTCCTGCCGCAGGACAACAACAACTTCCGCGCAGAGCGCGCAAACTCGCTGTTTGACCAGCGCCATCGATTTGTTTTCAGCGCCGTCGTCGCTTCGCCGGAGAAGTGGCGTTCGGGAAGCGGGATGCAGCGGTTTTTCGCGGACTTCACGGTCGCTCCGATATTTGAAATCTCGTCCGGGCGCCCATTCAATATTCTCAGCGGCGTTGACACCAATAACGATCAGTCCAACCAGACGGACCGTCCCAACGTCAATTCCGATGGCACGCTCTCGGTGCCCGTTGCATTCACTACCGGAAGCCTGGGGCGCAACAGCGGCATCACTCACTCGTATTCTTCGCTCGACATGCGGCTGTCGCGTGTGATCCGTTTCGGCGAACGTGTGCGATTGAATGTGATTGCAGAGGGCTTTAATCTCTTCAATCGATTCAACGAAGCTGCGGCATCGGCCTTCGTGCAGGATGTCCGCGCCTTCAATCAGCGGTCAGGCAACGGGGCCTACTACAGCCGCCCCACGGCGGCATTCGATCCACGACAGTTCCAGTTTGGGTTGAAGCTGAATTTCTAGTCAGCCAGGCACGAAGTAACGACGGGGCGCGTAAACTTCTCAGAGTTTACGCGCCCCGTTTGTTTTCCAGTGCGCCGACTCGTCGGCGCGTTCGAGGCCACGTGTCTGCACGGGAGAAATGTCAGTATCGGTTTTTTCGCTCGAAGCCTCGCACCAGGCGCGACGTAAACTCGATCACCTCGAGAGAGAGGTTGTTGCGCGGCCCTTGGCATCCCTAAGCTCGGTCAGATACCGTTGCTCATGCCCGAGACCTAGCCTGCGAAGCAACTCCGCCGTCGGATCGGGATAGGTTTCTTTGGTGACATTTCCCGCGGCCTCTTCACGATTGAGCGTCCCAATATGTTGGCAGGCGAGGAAATTTGCTATGTCAGTTGCGAAGTACATGAGGAACATTGGGCGAATACCGTGCGCAGAGATACTTCTCGAAATAGCCTCGAGAATCAAGTCTGTTGTGAAGCTTTGAAAGTGTGGCGAGATACTGGGGATGTGAGGCAGAATGACATCCCGGGATCTGCATGAACCTACGGCAAGGCTCCCTGAAGAGTAGCAATCACGGAGACAAGCTAATTGACGAAGATCGTGGCATCGACACCACAATCGTCCTTGAAGAGGAACTGTGCGGCTACAACCTGCAAGAGTCTCCTTGCGCTACCAAACAGGTCGCTCCTTCGTCTTACTCAAACCTTGGGGCGGTCTGAAGATGACAGTATACGTTTCGAGACCGTCTGTGAATGCGATGGGTCATACTGCGGAGCCCACCACGGAAACTGCGGAAACTTGCGCATCCTTAACATTGCGTCGTCCCGCCGAGCCATAGCGTGTGTGCCGTGCACCAAAGCCCATGGAGGCCTTCTCCTTGCCGAGAAGGCACGCCAGCGAAAGGTTCCCGACTCAATTGAAATTGACGAAGCCCTAAGGCGCATTTACCGACAGCCTAACGAGTACGACCTATATGGATCAACGTATCCTCGCTTGACGCTCAGCCAGCTCGCGCAGCGCTTCAGGCGGACAAGGAGCTATCTGCGAAGGAGGGCCGAGGAGTTGAATCTGACGCAAAGGCAGGTGAAACCGTATCCGAAGTGGACGGAGACCGAGGAGAGGATTGTGGAGAGACACGCGCACCTGTCTCCGACAGTCATCCACCAGAAACTGAAGAACGATGGCTACGAGCGCACCGTGGTGGCTATCCGTGATCGAATCTCCTTACTCAGGTTTAGGCAACGGGCGCGGACAAGGTTGCCGCATGGTTCCTCGATAGCGACTATGATGGTTGGACCTTCTGCATTACTCAGGCGTTCTTCCCCGACCGTACAGCATGGGACAAACTGAGTCGAGCGTTGAACGGACCCGGCGGAGTCATCGACGAAGATCGATTCGCGGCGCTGAGTGGAACCGTGTCTCTGTCTTTTCCCGCTGGGGAGAACAAGACAGTGGCGATCAAAGTAATTGATCCGCGCGGGAACGAAGTGATGAGAGTGCATAGACTTTCTTAGCCCTTAACACCCCCTCTCGGCCATACATCAATATTGATGTTGCTGCCATAATGGAATTTAGCGTAGAATTCTATGAGACCAGCGCCGGAAGATGTCCGGTGCAGGAGTTTCTTAATGAACTCAAGGGCAGCGACCCGGATGATTTTGCCGCTGTGCTGGCGGGTTTGGGAAAGTTACGGGATCGGAAGTACCAGCGCGAGCCGCTTTCAAAGGCGATTGGTGAGGGGCTATTCGAGTTACGCCACGTCGGTAAATTGAACACGCGCGTCCTATGGTTTTTCATGAAAGGCCGACGCATCATCGCCGTCCACGGGATTCGCAGCAAAGGCCAGGCGATTGCCGATCACGATTTGCGCGCGGCGCGCCAAAGGATGGCTGATTGGCTCAACAGAGGAAAGTAATGAAGAAGACCAATTTCGATCGATATTTGGATGAACAGATGAAAGACCCGGCGTTTGCGGGGCGCTTTGAACAAGCGGGCGAAGCGTGGGACGTGGCGTTGCAGCTTACGGCGCTTCGTCAGCAGGCGGGGCTTTCGCAAAAGGAACTCGCTCGACGTTTGAAGACTTCTCAGCAGCATATTAGCCGCCTAGAGTCGCCCGGTTACGAAGGGCATTCACTGGCAAATCTGCGAAAGGTTGCGGGCGTCCTCCACGCGCGTGTGCGGGTGACTTTCGAGCCTGACGAACCATCCAGTAAGAGAAAAACTAGATGAATTGTAGTCTCTCCCGATGTGGTTCGCCGAATACAACCACGGAAGCGTACGTCATGGAAACCCAAGTGTGAGCCGCCAACAAGAAATCCCAATCCAGCCTGTCGAGAGCCCCGTAATTTGCTCGCCATACGACGAGCCAAAAGACCATTGGTTCTACGACAAGGAGACGGGCATAGCAACGCGCGCGGGAAATCGACGAGAAGCGGGCTATTGGTACAAGACCGACCGCGTTGGTACAGGGCAGCGGGCGCTGTTCCTCGAAGAAGATCATGATCTCCTGACGTTAGTTAATCTGCTTCGCAAGGACGTCAAAAGATGGCGCGACGCAGATTATCGGGGTGCGTCGAATGTTACCAAGGACCTACTCCGCCATTGGTCGAGAAAGGATCGCGAGCGACGTCTCTTCTTCTGCCAGCGCGAAGCTGTAGAAACTATTATCTACCTCACTGAACTGCGCATCCCCGGAAAAACCTCACGGACAGGATTTCAAAACTTCAACCTCAACGATGAGGATCTCGAACTGTTACTTCGAGGTAAAAGACCGACGTTTCATCCTACAGGCGACTACCATCCGACTCTCGTCGATCTGCCTGCCGATCCGTCTTTCTCGCCCCTGCGTAGGTTGGGTTGCAAGATGGCTACGGGCTCAGGGAAGACGGTGGTCATGGCGATGCTTATCGCGTGGGCTTCTTGCAATCGTGGTCAGAATCCACAGAGCAAGGAGTTTCCCAACGCGGTATTTGTTTGCTGCCCGAACCTCACGGTCAAAGAGAGGTTGCAAGTCCTCCGGCCGGAGAATCCGAAGAATTACTACATCGAATTCAATATAGTGCCGGAGAAGTATAGGAAGTTCATGCACGGAGGAAAGGTGCTGGTAGAAAACTGGCATCGGCTGGCCGAAGAGTCAGAACACAAGGAAGGTGATGCGACCTACGCGGTTGTCAACAAGGGTCCTGAAACTCCCGAAACCCTCGCGCGTCGTGTGTTGGGTGAATTGTACGAGCGAATGCCGATCATGGTGCTCAACGATGAAGGTCACCACGCTTGGCGTCCAGCCGCGACCGCCCCAACCGAAGGAATGAGCGCGGAAGAAAAGAAAGCGTTGGAAGATGAAGCGCGTGAGGCGACAGTTTGGATTGATGGTTTGGACCAGATTAATAATGCCGCGGGTAACGATCGCGGCATTTCATTTTGCGTAGACCTTTCGGCGACGCCATTCTACATCGGCGGCAGTGGGCATCCCGAAGGGCGGCCCTTTCCCTGGTTAGTTAGTGACTTCGGGTTGGTTGATGCGATTGAGTCAGGGATCGTAAAGATTCCGCGCCTACCTGTTTCTGATACCACTGGCCGGCCGGATCCGAAGTACTTCAGGCTCTGGGAGTGGATTAAGGATGGCCTACAACCAGCGGAGCTGATGACGGGGAAGTCGAAGAAGCCACGACCGGATGTTGTATACCGCGAAGCGCAGGGCGCGCTTATTCAAATCGCCGGACAATGGCTAGAACGCTTCAAATACAACGAAGAAGCTGCGCCGGGACAAGAACGCGTGCCCCCCGTATTGATCATTGTTTGTGACAATACCGATATTGCGGAAATTTTCTATCAACACATTAGTGGCGAGCGGGAAGAAGAAATTGCGACCGAGTCTGACGTTGATGCTGTGCTCTCGGAGACCGAAGACGGAACACCTAAAAAGCTGAAGGGCTCGAAGAAGAAGAAAACTCAGACCGTCTACGAGGGGAGCAAAGTCCTGGCGGAATTCTCCAACACCTCCACCGAGAAGCGGACGATCAGGATCGACAGCAGGCTTTTGGCTGAAGCCGAAAGCGACGACCCAAATAAAAAGAAGTCAGACCTGGCCGAGGAACTGCGGAAGGTTGTAGCGACGGTGGGGAAGCGAGGGGAACCTGGAGAACACGTCCGCTGTGTAGTGTCAGTTTCGATGCTTACTGAGGGGTGGGACGCGAATAACGTAACTCACATTCTCGGCATCCGTGCTTTCGGTAGTCAGCTCCTATGCGAGCAAGTGGTGGGACGAGGACTTCGCCGAATTAATTACACGCCCGATCCGAAGACCGAACTCTTACCAGAAGAATATGTCGACGTGTATGGGATTCCATTCTCCCTTATCCCTTTCAAGGGGCGCCCAGCAAAGAAAACAGAGCCAGATGACAAGCCACTCAACAGCGTTCGAGCTCTTGAGAACCGCGCAGGAATGGAAATCAAGTTCCCAATTGTCGAGGGCTACACGTTCGCGCTGCACAAGAACCTAATTCGCTGTGACGTAGGAGAGATGGAGGGCTTGCTAATTGAGCCAAATCGAGAACCCATCGCTACATTTGTTGTTCCGCAAGTTGGCATTAAGACCGGTAGCCAATCCCGATTCGGAACTGAGTTTCCCGGAGTCGAACAGAACAGAGACAGTTACTACGAACAGAACCATATCCAAACGATTGAATTTGAAATAGCACGCCTGGTGTTGGAGCATCTGATAAGCGAAAAGGGCGGAGCTTCTGCGCAGAAACGCCGCATTCTTAGGCTGCAGTCCAGGCATCAACTGTTCCCCCAGGTCTATAGGTTTGTTCAAGAGTACGTCGCTACCAAGGTCGACTTTCAAGGATGCCATCCTTCAGAACTGGGCTTACATAAGTACGTTCATCGACTAGTCGTTAGGTTGCGCGATGAAATTCAGCCGGACGAAAGTGAAGGTGAACCTCCGCTGTTGCCGGTGCTTTACCGGTATGAACCCGTGGCCAGCACGTCTAACGTTCAATTCCTTACCAAGCGCACCTGTTTTGCCACGCAACGTAGCCACATCAATATGGTCGTGGCCGATACGGCTACGTGGGAATCGAGCGGGGCATTTAGATTGGAACAAAGTCGAGCGGTGAAATTTTTCGCACGCAATGATCATATGGGCTTCCGAATTCCTTATGAGTATCAGGGAATCGACCACAACTATGAGCCAGACTTCCTGGTACGTTTGCAAAACGACATTACCCTGATCCTTGAAATGAAGGGCTACGAGGACGATCAGGACAAGGCGAAGCACAGTGCCGCCAAGCGTTGGAAATCTGCAGTGAATAATTGGGGACAGCTAGGTAAGTGGGAGTTTCATGTTTGCAGGAATCCTAATCTCTTGGACAAAGAATTATCTTACATTCTGGGCAAAGCGGAGTAGACATCCGGAGGCAAGAAACCATGCCGCGTAAGCGTGTAGTCAAAAAGCATTCGGTCAAGGCCCATCTTCAAATCTCTGAGTTGTCGAAGGCGGGCTCATCGCTAGAATTGGAAATATATGCCTCGAAGCAAAAGATCGGCACACTCATTATTGGCCGGGGATCGCTGTTCTGGTACGGACGCAATAGGCAGATCCGAAAGCGAGTCTCGTGGACCCGTTTCGCCGAGATGATGGATGAGCTGGCTTATGGGTCTAGTCGTTAGGAATGGGACTCTTAGTACTCCCCTTGATTGTCCGGCCCCATGGCGAATGCAATCCACAACGTCTGACTATGAAGCGTCAATACTTCGGCGACTCCTACGATATCGTTAAGAAGTCGCTCATCGCCTGGCTTTCCAGTTTTGGATCCTGGGCGACTCATCCGATGTTTACGGAGTCCTTCGAGCCGGAGTTAGCTGCCGCGTTTTCACGCCTCTTAGGGACATCACTATTGTCGGAGAGTGTCCTCACTCCGCGGACTAACCGAGCAGACTACTTTTCACCATGCCGGACCGCTGGGAATCTGTTTCTAGATCCAGACACGGGAGTTTGCCTTCAGACGCGGCGCCACTCGAAGTCAGTAAGCTATGTTTTCGGAGGGGAGCTCGTGGAGTGGCCTCAGACCAAATACACTGACGCTGATTTTCGACCAGAGCTATTCGCGAGGCAGCAAAGAAGCTGACATGCAGAAGAAGCTGTTTTTCTTTGAGGAGCGCGGTATCTATGGATTTGTTTATTCCTCACACGCAACCTTCTTGCTACTTGGTGCGGATTCAGGATTGGTAAGGCAAGCGCGTGCAAAACTTCTCGAAGTGTCATCGTTACCCGAGCACCGACTAGTTACACTGCGATCTTCAACAGCACCACCGACAAATTGAAATCTTACCGCCAACCCATAGCGCGGTGGGGATTGGTACATGTGTCGCCTTCTCACTTCCTGGTCGGGAGCTTCGCAGGTAGATCCAGCTCATCATCGATCAAGACATCGGTCGAGATCTTCACGGCTCGGGCGTATTGGAGAACCATTGGATATGGCGGTTCGCGTTTTCCGAGTTCGTAGTCAGAGATTCTTGTGTAAGGAAGTACATCGTCAAAGGCTAAGCGCCGGAGCATCTCTGACTGGGACAGCCCCAAGGCCTCTCTAATCTGCAACAACTTCTCCGCCAGGCGCCTCGACTTCAATCGGTCCGTCCCCATCAGGAATTACCTCCTGAGAAGATAGAATCAGAATAAGACGTACAGCTATACCGGATAGGGTATAGAATGCGCTCGCTCAAGTTGTTCGCCGTGAGAATCCGCATAAGGTTCCAAAGTCGAATGTCCAAAGTCCAACGTCGACGATCTACAACGCTCCAAGGTCTATTCAAGCGTCATCTTACCAGCCGATTCGATGGAGAGCGAGAGGCTTGCGCTCCTGTCGCACGTCCGTTCGGTGAGGAAGCGAGCTGTGCGAAGAGACCGCCGCGCCGTAGACTCGTCCCACGCGCGGCGGTCGCAATAATCGATTCGGTGAGCAAACGTAGGGTGTCGGGAGTAGAGCGAAAAAAATTGTGCGCTAACGCGATCGGCTCGGCCCGGCAGCCATCCTCTTACGCGGACGGTACTGACCTATAGGGTCAGACGCTCAGCCGGATGATCATGCACTCACAGACATCCACGAAGTTGACCTTTCACCTAACCGGGGCCGACCAACACGCCCGGATCATTCACAGTCGTGGTTTTGCTCACACATTTGCTCAGTGCGGTCTTGAGCGCCGGCAATTCCGCTATAGCCTGGTCCGCTTCGATATTGGTGGCCGCGATCTCATCACGGATGCCCGCTTTTGCCTGCGGTGTGGCAGTTTGAAGTTGTCGTTGCAATGAAATAACTCGAAGTTGGAGGCCACTGATTTGGTGCTCTTTAGCTTTCACTGCCTCCCGCTCCTTCGAACATATTTCAACCACGGGAGGCGGAACCGGCCCAACTACAATCCGGCCGGAAAGCACGTAACGGTTGGAAGAGGATTTCGGATCATCCCCTTCGAAGATCTCTGGAAAATTAAGCGTTCTGCTCTTGATTTCGTCGTCGACGAGATTCACGTATGTAAAGCCTATCTGGTCGTCCTGATTGCCGAATAGTTTCTGCCCAATCGAAAGACCTTTCTTGATTGCACTCTTGACCGAGTCTCCCACGGAATCCTTGATGGCCTTAACTTCCGCTTCGGTAATGTCTTTTTTGTTGAGAGTACGAATGCGCTCTTTGGCCAATATGTTCAATTGCTTGTGCATTTCCTTCGCATAAGCAATGCGACCTCCGATCATTGCCTGGTTCGGTGTGTCATCTTCTTCCAATAGCACCGCAATGCAGCCTGCCATCATAAAGTCGAGTGGACCCGGATCAACCTCCAGGCTGAAGGGGGTAAGATTGCCGCCAGATTGAATGGGCATAACCCGGCCAGCTCTCACGTTATTAGGGAACTCCGAGCGAAAGGAATCGAAGCCGGCATGACAGTGGTAATCGGCTCAGGCCGCGCGATGTTGCGCCCATCAAGGGCAAAGTAAGTTACCCAAAGGTAAGGTTCGGACCCGCCACTGGCGTCGGACTCCGCGATGCATTTAAGCTCTGTCAGATGGAAGGAAACAAGAGAAGGCATATGTGAGGCACCTCTTTCTTTGATTCTGCGCGGCGACACTAACAGAGCCAGGCTGGACTAACAAGGGAAATCTGGCGCACGTAGATTGTCAATTTGGGGTTCCTGTCGCTCGTCCGTTCGGCGAGGAGACGGGCAGCGCGAAGAGGTCGCCGCGCCGTAGACGCGTCCCAAGCGCGGCGAAGCCGGAACGCGGCGTTCGCATCACCACGTATTGTTCAGTGAAGGCCATCGGCGCGCGAGTTCAAGTTTTTATGAGGGCTGGTTATTCACCGCGCTAAAGCGCGGTGTGAATGAAAGGGGTGGTCACTACCCCGGCTGTTAGCCTGGGCTGGCATTCCGCAACGCCTTTGGCGTTGACTCACTCGCCGCTAGCAAGTGTTAATGGGTGTTGGGGTCTTCGACGTTCAATCCCTCGGCGATAGCTGCGGCGTTGAGTTCCGCATCGGCGCTGACGACCGTTAGTTGGGTAGCTTCGACTTTCGAGAAGATGCGACTCGTTTCCAGGGCGGCAGCGAGCTGTACCGCATCGTAGGCTCGCAGGCCGCGCTTTCGCGCCAGGCTCGCTGCATTACGAATGGTAGCTTCCGTCAACGCCACGATTCGATACTGGGTTGCGAAGTCTTGTCTTAGGTCGTCACAAGCTCCATCGAATTCATCTTGATCGATGTCTCGGCGATTGAGCCGTCTTGTCAATGCTGAAATGGTCTCGACCTCGGCCAGGCTGGAAACGTGAAGAACGTTGTCTTCGGCATCCATGAAGGAACGGACCCAAAGCGTGCCAGTCTCCTCGATATAGAATTTTTACCAGCGCACTACTGTCGAAGAAATAAGCAGGCACCTATCGGCGATCCTCGATGATAGTTTCGGAAAGAGGCTTGCCCTTGATTTTGATGGCCGGAGGACGTACACGCGGACGCTTTACGCGGGGCTTTATCTCACTAACCAGGCCCGCCGCATATAAAGCGAGCTGAAGACGTTGATCGAGATCGCCGGCTTGCCGCGTTTCATCAGGCACGTCAGCTTTGTCAGACCGAGTCAATAGGTCCTCAAGCCTACGCTTGACTTCGGCCTGTTCCTGAGGCGGCAAGTCTTTAACGGCATTTACTATGTCTTCGACGGTGGACATCTTGCAAGACTCCTTCTAAGACCTTTCAGAACTCTCATTCTAGCTTCGATGGCCAATTCCAGGAAAGCTCCATCCACGCTTTGAGCATCAAGCAGCAATTTCATGGTTGGCGAGGAGGGATTTTCTGGATGACTCAAGAACTCCTAGTGCTTGCTCGTGGCATACGGTGGGGAATTGTCGCAGGAATTCGGGAAGTGTTTCGCCGCACTCGAGAAACTCAAACAGGTGGTTAATGGGTACGCGTGTTCCTGCGAATACAGGCACCCCGCTCATCTTCTTTGGGTTGACCTCCAACAGGTCTTTGATATTCATACCTTCCCCTTCACGGCCATTCTAGCCTGTAGCCTTTAAGAATAGTAATTTGGCTTCGACCGGGAATCCTGCCCGCCGCTCGCTACGGATGTTACCAGCCGATTCGATGGAGAGCGAGAGGCTAGCGCTCCTGTCGCACGTCCGTTAACTGAGGAAGCGGGCTGTGCGAAGAGACCGCCGCGCTGTAGACTGCTCATGCCATGCGCAGCATAAAGGGTGTGATATGAAGAGTTCCTCTCCGTCAGCGTTCAGCAACCGTCGTAGATTTCCCCGCATCAAGTACTCACTCGATGTCGATTGCGGTGAGACGCCCGCCTGTAACCATACAGGCGAGGTCACCACCTTGAGCGTCGGAGGTTGCTTTCTCCGGACCTCGCTTGAGGTCGCCAAAGACGGCCTGATTTTCATCCGCCTTTTATTGGCGCCGGAAAGCGCAACCGTAATGGAAGGCATCGTCTGGGGACGTGTCGCGTACCATCTGCCGGGGTTAGGGTTGGGTGTCGAGTTTAAAAAATTGCCGCCAGGTTATGCGGAGCACATCGAAGACATCGTGGCATTTCACCTGGAGAGCGGCGATGACGCTTAAATACGCGAAATAGCAATTCCCTCAACCCGACGATCCCACGCGCCGCCGTCGTGCTCCTCAGTATCGCGACAAGATCGAGCTGTCGTCCTCATGTACCTCGGACGCGAACTCATCCGCTAAGACAACCCTTTTGCACCGCCCGCTATATTTGCTATGATATCCGCGTCCAAAATCCCCTATCCCTGAATCTCTCGATCAGTTCCCCCTCAACTCTGTTCCGTGTAGAAGTGTGCTTATGTCCATTGAGTCACCGCCAACTGATCTGCCTAAGAATAAGACAACGGACCCTAGGCTTGATGAGTTGCTAGGCAGCGAGCTCGCCCCTTACTGGCTTTCGTCCATCATCGAATCGGCGGACGACGCCATCATCAGCAAGACCCTGGAGGGCCGCATCACCAGTTGGAACAAGGGGGCCGAGCGCATCTTTGGCTACACGGCGGAGGAGGCGGTCGGACAACCTGTCACCATTCTGATTCCCGAAGACCATCTGGACGAGGAGCCGGACATCCTGGCGCGCCTGCGCGCGGGCGAGCGCATCGAGCACTACGAGACAGTGCGCCTGCGAAAAGATGGCACGTTGATGAACATCTCCCTCACCGTCTCGCCGATCATGGGGCCGAACAACACTGTCATCGGGGCTTCGAAGATCGCCCGCGACATCACAGAACGTAAGCGTGCTGAACTGGAACTACACGAAGCCAGAACGCAACTTGAAGTACTGCTTGGGCGGGAGAGCCGCATGCGGCTGGCGGCTGAAGTAGCGGAGCGCCGAGCCAAGCTCCTGGCCGAGGCAAGCACTCTTCTTACTTCTTCCCTTAATTATGAAACCACGCTGGCGCAAGTAGCCGGGCTGGCCGTGCCCGACCTGGCCGACTGGTGCGCAGTTGACGTGCTGGGGGATGACAAATCAATTGTTCGTCTGGGGGTGGCCCACGCCCAACATGCAAAAGTGCAATGGGCCACTGAGCTTAATCGGCGTTACCCGCTTAACCCGGACGACGAGCGAGGAGTGCCGGCGGTGATTCGAACTGGCAAGTCGGAACTCTATACGGAGATTCCGGATGAATTGCTGGTTGCATCGGCGCGTGACGAAGAACACCTCCGGCTGGTGCGCCAGGTTGGCTTCACGTCCGCGATGGTCGTCCCGCTCTCCCTCCGCAACAAGACCTTCGGCGCAATTACCTTCGTGACTGATGAATCCAAGCGCCGGTACGAAGCGGCCGACCTGCTGTTCGCCGAGGACCTCGGGCGGCGCGCTGCAATCGCCATCGAGAACGCGCGCCTTTACACGGACTCTCAGGAGTCCAGTCGCCTCAAAGACCAATTCCTCGCCAATATCTCGCACGAGTTGCGCACTCCGCTCACAGCTGTGATGGGGTGGGCCCATATGCTGCGGGCAGGACAACTCGATGCCCGAAGCACGACCCACGCGCTTGAAACTATAGAACGCAATGCGCGCTCGCAGGCGCAACTCATCGACGACCTGCTCGACGTGTCGCGCATTATCACGGGCAAGCTGCGCCTCGATGTCAGGCGAGTTGAGCCCGGATCATTCATTGAATCAGCCATCGAGGCCCTGCGACCTGCCGCCGATGCCAAGGAAGTCCGCGTCCAGAGGGTGATGGACACGGGCGTGGTTTCCGTTGCGGGTGACCCAGCACGTTTACAACAGGTGGTCTGGAATCTTTTATCGAACGCCATAAAGTTCACGCCCAAAGGCGGACGGGTGCAGGTGAGATTGGAGCGCGTCGACTCGCACATCGAGATTGGCGTTAGCGACACAGGGATTGGTATCAAACCCGAGTTCTTACCTCACGTCTTCGAGCGCTTTCGGCAGGCTGATCAGACGACGACGCGTCAATACGGCGGGCTGGGTCTTGGGCTCGCGATAGTGCGTCAGTTGGTGGAACTTCACGGGGGCACGGTGGGAGCAGAGAGCACAGGCGAAGGTCAGGGCGCGACTTTTACCGTACGCCTTCCAATAGTCCCGATCTACCAGAAGGAAACCCAGGGAGAACAGCTCCACCCGGCGGCCAGGGAAACGCTGCGTTCATACGATTGTCCTGAGAGGCTGGACGGGCTGAAGGTGCTGGTGGTTGATGACGAGCCGGACACTAGAGAGTTACTTAAATTTGGGCTCAGTCAATGCGGGGCACATGTGACAGTTGCGGGGTCCACTCAAGAGGCGATGGAAGCTATCGAAAAGGAAAGGCCCGAACTCTTAATCAGCGATATCGGGATGCCAATCGAGGACGGATACGAACTGATCCGGCGAGTGCGAGCGTTGTCGGTGGAGCGTGGAGGTCGAGTACCTGCCATCGCCCTGACGGCGTATGCGAGGACTGAAGATCGATTGAAGGCGCTCAGGTCCGGATACCACATGCACGTGCCGAAACCGGTCGAACTGTCGGAACTAGTTACCGTAGCAGCCAGCCTGATTCGGCGCGACTGAGAGTGCCCGCGACGGCATGGATCGATCTCCTGCTGCCACCGAGCATTCCGCGCCCGGCAACCCGAAACGCCCGACAGACCATCACAAGCCTGCGCAAGTAGTCACGAACCTCTCCCAAGCTTGAAACCCAGCCCATAAATTGAAAGAATTGGACCCATGATGAGAAAGAGTCCCCTACGCGCAGTCGCCGTCCTGGCCTCGATGCTAATTACCGCCGTCACCGTGTTCGCCCAATCGGGCTCCACTAGACCGCGCCGAGTCGTTCGACAGACAACTCAGACCCAGAAGTCGGCCAGCACCGATAACACGCCGCCGCCGCTTCTGGAGGTCGAGCCTGCGAATTCGACTTCTACGGGAAGGCGCCGAAATACTAACAACGCAACGACGACCACCTCCGACGCTCCGTTGCTCAATACCACCGCGTCGACTCCGGTGGCGGTGGATCCCGCAACCAATCCGAACGGCGTGGTTGGCTCGAACAGCGCGGCTGGAACGGCGAGGGCCTTCTCGCTGCTGCAGCAGAAAGACTATGCAGGGGCATTGAGAGAAGCGAAGCAGGTGGTTGCCACCAACCCGGAAGACTCCGACGCCTGGAAGATCGCCGGGTTCGCCGAGTTGAATCTCAAACAATATGAAGCATCGGCTACAGACTTGCAGAAAGCTTTGGACCTTCAGCGCGTGGCAAAGCAGGAAGATCCCTTCACGGTTGACGCGCTTGGACATGCTTACTTTCTTGCCGACAAGTTCGACCGCGCGCTCCCGATGCTGATCATCACCACATCGCGCAAAGATGCGAAGCCCGACGCAATCACGCTCTACTATCGCGGTGTCGCCGAGTATCAAACTAAAAAGCCAACCGATGCCGAGCGCACCTTTAACGCGATCGTAAAAGATAATCCGAAAGACGCCGCCGCTCTCTTCTATCTTGGTCAGATAGCGTTCGAACGAAACGATCTGGATGGGGCGATCGCCGCGCTCAACCGCGCAACCATGAACGACGCGCGTTTGGTCTCTGCGTGGAACCTGCTCACACTGGCGTACCTGCAGCGCGCGGGGATGGCGACCACTCCGGAAAAGGCCGACGCCGAATACGCCAGCGCTGTCAGGGCCGGTGAAGGGTTGACGCGAGTGAGGACCGACGTGGAAGCGAACGTGCTGTTCGCGCAGGCTCTGGTTGCGGCGAAGCAATTCGTCCGCTCGGCGTCTGTACTGGAGCGCTTCGTAGCGGCGGCCGACGCCAGCCCCAGCGCGCTTTATCTCTATGGCATCTCACAATCTCGGGCGAAGAATTTTCCCAGAGCCATCTCCGCACTGGAACGCGCGTCGACGAAGACGCCGGACGATGCAAACATCTACCGCGAGCTGGGATACGCTTATGAAATTTCGAAGCTGTATGCGAAAGCCCTGACTGCTTATGAAAGAGGCATGGCGCTCGCTCCAAACGATGCGGACTTTAAGGAGTCTGCCGAACGCGTTCGTCCGTACGCGAAGTAAGCGGTCCAATGTCCAAGGTCCAAAGTCTGAGACACAGCTTTCGACTTTGGACCTTGGACTTTGAACTTTGGACATCGTTTGCGGTAGCATCCACTCCATGAGAACCCCGAAAATCCCCGGCATAAGCCTAAGCCGAATTATCTTACGTTCTGTCATCGCACTCTGCTTGTTCCTCCTGGTCGCACAGTCAGCGATGGCCGCTGGTTGGAACGGGATCGAGCCTTTGAAGTCGCGGCGCGCAGACGTCGAACGAATTCTGGGAGTACCCATTGAGGACCAGCCGGGCCAGGATGGGACGCTGCACTTTAAGGTCGCGGGCGGCAAGGTTACCGTCGCCTTCGTCAGTGCCAGGTTCGTTTCCAGCAAGAAACTTTCCCTTGATCTGGAAGGCACAGTCCTACAGATAGTCCTCCAGCACGAGAATTCGTCCGACACTCCAGAGTCGATGGGTTTGAGTGGCAAAGGCGACTTTGAGCGCGAAGACATTCACGGCGCAAGTATTTTTCGCAATCAGAAGGAAGGTATTATCTACACCTTCGTCGAAAGCCGATTGAAAACGACGCGTTACACGCCATCAGCCAGACAACTGGGCCGTGCCAGGGCCGGGTAAGAGCACAGCGGGTACTACTCCCATCGCGTTACGTCAGGTTACATGGCGACGATTCGAACTTTGAGACTCCATGACGAGCGGCGACGAAGAGCAGGCTGAACACATATCAATGGGGCCGCGGGATTCGAAGGCGGACCTCAGTACGTGCTGCGTATGCAGCAAGGTCGCGCGACGCGCCGATGCTCGCTTCTGTGCCGAATGCGGGTCTCCGATGGGCGATACCTATCTCCCAGCGAGTGCGTTGTGGGCGTCGTATAACCAGAAACGTCGGCGTCCTGTCAGCGCTGTAAGCGCATTGACGACGAGGACGCCGGCGAAACAGTTTGTGTCCTCGATAGTGTCTACATCGAACAGAAACGGCGCCTCGACCACCGCGCTCGCGTTTGTGACCTACGCGCTGGTTCCATACCTGGGAATTCTGTTTTGCCCGGGCGCCTTGCTGATGGGCGGTGTCGGGATATACAGCTCATATAGACTGCCAGAGCGAGGTGGTCGGCGCGCGTCGTATCTCAGCGTCGTGCTTGGGTTGTTACTCTTCTGCGCACAGCTATTCCTGTGGTGGATTCTGTACAAGATTCCCGAATGGAGTAATAGGCCGTAGAGTTCAATACGGAAGTATTAGCTTGCGACGA
Source organism: Acidobacteriota bacterium (assembly GCA_032160165.1). GTDB lineage: Bacteria > Acidobacteriota > Blastocatellia > Pyrinomonadales > Pyrinomonadaceae > QHXM01. The sequence continues at coordinate 58,172 of JAVHWA010000047.1, forward strand.
GCGGGCGACAAAGTGAAGTTTGTCGGACAATTGCTTTGAAACTACGTTGACCTGGCTCGAATCCTTGAAAAGAAATTACTGTCTGGCAACGTTTGCATCACCTGGAAGCGTCTTTAATATTACACAAGACGGGCGTTCCTCCGTTGACCGCCTATTCCAATCGTAAGCTCTCAGTAAAGGGGACAAAGTTATGAGAAGCGTGTTTAAGTTTCTTGGGGTAGGGCTGCTCCTGTCGATGACGGCGGCGGTCGGTCTGGCGCAGCGTCCGCGAGCAGTCGACACCTCACAACCGGCATCCGATTCGAAAGCCAGCCTGCCGCCCGCGCCTCAATCGTTCAAGGCGAAGTATGAAGGCGGGGTATTCGGTCATTCAAAAACCAAGATGGGAACGCTCAGTTTCGACGACGTCAACAGCCGCCTCGTGTTCCGCGACGAGAATAACAAGGAATTTCTTTCAATGCCCTACTCGGCGATAACGGGAGCGTTTGCCGACACGCAAAAGCATACTCCGACGGGCGCCAAGGTCATGCGGAGTCTTCCAATTCCGTACGGCGGAAATCTCGCCGGTTGGTTCATCAAACGCAAGTATCAATATCTGGCTTTGCAGTTCGATGATCCGGACACACACGTTGCGGGTTCGACCAGTTTTAAGCTCGAGAACAAAGAGATTCTTGCGTCGGTAGTCAATTCGGTGGCAGAGAAGGCTGGACTTGAGGCGCGCGGCGAGGTCTTCATTCGCAAGAAGCCCGCGAAAGACCCGAGCATGTAAAGAAGGCAAGAGGAAAAAGGTAAAAGTAAAAGGCAAAAGTGAAGAGGAGGTGCGCTCGAATCACTTTTGCCTTTTACCCTAGTTGACGGCGACGATCGCGATTCGCTTCTCATCGGCGATTCGCAGCATCTGTTCACGATCGAACATTAGAGTCTTGCCCGCCGTCAGGCAGAGACACGTTGCTCCCGCCGCGAGCATGCTTTCGATGGTGGGAACGCCGACCACGGGAACATCGAAACGCATATCCTGGTCGGGCTTGGCCACTTTCACCACAGTCAATTGTCCACGCGCCAGCTCGCCTGCTCGTCGGACAGTAGCGTCGGTCCCTTCCATGGCTTCGATAGCAACGCAGGCGCGCGCGCGCACGACGATGGTTTGACCGAGATCAAGTCGCGCGATTTCGCGAGCTACTTCCAGTCCATATCCGATGTCGCCTCGCTCACGCTCGTTGGGAGCACGGCGGGTGAGCGTCCCCACCTGGGGAAGATGATCCTGCAGGAAGAAGGTCGAGTCGATAAGTTCTATGCCTTCGCTGGCAAGCTCGTCTGCCACGCCCCCAATCAGCGCGTCGGTATTTCGACGCGGCAGTCGAAGGAGCATTTTCAACATGCGGACGTCAGGGAGCGCTCCGCTGAAGATTTGTACGTGTTTGACCTGACCGGCCATGATCGCTTTCTCCACGCCTTCGCGCTTGAAGTAGCGAATCATCTTTCCCAATTGTCCAATGCCGACCCAGGTCACGCGCTCAGCGACACGGCTGATCTCGGGATCCGTCTCCTCGCGAATTGCAGCCACTGAGAGAGCTACGCCCGCCTTGCGCGCTCCTTCGAGCACGAGAAAAGGAAAGCGGCCGTTGCCTGCAATCAATCCGTAGCGCATAAGAGAGTGATAGGTGATAAGTGATGGGTGATAGGCGCTAAAGAATGAGTTAGAACATGTCTCTTATCACCCATCACCCATCACTACTTGATGACGCCGCGCTCGGATGACTCAATAAAGCGAATGAGTTCATCCACTTCATTGGAGTCGCGTATTTCCGCTCGAATCTGTGCGACTGCCTGAGTTGTATTCAGCCTGGATGATAGAAGCAGGTGGAAGGCATGATGTAGGCTTTTGATGACGTCCTGCGAATGACCGCGCCGCTTCATTCCCGTCACATTCAAGCCATAGCACTTCGCGTGATTGCCAACAGTGAGCGCGTATGGGAGGGCGTCTTTCACCACCACCGAGTAGCCGCCGACGTAGGCTTCTTTTCCTATTCGGCAGAATTGATGAACACCTGAATAAGCGCCGATGTTCGCGCCGTCTTCGACGGTGACGTGACCCGCCAGCGTAGCTCCATTGGCCATGATCACGTTATCACCCAGAGAACAATCATGTGCGACGTGCGCCTGGGCCATGATCAGACAATCATCGCCGGTCTGCGTCACGCCGCCTCCACCAGCCGTGCCGCGATGAATGGTGACGAACTCGCGTATATGGTTGCGCCTGCCTACGCGTGTTTCAGTCGCTTCGCCTTTGTACTTCAGGTCCTGCGAGGGAAGACCGATGGAGACGAAGGGGAACACGTGCGTTTCGTCACCGATGGTGGTGGTGCCGTCGATGACACAATGAGATTCGAGACGCACGCCGTCGCCCAATGTGACTCCGTCGCCCACGATGGAAAAAGGGCCGATGAAGCAGTCGCGTCCGAGTCGCGCGCGTGGACTGACAACAGCTGAAGGATGAATTGATTGTTCGGGCACTGTGGCGGAAAGATTGCGCGGCGACGAGACGCTCATTGTGAGGCGGCGCTCCTGTCTGTTATCACGCTCATGATGTCGGCTTCCGCAGCCAACTGCCCGTCAACGTGGGCCAGCCCGCGCATGCGCTGTACTCTCGAGCCGACGCGCACGGGCGTTACGGTGATAGTCAACGTGTCACCAGGCACGACCGGGCGTCGGAAACGTCCATTGTCGATGCCGCTGAAGAGGACCAGTTTTTGATCTCGATTCTCCATCTGGCTCAGCGCATACACCGCACCTACCTGGGCCATTGCTTCGACAACCAGTACGCCGGGCATTACCGGGGCGCCTGGAAAGTGACCTTGAAAGAAAGACTCGTTGATCGTTACCTGCTTGATGCCGACAATCTTTTCTCCCGGTATGAGCTCGATAATTCGATCGACGAGCAGGAAAGGATAACGGTGTGGGAGAATGTCCTGTATCGCGCGGGCGTCGTAAACAGTCATAAGAAGTAAATGGAAAATAGTAAATGGTGAATGGGCGAACGGCCACCGCCGGCCATCTACCACTCACCATTTACTGTTTACGGGTTTTTAGCGAGTGCCTGCTGAAGCAGTCGCGGGATGCGTACTGTTGTATTCGGTGATGAACGCAGTCGTAACATCCATCGCCTGGTTGACGCTCAGAATTGCCGGCGCCAGCCTGCTAATGTCGAGCACCATGGTAATGCCGCGCTGTGCCGCAAACTGGTCGATGGCTTTACCGATGTCTGCGGAAATCGGGCCGACGACATCCGTATAGCGTTTGGACATGTCGGCTTTGAGCTGCTCGTCCTTGTATTTCAAGTCGCGCTGAAGACGTTCGCCCTCATCCTGCTTGGTCTGAATCGTCTTTGGATCAACCACTGAGTTGCCGCTTAATCTTCCGATTTCATCTGCCAGGGCTTTGATGCGGTTCTGCATGGTTTCCAACTCGTCCGAGCGTGGCTTGAACTCGCGCTCCAGCATGGTAACCGCATTAACGTATCGTGTAATGCCGCCCTTTTCCGCGCCGAACGCGCCAGTGTTGATAAACGCGATTTTGGTCTCAGGTACAGGGGCATTGCTGGCCGCCGCGGTTGTTTGCGGTGTTGCAGCCGGGCGTGCAGGGGTTGTACCCGGTCTGGTCTGGGCCGAAGCCGAGACCGCAATTAGAACCGCAAGTGTCATAGTTGCGGCGATCAAACGAAAATTTTTCATGACTTTCTTGTATTGCTCCTTACTGTAAAAGGCGATGCTGTGCGGCTACGTGGTGAATGGTAAATAGTAAATCGCGGATGAGCTGCTATCTATTTACCATTTACGATTCACCATTTACCGGTGTTGTGATGTTCGCCCCGCCTGTATGGTTGACATTCAAAACCTAAAAAGTTCGACCGACGCTGAATCGGAAGACGTTCTTCTTTTCGCTAAAGAAAATGCCTGGGAGTTCTTCAACTGTTCCGCGACGCGCGTTTGGGTTATACGCATAGATCAGACGGAAGGGGACGTTGATGATGGGAACCTGAAAGCGGACTTCCAGTCCTATGCTTGATCGGTAATCACTGAATTTCGAAAAAACGCCCTCGCCTAAGCGAACGACTGTATTGGTTTGCGCTTCGCCTCGCAGAAAGACCTGCTGCAAGCCTACAGGCAGTCCGGAAATCGGATCGACCGGGCCGACGTTCAGTGCATTCAGATACTCTTCCTGCGTGATCAGTCTATTGTCCCGCGCGATCAAACTACCTGAAATCTGTGACAGCGCCAGCGGCGAGTTATTGTTGCAGGCAACAAGCGTATTCAAGGTGACACCGGCGATGCTTCCGCGGCACCCAATCACGCCAAGCGTGGGCAGAAACGTATCCCCGCTAAGGAAGGTGCTGGAGAAGGTCTGGTCACTGCCCTTCCGCAGATTAAAAGCCGAGCCTACGTCAGCGAAGGCTGCGAGAGTGACAGGTCCGAAGATCGGTATACGATATTCGAAGTTTCCAAGCAGCTGAGTGTCGCCGCCCACCGACGTAAAGCTCCGCGTCAATTGCGCACGATTGTTTCCGGTCGAGCCCGTCAAAAGCCCCAGGTTCGCCAAAGAGGCAGGAAGTCCGGGCGCCGCGACGGCAGTGCCGGTTGCGTTCGAAGCCAGCACCACGTTTCGCGTAGTTATGAATGTGTCGAGCGGCACGATGGGACTGATCGAGCGGACGTTGTAGCCGCGGATGGTGAACTCGTCGCCAAGGAAGAAACGCTCGTAGATCGGGATGCCATTGATGAAGGCGAGCGAAGGAGAGTCTCGAACAGCCTGCGACAAAGCGAAACTCCCGATATTGGCAGCTACCAGCCGGAAGCCGAAAACTTCCGGTTGCTGGTCTCTGCCTTTCCGGCGTACAGGGTAATACTGAGTATATGAGATCGAGGGCGCGTAGGTCCGGACATCCCCGCCCAAACCAGAGAGTGACATCGAAGCGGAAACCGAGCGTCCTCTAACGGGGTCGTTCGGGTCTTTTGCGAATCCGCGAGAGTCGTACGCGAATGACCCGGTCACGCGACTCGTCAGGATGTTGGGCTGACCGTAGATAACGGGAATAAAGTTCGTATTGGTCGGATCACTGTTGACTGCCGGATCTTTGACGCTGGTTTGCGAGATCTGATACGAGAGTCCGACGCGCGACAACTGCGTGAACGACGTCTTCTTCAGGAATTCTGAGAGCGGCGAGCTGGCGAAGACTGATGCGCCGGTGGAGGTCCGCGTGAAGAGGTTCTCGTCGCCGACGCTTAGGAAATCCAGCGACGAACCGAGCAATCCCTGCTGCGCAGACGCGTTGCCCGAGAGAAAAGTACCTTCCCCGAAAAACTTTTGCGAGTAGGTGAAAACTGAGAAGCCGAGAGTGATCGGTCGGTTGCGAAAATACGGTTCGGTAAACGAGAACTGAAAGGAACGCTGCCGGTTGCCGTAGGCAAGGTTGAACGAGAGCGTCTCTCCGCGACCAAACAAATTGTTGGTTGAATATTCTAGACCGAAGAATGAACCGCCAATGCCTGAGATGCCACCGTTGAATGAGATCTGCTGACGACCTCGCTCCGTGACTTTCAGGTTGATATCGACATTCGCCTCTTCTTCATCAGTGCGGAAATCCGCGTCGCGTTCGTGATCTATCGGGTCAAAGAAGCCAAGCTGATTCAGGCGCAGCACCGAGATCTCGAAAGCGCGCTGGTTGTAAACATCGCCTTCGTTGACCAGCACTTCGCGGCGAAGCACATTATCGCGCGTAAAGGTGTTGCCCAGGAATTCAAGGCGCCGGAGAGTAAACTGCTTCCCTTCGGTGATGGTGAACTTAAAGTCCACGATGCCCTGCTTCGGATCCTGTGGATTGTCTTTGAACGTGGGCTCGACGTCGTATTCGTATTGAATGAAGCCCTGCGCACCGTAGGCCTTCTTCAAATCTTCCTGCAGCGCCTTGCCGATGCGTTCGCCGTTTGCAATGTCACCCGGCTTTAGACCAATGACGTTGGTAATCACCTGTTCCGAGTAGATCGAATTTCCCTCGATCGTTAGCTTGCCGATACGATAGATTTTGCCTTCCGTCACCGGGATGGTGACGCGCAGACCTTCATCTATAGACGAGAGCAGTGGAAGAGGAATAAAGAATCCGGTCCTGCGCTGACCGAGGCCTTCTACGCGAGGTTCACCAATGCGGGCCTGAAGATAACCCTTCGAGCGCATATAGAACTGCACGCGGTGCATGTCGACTTCGAGTTTCTCGCGATCGAGAATGTCCTGCCCCCTAAACCGCGTAATCAATCCGGCTTCCTGCACATACTTCATCTGCGAACGGAGCTTGCCGTCGCTGAAGATCTGATTTCCCTCGAACTGAATCTCGACCACACGGACGCGTTTTCCTTCGTTAACCACGAAAGTAATGGCGGTCGACGTTTGAGAGACCTCATCTTCGCGGACCTCTACCGTCGCGTTTGGGTGTCCCTTTGCCGCCAGAAGCTCTCGGATAACGCGGCGAGCGTTTTGGATCTTGACGGGGTCGCGGATGGCTTCCTTGGATACGCCGATGCGTCGTTCACGAAATGCCTTGAGGATATCGGATTCGGCGACGCTGTGAAGCCCTTCAAACTGAATATCGCGGATGATTGGCAGCTCGTTAACGACGAAGGTGACATCGACGCCGCCGCGCGCGCCTTCTCCGGTTTCAACGCGGGCCGACGACTTATCGAAGAACCCAAGGGCGAGCAGCGTCTGCAGATCGCGTTGGACCTGATCGGCGTTGTATGGCTCGCCCACCTTGGTTTGCACGTAGTAGAGCAAATCCTCGTCTCGGTTTCGCCGATTACCCTCCACATTAACTGACTCGACAAGTCGCTGTGGATTTTGGGCCCGAACGCTCGGGGAGGCAGTAAATACCGTGACAAAGGCGATAAATGCGCCCAGAACGATAAGTATAGGGGCACGACGATTGTGCATAATTGCTATTTCCCTCAGACGGTTCTACGAATACTGCAGGGAGCTTAAATAAGGCAAAATAAAAGGCGAATGCCTGGACGCCGAGCGCGCTTGTGTTCGGAAACGTTTGGATTCAGCGATTGGCAATGCGAGTTGCCAGATAACTGACCAGCAAAGTCGCAGATTATACTAGGAAAACAAGTCCAAAGTCCAAAGTCTAACGCCCAAAGTCGAATCTATCTATGACTTTGGGCTCGGACTTTGGACCTTGTACTACTCCTAATGAATCAGAAGCGCATCGCCCGGCTCTTCAACACCGGCCGGCTTATAGTTCAACTCATTGTCGTCCAGAAAGACTTCGATAAGGGTGGCGTCCGTCAGTTGACCCTGAATCAATGCCTCTGACAGTCGGTCCTCGACATGTTTCTGCAGGGCGCGGCGCAAGGGACGCGCTCCATACGAGCGGTCTGCGCACGTCTTATTGACCAGCCATCGCTTTGCTTCGTCGGTAAGCCGAACTTCGATCCCCCGATTCTCGAGCGTTTTGTTCATCTGCTCGATCTGCAGTTGGATGACGTCCAGCAACTCGTCGTCTTGTAGTTGGTCGAAAATGATGATCTCGTCCAGACGATTGATGAATTCGGGATTAAACGTCTGTCTAACAGACGACATGACCATCTCTTCAAGCTTTTCGCGCGAGGCGTCGGCCGTCGCCTGAAAGCCCATTGTGCCTTTCTTCTGAATGAAGCGGGCGCCAATGTTGGAGGTCATGATGATGATCGCGTTCTTGAAATCGACCGTATTGCCGAGCGCGTCGGTAAGGATCCCATCCTCGAAAACCTGCAGCAGGACGTTGAAGATGTCGGGATGGGCCTTCTCTATCTCGTCGAAGAGGAGGACGGAGTAGGGCGACCGTTTGATCCGCTCGGTCAGCTGTCCGCCTTCTTCGTGGCCGACATAACCCGGAGGGGAGCCGATCAGTTTAGAGACCGAGTGTTTCTCCATAAACTCAGACATATCAAAGCGGATCATCGATCGCTCTGAGCCGAAGAGAAACTCCGCCAGCGAGCGCGCAACTTCGGTCTTGCCTACGCCTGTCGGGCCCAGGAAAAGGAAGGACCCCACCGGACGCTGCGGATTCTTCAGTCCGGCTCGCGATCGGCGTATGGCACGGGCGAGAGCTGAAATAGCCGGCCGTTGCGAGACGACACGCAGATGAAGCTCCTGCTCGATTCGCAGAAGTTTTTGCGTCTCTTCTTCCTTCAGCGAAGTGATTGGAATGCCGGTCCAGCGCGCTATCACTTCTTCAATATCGTCTTTGGTAACTTCCGCCGAGACCAGGGCGTCGTCGTCGTTCGACTGCATGCGGAGGCTTCCAAGCGGCTTATCCCCGGCATAAGACGTGTGCGGCAGCTCGATGAATGGAGCGTTCCAATCTTCGAGGTTTACCTGCTCTCGGCGCACGCGCAGCTTGACGCGAGCACCAGCTTCGTCGAGCACATCTATCGCTTTATCCGGAAGGAAACGGTCCGGAATGTATCGGCTGGACTGAATCACCGCCGCCTCGAGCGAGTCGTCCGTGTATCGCACCTGATGAAATGACTCGTAACGTTCGCGAACGCCGTTGAGAATCTTGACAGCCTCCGCTTCCGTGGGTGGCGGGACCTTGACGGCCTGAAAACGACGCTCGAGCGAGCGGTCCTTCTCGATCGACTTGCGAAATTCCGCAGGCGTAGTCGCGCCGATGCACTGAATTTCTCCGCGAGACAGCGCAGGTTTCAGGATATTGGCAGCATCGAGCGAGCCTTCGGCCGAACCCGCGCCGACCAGGGTATGCAATTCATCGATGAAGACGATGTAGTGGGGGTTCTCGATCAGCTCTCGCATGATCTGTTTGAGCCGTTCTTCGAACTGTCCGCGATACTTGGTGCCGGCAACGATCAACGACAGGTCCAGCGAGAGGATCCGCTTGTTCTCAAGAAACGACGGCACCTCGCCTCTGACAATGCGCTGCGCGAGACCTTCGACGATTGCGGTCTTGCCCACCCCGGGTTCACCGATCAGCACAGGATTGTTCTTGGTTCGCCGGCAGAGGATTTGTACTACACGTTCGATTTCGGCCTCGCGCCCCACGAGCGGATCTAGTTTGTCTGAAGCGGCGTCATCGGTAAGGTCGCGGGAAAACTCTACCAGGTGAGGAGTGTCTTTCTTTTGCGAAGCGCGTGCGTCGGCGCCGGTTTGCCTCGCGATCTCGTCTCGCACCGCGTTCAGGCGCAAACCGCGCTCATAAAGGATCTCCGCTGCCATCGACCGATCTTCACGCAGTAAGCCGAGCAGCAAATGCTCGGTGCCGATATGGCGATGCTGTAGGCGATCGCTCTCTTCGTGGGCGTAGGCCAGTACGCGTTTGGTTTCCGGAGCAAGCGGGAGCTCGACACTGGTAGAGATCTTTTCACGGAGAAGCGTGCGCCCTTCGATCTCCTTACGGACCGCCTCGATATTGACCTGGGCGCGCGGGAAAAACCTGCCTGTCAGGGTCTTGTCTTCACGCATCAGGCCCAGAAGGAGATGCTCGGGTTCGATTGCGGGCGCGCCAAACTGACTGGCTTCATAGCGTGCAAAGAAAATTACGCGCCGTGCTTTCTCCGTATAGCGTTCGAACATAATGGAAGTTTTCCGCCGAAATGACTGTTGCGATTATTGCGGCTTTAGAGGGAGACTGCTCCGCACCTCGGGCATTATAACCTAAAAACCAAAATCCTGACGATGAATTGCTGGTTCGCCGACCAGGGTCGAGGACCAGAAAGGAAAGCGTAAGTATCAGTTTATGAAGGGTGATGGTCCCGCGGCAGGTATCAGAACGGACTGGAAGACTTCTTTTCCCTCAATCCGCCGTCTTCGAGCACCAGGGTCCTGTCACAAGCCTGGGCCAGGTGGGCGTTATGGGTCGCTATGACCACGACAGCTCGCTGTTGACGACAGTAAGAGGCGAGCAGCTTTCCGATCTCGTCTCCCGCGGCCGCATCCAGATTTCCTGTTGGTTCATCCGCCAGCACCAGGCGTGGAGAGGTAATCATCGCTCGAGCCAGTGCGACGCGTTGTTGCTCTCCGCCGGACAGATCACCGATTCTGTGCGCGACACGGTCTCCCAGTCCAAGTGTTTCGAGGGCATCGAGCGCGCGAAGGCGACTCTCCCGCCACGGGGCCCGACTGATCGCGAGCGGGAATGCTACGTTCTCGGCCGCTGTGAGGTCCGGCAGGAGATGATGAAACTGAAAGATAAATCCGACTCTTTTGCTGCGATAGCCCGCCAGCATTGAGCGTGAAGCCGCTGTCACCTGGAACTCACCGAACCTGATTGAGCCGTGGTCTGTTGACTCAAGTCCGCCAAGCAGGTGCAGCAGAGTCGACTTGCCCGCACCTGAGGCTCCCATGATCGCCACCATCTCGCCGGCGTCGACTTTGAAGGAGACGCCGGACAACACGTTGAGCTCTGCCCCCGCTGGAGTGCGGAACGATTTCCTCACGTTCTCGACGACGAGCTGGTCGGTGTAGCCGTTCTGGGAAATTGGATCTGGGATTTGGTTGACTCTCCTCTTCCTGAAAATTAATCGCAGTCTAGCTGTCCCGAAGCGCTTCGGCGGGGCGGATTCGCGCCGCGGCGCGGGCCGGATATATCGTCGCCAGCAGGCTAAGCAGAAAAGCGATCAGGGCAGCGAGCCCAACGTCGACAGCTCGAGCGTGGAACGGCACGTTGCTGATGGAATAGATATCGGCCGGAAGGCTCACCAGTCTGTAGCGGTTGCCGGCAAACGAAATAACCAGGCCAAGCAGCACTCCCACACCCGATCCGATCAATCCGATGATTGCCCCTTCGAAGATGAATACCAGCATGATGCTCCCAGCTCGCGCTCCCATCGCGGTAAGCACTGCGATGTCAGCTCGTCTCTCAACCACGACCAGTATTAGCGTCGTCATGATGTTGAGTGTGGCGATGAATATGATGAGCCCAATGATGAAGAGCCCCATACGCCGCTCGAGCGCGAGCGCCGTAAACAAGGGGCGGTTGGCTTCCTGCCAGGTGACGGTAGTGTAAGCAGCCCCGAGCTGTTCAACCAACTGGGCGGCTATCTTCTCCACCGCATAAATGTCTGTCACATCCACACTGATCAGCGAAGCAGAAGGCGCGGGCGCGCCGGCGATGTGCGCCGCGGCATCGAGCGAGAGATAGACCCATGTGGAATCGTATTCATATAACCCGGAGCGAAAGATGCCGGCGACGCGAACCCTTCGATAGCGGGGAGCGAGACCGAGCGGCGTCAGCGTCGCCTCGCCGGAGATGATTGTGGCGGTGTCGCCAACGTGAAGGTTCGTCCTTTCTGCCAGCTCAGCGCCGATGACTGCGTTCGGCATCGCTGCTTCGCTTGGAACTTCATCGAACGGATTGGCGAGGGATGTCTTTCCCCTGGGATCTTCCGATTGTTTCCGGTTTTCCTCGCTCTCGAACGGCGAGGGTTCGTTCAGCAAGGGCTCGATCGTTCCCGCCACTAACGTGCGGCGCAGCTGGCTTACCGCATGCTCTGAACCGCGCTCGACGCCGCGAAGCACCGCGTAAGACGAGCCGGTTGCGCCGCTCAAGAGCGCGCCATCGTAGGTCGTGGGGGTCGCATCGGCTACGCCCTCGGTTGCGCGTATTCGGCTCACGAGTTCGCGCCAATCAGTCATTTGCACTCCGTCGCGGCGCATCAATGTGATGTGGGCTGTGCCGCGAAGGATTTTGTCGCGCATCTCGTCGCGAAAACCATTCGCCAGAGCGAGAGCGGCGATTAGTGCAGCGACGCCGAAGGCTATTCCCAGTACCGCGGCCAGCGCCGTCACTCGCGCGAGTCTTCGCGGACGGCGCGCTCGCAAATAGCGGAGAGCGAGAAAGAATTCATACGGCATACGGGTGCGGGAGAGATTACGCGGCAGCGCCGCGACAGCGCAATAGGAAAGCGCCGCAATATCTTTTGCGACGCTTTCGATTAATCTTCCAGTTCCGGCATTTTGGTCTACATGTTGGCCATCACATATTCCCTGGCCTTTGTGGGATCGCGATATTCCTGCACCCACGCGGCATTCTTCATTGCCCAGTTGAAGTGGTCTTTGACGAACGTTTGGAATCCTGAGGTTGGATTGCCGGTGGAATCAGAGATGCCGATTTTCTCGGCCACCTTAATGATCAAAGCATTGTCGCGGGTGATACCAACCGCCTGAAATAGCCGATGCTTCTCATCTTCGCTGTACGATCCGCCGTTCGAGCTGGTCGACGTAGTTGTCGACGGTGTGGAGTAGGTTCCCGGAGTCGGGATCGTCGGTATAGTGCTGGTGGTTCGCGTCGAATTGTTCGAAGAGCCGATGTTCACATCGACTTTTGAAGAGTTCGAGGAAGTTGAGCCGTTGCTCCTTAGCATGAAGTAAAGGCCTACGCCGACGCCGATAAGCACAATCGCAGCCACAGCGATGATGATCGGCATCTTGCTCTTTCCACCACCGCCGCCGGTGGCGTACTGAGGTGAGTACTGTTGTTGGCCGTAGGGTGGAGGCTGCTGTTGCTGCCCGTACGGTGGTTGTTGCCATCCCGGCGGTGGCGCCTGCTCTCCGTGTGGAGGAGGCTGTTCGCCCGGCGGCGGATAGTAACCAGCCTGTTGCTGAGGCTGGTATGGTGGCGGAGGCGGAGCGATCAGGGTTTGCGGGTCGTATGCCGGAGCCGCCTCCTTGATGAGCGGGGTTCCATCATTCGGGCAGAAGCTTAAACTATCGTCCCCGTAAGTCTGATTACAAGACGGGCATCGTCCGGGCATTGGGTTTCTCCTTGGATTGCGCCGCTTACTGATGCGGCAATCTCACATCATCTCGCTTTGAAGTAACGCGTACTTTCGTGTGCGTCTCCGGGGGCGTTCGAATACGCTGGCTTGTTGGACTGGACAGATTGTAGCAGACTTTTTGCCTGCCCAGAATTGGCGATGGATCCGCGCACTCGCCGTTATTATCGAGCCGTCGCAATTATCCCTGCATTTTACCCTGTCCCGCGCATCGCTCTACATCCGCGGGCCGATTCTCCGGCAACAAGCTCTGTAAATCCGGCCTATCAGTCACGGCATCGGCCGATTGAGGCAGAATCTCGTAAATCGTTTCCGCGAGTCTGCGGAAACGAAAGCGAGACTCAATTGAAGCCAACTCGCGAGTCTCAGATTCCTGCCAGCCACAAGCCGGCCAAAATCGCGGGTCGGCATCGAGAAAGACGCGGCGGCCGTCGGCGAGGTAGCGCTCAATGGTTTGTGGCAATGCCGCCCCCGGCCACCCGCTGCCTGCACCGATCACGTCCCAATGTCCCAGGCCAATCCCGCGCCAATAGGTTACGGCGATAGACTGGGCGCCTGAAATCATTACTCCCTCGGGTGGAACGACTGCCAAACGCGCGCGGTATTCCTTCATCGCCGCGTGCTGCGCGGTAAACTTGTCTCTGGATGGTTTCAGGAACAATCCCAATACGATCGCGATGAGCGCAATGCCGGCGCTGGCACTCAGGAATCCGCGACGGACGCTTCCAAACCTTCGGGTCTCGGAGCGCATAAAGTAGGCAGCGACGATTGGAGCAAGCGCAGGAAGCCCGATCAGGAAATATCGCCAATTGATGGTAGTGCTGTAGTAGAAAAGCAGGCAGAGCGTTGCGCTCAATCCTACGATGGCGAGCGCAAGCATGGCGGACAATTTTCTTTCAAACCACTCTCTCCAAGCCGCAACCGGAAGGCCGATAAATACGAGCGGTGCAGCGAGAAAAAAGTAAACAAGAAATGCCAGGGCATTGCGCACTGTGAAAGGATGAAGCGCGGCTTCCAGACGACCGGACTCGCGCCAGCCGTACCACGCGGCGCGGTATCCTCCGACATCAGAGAGAAACCAAAGGGCGAAGGGTGCAAACGCTATGATGACGAAGACCGTGATGCTCATCGCTACATAAGTGATATCACGGCGCTTTAGTTTCCAACCGCAGGCGATGGGGGAGAGAACCAGCCACGGCGCGTAGAATATGACCGTCTCGCGCACATTGACCCCCGCTCCCAGCAGCACCGCTCCCAACAACATCAACCACACGCTGCTTCGCCTGACGCCCCGCAAGTACGTCGAGAGTGCCAACGCGAGCAGAAGCAACGACGGGATTTCGGTCATCACCTGACCGCTGTAGATCACGAAGAAAGGCGAGGTCGCTACCAACAGAGCGGCGATGGTCGCGGTGTGAAGCGAGCGGGAGACCTCGCGCGCCAGCGCCCAGCAAGCGATGACCGCGAGCGGCGCCTGCGCGATTATCATGTACTTGAACAACAGGTAGGCGTGTTCGGTTTGAAGGCCGAACAGTCCGTGTGCGACACGCCACGCGCCATGGTTCGCGAAGATGAACAGAGTCCGACCGAGGGCCATCGAGGAGGGGCGGCCGTCGATCGAGATCAACGTGTAGTCCAAGCCATCCCAATCCCCGATAAAGGGATCCGCGAAAACCAAAGCGAGTGCCAACGACAGAAGTGCGGGACCAATCCACCATCGCCACTCAACTAAGATATTACGCCGGCCGGCTGTCAGCTCTGCGCGACCGTTCATCATCGCTTCTCAAATAGATAGGTCTCGACGCCCGGATCGATTCTGTGAACCGTCACCGTGTACCACTGTTTCAGCTGCTCCGGAATCAACGGGGTCAGTACACCTTGATGCGATAGCACGAGCCATACCCGGTCCTGGCCGTCTACCAGCGGTTTTATCAGTTCGGCAATGTTGTCGATTCGCAGCTCCGAGTGATAATCGGGGAAAGGCTTCTCTATCAAATCGCTTCGCCTCGCATAGTAGTCGAAAGGGCTCTGGCCTGATTGTTGGTTGAAGAGGACCAGGTCATTCGGCTTTGCCAGCTTTGTAAAACCGGCCACTACGTCGCGCCAGGCGTCTTTCCGCGTCGTAGCGTAGTAACCGCGCAACGCCACAATCGAGAAACCCATAATCAAAAGCATGAGGGCCATCTGTAATTGATGAAACCTCACACTCACCAGTCCGCGCGTTACCAAAATCAGGAATGCAAGAGAGGCCGGTATGGTGTACTTAGGCAGGAAAATCGGAGATGAAACCTGAGAGATAACAAAGGGGAAGACAACAGGACATATGAGCCAGAGAAGCAGAAGATAAGTTTTCAGCCGGCCACTTAATTCGTTACTGGTGCGTTCATCCAGCGCTGCCTTCTCGGGTCTTCCACGGCCTCTCAATCCCACGAAGATCGCAACTGCCGCGAGCGGAAAGAAAATCAAGGCCAGATGACGCGAGCCCGCGAAGGTAAACAGCGTATCGACGAGAGCCGTAGCGGGAAGTCTTGGGATCCAGAACCCCTTCTGCACTCGCGAGACCTGCTGCATCAATACCGAAAGCCATGGAATAAACAGCACCGCCAGCGTCGCCTGAGCGATCAGCCATCTTTTCCAAATTCGTCTAAAGGTATCGCGCGAAAGAAAAACCAACGAAAAGACGAAAAGATTCTGGGCGGCGATGATGAAAAGACTGTAGACATGTGTATACATCATCAACGCACTCGATATCACATAACCCGCAAGCGCGACACGGCCCGGCTTTTCCGCGAGCATTCTTGTCAAAAAATACATCGAGAGCAGCGTCAGCAGCGTGAGCATCGTGTACATTCGCGCTTCCTGCGAGAACTCAATGTGGAAAGGCGAAAGTGCGAGGAGCAACGCCGCGAACAGTCCCATTGTCCGGTCAAACATCAAAGCGGCGAGCTTATACATCGCCAGGATTGCGAGAACGCCCAGGAGAACGGAAAGAAGCCGAGAGGCGAACTCCGAATCTCCAAACAGCTCCAGCCAGTAATGAAAGACAAAGTAGTAAAGCGGAGGATGAACGTCTTTCGAGGTCTCTTCCACGATCGACGAGAGAGAGCCATGCGTTATCTGGATGGTGAAAGCTTCGTCAAGCCAGATACTCTCGCTCCCCAGCTTGTAGACTCTCAGCACCGCACCGAGCGCGAGGATAAGCAGGATCGCGATAATCAGAAGGCGGGAAACGTTAGCGCCGGTGTGTTGTGGACTCAAAGCCATCGGCAGAGACGTTATCACATAATTCCGTCGACGACAGCGGGCGGTTTCGCCGGGAAACACGCCGGCGGGATCCTGCCATCTCGAAAGCGTTCGTATCCGCGGCGTTGTTGGCGAATGAGGACTAACCTGAATCAGACCAGCGCTCTGAAAATCTTATCCTGTATTGGAAACTCGTTCGGCGTAGTTTGATTTATGGAATACCGAAGCGGCTTGACGATAATCATCAAACTTGTCTCTCACTTTGATGGCGGCCACAAAATCATCCGCCGATTGTTCGAGAAGGGGCGTGAAGTAAGGTAGGTAGTCTTCAATTTCGCTACGATGCGCCCGCCCGATCGCCGCCGCGACCGCGGCCGCAATCGCGAAGTCAAGTGGGGTACGTCCACCCCCGACGTCAACAATGGCAAATTCTCCCCTGCCCACCTCACCTGCGTGCGTCCAGTCATGATTACTGACAAACATTGGAGCCGTCTCAGGTTCTCCCGCGATCTTTATTCCAATGAAGTTTGAATCAGCAGTCAGGTCTTCGGAGGTCGCTGTAACCCACTCTTGATTCACGTACTCGTTGGCTTCAAGCGAGGGCGTGAATGACAAACCCAAAATCTCCGCCAACACCTCACCGGTGTTCGTGAGCAACCGGGAGATCAAAATTGGTTTAGTTACCTTAACTGCCAGACTTATGGACATCTCGCCAATGAGCTGCTGAATGATGTTACTTTTTCGGTGGTTGGTTTGCTTCGTCAGGCGTGAGGGCTTCGATTAATTCAGATTCGAGTGAATCCTCCGGGCGCTTGATCATTGTCAGTCGATTGCCCCGCTCGTTATAGATGACCTCGTCCATGATGTTGTAAATGAGCAGCACGCCTCGACCCGATGTCTT
>JAVHWA010000049.1:0-18765 GCA_032160165.1 Acidobacteriota bacterium
CGTCCCACTGCGCGACATCAGTTGCGCGCAGACAGTTGATCTGTGTCGACGTCACGCACGTTGGCGGACGTGACGAGGCTGGGATGGCAAGATTACTGCCGCGGGAAACGTCCGCGACCAGAGAGGCCAGCGACCCGACTAACTTGTCGTTGCGCGTGTGGCGCGCGAGCAGGTGGCGCCTGTTGAAGCCGAACTGGAACGAATGTGTGCGTTTGATCCAAGTGCCGTCATAAACAAGTTGGAAGGATTCGTTGTCGTTGCTCTGTGTTCGGCCTCGCTGGCTATCCACATCGATCGGCTCACTGACCAGTTGATCGAGGTTCCCCCCGCCGATGTTCAGGGCCACGTACCCGGCGCTGGTGTTGGTTCCTGGAATGGCCAGGAGATTCGCCACGGCGGACGGGTTGATGGGGGCGCTGGATTGGCGGTCTCTCGTCCACCCGACTCTAAGACTCGCGGTGAATGTAGGCGTAAACGAGCCCGTCAAGCCCAGCGAAAGATTCTGTCCCCTAAGCGGAGCCTCACCCGTGAAGACTGCCCGGCCCGCACGTATGTCGAGTTGCTGGCGCAGCCCGTTCGCCCCGCCCAGCGTGGAGAGGCGACGCGAGTAGGTGGCTGCGGCATTTAACCACCAACTGTCCGCGAGCTGATAGTCGTAACGGGCTACGACATAGTCGTTCTCTAACGGAGCATCAGCGTTCGAGCGGTAGCCGGTAGTGTTCAATCCGTCACCGCTGCCAGGGTCGTTTCCGAGCGGCAGCAGCGACCATAATGCCGAGACGCTTGGACTGAGACCTAGTCTGCGCGGATCGCATCGGGAATTGTTGTTCGAACCGCACAGTGTCGACGTGGCAAGATCGTACGACACTAAGTTGCCGCCGTTATCCCGGAAGCGGACGATCCCGTTGCGCAAGGTTTCTGTGGGCACGATACGCGTCACGTCGAAGGGACGGGAAAAGTCGCGCGCTTCGTAATTGACGAAGAAGAATGATCTGTTCCTCCGCAGCGGACCGCCGACACGGAAACCGTAGCGGTTGTCTTTTAATTCCGCCTCTTCGACGCCGCTGCGGTTATTCGTCCAACTGTTGGCGTTTAAATTATCGTTCTGGTGATACCAATAGAACGCGCCGTGGAACTGGTTCGAGCCGCGACGCCCGACCAGGGCGACCTGTCCGCCAGGTGAACGAGCGAAAGAGGCGTTGGGGTTCGTCACGCCAACGCGGAATTCTTCGACGCTCTCGACGGGAACCGGGATCATCGTGCGAAAACCCGCGCCACCTCCAGTAGAGTTCTCGGTGATATCAATGCCATCGATGGTGAAAGTGCTCTGATCGGTGCGCGCGCCCATCACCGAACCGCCGCGACTGCCGTTATCTCCATCACCTGCTTCGGGACTCGTGCCCGGCTGTAGCGTCAGGAACTCGACCGCATTCCGCTCGAGTGATGGCAGGTAGAGCAAATGCTTGCCCGGTATCACGCTCCCGATAGTTCCGTCAGTCTTTTGAAGTTCCGCTCCCGTTCCGGCAACGATGTTCACTGTTTCGGCGAGGTCACCGAGCTGCAACACCGCGTCTACGCTGTAAGATTTTGACACCTCCACTTTCAACCCGGAAACAATCGATTGCCGAAATCCGGAGCCGCGGATCACGAGTCTATACTCACCCGGAGGCACACCCGGGAACACGTATTGTCCCGACTCGTTACTCGCCTGCCTCTGGGTTTGGCCCGTCACCGCGTTCCGCAACTCGACTTCGGCCCCGATCACGACCGCACGGTTGTTATCCAGGACTCTTCCGGACACAGCACCTGTCGACGAGGTTTGTGAGAAAGCGATCGTGCGTGCGAAAGCGAGCACGACAAGTGCGCACACGAGGATAATCATCCGGCGCTTGCTGTCACCGAGCGTGATTGAAGCTGCGAATTTCATAAGTCGCTTTTTAACTTTGAGGGATCGGATAATTGAGCGAGTCATGCCGCTGTGAGCTGAATGAGGACTCAGCAGCGGGCAGAGACTATCACCATTTCTTTGAATGGGGAAGAATTTCCCAACTGGAATTCGCACTCCGCAAGATGTGAGAATTCCACCGCAGTTGAGGTGTTTGGTGGCCTCACTTGATCAAGCGGCGTGATGTCACAGTGTATCGCGCCTCAGCCAATCGAGAGCCTTGGCCCCGGCGAGGCGGCCCAGGCCGCCGCCGTCGCGGCGCAGCGAGAGATGCATCGACTGCTACTGACCTCGTCATATCTTTCCCCTCAGTCGCCCCAGATAGTGACCTCGTTTCCGTCGAGATCCTTAAGAGTGAAGAAGTGGCCTGTTGCGTCGTTCTCTTCGCGGATCGGCACCAATCCTCGCTTCTTGAGATCGGCGGTGTATGCTGGGAAATCTGAAACTCGAAACGTTATCGAGATGTTGGGAGTTCCTGCTTTAGCTCCCGCGGGCATGGGATGAATCCCCAGGTAGAAATCCCCCGATTTCGTACTGACCGCGCCGAAATAGCGCCCGTGATATTCGGAACTGGCATCGAGCCCAAGTTTTTCGGTATACCAGGCAGACAATGCTTTCGGGTTAGGAGAATTGATTGTGATTGCTCCAACATATTGAAGCCTGGTGTCGGATTTTCTTGTTTCGGCCCAGGTAACCGTCGCGACCAGTAAGAGCAGCGTGCCAATGATCCATTTCGACATAACGAGCCTCCTCAAAGTTTCGTAACTTCGGACTCTCACTCCTTCGAGCATTCGTGAGTTCGATACAATATCGGAGCATGAAAAATACTTAAAGGCCTTGAAGCTCTGTTGGGCCAGAGCGGATAGATCGCAAACGAAGCGGGTGAGGCCGTTTCATTAAAATGAATTAACAAAGCCTCTCACTTTCTCAATGACTACGAACCACAATCAAGGCTTCAGACTTAAGCCAGCAACCGAGGTCTTCATGATTATGGCGTCGCGACGGGTTTGTAAATAAGACCGATGACTATTCCGACGACAGTCCACTGGACGAAGTATGCCGCAGCCTGTCCCAGAGCGAGTTTCAACCCGATGTTAAGATTCGCGAAGTTGTGCAGCACAGTTGCGCAAACCACGAAAATGCCCATGAGGACGCCTAAGCGCGCCCCGTCCGCAGCCCCCAGTCCGCCCGTCATTGCGAAAATAATGGCGACAACCAGGGTCGCTACTAAACTTGCGATCATCCCAACGGGCATATACGTATTCATATCTTCCCGGGGTCGGAATACCGCCGGGTATTTGCGGGCCTCAGCGAAGAGAGCCGGCACCAGCCACAACACCAGGAAACCAACAACAAAGGACGCAACCGTGCCCCCAAGCGCCGCCAGCGCGAGACGTGTATAGTTCATTTGCACTCCTTTATGATTTGCGGATGAAAATCACAATCTGTTCTGAAGAACTGGTTCGCCCAAATAGTTTTTAAGAGGGCGAGGTATTGATACTCCTCTTTGCGCATGAGATTTTGAATATCGCTTCTTAATATCTGATCTCAGCCTCACACAGAATGTACGCGAGAAAACTTGATGCTTAGCTTATTGAACGACCGAGCAAGCGGGAGCTAGATACTACGCCACTCAGGGCTCTGATCACTAAGGAAATGTGATGGCGGAAAAGAACGTTCGAGACAATGTGGTTCCGCACCGTAGAGTGCTTTCAGTTGAGGCGCTCCAAAGCTTTTACGGCGAGCTTTTTCAGTCTTTCGATCTTTTGATTCGCATCCCCGGGGCCGCCGATGCTGATTCTCAATATCTTGTCTTTCTTCAGCACGGAGAGGGCACCGACTCTGTTATTCCCAGTCCAGTACGCTTCCTCGCCGACGCCGGTCACTCGTTTGGGGGGAGTCGAGTTCTCGTTCTCTTCGCCATTCTCTTTCTCGCGCTCGGTCTCCCTCTCAGCCCCCGATTCGCGAAACCTCTCCTCCCAAAAGTCACGTACAGCATCGTGTTCAGGGTTCTTCGGGTCGCGCTCGGTTACTTCGAGGCTTACAGACCTGTCGAATGACGCCGCCAGGTAAAAGCATTGCGATGCGATAAACCGCCCACCACTTTCCCGACTGCTGTCTTTCGCTTCTTTAATCTCCTGACCCTGCACAGACGCGATTTCAGATTTTTCCAGCAGGGAACAAGCATTGACCGCCGGTTTCACTTCCACTTTCTCAGCAGTCGTGCTCCGGGTCTCGGGATTCGCTTTGTTGTCAGTGATGCCGGTTGAGGGAGTGGACGCAGCGGACGGTGTATTGGCTGAAGCGGAGGGCTGCTTGCCGCCGGGCTTCGAGTCACAGCCACCCGTCATCAGGAGTAGAAAGCAGAATAAAGAAAGGCATGGTTTGATAAACATTAAATACGGCCCTCCGTAAGATTGATAGTATCACGAACGGACGAGGTGATAGCGCGGTCACGCTGAGGACTTGTCGTGCTGAGGCCCCTCACGATGAACGAAGAGCGCTGAACGTCCAGCGCTCTTCATTCTCCCTACTTATGGCAGATACACTCAGAAGAGGAACCGCGCTTGCAGTTGAAACATCCGCGGTGGATCGATGTTTGCGAACGCTGGAATCGCGCGTCCGTCTGCGCCTATTGCGTTAGCGGGCGTGAACTGACCGAAGGTGGATGCCGGTATCGCAGCATCGCCGTAGGTCGTGACCCCGCGCCCAAGGTAGTTCCCGTGGTTAAGGAGATTGAAGCCTTCCAGCCTCAGCACGAGGCTCGTACGTTCCGACAGCTTGATTCGGTTCTCGACAAAGATCGCCACGTCTGAAGTCGGTGTGCCGCGCAACGCCGACTTGCTAATCACGCTGCCGTTGATCAGTGGGCGGTCGTTGTTCGCACCATCACCATTGTTATCAACTCCCGTGGTGGCATTGAACGGACGCGCCGACGCAAGTTGTGTCAGTGTGCCGGCTGTGAAATTGAACGGGAACTGGTAGCTGAACGTAATGACTGCGCGATGACGCTGATCGACCACGCTCGGTCCACGTTCGACCTCGCCCAGCCGCGCAATGTTGGCGTCGTTAGGTCCGATGCCATTGCCGTCCGGCTCGGTGGTGTTGGTTGCTTTCGACAGAGTGTAGCTGAGAGAGGCGAATAACTTCCGATTTCCGCGATAGGTAATTTGTGTCTGCAAGCCGTTGTAATCGGCGTCGCCGAGGTTGGCCAGGACGTTGACCTGGCGCACTCCGCCATTGACCGGCAGGATCGGGCGCGTGGCGTTCGCCGCTGTCACGGCTTGGGCCGCTGTGCAGGGCGGCGCGACGCCTACGGGGCAGCGGAACTGTCCAGGTGCCGTGCGATCAAAGGGCGCAGGGGCATTCAAATCAAACGTGCGATCAATGTCGGACAAGTGCTGGTGGACGTAGTCCCCGCCGACGAACAATCCCTGTATCACTTCGCGCTCCGCTCCGATGGAGAATACCTGACTGCGTGGATTCACTAACTCATCGGGATAGTTCGTCAGAGCATTGAAGTTCAGCCCGAAACTCGCGAACTGCTCCTGGTAGAACGACCGCCGGCCCGCCCGAATCGTGATGTCTCGGGCAGGCAATTGTGAAGCTGGCAGCGTTCGCGGATCAACGTTCACCGGTGCGCATGTCAGGCAGGTGGGAAAGCCAGTTTGTCCGGCGACCGCGGTGTACGTCGTCAAGCCGTCCAGCCCGTTCACCAAATAGCCCGCTACCGCATTCGATCGGATCTGCGTGTAATACATGCCGTAGCCGCCGCGAATCGAGGTCCGCGCATCGCCGCCCGGATGCCAGCCGAAGCCGACGCGCGGCGCGAAGTTGGTTATCGCGTCTGTTAAAGTCTGCCGGTCGTAGCGCAGCCCTAAATTCAACCTGAGATCGGAGCTTACCTTCCAATCGTCCTGCACGAAACCGCTCAGGAGCCACTGGGGCAACTCGTAGCTGTTGATCCCGAAATCTATAGGCTGCGTGTAGTTCTGCACGTCGGCAAGTGTTAATTGACCGAAAGGCGCAGTCGTGGTGTTCCTGAACGTGAACGTGCCGAGGATAGCGGTGCCGGGCTCGCTACCGGTACCGCCTGAGGTGTGATGAATCACACTTCCGCCGAAGCGTAGGTAGTGCTTGCCAAGCGACCACGATAGTGTGTCCCCGAACTGAAACTGATGACTGAAGATGTCGGAGGCCCGCGATTGTCCAATGGTGAACGGCACCGCCCCACCGCGTGTGTAGGTAGTCGAGAGCGTCTGGGCTTCCCACAGCGTAATGGGATCACCATGCAGGTAGGCAAATCGCGCTTCATTCAGAAGCGTCGCACTGAAGACTGTCGTGTGATTGACCTGAGCTGTCCATGACCGCCGCGAGTACTTGCGCGCGACGCTTGGTGCATTCGTGCCGCCCACGGCGTCCTGGGGATTGTCGTCGAAAAAGCGATCCACGTTCACTCGCACCATTAGCGCCTGATTCGAGGTGAGCTTATGATCCAGCCGCGCGTCGAATAGGAATTGGCGGTAGTGACCTGTGACATCAAGGTGTCCATCCGAAGGCAACACGAAGGCAGGCAGCGAGGTTGAGAGGAACGTCGTTCGATTCTGCCGCGTATAGTCAGCCGTAGCGAAGAAAAAGGTCTTGTCCTCGATGATCGGCCCGCCGATTGACCCTGAGTACTGTTGCAAGGCATCCGGAATGTCCACCGGATTGATCGCCTGGAGGGTGGTGGGCGCGACACAACTCGGCACGGACGGTGGGCAGAAGCCCTGGGTCGAAAAGGTCTTCGCCTGCCAGCTACCACCGGGACGGATCAACAACAGTCCTTCGCCGTGAAATTCATTCGTTCCGGACTTGGTAACGATGTTCAATGCGGGGCCAGAGGTCCAGCCGAATTCGGAAGAAAAAGCGTTCGACAGAATCGTGATTTCCTGGATGGCGCCAAGAGGAACCGTAGCGATCGCCGTCTGGCGGCCCCATCCCTCATCGTTGTTCGCGCCGTCAAGTGTGAACGTGGTAGCACGGCGCGAGCCCACGCCGGTAATGAAGTATGTCGCGTTGACGAAGAGGTCTCCAGTACCCTTCCCCTGCCGGAACGCAGAATTAAGCAATGGCAGGGTCGTCGCCTTGCGACCGAGAATCGGCGTCTCCTCAATTTGCGGGCTGTTAAGCGGGAGGCCGATCTGCGGGTTCCCCCGCACACCTTCGGCGGTACCGTAAACGGTGACATCTGCCGTCTGTGTGCCGGCGAGGAGCGTCACCTTCAAGGTCGCGGTCTCGCTCGAGCGTAGCGTGATGTTCTTGCTCTCTTCGTTGCCGAATCCTTCCTTGGACACGCCGACCGTGTAGGTTCCCGTGAGCGGCAGCGCCGCGATGGTGGCGTTGCCGTCGCTGTCCGTGACGACCTCGCGCCTGTTGCCGGTCGCGGTGTTCGCCACCGAAACTTTTGCTTCCGGCACGACGGCACCGTTTTGATCGACTACGACCACAACCATCGTCGCCGTATTGGGAGACTGCGCTGGGGCCGGCACCGTGACGAAGGTAATGAGCGCAAGCAGAAGCAGGGGCGTTCGGGGTGCCTTCATGCGGCGGAGTATCAGACACAATCGTAAAAAGTGTCAATCCGAAGCTGGCAAATCTCGACTACGGCGAACCAACGGCTTCACCTGCCACAGCCTTCGTCACACCTTCGTTACTGACATGACGGACGCGACCGACAACGACGGGGCGCTTGTCATGTCATACATTGGCCATAGGTCACTGGAGTCGTTCAAGATCTACCTACACGCTACTCAAAGGGGCTGTAGACTTGCTGATCAGCTTACGAAAAGCGTTGGCCTATTCTTGGCCTTTTTTTCAGGACTGGCGGGACAACCGGGCGAATGGGAACTCGATTCCGATCTCGGTAAGCCAGTGGAAAAACAGCAAGTTATGCTGTAAGCTTCAGTTAGACAAAACACCTGCCCGCTTGGCTCAGTGGTAGAGCACTCGCTTCACACGCGAGGGGTCAATGGTTCGAATCCATTAGCGGGCACCAAAAAACATAAAAGCAGAAGGGCTACCACAAGGGTAGCCTTTTCTCTTGCGGTAGACTTTCGCTCGCGTGCCAATTCTTTGCGAAAGACATTTGCCAATCGCCAGCTCCGGACGACTTGGTCTGCGGACTGAGGGCTAAGAGAGGGCCATGTCGTAATTGAATCATTGCGGGGGTTGATCAATCTGCTATTCGTTACAAAGGCGAAGGAAGCGTTTGGCGTCTCCGATGCGGGGCAGATTGTTGAATAGAACGTAAGCAGGTCCAGGGGGCTCGACCTCCAACAGCATTCTGTGAAGGTCCTGTAGTTCTTCGTCGCTGTACGAGTGACGCGCGCCCCCAATGCCGTGGAGCCGCCAGTACACCGGGTGTCCCGCTTGCGGGCGTGTCACGAACGGATCCACCACATGCACTAAATTGAGATCTCGACAGAGCGAAAGAGCGAGGTCACGTTCGGCCACCCATTTTGTCCCTCGGGGTTCCCACAGCAGCCGAGCTCGTGGTCGATCGATATGCTCGAAGAACCTGCGCATGCGGCGGACGTTCTCCGGGTCGGGATGGAAACTTGCGGGGCACTGGAAAAGCATGGCGGTGGCCGACAGCAAGTCCGCGCATTCGACAGAGCGACGCCACCCTTCCTGGACAATTACTGAATCGCGAAAAAAGCCGGGCTCATCGGCAGGGTCAAGAGCGCGCTTCATGCGTCGATACGTAGGGCTCTGAGCTGAGTGCGTAACCAACTGCCAGACTTTCATCGTGTACTCGAGCGGTGGGGTAGTGCCGGTGGGCCACTTCATTATTACGGCATCGCGCGGTGGCTCATAAAATGTGCTTTGTACTTCCACCACCGGAAAATGAAGCGCGTACTCGCGCATTGACATGGTGAAGCCACAGAGGCCGACGCGAACTACCATGGAAGTAATCCTATTATCTGATGCGGCGGCGGCATTGGGTCATTTGGCCATAGGACCATTAAGCAATTGAAGCGTGAACTAATGAATCAATTAACAACTCGCTGTCGCCCTTTTAGGGCTCAACATTTTCGCTCCCTGTACTCGTCAACACGCAGCTATGTGGCAAGAGGTCGGTATCCCGACGAATCGGGATACTGACCTCATCACCACGCGGCGCGCATCAAGGTATTAACCTCATCGATCAGCGCCTGGCATTAATGATTCTGGGTGGGTGGTTCAAGACAGGGCTTATCGGCTGAAGCGTCCGCCGCTCGACGTGCTTCTTCGTTAGCCGTCACACTTGGCGCGATCTTATCCGTCACGCAGATCTTCTGCGGGGTGATCTTCGCGACCGCCAGGTAAGAAGTCTCCTTGCTGGAATCCACAGAGTTCTCGCTGGCATTGAAGCGCACGATCAAAGCCAGAGGAACGAGCTTGCCCTTCCGGCTAGCGACGCGCCACTCTGCCTTCTGTCCTACATTGCTGAAGGCGCTGCTGATGACGCTCCAGAAATCCAGCTGATGCTGCTTTCCGTTCGGGCTTACCACTGTAATAGACTCACGTACATCGGAGTATTCAAGTCGTAACTTGTAGCCTCCAACGCCTGGGCAAAGCTGAGTGGAAGAGTCCTGTCCGGTTGCCACCGTCTTGCACTTCGAAAGCGGCGTGTAGACGCTTGTGATTGAATCCGCTGGCGCCGAGGTCAGCCATGCGTGATTCCCTTCTGACGCGGCTCCATCGCAATCGCCTTCCTTCCAACTTGTGAGCTCGTACTTTTTCGGCTCTCCTCGTCGGGTGAGCTTATTCCAAACCACGGCCTGAACTTCCTGAGGTTCCACGCCGGCGTCAGTCTCATCGGCTGCCTTTACCTCCATGCAGAGTTTGTAATTCATCCCAGCGACGACCTGTCGTTCGGCATGCTTGATGGAAACCAGGGAGATCGGCCCGCCGCTCTTCACTTTCTGGGCGTTGACGGCGAACTCGGCGGCGGCTACGACTTCAGGATCATTCGTAGCTACTTTTGAATAGCCGCCCACACGCTGCGCAAATCCTACGCTCGCTGAGCCGAGCATCAGGCTCAACGCGGCGAGAGACATCACTACCTGTACGATCTTTCTCATATCCAATCTCCTCTAACTATATTGAAGGGTTGAAAACCATAAACGGCGCCGAAGTTCAAGCTACCCCCATACCGCTGCATTGACGGCAAAGTCGCACCACTTTGCATAGCAGGTCAAATGACGAATGCGGAGACCGCGAACCGAGCTTTCCAATGAGAGCGATACTTACGTCGATCATTGTTCAGGCGGACCCGAGCGTATCGATAAGATTCTCCATTCGTCATCGTCGTTTCTGAGCCTGATGTAGAGTTCGCGTAACTGACCCTTGCCGTCGATCGTGACTCTCCACTGCCCCCTGAGAAGGCACGTCACATCGGCCCTGGATTTATCCAGCTGTTCGTTCCAATCGGGGCGCGCCCTAAAAATTATCGGGCGCATTCCCTTGAATACCTGCTCCAGCACAGCCGTCGCGTTCTGGTTGCGCCCGACATTACGACTCAGAGACAATTCCGGAAATTCCAGATGAACTGGCATGCCCTGCGGCATACCTTCCACGAGGGCAGCCACGTCACCGTGACCGAAGCCGTCACTGAGTTTGTAAAATACATCGTCGCGCGTGTACTGCGCCGAAGCCACAACCGGCAAAAGTAAGACTAAAAAGAGGGTCGAGATAACTACGCGGAACAATTTTCTTTGAGACATCGTGGGTGCTCCCTTAGCAAAGGTTTGTTGAGAGCTGCTCGCTCGCGCCTGGGTCCTATCTAAGGTAGAACGTGCAAGGCTTCCGGCAGCTCAACACAGGGCTTGTCCGCTGAAGCATCCGCGGCAATGCGCGCCGCTTCGTTGGCCGTACTGCTCGGGAGGATTTTGTCGGTCACGCAGATTTTCCGCGGCGTGATCTTGGCGACCGCCAGGTACGAGATAAGCGATGTCGGTTTAGAAGTATCCCCGGAAGATTCGCTCGCAGTGAAGCGGACGATGAGAGCGATGGGGACGACCTTGCCCTGTTTTCTTGTAACGCGCCACTCGGCCTTTTCGCCCACGTGGCTGAATGCGCTGCTGATGACGCTCCAGAATTCAAGCTGATGCTTCTTCCCGTTCGGGCCAATCACCGTGATTGACTCACGGTCATCGCCGTATTCCCGCTGTAACTTATAGCCGCCAACCCCGCCGCAAAGATGTGTGGAGGAGATGACATCACTTGCCACCTTCCTGCACTTGGAAAGAGAGCTGTAGACGCTCGTGATGGGACCTGCGGGCGCCGAGCTCAGCCTTGCGTGATTCTCTTCTGAATCACTGCCACCACATTCCTTGGCTTGCCACCTCTCAAGCTTCCACTTCTTCTTTTCTCCCCGTCTTGTCAGCGGGGCTGAAACAACGACCTCTACGCTCTGGGCTTCCACGCCTGCATCATCATCATCGCCGGCCTTAACTTCCAGGCAGAGCAAGTAATCGGTATCCCGGGTCGACATAAGGTTGGCGCGTTTGATGGAGACCAGTGAGAGCGGGCCGCCCACTTTCGCTTTACGCGCGCTGACGGCGAACTCTGCCGCGGCGACCACTTCAGGGTCATCGGTGGCTTTTTCAGTGCTCCCTACGTTGGGTATTTGTTGTCCAAAACTGACAGTCGCACAGCCAAACAGAATGCCAAGCGCGACGAGAATTATCAGCGGATGCACACTCTTTCTCATTATTATTCTCCTGATAACTATTGAAGGTTGCAGACCGGGAAAGCGGCGGCAGGGAGAAGGCCGCTCTCAGACTCTCCGATTTACGGAGCAGTCGTACCACTTTGCAAAGATGGTTACGGGATTGATTCAGGCGGCGACTGCGAGGTCTGGCAGAGACCGACCAAAATCCGTTTCACCCAAACTCGCTGAAGGTAGCACGGACGGTTAATGATCTCAAATGCGTGGGAATTGAATCATAGGATCATTTAGTCGTTTTTGAGCTGCGCTCCGTGAGGTGATGCAGAGCGACCCGTTAGTTTGCGTTACCGATCATCACTCAAGTCAGAGAGACGAAGCTAATATCTGCCTACAGCGATCGCTATAAACTCATAGGTACCTCTGCTCGATAATATTCAGATGATGTTGAACGTGTCCGATTATGAAATAACCTATAGCGCGAGATGTCATTGGATGGGGGACCACGTTACATGTCGACTTGCTTTGAGCATCGTTAAGGTTTTCAAATAGCTTTTCCGTCGAGCTGCGTACAGCCAGAAACTCTGAGATCAAACTTTGTAGCGTCCGTTGTGAAACATCGACATTTCTGGCATACAGCTCTTCATCCATACGATAATGGAGCGTCGTCGTGTCACCTCTGGCGGCAACAAGGGCTCGATAAGCGAAGACCCGTTCGGTATCGATTACGTGCATCAATAGTTCTTTGATTGTCCACTTGCCTGGCGCGTATTTGTAGTCAAGTTTTACCTTCGGGATGGTCCCAAACACTCTGACTGTTTGTGTTGAGTTCTGCGCCAGCAATTCCAGGTACGCACCCTCTGGTACCAGGTCAAAATATTTTTGATAGTTTTCGTGGTATTCGCCCACTGACGGTCTTTGCATACGACTCCTGATATTATTTAATAGTTTACTTCATAAGCGCAGGCTTCGAGCAATTCGTGACCAAAGCCCGCAGTCACTTGCACCATGGAGAAGGAGATGATGAAAACACTTCAATTGTTAATTCTACTTCTGCTAGTAACGACGTTGCCTGCTTCTGCACAGAATCAGACTCCCGTAGTCGCGGTTCCATCGATTAAGCCGGTCGCGATTACGCTTCTGGTAAGAGATTATGACAAGGCCGCGAAGTGGTACTCGGACAATCTCGGTTTTGAAGTGCGCGACAACAAAGACATGCGGCCTGGCAAGCGCTGGGTGGCAATGTGGTCAAAAGGAGCCCCAAACTTTCAGATCTTCCTGCTTAAGCCGGGCGACGGATACATGCCGGTCGCCCGGAATCTATCGCTCAACCGGATCGGAAAGGAAACGTTCTGGATTTTGCGCACGCCTGATTTCGACGCCGCCTTCAAGCATTTGAAAGCGAATGGAGTACGGTTTCGTTCCAGGACATACGACATGGGTGGTGGTGGAAAGGAAATCGTAATCGAGGACCTCTACGGAAATCTTTGGGTACTTCAACAAGCCGGGTCCGAGAATTAGCAGGCATGGTGATGCAGGTCAGTCGCAAACAGAGTCTCTCACGCGGAGGGTACGGATCCCTATGCCAACGCACTCATTCAATCGTAGCCCCGCGGTCAATATTTTAAATGCGTAACTTTCGCTTTCCCTTTCGCATAGACCGTTACTATGAATAGGTCATTAAATTCCTTCTCATCTATTTTCGGAACCACATCTCCGCCGAGTGCTCTTATCACCTCTGGAATTGAGTTGCTGTGCCCGACGATCAGCGCGTTCTCACCCGCTCTCTGGTAAATCTTTTCTACCATCTCCTTAATGGACTCCTGCGACACCTCTCTTGGATTGGAGGCGCTCATTTTGAGGGGCATGGTGGTGCTGGCGAAGCCCAGAAGCTTCGCAAGCGGTTCAGCTGTCAGCTTCGTGCGAAGAAACTGAGATGTGTAGATAACCTTGATTTCAGCTCTCCCGAGAATGCGTGCCAATTCCTGTGACCTCGCGCTGCCTGATTCCAACAGAGGTGGATCCTCTGCTGGAGTGGCGGCTTTCTCCGCGTGGCGTACAAGAAAGACCGTAGTTGCCTTGAAGTCATCGTCGGAAGAGATAGAGGAAGCGGCTTTGGCGCCACCCGCGTCAGAGAGAATCAAGCAGATGAAAGAGGCCGCAAACAGGCCGAGGCAAACGAACCATTTTAAATGTCGAGAGTGGGGCGGTAACTTCATGTGTGAACAGTTCTCCTTTGATGTCTAATCTTGGGAAGACTTTTACCAGACCAGGCATGGCGACGTCTAACTATGTATATTGACGCGGCCCCGACCAAGTACACAACGCCTAACCCTGGTGGAGCACACTTGCGTTACACTTGCTGAATGGGAGGTATGGAAATGACTCATCAATTGAACATGCTGATAGCGCTCTGCCTGCTTCTATCCGCAGATGCAGTGGCGATGTCTTCGAAGACATACGTTTCTCCAACTAAGGGGAGTGATGAAACCCTCTGCACAAAAGACAAGCCTTGCAAGACCATAGCGGCCGCCTTAAGAAATACTAAGGAGGGCGGGACGGTTATCTTGATGGAGGCCGGTGAGACAAACGGCAAATGCGTTGTCATCTATGATCGTGTAACCACGATTACACGATCAGTTACCATAAGAGCTGCGCCGCATCTCCAGAGCAAACCCTGCTTCATTCCCAGGACGGATGATGGTAAAGGTGACTTCTCAATTACTATCGAGGGCAGCAACATAATCGTCAAGTTGCAGTCTCTGAAAATTGCCGAAGCTGGGGGGAATGTAGGGATATACTTTCGCTCTGGTTCAAGGCTGACAGTCGAAGACTGTGACTTCAGTAGTTTGAATCACGGTATCGTTTTCGCAGGCGGCAATCTCTTGCTCGTCACGAAATCCCGTTTTGACGCTTCGATGGCAATCTGGCTGAAGGATAGTCCAACCGCCAGGAAGAGCTCCGTTATTGACCGCAGCACATTCGTGGGACACACGAACCTTCCTCATTATCCCTTATTGGTCGGCACAAACGGGGGCGTCGTACTTCAAAACAGCACGATTAGTGTGGACTGTCCAACTGCTGTTTTCGTTAAGGGCTCCGCCAGGCTACGAAATGTGCATATCAATAAGGCGGCCGCGCCGTTTGGCGGGAACGGCTCGTTGGAACTCCGCGGCGTTACCGTGAACTAAACGTAGTGGTGGGTCGCGAGTGGCCAGTCTTCGTGATGTTTCGTGTGGGTTCGTGGAGCGTACTCTTGCCGTAGCCCGGGGCGACGATCCACCAATAGCCACGAAACGACCCGAAGAGGTGCATGTCCACGCGCCGCGATCCGAGAGCAGAACCCGTTCTTATCACCTATCACACATCACTTATCACTTGGCATTTATGTGGCTGACCACACCTCCTCACCGTGCGCTCTACTACGCAAAGACGTTTGCAGGGTGCGTCAAATCCCCGGTATGAGGACATCTTTTGTCCGTTCCAAAATCAAAGGAGAAACATGAGAAGACAAATGATTTTGTGCCTGGCGATGACTTTGCTCTGCGCTGCAGCCAGTGTTGCCCAGTCCGGCAGCAAGCGATCGGGTTCAACACGTGTCTCAAACGCCGTCGCCGACATTCGGCAAGTTGATTTCCTTAACTTCACCTATCGCTCCTCCATCTGCTCCCGGGACTATGTAAGAGAGGGTTTTGGCAAGACAGTTCACGTCCGTAAAGGCGAGTTCAAGAACAAGAATGTCTATTTTGCTGTTGCCGACGACCGCATCGTTTACGCGGACGTCACCGGCGATAAACGTGAAGAAGCTATTGTGCCGGTTCAGTGCGGTGCAATCACCGCCAACTATCATCTATCGGAAGTGAATGTCTTCACACTCGAGGATGGACGCGCCACACTGCTCGCTGAGATTAGCGACACGGACATGGAGCGTGATTATCGCCGGTCTTTTCCTGACGCGGAATCGTATTGGGGCGTCGCTGATATGGAAGTGAGAGATGGCAATGTCGAAATTGAAGTGATGGTAGATGGGTCACACGTTCTCCAAAATACTTGGCGACGCTGGAATATCGTTTGGAGGGCAAGACGTTTCAGTTAACTGGAAAGCCAAAGAGAGTGATTATTGAGCATTGAGTAGTCTGTTAATGAGGTCATTGGGTCATTGGAGTAACGGTCCAATGGTCCAATGCCTCATTCATTTTCCTACCTTCGTCCCGTAGTCGAGCGACGCATACCAATCCCTATCCGACTGTCCCATCGGAGAAGCGTCCCCCGCCCGAAACATTAGCTCCTCGACCTGCGTACTACCAGCTAATGAAAGCAATCGTCTATCACGAATACGGTGGTCCTGACGTGCTTAAGTGCGAAGAGATCGAAAAGCCCGTTCCCAAAGACAATGAACTCTTGATTAGAGTGCGCGCGGCTTCAGTCAATCCACTTGATTGGCGTTTGATGAAAGGCAAGCCTCTCGCAATGCGCCCAATCGCCAAGCTACTCAAACTAGGGGGCGGCCGACCCGGTGTCGATGTAGCCGGCGAGGTTGAAGCGGTAGGGAAGAACGTCACCCACTTCAAACCGGGGGACGCTGTGTTCGGCGGCGCCCGTGGCGCTTTCGCAGAGTATGTGTGCGCGGGCGAGAACAAAGTTGTGACGAAGCCCGACAACGTCACCTTCGAGCAGGCCGCTTCCATAAACGTCGCGGGCTTAACCGCGCTGCAGGGCCTTCGCGACAAGGGAAAGATTAAGCCGGGCAGCAAG
This sequence comes from Acidobacteriota bacterium, assembly GCA_032160165.1. GTDB lineage: Bacteria > Acidobacteriota > Blastocatellia > Pyrinomonadales > Pyrinomonadaceae > QHXM01. Next base: position 16,395 of record JAVHWA010000049.1, read on the forward strand.
GTCCTGGTAAACGGCGCCGCGGGAGGCGTCGGCAACTTCGCGGTGCAGATCGCCAAGTCGTTTGGCGCGCACGTGACCGGTGTATGCAGCACCAGAAATATAGAGACGGTCAGATCAATCGGCGCGGATGAAGTGATTGATTACACCCAGCAGGATTTCACTACCGGCGAGGGGCGGTACGATTTGATTCTCGACTGCGCCGGCAACCACTCGTTTACAGAGTGCCGGCGCGTCCTAAATCCTGAAGGAAGATACGTTGGGATCGGAGCGCCACACGACGCCTCGATGACAGGGATTATGGCTGGGATGATCAAGTCGCTCTTATTGTCGGCCGTCGGCCGTCAAAAGGCTGTCCCGTTCATTGCGAAAGCCAGCCAGGACGATCTGGCGCTGTTGGGCGAAATGATCGCAACCGGCAAACTGAAACCGGTCATCGAAAGCCGCTACCCTTTGAGCGAAGGCCGCGATGCTGTTCGTGAGCTGCAAGAGGGACATGCAAGAGGAAAAGTCATAATATTTGTTCATTGAGCCATTGATTCAATAACTCAATGGCTCAATCCCCCAAACCCCGCTACTCTTTGTCGTATACCGCCGTGCTGCTGAGTTTCTTGCCGTTGGGAAGGACGGCAGTCGCGGCCACGGTGCGGGTTCGACCGTCTCTCGAGACGATGATTCGACCGATGATTGTCATCTTGCGATCCTTCACTCCTTTTAATAACAGGACGCGATCGGTGATTACTCTGTACGAGCGCATGTCTGAAGTTGGGTCGCCGGTTAGGGGGTAAAGCTTACCGTCGAACTTGCCGGTCCACTCGCTGTGGACGGGATTGCCCGCGCCATCCACACCATCCACCGTAACCTTTACGGCGTGGGGCACACGTTCGTAGACCACGGTTTTGTTCTTAGTGGCCCCTGGAGGGAACGTTGACTTCGACTCGTTCAGCTTCCAGGTACCAATCTGCGGACTATCGGCTAAGCACACACGCGCGCCGCCAAACAAGACCGCCAATGTAATCAGGATCACTGTTCGTTTCATATATTCTCCTCATTTAGCTGCAGGATGACGAGGACTGATTGGTGCGGGCGGATTCTATTACCGCATACTGAGATTGGCAACCCTGAATCAATTGAGTCGTTGGATGATTGATTCCTTGATTTCAACCTCTCCATAGTCCAACGACTCAATTGATTCAGTGGCCTCTCACTCTTCGCGCATGCTTCGGAAAGTGATTGCATAACGGAGCTCGGCGACTCTGAGGATGCTGTGCTCCCACTCGGACCGCGCAGGTCCAGTCAGGTGATATGCCGAGCGCGGCTCCGCAACGATGTTGACGCGCTGCCACTTTGCGTTCGTGTTCGTAGAGCCGACCGGGTCGCTACCGGTTCGGGCCTCAATATGACGCGACTCGTAATCATTAACCTGATTCGTCGGGAAACGCTTTCGTCGAAAGCGCAGCGTGCACTGCGCGAGCAGCGAAACACCCACGACTTCTCCAAACACAGGCTTGTCACGGTGCCAGCCTATGCCGGCGCCAGGGCCGTACTCGATGACCAGCACGTGTTGCAGCGACTTCGGTTTCATTCCAGCGAATTTCTCCGCAGCCGCTCTCAGCGGGAGAAGAAACTCCGGCACATCATCCGCTTTTCGCAGTGTCCCGCGTCCTGAGAACTCATATTGCCAGCCGAACGAGACTACGCGGCGCTTGCCCTTGAAACCGTGGAAGTCGAACTCCTTAAAAGGTAGCTCACGTACGCGAGCGACGAGCGCGGCCTCTTCAGAAGGACTAATTAACTCTTCGCGATAACTCAATCCGCCGGGAAGTTCAAGCGCGTTTTCATGCTTATCGCTCGGACCATTAATGAAAGCCATCTGTTGCATCATGATGTGAGAGTTAGAAGATGCGGGAGGGAGGTCAAAGGATGCGTGGAGCGGAGTTTGTAATTCAATCCTTGATTAATCAGATCGATGAACAGATGAATCCAGTATGATTAGGGGCTTTCTGTTTCGATGGTTCGATAACTAAATGACGTTTCATTCTGCGCAGCCAGTTGATCAATGATCCCTTCAACCGTCACCGCTGTCCCATTGAACGCTGCCGTTCCACAAAGCGCGTCGATTGCCAGATCATCCGTTAGATCGTTGATGCTCTCGCCTGCGTGTTGTTGAGCTACCTCTAATTGAACGCCGAGTCGATCATGTCCCCAGCCGTGAGGAATACTCACTACTCCAGGCATCATTTCTTCCGATATCTCGATCGGCACTTCTACGTTTCCTACTCTTGATCGCACCGAGACGTTCTGACCTGGCTTCAGGTCGCGATGCGCAGCATCCTGCGGATGCATGAGGATTGTGCATTGAGGTTTGCCCCTC
>JAVHWA010000050.1:0-7235 GCA_032160165.1 Acidobacteriota bacterium
TCCCGCCCGTTACATCGCCGGAGCTGGCTGTGAGAGCATCAATCATTCAGGACTATAGAGAAGCAAATGAGCGACAAGAAAATAGTTAAGAAGCGCGGACGCCCGCCACTCCCGAAGGGCCACGTCAAGGCTAAGATCGTACCTATGCGCCTCAAAGATGAGGACGTGAAACTCTTCGCACGAGCGGCGAAGGCGAGCAAGCTAAGTCTGTCCGAATGGATGCGCCTCACGCTTAGAGAAGCAGCAGAGAAATGAAGAACGGAACAAACACCGTGCCAGCCAACATGGATCACGATTTCAAACTAGGACACTACCCGGACTTCGCAGTTCAAAACTGCTGATGTTCAACGACGGCCAAAGAAATATGTTGACCTCCCAAGGCCCAGCAAGCTAGGATTGAAGTGCCCGCATGCGGCGAACTTCGTTCTATGCGCCCTTGTTTGAGACATCCGCGCTCACACCCGCTGTTGAATTACACCAGCCAACCAGGCCCGGTTCGCTCGCAAAAATAGCAGTCGCGATTCCGGATAAGTTAAGGAGACTAAACGTGCGTATCGGTCATCTTTTTCGTAGGAGTATCACTCCGCTAGTCTTCGCCTGCGCTTTTGCCACCGTCGCAAACGCGCAATCGAGAGAAACCCCTTCTCCCGTTCCGCCGCCCACGACTTCGGTCATCATGCCGGAGATTAAGAGCGCGCCGGCGGTGGCTGGCTACACCGACGTGTACTGTGCCGGATTTATCCAATACGTTCCGGCGCCGATCCACCCCGAGATCGTCGGTGGCGAGCAGGAACAGGAGCGACACTCGTACTCCGAGGGCAATTACGTCTTTGTAAACGCCGGCTCGCAGCAGGGAATGAAAGTCGGACAAGAGTTCCAGATCGTTCGACCCCGCGGAGCTATGAGTTCGAAATTCACCTCCAAACATGGTTGGCTTGGCGTATACATGCAGGAGCTTGGCCGCCTTCGTTTGATCAACGTCAAAGACAAAGTCTCTGTTGCGCAAATCACTCAGTCCTGCGACACAGTCCTGCTTGGCGACCTGCTTCGGGAGATCAACAATCGAGTCGCACCAACTGAGCGTGCGGAAGTCAATCTCGATCGATTCGCCGAGCCGACCGGAAAGCAGCGCGGGCGCATAGTAATGGCGACCCTCGGACGCGAGATGGTGACAACCAGGCACATCGTGTATATCGATCTCGGCGCCGAGGACAATGTCAAAGTAGGCGATTACCTGACTATCTATCGACCAGCCGGGACCGGCAATCTTACTCGCGTAGAGAACGAAGAGATCGCGCGCGCCCGGAGCGCGGGATTCGAGAGCGAGCGATATGCTGGAGGTAAATTCTCCGGCCAGGCCCAACGCACCAAGGACTATTCGTCCGCGCCTGGCCTGTTCTTTCGCAACGAGACGATGACCACGCACGAGATAAAACGCCGCCGACCGGCTGTTCCTCGTAAGGTCGTAGGCGAACTCGTGATCCTGAATGTTCAGACCCGCACAGCTACAGCCATTATCACTCGGGTTGCGCAGGAAGTTCACACCGGCGACTTTGTAGAACTACAGTAAGTAAGAAACAAACAAAAATCTGAAGCCTCGGGTAGTAAGTCAGAGTAAGGAAGGGCGCGACCTTCTGTGGCTGACTGATTATCCGAGGCTTCAGACTATTTAGCTGATAGAAACCTTGTCGCTGGGAGCGGACCGCCGGGCATTGATCGCGGCGGCGACTCTCCCACGCTTCGCTTTCTCTTCTATAGCCCTGCGCTCGACTACTGCCTGATAAAACGTGCGAAAATAGTCGTACATCGAATAGCACGCCGACAAAACTACGATCCACAGCATCGCGCGACCGGCGGAATAAAAGAGGACCTGCCAGTCAGTCACCGTGGTGATTCCCTGTCCGAAGAGATGATGCAGCGCATCACGCAATTCCGGCACGGTCCAGAACTGGATCGCCGGAAACGCATGTCCAAAGTTCGCCACCGGCGGCTGGCCTGACACGCTCGAGACGATCAATAGCGAAACGGCGACGACCTGAGAAAGCATCTTGAACTTTCCCATCTTCGATGCCGAGATGATCACGCCTTCGGTGGCAGCGATTGAGCGCAACCCGGAAACGGCAAACTCGCGCCCCACGATAATCACAACCGCCCACGCCGGCGCGAGTCGATTCTCAACCAGTGAGATAAGTGCCGCGGAGATCAGCAGCTTGTCTGCAATGGGATCCAGGAGCTTGCCCAGGCGCGAGACCTGATCGCGACGCCGCGCGAAATGACCGTCGAGGTAGTCGGTGAACGCTGCCGCCAGAAAAATCGAGACGCCGAGGATGTGACGCGGGACGCCGAACCAGTTTTCGGAAAACGGCGTCAGCATTACCACGACCAAAAGCGGAACGATAAAGATGCGCGATAAAGTCAGTGAGTTCGGAAGATTCACACCCGCTCCAGGCGTTCGCTGTATGAGAGTCACGACCGCTGAGAATCATCGATCGCGAACTCGCAGTGTATTGCTCGCATGCAAATACTGTCAAGATTAGGGGGCAGAAACCGATAAGTTCGGGCGCCGGGTACGTTAGCCGGCCCGCGACTTCATGCTCCCATCGGGCAACTGTTCCCCGCTTGCCCGATGCTTCCCACTCGACTACAATCACTGGTTCTGTGCTCTCGGATTTTCGCTTCTATGTGGAGCGCACTCTAATTCAAGCAACATGGCTATTGATCGTATTACCGTACGCGGCGCGCGGCAGCATAATCTTAAGAACATCAACGTCGAAATTCCGCGTGACCGGCTGACTGTCATCACAGGGCTCTCCGGGTCAGGCAAATCGTCGCTCGCCTTCGATACTATCTACGCCGAAGGTCAGCGCCGCTATGTAGAATCCCTCTCCGCCTACGCGAGACAATTCCTGGATCAACTGGAAAAGCCCGATGTTGACTCGGTCGATGGGCTCTCGCCCGCTATTTCCATCGAACAGAAAACGACTTCGCGTAGTCCACGCTCGACCGTCGGTACAGTGACGGAAGTTTACGATTACCTTCGCCTGCTCTTCTCGTCGATAGGCGTACCACACTGCCAAATCTGCGGGGCGCAGATTACCCGCCAGAGTGTCGAACAAATAGTACAGAATGTGCTGGCGCTGCCCGAAGGCGAGCGGGTGATGATCCTGGCGCCGATCGTGCGAGGACGCAAGGGCGAGTTTAAGAAGGAGCTCGAGAAGCTAGCCAAGGAAGGCTTTCTTCGCGCACGCGTCGACGGCGAGCTGCTTTCGCTGGATGAGGAGATCAAGCTCGACAAACGTCGCAACCACACGATTGAAGCTGTGGTCGATCGACTCCTTATAAAGCCCGGTATCAATGAACGGCTTTCCGAATCCGTTCGCACGGCACTTAAGCTGACCAACGGCGCGGTCCTGGTCTCTGTCGTCGACGGAGAGGAGAAACTCTATTCCGAGCGCATGGCCTGCGTCCTCTGCGGAATCAACGTACCACCGCTTGAGCCCCGGTCCTTCTCATTTAACTCTGCGTTCGGAGCGTGCAAGCGTTGTCACGGTCTCGGCTCCGTACTCGAAGTCGATCCTGCAAAAGTAATCATCGACGCGACAATCCCCTCGGACAAACAGGAGTTCCTTGGCGCCGGAGATAAACAGGGATCAGCTTATTTGCGAAGCGCCCTGACTGCGGTCATCAAGAATCTTGGTCTCGACCCGCGCCAACCTTTCGCTCAACTCGCGGAAGAGGCCCAGACTGCTTTCTTCTATGGAGTGAAGGGTCAACTTACGTTTCGCCAGGGGGCATACACTTATCAAAGCGATTGGAAGGGGGCCGTGCGTTGGCTTCGCGAGCGACTGAACGAGGCGCCGTCCGAAAAAGTTCGATTTGCTGTCGAGGAACTGGTCTCTCCGGTCACCTGTCCCGACTGTCACGGTCAGCGACTTCAACCCGAGTCACTCGCGGTGCGTTTAGGAGGACGCGGGATCGCTGACTACACATCTCTGCCGATAGAAGATGCGATAGTCGCATTTGATCGGATCAAACTCACGGCTCGCGAAGAGCAGATTGCGGGCCTGGTTCTGCGCGAGATCAGAGAACGCTTACGCTTTCTTGAGACGGTCGGCCTGGGTTACATCACGCTCGACAGGCCATCCGCCACGCTGTCCGGCGGTGAAGGTCAACGAATCCGCCTTGCCACCCAGATTGGCTCGCAATTGCGTGGAGTACTTTATGTGCTGGACGAACCATCGATTGGGCTCCACCCCCGAGACAATCAACGCCTGCTGGGAACGCTCTGTGCCCTGAGAGATCTGGGTAACACCGTGCTGGTCGTCGAACACGACGAGGAGACTATCCGGCGGGCGGATTATGTTGTGGATCTGGGACCGGGCGCGGGCGCGCACGGTGGGTTGTTGGTTGCTGCGGGATCGCCGGAAGAAGTGGCATGCAATCCTGAGTCAATCACCGGTCTGTACATATCAGGCGCGAGAATGATCGCAATACCGACCGATCGACGGATCCCAAATGGGAAAGCGATCAAGGTGCACGGGGCCCGCCATAATAACCTAAAAGACGTCGACGTGACGTTTCCGCTTGGCCTGCTGACAGTCGTCACCGGTGTCTCCGGATCAGGCAAGTCTACTCTCGTCGATGACATCCTTTATCGCGCCCTGGCAAGACACCTCTACGGCTCGCTGGCCGAACCAGGTGCATACTCGTCGATCGAAGGGCTGGAACACGTAGACAAAGTCATTGAGATTGATCAATCACCGATCGGGCGTACGCCGCGGTCAAATCCTGCGACCTATACGGGGCTCTTCACACCTTTGCGTGAGTTGTATGCGATGCTCCCCGAATCGCGAGAGCGTGGGTACAAACCTGGCCGCTTCTCATTCAACGTCAAGGGCGGCCGCTGCGAAGCATGCGAGGGAGACGGGATGAAGCGGATCGAAATGAACTTTCTCCCGGATGTCTATGTCTTGTGCGATGTGTGCCGCGGAGCGCGATACAACCGGGAGACGCTCTCGGTAAAGTACAAAGGCAAGTCCATCGCGGGGCTGCTCGACACAACGGTCGAGGAAGCTTTGCCACTGCTGGAAAATATCCCGCAGATCAAACAGAAACTTCAGACGCTTCTGGATGTTGGCTTGGGCTACATCAAACTGGGACAGAGCGCCACCACACTATCGGGCGGCGAGGCCCAACGAATCAAACTGGCGAAAGAGCTCTCGAAGCGCGCGACCGGCCGCACGATTTATATTCTGGATGAACCTACAACCGGGTTGCACTTTGCCGACGTTCACAAGCTCCTCGATGTGCTTCAACGTCTGGTCAGTCTCGGCAATACCGTCATAGTTATCGAACACAATCTCGACGTCATTAAAAGCGCAGACTACATCATAGATCTCGGTCCCGAGGGCGGCTCGCACGGCGGACGTCTGGTCGCAGCCGGCACACCCGAAGAGGTCGCGCGCGCCCGTCGCTCGCATACCGGCCACGCGCTGCGTCCGCTGCTCAACGGTCACGCGACACAGCGAAACGGAAACAATCGGACACGCAGTGAACGTCCGAAGAAGATCGCGTGATATACTCGCGCTGCCACCTAAAACCAACTCGATATACAGGAAATGGAGACGGTATTGAACTATCCCCTTCAGATTAACTTCAAAGTTCTCGCCATCGCGCAGCAACTTTCGCTAACGGACGCCGCCGGTCAACTCATCTTTTACGTAAAGCAGAAGGCTTTCAAGCTGAAGGAAGCTGTGACCATCTTTGCGGACGAAGCCCAACAGCGCCCGTGGTTTTATATCAACGCCGACAGGGTCATAGACTTTCGCGCCAACTATTCGTTTACCGATACGAGCGGCAAACCTTTCGGATCGATGCGACGCCTGGGAAAGAAATCCATCTGGCGAGCGCACTACGAGATCTTCGACGGCCAACAGCCACAGCCCGTCGCAATCATCAAAGAAGAAAACCCGTGGACCAAGGTCTTCGACGCCCTCCTGGGCGAGATACCTCTGCTGGGAATATTTACCGGCTATATGTTTCATCCTTCCTACCTGATCACGCGCATCGATGGGATGCCGTTCATGCGCCTCAAAAAGCAGAGCTCGTTTGTGGGGCGTCGTTTCAAGATAGATAAGCTTGCAGATCTCGATCAGACAAGTGAACTACGCATTCTTGTCGGGGTTATGATGATGGTGCTCTTGGAGAGGGCTCGCGGATAAGCTCCATGGACGAGCGCATCGAATCAATCGTCGCCGATAGTCTTGAAGTAAAGCGTCGTTATTTTGCCGAACACTCGGCCGACGTCCGGCGCGCGGCCGAGATGATAGCGGGTTGCTTCGCATCCGGCGGCAAGCTGTTACTCTGCGGAAACGGGGGCTCGTCTTGCGACGCGCAACATATCGCCGGCGAGTTTATCAATCGATTTCTTCCGCAAGACAGGCGCGCTCTTCCAGCCATAGCTCTTTCAACCGATGGCGGAGTGCTCACCTGCATAGCAAACGACACAGGCTTTGAAAATATCTTCGCGAGGCAGATCGAGGCTCTCGGCACGACGGGTGATGTGTGCGTGGTAATTTCGACCTCAGGAAAGTCCCCAAACATCCATCGGGCGATTGAGCAGGCACACGTGCAGAAGATGAAGGTGATAGGCCTGCTGGGTCGCGACGGCGGGAGCTGTGCTGTGTTATGCGACCTCGCACTTATCGTCTCGGACCAGGATACGCAACGTATACAAGAGACGCACAATCTGATTGGCCATGTCATCTGTGAACTGGTCGAGCTTGCTCTGTTTCAGACCGAGCAGACAGCAAAGGAGCGGTAGCAAGCGTTGTCAATTTACGAAGACGATTTGCGGCCGCTCGATCTTGATGGAGTCAATACCTATCCCCTCGCCTCTCGCCCAAGTAAAGTGACCGTCGAACACTTCGCTAAGCCTATCAGCGACGACTCGACCCTCTCCGCATTTCTCGATTCCCTGCCGAACATTCTCGCTGCGCGCGATCTACGCGAACTTGGCGGGCGCATAAGGCAGGCCCGACAGGATGCGAAACCGATAATCTGGGGACTGGGCGGTCACGTCGTAAAGACAGGCATGTCACCCATCATTATTGATCTCATGCGGCGTGGATTCGTGACTGCGATCGCAGCCAACGGTTCGGTGCTGGTGCACGACGCCGAGATTGCGATGGTGGGCTCGACCTCGGAAGACGTAGATGAGAGCTTGGGCGCCGGCG
>JAVHWA010000074.1:0-64600 GCA_032160165.1 Acidobacteriota bacterium
GATCGCGCCGTGCGTCGTGCGGGTCTCGACTATTGGCCTGAGGTCGCGCTTCACCGTCATCGTGATCTCGCGTCTTTGAGCGAGGCGTTGAACGGCGCCAGATTTATCTATCTCACGACCAAAGCGGAGCGCTCTTACCTCGACTGGAGTTTCCAGCAGGACGATTGTTTGGTATTCGGGCGCGAGACACGAGGCTTGCCCGAAGAATTGTTGCGAGCCAATTGGGAAAGTTGTTTGACCATCCCCATGCTCAATCCCAAAGTCCGCAGTCTGAACCTCGCGACCTCGGTGGCCATTGTGCTCTATGAAGCGCTGCGTCAAACGAATGCCCTTTCTCGCGACTAATCGAGTGTAGGTCGCCTGGCCGGATCAGAACCGCGTTCAAAACCTTTCTCCCTTAGCTTCATTTCTGTGAGTGGGTCAGCTCGAAGTTTTGCTTTTATTCACACTTCGCTTCAGCGAGGTGTTCCTTTCCGCTCATTCATGAGACTAGCCGTTTCAACGGCTTCCAGAGACACCGCTAAAGCGGTTAGGAAATCGGGTTTGTGTGGTTCACCTCGCTTAAGCGAGGTGTGAATGAGATTCCACCTCGCATCACTACTTCCTTCCAGGCTCGTTCGCTCCACAAGCAATTGGTCCCCGCTCGTGGTAAGATCTTTGGTTTCGCATTAAGCGAGAAATCAGACATTCATATCTATAGCAGGGGAACTATGAACGAGCAGAAGCAGGATATACGCAATATCGCCATCATCGCCCACGTTGACCACGGCAAGACCACCTTGGTGGATGCCATGCTCAGGCAATCAGGTACATTTCGCGACAACGAACAAGTCCGGGACCGCGTGATGGATTCGATGGATCTCGAACGCGAACGCGGCATTACAATCATGGCGAAAAATACCGCCGTGAGATATGGCGATATCAAGATCAATATTGTCGATACACCCGGTCACGCGGATTTCGGAGGCGAGGTTGAGCGTGTGCTCAAAATGGTGGACGGCGTGATGCTACTGGTCGATGCCGCCGAGGGATGCCTGCCGCAGACACGGTTCGTGTTGCGCAAAGCGCTTGAAGCGCGGCTCCCGACCATCGCCGTGGTGAATAAAATCGATCGACACGACGCGCGCCCGGCCGAGGTTGTCGATGAGATCTATGAACTGTTTCTTGACCTGGACGCAACAAATGAGCAGATCGAGTTCCCGATTCTCTACGCCATATCGCGGGATGGGATAGCGAAAAAGAGCTTGACGGATGATTCAAACAGTCTGCGCCCGCTGTTTGATCAGATCGTCGAGACAATCCCCGCACCGGTAGCTCTGCGCGATGACTCCCTGCAATTGCTTGTGACGAACCTCGACTATAGCGATTACCTTGGACGCATCAGCATCGGACGAATCTCATCCGGCGAGATCGCGGTGGGAGATCAGATCGCGATCGTGAGGCGCGATCGCACGATAACGAAAACGCGGGTCTCACAGTTATACGTCTTCGAGGGATTGAAACGCGAAGCCGTCCAACACGCAGGGCTAGGGGATATCGTTGCGCTTGCCGGGATCGCAGAGATTGAAATTGGAGAAACGATTACCAGCGCCGACAATCCGCAGCCGTTGCCTGTGATCGCGGTTGACGAACCTACGATCTCAATGATCTTCGGGGTCAACAATTCGCCCTTCGCCGGGCGCGAAGGAAAATATGTGACGTCTCGCCAGATCAAAGAGAGGCTCGATAAGGAGATTTTGGGTAACGTCGCTATTCGCGTAGAAGCTACCGACTCGCCGGACCAGTTCAAAGTTTCGGGGCGCGGAGAGCTTCAGCTCGCGATCCTGATCGAGATGATGCGCCGCGAAGGCTACGAGCTGCTGGTTTCGAAACCCGAAGTCCTGACTCGCAAGGACGGCAGTCGGGTGCTTGAGCCGATCGAACAGGTTGTCGTCGACTGTCCGGATGATTTCATCGGCGTGGTTACCGAGGCGATGGGCAGGCGCAAGGGGCAGATGACGAAGATGGTTAACCACGGCACTGGTCGCGTGCGTCTCGAGTTTGAAACGCCCTCGCGTGGTCTGATTGGATTTCGCAACGAGTTTTTGACAGAAACCAAAGGCACCGGCCTTCTCAACACGATCTTCCTCCGTTGGGACAACTGGATGGGGGAAATGCGAGGGCGGGCTACGGGTTCGCTGGTTGCGGACCGAATGGGCGAGACGACCACCTACGCGCTATTCAATCTACAGGAGCGCGGTTCGCTCTTCGCTCGACCCGGCGCAAAGGTCTATGAAGGTATGATCATCGGCGAGAACGCCCGAGCAGTGGATCTGGATGTCAACGTCATCAAGGAGAAGAAGCTGACAAACATGCGCGCCGCATCGGCGGACGAAGCGATGAGGCTCGTTCCTGCCAAGGAGCTTTCACTCGAGCAAGCGTTGGAGTTTATCGCTGACGACGAGTTGGTTGAGGTCACTCCGCAGACGATCCGGTTGCGCAAGCGTGTGCTAAGGGCGAACGAGAGGCCGAAGCGGAAAGAGTCGTGATGGTTTGGAGTGCGGTGACTGGTCACCGCGTTCGGCGTCGTTCCAATCGAGCTTCACAGAGGGCCACTCGGTCTCCTGATTTCGTAAACCACGTGCTCGACAAGTCTGCCATTAAGATTCGCTGACTGTTTACGCTCAGTCAAAACGCCACCAATTCTTTCGACTGCTTTCCGCGACCGTGTGTTGGTCGGCCCTATCATGAAGACGACGCTCTCCACGAATTTGAAGGCATGATCCAACATCAGGCGCTTCAATTCTCCGTTGTATCGTCCGCCCCAATAAGCGCGCGCCAGAAACGTCCAGCCTATCTCAATCTCGCTTCCAACCGGATCGAAGCCGAAGTACCGTGAAGAACCAATTACTCTCTGGGTCTTACGGTCTATGACCGCAAACGCTCCGCCCGATGCCAGCGCTTCGCGAAAGAATTCTCGGAACACATCCTCCTTGTAACGTTCGTTGACCGGATGCTGCTCCCAAATTAGCGGGTCCGAAGCGATTGCATACAAACCGTCCCAGTCTTCCTGCCTGAGAGGCCGTACTTCTATCAGCTCGCCAATAAGATGAGGCTGCACGTCGAACACTTCGGGATTGGTCGGTTCGCCGACCTCATCCTCGTCATCCTTTTCAGGGTCGTAGATCTCATATCCCGTACCATCGTCGTAGTAGTAGCTGCCGGGTTTGGGTGATTGTCCCTCGCCTGACGGTTCATCTGGTTCCGTTGTATCATCTCTCTGTTGGCTCATCTGCTTGTCTCCCCAACTTTGTAGCGCAAACCGTGCAGCGTAGCGCAAACTGCTAGTTTGCGGTCGAGCGGACAAAGTGCGTTATTTCAAAGCAACCACCCAAACTAGCAGTTTGCGCTACAACCAAGGCGATCACGCAAACTAACACGCTGGGCTACATTGAGGTTGAATTATATGTCATCGGGGCTTTCGATTGAGAGAAAACGGGGAAGCACACCCGCGCTCTTGTTGTTCCTTTCTGTCAGTTTTCTCCTGATCTTCACAATCTTCAGCACCACTGCGCTCGCCGCTGACCCGAGCTGGTCATCCAAGCTCGATGGCCAGGTCCGTTTTTATCAAGTCACAGAGCTCGGTGTGCTCGTCGTGGGAACGGAAAAATCTCTTTACGCAGTCAGTGGCGAGACGGGCGAGATTCTGTGGCGACGAAAGAACGTTCGCCTGGATGAGACGGACGTCGCGCCAGTTCCCGGTACGGATCTTCTCCTGCTCAGTTTGGAAAACGGCGATCGTTCACGAGTGGTAGCGACCGATCTCCTGACCGGAGACCCGCTGTGGGAGAGTGATAAGGTCAAAGGCGGCGTGATGCAGATGGCCGTAGACCCAGCAAGCAATCTTCTGGCGGCGGTTTTCGTAAAGGACGTGAAAGATCGCGCTCGCGAGGGTTTCAAGCGGCGTCCGGTTGTCCATGTCTTTGACCTCAAAACGGGCGACGAGCTTTGGGACTATAAGATCGAAAGCGAAATCGAAATGACGCCCGTGCGCTGGAGCGAGGAGAAGGACGCGAAGAGCGAATACACGCTGGACAACTATCACCCGCCGCTCTTCCTCGACGACCGACTCTATCTCTTCTATGAAGGTGTTGCCTCGCTGGACGCCCGCACGGGTAAAGAACGACAGCGGGAGAGGTTTCGTGTCAACGAGGAAGGCCTCGCGTTAACCGAGGCCGATCCCGTCTTCGATGAACGGGTGATCTATACATCCGGCCGTGGACATGTTCGCGCGGTGTCGCGTGAGACGGGCAAAGAGATTTGGGAAGCAAACGACCTCGGTTTATCACCCGAAATGATACTCGCACAAAACGGCACTCTATACGTCCGGACAGGCGGCCAATTCTCGCGTCTGCGCGACGGCGAAACGGAGGCCCGCGGACCTTACGGCGTAAGCGCGATCGATTCGCAAACCGGCAAGGTCATCTGGCGTTACAAAGGCGCCGACCGCGGGATTACGAACATGGCTCTTCCGGATCCATCCACTGTTGTTGTGGCTGATCGCGACGATCTGATACTGATCGACGCCGCGACCGGAAAGCGCCGGGCAAAGGCAAGTCACAAGGTAGAGGATGCGGCGTTTCTATTGATCAACGAGCGAAGAGAAGCCGTAGTCGGCGGTCGGAATGAAATTGCTGCCTTCGATGTTGCCGGCGGCGCAAGTCTCTGGCGTGCCCGCTATACTCCACCGAGTCGCGGGCTCCTACGTACAGTTGCAGCGATCGCTGCTCGCGCCGCGTCGCTCTATTTCAGATATGGCGGGACCGTGACTACGGCCTTCCGTGGAATGCAGCTTGCTCGGACTGCTTCGTCGAGTCTGCGCTGGTCGGGTTTGGCCTCGCGAGTATCAATGCCAAACCTTACGAGCATGGCGTCGGATCGTGCACGTGAATATGTCGCTCAGCGCTTCGCTGCGTATGGCGTAGCTTCTCGTCTAAGGGGCGCGGCCGCATCCAGACCTCGCGTCTCAATACCGAGACCTTCCGTGGACTCCGGCGATGTTAGCGAACGGTTGCTGGACCGCATCGATCCCGCCAGTCAATTGGACAAGTTGGCGAGGTTCTTCTGGCGTCGCGAGAGACTGGCGGCCCTTCGCGGAACGCGCATGTATTTCTATACGGACCTAAAGGGACTCGGTAACGGGCTGGCGGGCGTCAATATTCATACCGGACAGACCGACGTCAGGCTGCGATTGAGTGACCTCGACGAGCGCTTCATTACGGACGAAACCTTCGGACTACTCTACCTGTCGAAAGGTGATCGGTTGATGGCATATAGGATCATCGGCGATTAGCGACCGCATCTGGTATCATTAATTGAATCCCCTTGAACAAATTTGATGGACTCCGCGATGCGGACTCCTGACATTAGCCCAGCGATTTATCGCTGGGGTGGAAGTACGAGAAGCCGCGAAGTCCGTGAAGCGGACGGCTGAGGTTCCGGCGGGCTTGCGCAGAAATTGTTCAGTCGCCCGCTTCACGGGCTTGATCCAGCAACGCGCTCTCTCCCCAGCCCCGACTTGTCGGGACTGGGCTAGTTTCAAACGTCCGCTACGCGGACCTGGTCCGGTGTTCAGCCCTCGGATTGTGTCGATCTCAACGCCAGTTAAGGAAAATGGCTAACTTTCTCTCATCGCTCTTCCGGAATCGAAGTCGAGCATCGGTTGATGTGGATGATGAGCCAATCCGTGAAGAGTTGTTTAGCCTGGAACGACTCGAGCACTTTGCATCTCAGCTAGCCCTCGACCATACAGTTTCGAACATCCCCCAACGCGGTAGTTCGCTGCTCCCACGCCTCGAGGAGAATGGCAGGAAGCTGATTTCCGCCTATCGCTCGCTCGCCAAAGCCATCGGCAACGAAAGTACCATTTCCCCTGCCGCTGAATGGTTGGTCGATAACTTTCACATAGTCGAAGAACAACTGCGCGAGATTCGCGAAGACCTCCCCAGGAGTTATTACTACGAACTTCCCAAGCTGACTTCCGGTCAACTTGCAGGCTACCCGCGCATCTACGCTGTGGCGCTCGCACTGGTAGCTCACACAGACAGTCGCCTCGACTCCGAAACGCTGCGCAGATTTATTCGCGCTTATCAAAGCGAATCGCCGCTTACGATAGGAGAACTGTGGGCCGTTGCGATTAGTTTGCGCGTGGCACTGGTCGAGAACCTGCGCCGCCTTACTACACGCGTCGTAGCATCACGCGAAGAAAGAGAAGAAGCGGATGTGCTGGCCGACAAACTGCTAAGCATGTCCGGCCGGTCGGCGGAAGAATTGACGACCTACGTGAGTGAGCGTTGGAAGAGAAGCGACAAGTTTGGACGCGCCTTCATCGTCCACTTTGTTCAGCGGTTACGCGACCAGGACCCTTCGGTTATGGCGGTGCTCGATTGGCTCGAGCAATACCTGGTCGCACAAGGCTCGAGCATCGAGCAGCTTGTTCATCTGGAACATCAGCGACAGGCGACCGCGCAAGTGACGGTGGGCAACATCATCACCAGCATGCGGCTGTTGTCTACGCTCGACTGGCGCGATTTCTTCGAAGATGTCAGCCTGATCGACCCGATCCTCGGGTCCGAGCCCGCCGGGGCCTACTCGCGAATGGAGTTCGCCTCGCGAGACCGCTACCGGCACGTTGTCGAAAAGATAGCCAAGCGTACGCAGATTGACGAGCTTGACGTTGCCCGCCACGCGGTGGAACTGGCCGCCGCATCGGCTCGCTCACATCCGGAAGACACTCGACTCTCCCATGTCGGATATTACTTGATTGATAAGGGACTGCTCACGCTGGAGAAAGAGCTTGAATACCGTCCTCGCCTCGATGAAAAGCTGAGGCGATCCATATTGCGTCACCCCACGCTCTTCTACCTTGGCTCGCTCACAACTCTCACCGCGATAATTGCGGCGGGATTTTTATATTACGCCTACCGGTACGGTGCTTCTCCGCTGCAGCTGGTCGCCTGCGCTGCATTGGTGCTCATTCCAGCGAGTGATCTGGCGTTGGGCGTTCTTAACTGGGACGTCACCAGGCTCTTTAAACCGCACAGCCGTCCGCGGATGAATACAGAGAAGGGCGTTCCAGAAGGGGCGCAGACGATGATCGTAATCCCGACTCTGTTTACGAACGTCGAGACCGTGCAGGAGTTGCTGGAACGACTGGAGGTGCGATATCTCGCTAACCAGGACGAACAATTCTCATTTGGCCTGCTCGGCGATTACGTTGACGCACCCGCTGAAGAGATGCCGGAAGACGAAGCCATTCTCGATGCGGCGATCCAGGGCATTGCAAATCTCAATGCGCGTTACTTCGGGGCAGAGCGACAACGGTTCTTTCTCTTTCATCGCCGCCGGCAGTGGAACGAGAGCGAGGGTAAGTGGATTGGTTGGGAGCGGAAGAGGGGAAAGCTTCACGAGTTTAATCGTTTGTTGCGCGGCGCAAGCGAGACCAGCTTCATCGTCTCAACCGCGGATCCAGCTTTTCTCAAAGATACGCGTTATGTCATCACGCTCGATTCCGACACGCAATTGCCGCGCGATGCCGCCAGGCGTCTCGTCGGAATCATCACCCATCCTCTCAATGGCCCCCACTTCGACAGAGCCTCCGGCCGCATAACCGAAGGGTACGCGATCCTGCAACCGCGCGTCAGCATTTCACTGACCAGCGCGTCGCATTCCCTTTTCGCGCGAATATTTTCCGGCAACACGGGCGTCGACCCATACACGACGGCGGTCTCTGATGTATATCAGGACCTGTTCGGCGAAGGCAGCTATACCGGCAAGGGACTTTACGATGTCGACGCATTCGAATTGGCGCTGGCGGACCGGGTCCCCGAGAACTCACTGCTGAGCCACGATTTGTTCGAGAGCCTCTACGCTCGCGCGGCTCTCGTTTCAGACATCGAACTTCTCGACGATTACCCCGCCTACTACGACACCTACGCAAAGCGACAGCACCGTTGGACGCGTGGCGACTGGCAGATCGCACGTTGGTTGATGCCTCATGTGCCCAATGCTCGGCGACAAAAGGTGCGTAACCAGTTGCCGTTGATAGCGCGCTGGAAGATCTTTGACAACCTGCGACGCAGCCTGGTGGCGCCGATGCTCCTCTTATGGCTGCTGGCAGCGTGGACTGTGTTGCCGGGCTCGCCCGTGGTGTGGACGTTGTTCGCCATGCTCGTTCTGGCGTTTCCAGTCTACGCCCACGTAACCACCAGCCTGCTGATTCACCCCCGGGGCATTCCCTGGACCAGCCATTTCTGGAGCGTTTGGGGCGACGTTCGAACTAACACGGCACAGGTCGCTCTGACCATTAGCTTCCTGGCACACCAATCACAGCTGATGGTTGATGCCATCGTTCGCACTCTCTATCGAAAACTCATCTCAAGGAAAAAACTGCTCGAATGGGTGACGGCGGCGCAGGCGGAGGCGTCCAGCAAGCACGACCGCAAAGCCTATCTACGGTTTATGTGGCCTGCGGAACCACTGACCGCTGTAATTCTGCTTCTCACACTTTGGTACCGACCCAACTCCTGGCCGGTGGCGCTGCCGTTTCTGCTCGTTTGGAGCTTGTCGCCGCTGGTCGCGCATTGGGTAAGCCGGCACACTGTGGTAGAGACCCAGGTTTTGACTGCAAAGGATGCGGCTGAGGCGAGACGAGCGGCGAGGCGGACGTGGCGTTATTTCGAAACCTTCGTTGGTCCGGAAGACAATTGGCTGCCGCCGGATAACTTTCAGGAAGACCCTCAGCCGGTAATCGCTCACCGGACATCGCCGACCAACATCGGGCTCCATCTTCTTTCAACCATAGTCGCCCATGACTTCGGCTATACCGGCACGCTCGAGGTCTTCGAGCGGCTCAACCTGACGCTGACCACTCTCAAAAAGCTTCAACGCTTCCGCGGCCATTTCCTTAACTGGTATGACACGCGAACGCTCGAGCCGCTTTCGCCGCAGTACATCTCAACCGTCGACAGCGGCAACCTGGCAGGGCATCTGGTCGCGCTTAAGCAGAGCTGCCTGGACATCAGCGATCGGCCGCTGTTTGACGCGAGGTTAATCCGAGGTCTCGGCGATACGATCGATTTCGTGCGTGAAGCCGCCACGCGTCTTAACCCGGTGCAACAGCGGACCCAGGTAGTGAGTATCAGGGAACTGCGCAAAGAGATTGATACGTGCGCAAATCTGGTCGCGGCCGATCTGCCTCAATCGCTGGGCGAATGGGGCAAACTATTTGAAGCTCTGGGAGAACGCGCCACCGGCATTGAAGACATAGTAGCGGCGCTGGTTCAAGAGCACGGTGGGAACGGCTTTGAGGAGCTCAGTCACTGGGTCAATTCTCTCCTTCACCAGACTCGCGCCCTTCGCCGTGATTTCAATGCGTTGACACCCTGGGCCGCAAGGCTAAAAGACCATTTGTCACCGATCATCGATAGCTTCTCGCCGGACATCAATGCCGAGTGGAGAGGTTTCTTAGAGTCAATGGACGCTGTCCCCTCGTTGTCTGCGCTACCGGCCGAGGGTGCCCGACTTCTCGAGAAACTCAACGGCGTGCGAGCGAGTATGGGAGCAAGCTCGCAGCGCGATGCCGAGGCGGCGCTTAACGCTCTGGAAATCCTCGCGTCGAACATAGAAGAAGCTGCCACCGGCGCCACAAATGCGATCACTCGCGTCTCCGCCATCGTTCTGCAATGTGACCGCTACGTTGAAGAAATGGACTTTCGTTTTCTGATGGACGAGGAGCGCAAAGTTTTCGTCATCGGATACAACGTGGCAGAGGGACGGCGCGACAACTCGTATTACGATTTGCTGGCTTCCGAAGCTCGGCTTACAAGTTTTATCGCCATCGCAAAGGGGGACGTGCCGCAGGACCATTGGTTTCGTCTGGGTCGCTTGTTGACTCCAGTCGATGGCCAGCGCGCACTGGTCTCGTGGACTGCAACAATGTTCGAATACCTGATGCCTGTTCTGGTGATGCGCGACTTCAGAGATACCCTTCTAGGAGAAACCTACCGGGCCATCGTTGCAAGGCAAATCGAATATGGATACGAGCGAGGAGTTCCCTGGGGAATTTCCGAATCGGCTTATAACGCGCGCGACCTTCAACTCACTTATCAGTACGGTCCCTTCGGAGTTCCCGGCCTCGGACTTAAGCGTGGACTCAGCCAGGACCTGGTGATAGCTCCTTACGCGACGATGCTGGCCGGCATGATCGACCCGTTCGCTGCCAAGGAGAATCTGGATAGGCTGGCACGCGAAGGAGCACTCGGCCGTTACGGATTCTACGAGGCGATCGACTACACCCCAGATCGCCTGCCGCAAAACCAGAAGCGAGTAATTATTCAGGCCTACATGACTCACCATCAGGGGATGAGCCTTGTCGCAATCGACAATGTCCTCAACGGAAACATCATGCAGGAGCGATTTCATGCGGACCCGCTAGTGCAAGCGACCGAGCTGCTGTTGCAGGAGCGCATTCCCATCAATGTGCCCATAACTCGCCCGCGCGCGGAAGAGGTTTTGATGGGCCGCGTGGTTCGTGGCGTGGTCGGGCCCGTAACTCGCCGCTATGAGACTGCGGATTTACCGACGCCCCGAGTGCAGCTGCTCTCGAATGGAACTTATACGGTGATGGTGACAACTGCCGGCGCCGGCTATTCTAGCTGCAGCCCGCTTGCGGTCACGCGGTGGCGAGAAGACGTGACATGCGACCAATGGGGCAGCTTCTGTTATCTGCGCGATGTACGAAGCGCCAATGTGTGGTCAGCGGGTTTTAAACCCACGGGCCGCACGCCAAGCTCCTACGAAGTAAGTTTCTCAGAAGACAAGGCCGAATTCTGGAGAAATGATGGCGGAATCCTGACACACACCGAAATCATTGTCTCTCCCGAAGACAACGC
Source organism: Acidobacteriota bacterium (assembly GCA_032160165.1). Taxonomy (GTDB): domain Bacteria; phylum Acidobacteriota; class Blastocatellia; order Pyrinomonadales; family Pyrinomonadaceae; genus QHXM01. The sequence goes on from JAVHWA010000074.1 coordinate 10,932, forward strand.
GGAGGTGCGCCGCGTCTCTGTCACGAACCAAACGTCTCGTGTTCGCGAGATCGAGCTGACAAGCTTTATGGAAGTTGTGCTCGCACCCGCCGCGGCCGACGCAGCCCATCCTGCCTTCAGTAATCTCTTTATTGAAACGGAATTTGTAGCTTCCGAAAACGCGCTGCTCGCCCGTCGTCGCAAGCGCTCGGAAACCGACGAGCCGATTTGGGGTATTCATACCGTGGTCACCGAGGGCGAAACTGTCGGGGCCGTGCAATATGAAACGGACCGAGGCCGGTTCCTCGGGCGCGGGCACGATCCCTCTGCGCCGGTTGCCGTCATGGAAGATCGTCCGCTCTCTAACACGACGGGAACCGTACTGGATCCCTGCTTCTGTTTGCGACAGCGCGTCCGTCTTAAACCAAATGAACGGGCTCGCGTCTCGTTTGCAACTGCAGTAGCGCATTCCCACGAAGAGGCGATCCGGGTGGCGGACAAGTATCACGATGCAAGCACATTCGAGCGCGAGGCGAGACTGGCATGGACGAAATCAAAAGTCGAGATGTTGCACCTCAAAATGGAGCCGGAGGAAGCGCATCTCTTCCAGCGACTCGCCGGCCGGCTGCTTTATTCTGATCCCAGTCTCAGGCCTCGTCGACACGTTCTTGCATTAAATACTCAGTCTCAATCAGCGCTCTGGGCTTATTCGATAAGCGGAGACCTGCCGATTGTCCTCGTGCGGATCGGGCAAGGACAGGCCGATGAATTGGACATGGTGCGCCAGATTCTACGAGCGCACGAGTATCTGCGAATGAAGGGTCTCAGTTTTGATCTCGTCATTCTCAATGACCGCCCTTTCAGCTACCTTCAGGAACTGCAGGACGATCTGCAGGCATTGGTTCGAAAGAGCGGGTCGCAGGCGCTTCTGGATAAACCCGGTGGCGTCTATCTGCGGCGTAGCGACGTTATGAGCGAAGCCGACAAGATCCTGCTTCATACCGTCGCTCGAGTCGTGATTGTTACTGATCGTGGTTCGCTCGAAGAGCAACTCGTACGTCGTCCAAGCGAGCACGAATTACCGCCGGCCTTTCTTCCGCGACGTCCATCTCGGACTTATCCGGAACCTGCCGCTGAGATTCCGGAACTCTCCTTCTTTAACGGCCTCGGCGGTTTCAGCCCTGAGGGACGCGAATATGTGATCGTGCTTGGCGAAGGACAATGGACACCGGCGCCGTGGCTGAATGTTATCGCTAACGGCCAGGACTTTGGCTTCCAGGTGACAGAAGCCGGCGCGTCGTATACGTGGTCCATCAACAGCCGAGAAAACCGTCTCACTCCGTGGTCCAACGATGCGGTGAGCGATCCGCCGGGAGAAGTCATCTATCTTCGAGACGAAGATACGGGAACTATCTGGACACCGACACCGCTGCCTATCCGCGAAGGCGGACCGTACGTAATCCGACACGGGCAAGGCTACACCGTCTTCGAACGCACGAGTCATGGAGTGGCGCAGGAACTTTTGCAGTTCGTTCCTCTGGATGCGCCCGTAAAGATATCGCTGCTACGCCTTCGTAATCAGAGTGATCGTAAACGGCGGCTGTCTGTGACGACCTATAACGAGCTGGTGCTGGGCGTTCAACGGAGCACCTCTGCGCCCTTCATCAACACCGGGGTAGACGAGGCAACGGGTGCAATCACGGCGCGCAATTCTTATAACAACGAGTTTGCGCAGCGCATCACCTTCGTCGAGATGAGCGAAGACAAGCGCGCATTGACGTGTGACCGTAAGGAGTTTATCGGGCGCAACGGATCTCTCACTAACCCGGCCGCCCTTCGTCGCACGACACTCTCGGGACGTGTAGGCGCCGGACTCGATCCCTGCGCGGCCATGCAAGGGTTCATCGAACTTGCGCCCGGCGAGTCTCGGCAGATTGTCATCCTTCTGGGACAGACAGCAACCATTGAAGAAGCACGCAGGTTGGTTACCAGGTTCAGGAAAGTTTCAGAGGTTGAGAATGCCTTCGAGAGGGTGCTTGGCCGCTGGGACGAACTGCTGGGAACGCTGGCGGTCAGCACGCCTGACGCGGCAATGGACACTTTGTTGAATCGCTGGTTGCTCTACCAGGCATTGGCGTGTCGGGTCTGGTCTCGTTCAGCCTTTTATCAATCGGGCGGCGCATACGGCTTCAGGGACCAACTGCAGGACGTGATGGCGCTCGTCTATTCGAACCCTGATATCACTCGAGAACAAATCGTCCGTGCAGCATCAAGACAGTTCAAGGAAGGCGATGTTCAGCATTGGTGGCACCCACCGACTGGCCGGGGCGTGCGAACCCGCATCTCGGACGATCTCTTATGGCTTCCCTACGTGACAAGATTTTACGTGGAAGTTACGGGTGACAGGTCTGTCCTGGATGAAGTCGTGCCATTCATTGATGCGCCACCGCTCGCGCCGGATGAGAGTGAATCGTACAGGCAACCGACCACCTCCGCGGAAACGGGGACCGTCTACGAACACTGCGTGCGAGCCATCGATCGCAGTCTTACGACGGGAGTTCACGGGTTGCCACTAATGGGCTCGGGAGACTGGAACGATGGAATGAATCGCGTCGGCCATCAGGGGAAAGGCGAGAGCGTGTGGGTCGGCTGGTTCCTTCACAACACGCTGGAGGTCTTTGTTCCCATTTGTGAAGCAAGAGACGATTCCAAAAGGGCCGAGACCTATCGCCAGCACATGTCGAACCTCAAGCGGGCACTTGAAGCCGAGGCGTGGGACGGCGACTGGTATCGCCGCGCATATTTCGACGATGGCACACCTTTGGGCTCCGCTCAGAATGAAGAATGTCGTATCGATTCGATCGTACAATCGTGGGGCGTTATTTCCGGCGCCGCTGACAACACTCGCGCGGCCCGCGCGATGTCGGCGGTTGAGCAGTATCTCATTCGCCGTGGCGATGGGCTGGTAATTCTCTTCACGCCTCCATTCGATAAGAGCCCGATCGATCCCGGATACATCAAAGGCTACGTTCCGGGCGTTCGCGAAAACGGCGGACAGTACACTCATGCCGCGCTGTGGACATTGATAGCCTACGCGAAACTCGGAGATGGCGACCGGGCAGGGGAACTGTTCGCACTCTTGAATCCGATCAGCCACGCTTCGACGCGCGCCGGGTTACACAAATATAAGGCCGAACCTTACGTAGCGGCTGGTGATATCTACGCGGTGCCTCCGCACACAGGCCGCGGCGGGTGGACATGGTACACGGGTTCCGCGAGTTGGATGTATCGCGCGGGGCTTGAATCGATCCTCGGCTTTGAACTTCACGGAGATACTCTGCAGATCGAGCCTTGCATTCCGCGGAGCTGGCGAGGGTATGAGCTGAATTATCGTCGTGGCTCAACACGCTATGCCATAAAAGTGGAGAATCCATTGGGTGTCAGTCGGGGCGTTGCCGAGGTTTGGCTCGACGATGCTCTGCTGCCGACGATTCAAATTCCATTGACGGACGATGGCAACACACATCACGTGCGCGTCGTGCTAGGTGAGCGAGAACCAACGCCTGACGCACAAACTTCAGCGGCGCAGATACAGATCACGAGTAGTCAGACGCGCTAAGATAATGTCCGACAAACTTCAGTTTGTCGCCGGCTACGACAAGCTAAAGCTTGTCGGACGTCACTTGAATGGCTGCCGAACTTCAAGCTAACTTGCGAATCAAGCTACCCAAACTTTACCCCATCACAGATGTAGCGCTTTCCGGTCTCTCGCATGCAGAGCAGGTGAAGCGTCTCTGCGCCGGCGGCGCGACCCTCGTCCAGCTACGCGAGAAACAAATGTCGCCGCGCGAGTTTTACGAGGAAGCCAAGCGCGCTCTGCTAGTCGCGCGCTCATACGGAGTACGAGTCATCATCAACGACCGCGCCGATCTCGCACTTGCGCTCGGGGCAGACGGAGTTCATCTGGGACAGGATGATCTTCCTCCGGCTGCGGCCCGAGCACTGCTAGGCAAAGATGCCATCATCGGGTTCTCCACTCACACGCTCGAACAGGCCAAGGCAGCGTCGATCTTGCCAGTCGACTACGTCGCCTTAGGCCCAATCTTTGAGACAAAGTCGAAAGCCAATCCTGATGCCGTTGTCGGCTTGGAAGGACTCCGACTGGTTCGAGAAGTTATCGGCGAAGTTCCGTTGGTGGCCATAGGAGGAATGGACCTTCCCCACGTGGAAAAAGTCCTGGCCGCGGGGGCCGATTCTGTCGCTGTCATCAGCCTGCTACTTGCTAACCCGGATGAGATTGAATCGCGAACTCGCGCGATTCTGTCCTCGGCATAGCTAAAAATATTCCGCTTTTCGCATAATAATCGTTGGGCCAACAGATTTGACTTGCGTTTGGCTTGGTTATACGCGACAATCGAGCGTCGGTTACGCGGATGGCGCCGCCGACTGTTTCTCCCGCTCTTGATCTGATCCAGCTCGCCCGATAGATCTGAATCCACAGCAACCTTCTCTCACGGAGTGCCTCCCGAATGAGTTTCTTTGATCTTCCGCCAATCATCGAGCGAATGTTGCTCGTCTCGGACAAGATAAGCGATCTGAACTTCAGCGTCGGTCAGCCTCCGCAGGTCGAGATCAACGGCAAGCTCACGCCAGTGCAGCCGTTGGGACTTCAGAAGCTGATGCCCTACCAGACAGAGATCATCGCCATGACTCTGATGCACGGCAATCCTGAAGCGGCCGAGCGCCTGGCGCATACCGGCACTGCCGATCTCAGCTACAGTCTTCCTTCGCGAACCCGATTTCGCGTCAACATTTTCCAGCAGCGCGGATCTTACTCGATCGTCATGCGCGTCATTCCCACTGAGATTCCCAGTCTCGAATCTCTCGGCTTGCCCTCCCAACTTTCCGAGATCGCCGAACTGCGCAACGGCATAGTGCTGCTGACGGGTCCAACCGGCTCGGGTAAGAGTTCCACCCTGGCAGCCATCATCGATATCATTAACGAGAAGAAGCACTATCACGTCGTGACGATAGAAGATCCGATAGAGTTTCTGCATATGCACAAGAGCTCTACCATCAACCAGCGAGAAGTCGGGTCTGACACGAAAGACTTTCCATCGGCACTTCGCGCGGCATTGCGCCAGGCTCCGAAAGTGATTCTGATTGGCGAGATGCGCGACTTTGAAACCACCGAGATCGCCCTCGAAGCGGCCGAAACGGGACACCTGGTTTTATCAACGCTCCACACAATCGACGCCTCGAAATCGATCGACCGAATCATAGGTCTCTATCCCAAGAACGAAGAAAAAGTCATCCGAACGCGATTGGCCCAGACATTTCGCTACATTGTCTCGCAGCGTCTCATTCCGCGAGCGGACACGCGAGGCCGTATCGCCGCTGTCGAAATTCTGAAATCGAGCCCGCGTACTCGCGAGTACATCGAGGAGGGCGAATCGGAAGGCAAGTCACTGCTTGACGCCATGCGCGACGGCAAGCTCGACGGCATGCAGGACTTTGATTTCGTGATTAAAGACATGATCGAGCGAAAGATCGTGAGCATGGAAGATGGCCTGGCATTCGCCACCAACCAGAACAACCTTTTGCTGGTACTCAAGGGTCTCTCGTCATCGGAAGATTACATTCGCACTGAGGGTAAAATGCCGGTCGGGGCTTTTCAGGAATACGGCTCGATGCTGAATGCCATCGAGTAAGGCCGGGCGTTTCTTCCACCCTTCAAATCAAACTACGCAATTCGGTAAACATCATGATCGTTGCCTGTTCAAAATGTACCACCCGCCTGCAAATCGACGACGCGAAAGTTCCATCGCGCGCCTTCACGGTTCGCTGCCCGAAATGCCAAACCCTGATCCAGGCGCAACCCGCCAATGGATCCAACGGACAGCAGAGCGCGCTCGGCGTTGGTGAAACGCCGGCTCTGCAAAACCCAAGATTCAATGCGCAGATGGCCGCGCCTCTCGTCAAGCGCGATGAGGATTCTGGCGAAGACGATACGCAGGCCTACAGTAGCGCGGCCCCCGTTGAGCTGGCAGATCTGGCACGCGTAATAGTTGAGCTATTGCAGCAAGCCAGCCCGGTTGCCGCATCGCCGCGCGCTGGTACGAGGCTCAAATGGGAACACCGTCGTGTATTAGTGTGTGTCGCGCCGCCAAGGCGCGAGGAAATCGGACGCGCACTGGTAAACGAAAACTACCAGGTCTACCTCGCCGAGAATACCTCTCAGGCCATTGAACGGATGCGCGAAGACAAGATGGATGTTGTGATTCTCGAAGCGGATTTCGACGCAGTCGAACAAGGCGCCGCCTTCGTCACCAGCGAGATCAACGCGCTTAGACCGAACGAGAGACGTCGCCTGATCTTTGCTCAGCTTTCACCGACGGTTCGAACACTCGATTCTCATGCGGCCTTTGTTCAGAACGTGAACGTTGTTATTAACACGGCCGATATGGAACTCCTTCCCAATGCGCTTGAACGCACCTTCCGAGACTATAATGACCTCTACCGCGAGTTCAACGGCGCACTAAATATCGCAGCGCTATAAGCACAACAACCAAACTCCAATTGCGGACTGAAAATCTGTAGCGGCATCTTGTCGATTCGGATTTACAGTCCGCAATCGACTGTCAGCCTTGGTCGTAATCTGTTAATCTTAGGCCCACGCACTTCTGAATAGTAACGATACCCATCGCGGGTGTGAGAGATTGCGCATGGCGGCAGACGAGCGCAGAAGAGGCAAATCAACCCCAAGCCCAGTCGCTGTTCAGGGCGACGAACGCCCACGACAATCTCTAGCGGGAGTAGTCTCGCCGAGTTTCCCATCGCCGGTCGACAGCACTTCGGTTTCCAGCCAGCGTCACACACATTCCCATGCGCGAGCGGCCCGCAGCGGGCGCCGGTTGAGTATTGTACTTGCGCTAACTGCGGTCTACATGGTGGCCGAAGCAGTCGGAGGGTGGCTGACTGGATCGCTTGCCCTGCTGGCTGACGCGGGACACATGTTGACCGATGTGGCTGCGCTTGCCCTGGCGTTGATCGCGGTTTGGTTTGCGTCGCGTCCCGCGACACCTAAGAAGACGTTCGGATATTATCGCCTGGAAATTCTGGCTGCTCTCATCAACGGTGTAGCGCTCGTTCTGATATCGTTGCTGATCTTTTATGAAGCGTACCAGCGTTGGGCCCAACCGCCGCTGGTGAAGAGCGGTCTGATGATTGTTGTTGCGACTGGAGGCCTGGCTGTCAACTTAGTCTGCGCCTGGTTGCTGCACGGAGATCATAAAGATGACTTGAATGTGCGCGGAGCACGCCTGCATATCATTGGTGATGCGCTGGGCTCGGTCGGCGCCATTGCCGCCGGCGGCGTAATGTTGCTCTTTGGATGGTACGGGGCAGATCCGCTCTTTAGCTGCGTCATCGGTCTGCTGATCGTTTGGAGTTCGTGGCATTTGATACGGGAAGCAACCAATGTGCTGCTCGAAGGCACCCCGGCACACATCAATCTGACGGCGGTGGAGGATGCTTTCCTGCAGACGACCGGCGTCGAAGATGTTCACGACTTACACATCTGGACGATCACTTCGGGCCGCGAAGCATTGAGCGCTCACGTCATACATGCCGAAGGGATTTCGCAGGCAGAGCTATTGAAGGCGCTAAGGGACAAGCTCCACCAGCAATTCGGCGTAGACCATCTGACGATTCAAATGGAGACATCCGAATTCGTGGACGCGACCTTTCATTTTTGCCACGCGGGCACGGCGTGCTTCCGCTCCCCGAGAGAATGAGTCCAAAGTCCAGGGTCCAAAGTCCAAAGTTGAAAGCAAACGGGCTTTGGACGTTGGACATTAGACTTTGGACCCGATTGGTTATGGAAATCAGTCTCCTTTTAACTCTGGATTTACGCGAACAGGCTGCCTTGCAAGCTGCGCTGGTAACACACGGTGCGCCGGACTGTCTGGTTACGCTTGCATTGACGGGCGCCTGCAGAATCTCGTCTCTCGAAGAAGCGCGCAAGCTGCGTCACTGGCTCGCGGACGCGCGCGCCGCCGGCCAGACAGATTTTATCTCCCTCAACTCAATCGAGCGCGCGCTCATTCGCTTCGGAGTCTAACTGAGTTCGAGTCGACGGCCGCGATTGAATCCATGCCGCACCGCGCCTCCCGCATATGATCAATCTAGGATATGGGCACGATGCAATTCCTTTTGACTTCGACCAAGCACGTTTTCGAATACTGGATACAGAAAGTCCCGGCCCACGTCCGCTGACGGATGTTGAGATCGGTGCAGCAATTGATGAGCCGATTGATTCAGCGCATCTGGAAGAGATAGTGTCTGTCGGCGAGTCGGTGCTGATCGTCGTCTCAGACGCGACTCGCGCATCCGGCAGCGCCACCATCGTCAATCTTTTGGTGCGCAGGTTAATTGAATCCGGCCTGGCTCCTGCCGACATCAGAATCATTTTCGCAACCGGCATTCATCGCGCGGTCACCGAATCTGAGAAGCGCGAGTTGCTGACGCCGTTTATCGCGCAACGGATCAATACGCTCTCCCACGACGCGTACGACGCGTCGAACCTAATCCAACTAGGGAAGACTGCGCGTGGCACTTCGATAGAGCTCAACCGCGCTATAAAAGAACACGATCACGTAATACTAACCGGGGGAATCGGCTTTCATTACTTCGCAGGGTTCACGGGCGGCCGCAAGAGTATTTGCCCGGGGTTAGCGTCCGCGCGCACAATCCAAGCCACACATATGCTGGCATTGGATCCTGAGCGCGGAGGGCGACGGGCCGGAGTGGCGACCGGGGAGCTCGCGGGCAATGCTGTGCACGAAGAATGCGAGCGGATCACTGAAGAGGTCGGGCCGTCATTTCTAATCAATGCAGTGGTAGACGGGCGGGGGCGAGTCACTCGCGTGTATGCGGGGAACTGGCGGACCGCCCACGCTCGCGCCTGCGCCGAGTATACTGATGAACACTCCACTCGGATTGAGGAGAATCGTGGGTTGGTGATAGCCAGCTGCGGCGGCGCCCCGTGGGATATCAATCTGATCCAGGCCCACAAGTCCCTGGAAATGGCGGCACACGCGTGTCGCGAAGGCGGCGACATCATTCTCGTGGCTGAATGTTCCGAAGGGTTCGGACGATCGGATTTTCTCAAGTGGTTTGACGCGCCGGATTCGCGGACCCTGGAGACGCGGCTACGTGAGAGCTACGAAGTAAATGGACAAACCGCGTGGTCTTTGCTTGTTAAGACGGAGAAGTATCGCGTGCATTTGATTTCAGAGCTGAAGGACGATGACGTTAGAAAGATGCGGGTGATTCCCTCGCGCTCACTCGATGAAGCGCTTGCGCGTATCGATCCGAGTTCAATGGGCTATATCATCGCGCACGCATCGTCATTGTTGCCGATTTGCGAGGAGAACCAAGTAAGAACTGTGGATTGTTAGCTTCAGCGACCATCGAGGCTTCGATCCGTGTCAAACAACTGTACGAGGAGGTCACAACGTGAGATTAAGAATCACAGCATTCTCCATGGCGCTTTTGTTCTGCGTTGTTCAGGGCGTTACCGCACAACAGGCGACGACGGGAGCGACAGGGATTGAACAGAGGGTCTCGCTTGAGGAGACGGCCTTAGCCCTCGACGGACAGGGAAGAACGGCACTGGCAGGACAACTTTTGACGAAGGCGCTCGCTGGATTACCGGACGCTCCGGTCAGGAACGCCCGCTTCATTATCGAAAATCGCAGCCCGTTCCTCTACACCTATGTTACCGGCAGCGTGACCTTCTATGACGAAAGAGGCGTTCGTTGCGGTGAAGGCCTCTTCACAATGAGTGCGCTCACCCCTGCAGAGCAGGCCGAGACGGACGCTCCTGGTCTGCGCATATCATGTGCGCCAAGATCCTGGCGCATGATTGCGCACAATCTGCTGGTTCGCTCGCCCGGCCAATCTGAGACTGCCGAGCAAGCCGAAAAGCCAACGGAGCCCGCAATCGCGACTAGTCCCGAGGTGCTTCCTCTCCAACTTGTGGTCGACGGGAAAGTCTATAGCGCGCCGCTGGGTAGCACTCTGGAAATACCTGTCCGAAAGAGACGAATCAAGATCAGTGTTCGCCCCGCGCCGTAGTGTCCAATTAATTCCGGACACCAAATTGCAATTTACTTGCAATCAAAGTAGCGAGCGCACAACAGCAACAGTCTTTACAATTCGCCGCATCAATCAGATGGGAAGACCGTCGTCTTTTCTGATTGGTGCGGCGGTTTGTTTGACTGATGTACTCGCGGCGAGTAGTTCATCAATATTTCAGGCTCGAAATCTCCCCACGACGCCGGAAAATACAAAAGGAGAAGTATGGGCAGATACATCTTATCGATCACACTGGTTCTATTCTGTGCGAGTGCGGCCATGGCACAGAGGCAATCCACAAGTGGGACCACCAGCGCGACCAGCGCCACCTCAGCGAGAGCGAACAGCAAAGCTATTGACCTGCAATCGGGAACGCAGGTCGCGGGACAGCTTCAGAACACTCTGGACGTCCGCAGGGCCAAAGTAGGAGACGAGGTTATCTTGAAGACGACGCAAGCTGTGAAGGCGAACGGACGGACGGTAGTAAATAGAGGCGCACGGCTCATCGGTCATGTTTCGGAGGTGAGTCAGAAGACCCGCGCCAACGGCGAGTCGAGCATTGGGCTGGTCTTTGATCGTCTGGAAAGCGGCTCGTTGGAAGCTCCAATTAGTGCGACGATCACTTCCGTTACGCGCGCTACAACTCACGCGCGCGCTGGGGACGATGGATTCGGATCTGACTCCACCGCCAGTTCGACCACCTCGGCCCGAACAAGTTCAAGGCAAAGTTCGAGTGGAGGCGGAGGATTGCTCGGCGGTGTCGGAGGCACTGTGGGCGGGGTGGTGAATTCGACGACACAAACTGCCGGAGGGGTAGTCGGCGGGACGACGAGCGCGGTGGGTGAAACGGTGGGAGGCGTCACGAAGAGCGTGGGTGGAATCAGGATCTCTGAGTCGACAGACGCTTCGGTCGAAGGAGGCTCGATCCTGTCGCTGCGAGGCGACAACCTCCGTCTTGAGAAAGGCACGGCGCTGAACCTGAGATTGAACCAGGCGGCATCAATAGAAACCAGAAACAATCAATAAGCCCCGGGGGTCTGGTACAAAGTAAGGCGGCGACGCGCGCTTGATCGTGTCGCCGCTTTCTCTTGCTCTCCTCGCGTAGCCCGCTGGGAATCAACACAATAGGATCGCTTCCGCTTCGCTTTAAGTCTGGGGCAGATTGATGAGTTGGTTGCGCTCGCGTAAAGTAGTGCAAGATCGTTATGAGTACTTCAGGCCATACCGTTACCGGCAATGCGCGCACGCGTACGCCTGCGTCCGATGAGCGAGTGCTGGCACGGCTGCGGGAGATCGTGGGCGCGGACCACGTTGTGGTAGATCCCGACAAAGTCGAACCCTATTCGCAGGATGCCATCAAAGAGAAGTTTCCACCCGAAGCGGTCTTGTTTCCCATAACAACGCAGGAGATTGCCGCCATACTTCGGCTGGCCAATGAAGAACGCTTTCCCGTGACGGCGCGAGGTGGTGGTGTCGGCTACACGGGCGGCGCGGTTCCTGTCGAAGGCGGAGTCGTGATCGGAACTGACCGCATGAACAAGATCAAGTCCATCCAGGCGGACGATCTGTATGTTGTCACCGAGCCTGGCGTCACCACGTATGCCCTGCAGCAAGCGGTAGAGGCGGTAGGGCTCTTCTACCCGCCTGATCCTTCCTCCTACAAAGACTCTTTCATTGGCGGCAACATTGCCGAGAACGCCGGCGGTATACGCTCGGCAAAGTACGGCGTGACGAAGCATTACGTGTTGGGTCTCGAGGTAGTGACGCCCCTCGGCGAAATCATAAAGACGGGTGGTAAGACAAGCAAAAACGTCGTCGGGTTTGACCTGACTGGATTGATATGCGGCTCGGAAGGCATGCTGGGCGTGATCACTGAGGCGACCTTGCGGTTGTTGCCGTTGCCGCAGGCTACGCGGACCGTTCGCGCGGCTTTTCATACGATGCGAGAAGCATGTGCTTGCGTCGCGCGCTTTTCCAGGGCGCGTGTCACGCCGGTTGCTATCGAAGTGCTCGACAGGAATTCGATTGCAGCGGTTGAATCAGAGTATGCGTTCGGACTCGCGAGCGATGCCGGAGCGCTCCTGCTTGTTTCTCTGGACGGCTCTATTGAGGAAGTAGAAAGGACATCTCACGTTGTGGAGGACGTCCTGCGCGAGGGAGGCGGCTATGATCTGATTCGAGCTACCACAAAGGCAGATGAGGACCGATTGTGGGACGTCAGGCGCGCGCTTTCACCGGCCATTAAGAAGTTCGGCTCATTGAAACTGAACGAAGATGTAGTCGTCCCGCGCTCGAGGGTGCCCGAACTAATCGAACGTGTTGAAGAAATCGGAATTCGCCATCGGACTTTCGTGGTCAACTTCGGCCACGCCGGTGACGGAAACATTCACGTCAACTTCATGTGCGACCGCAATGATTCTGACGCCGTCAAGCGCGCGCGACTTGCGGTTCGCGATACGTTCGCAGTGGCGATTGATCTGGGCGGCACCATCAGCGGAGAACACGGGATCGGCTACGTTAAGGCCCCCTATCTGGACATGGCCATTGACGCACCGACCATTGAGGCGATGAAGCAAATAAAGCGGGCGCTCGATCCGAACGGCATTCTCAATCCGGGGAAAATGTTTGTGAACGAGAAGTCAGGACTCAGGACCCAGGACTCAGGATTCAGAACTCAGAATAAAAGTTGAAACCATTGTTGAGCTTGTTCTGAGTGCGAAGTGCTGAGTCCCGGGTTCCGGGTTCTTAATCCCGAGTCCTGAGTCCCCGGTCCTGAGTCCCGAATCCTGAGTCCTTTTCTCTATGATTGCTACTTTGATCGAGCTACAAAGGTTGAAAGGACTGGAGCGTACCGGGTGGATGCTGCGCGGGATCGCTGCAGGCGCGGAATCTGTGGCCGACCATTCCTACGGAGTGGTGGTGGCGGCGATGCTGCTCGCCGACGAACTCATCGCCCGCGGAGTGGCTATCGATGTGGAGAAAGTTCTGCGATTGGCAGTCCTTCATGATTGGGCTGAGGTGCGCGTCGGCGATATGCCACGAACCGCGACAGGGTACTTCGGCGCGGATGTGAGGAGGCGTGCCGAACGCTCGGCTTTTGACGATATCGTCAGAGAGATCGGGACCGAAGCAACGTCGCAGCGCTATAGTGCGCTACACGAAGACTATGAAGAGCGCAGAACTCTGGAAGCGCGCCTGGTGAAAGCGGCGGATGTAATCGACCTTCTCGTCCAGACTCTGGCGTTCGAGCGCGCGGGCAAGCGAGGACTTGATGAATTCTGGTCCGCCGTCGCCGAGCGAAATCCCGAACTGGAAGGTGTCGCGGGTGAATTGGTAAACGAGGTGATTCAGAAGTTGTTTGAAGAGCGGCGCAAAGTAGATGTTGAGTTCCATGCATCTCAAGTCGACAGCAACTGAAGGTCGACTCGGTATTGTGCGGTGACGAGCACTACTTTCGGAGCATCTAGTGAAGATATTCCTAATAAGCCTGGATGGCGGACCCTGCATCTTTTACTCGGAAGGGCCTGAGGCGGTACTCGAGCTAGAGGCCCCTATTCCACGACGTGGAATTCGCGGTTGGGTCGAGCGGAAATACAAAAGTCTCCAGGTGGTCCTCAACGAGTCGGAAAAAGGTGTGGGTCTTCGAATGCGAAAGATTTGGGAATGGCTGCAGAAACGCATTTCTCCAGATGAGCCCATACTGCGATCTCTGCGCGGAGTGCGCACAATAAGCTTCTACCATCCGCCGACCGTGGCGCAGGAAGAGTCGATCGCGATTTGGAATCGTTATCTTAAAGAGCGCCAGGGCCGACACATGTTCTGGTTCATCGCCAATGCCCTGGTCTCGCCGCTAACTTTACTGCTGGCACCGCTGCCCGGGCCCAATTTGATCGGTTATTGGTTTGTATACAGGGCCGTCTGTCATCTCCTGGCGCGTCTCGGCGCCCGGCATGCGCGTAGCGAAAGAGTTGAGACGAACTTGATTTCGACGCCGGCGCTTGACCCGCCCTTCGGACTGAGGGATGACGAAAGAATAGGAAATCTTGCCGCCGCGTTCGGTCTGCCTGGCCTTAAAGCTTACATCCAGCGAGTCGCGCCTGGTCAGCAAAAGGGACGACGAAAAGCGGCTGTCGCCGTGCCCTAGAGCCAACGACTCCAACATGCGTTCGTTGACAACACCGAACCGCTTTGTTAGGTTGCTTTGTTTAATCCAGCTTACGATAATCACGCATCTGCTTTAGAAGTTTTAGGGCTTCGCACTTTTATACATGCATAAATCCGATTCTCAGTTCTTACAGCACACTTCGCGCCTCCTCTGCTTTTCACTGATCGTCATTAGCTTAATGCTGATGACGGGCTGCGCGAGTTTGTTTGGCATCAAGCGGTCAGTGAAAGTGCCGCCGCTGCTGGGACCTTTAGCAGAGGCCAACACGACTCAACTGTTCGCAGAGGTCAACCGCCTGGCCGGTATACGATCGATAAAAGGAAAGGTCGACATACAGGTCCAGGACAATTCGTTCGCTGAGGCAGGCCTCGCCGAGAAATACAGGGCAGCGGATGGGACGGTGTATGTGCAGCGTCCCGGCCAGATCTATCTACGTATTCAGGTTCCATTCGTAGGAACTGACGTCGCGCAGATGACGTCTGATGGTCAACATTTCCGCGTGGCCGTTCTGCAGGGGGACGAGAAGCTTCGCCGCTTTGTGTTGGGCACGAACGACGCCGTCTATCCGAAGCTGGCGATGGATGAATATGGCAAGGGCGAAAAGGATAAGAAAGGTGCCAAGCGCGAACAGACTGTTAACGTGCTCTCCAGTCTGCGTCCGCAACACTTCACCGAAGCATTGATGGTGCTGCCGATTAAACCCCGCGAAGAGACGGGGCTGATCTATTCGCAGACCGAATTCTATCAGGAAGAACCCGATACCCGTCCGCGGGCGAAGAAGGACGAGCGGGTCACGCGGGGCTATTACCTATTGGACGAACTTACGCCCGGCGGCGATACCGGCGCCCGCACGTTGCGCCGTTTCTGGTTCGATCGCGTCGGCGGCATACATCTCGCCCGCATTCAGACATTCGAGAAGGACGGGACGCTGGTCTCAGACGTCTCCTACACTGATCCAAAAAACTTCGGTGATGGTCGCGTGGTAATGCCCGGGCGGGTGGAGTTAACGCGGCCGCGGGACAGATATAAATTGAGCATCACCTATCAATCACCCGATGCGGTCGAATTCGATCGCGAATTCCCGTCGAGCGTTTTTGTACTTCCGAATAAGTGGGAGCTACCTGAGATGAATCTCGACGAGCGCGAAAAGCAGCGGGTCACGGGCCGACAGTAAGAGGGCAGGCGGATACCAATCGTCGAATCGATCATTGAGCTTTAACCGGACCCGAATCACCGACGCCCGCCTCCTGGGTAATGGATAATCTGATCACAGCCAATATTCGACAGCGTCCCATTCGCTCGTTGGTGAGCGTAGTGGGCGTGGCACTCGGCGTAGCGTTAGTGATGCTGTTCACCGGCCTCGCGCGCGGTATGTCGAAAGACCTCGAGCGTCGTTCTCAAAACGTGCGGGCGGAAATCATTTTCACTCGGCCGGGTACGATGGACAATGTAACCAGCTCAACGGCAAACCTCAGCACCAGGTATGTTGAGAAGTTGCAAGCCACAGAGGGCGTCCAGGCGGCTATTCCGGTGATCGTCTACGTCCTTCAGGGCGGAGCGGGGTTTGGCTTTGAACGTATCGAGGGCGTCGATTGGCAAGCCTATGCCGGCATGAATAATATGCAGCTCGAGGAGGGTCATCCGCCCCAACCCGGCGAGATTGTTATTGATAAAGTAAAGGCGCGCAACAACGCTCTTACCATTGGAAGCACGATCGCTCTTTTCGGAGACAAACTTTACCGAGTGGCCGGCATTTACTCGCCGGAATCCGGCGCGCGCATTAAGATGCCTATTGCGACAATGCAGGAGGTACTTGAGGCGCCCGGCAAATGTACTTATATTCTCGTTAAAGCCAGAGAAGGTGTGAGCGAAAAGGAATTGGCCGATCGAATTGATAAGGGCATACCGGGTAACAAAGTCCAGTTCACGCGCGATGTGTTTACCAGCCTCGAAAGCAGAATTCCTTACCTTGGACTGTTTCTCAAAGTACTTGTCGGTCTGGCAGCTGTGGTCAGCGCGCTCGTAGTCATGTTGGCGATGTACACGACGATTACTGAACGCACTCGCGAGATCGGCATCCTGAAGGCAATGGGAGCGTCGCGCGGATACATTATCGGTGTAATTGAAAAGGAAGCTATTCTGATTAGCCTACTTGGGTTGATATTGGGTTTTGCGGTAGCACTGATTGCGGGAGCGCTGATTCATCGCTACTACGATTTGGTCTTCGAGTATGGCTGGGGCTGGGCGGTAACCGCCGCCGGGATCGGGCTCCTGGGAGGCGTAATCGGCGCGCTCTACCCGGCGGTCCGCGCAGCGAACCTGGACGCTGTCAGCGCACTAGCGTACGAGTGATAAGTGATAGGTGATGGGTGATAAGACGAAGGTCACTACCCATCACCTGTCACCATCCCTAAACATGCAGACGATATTACAAGCTGAGAAGATCGAGAAAGTCTACCGCGTCGGCAAGGTTGATGTGCCCGCGCTGCGTGGCGTATCGCTGGAGGTCCAGGAAGGGGAGTTCGTCGCTATCATGGGGCCTTCCGGATGCGGCAAGTCGACGATGCTGCATCTGCTTGGAGGCCTGTTAACACCCACACGTGGTCGCATCGTTCTCGATGGCGAAGACATGACCGCAGCCTCAGACGCGAAGCGTACCGACATCCGCCGGCGCAAGATCGGATTCGTGTTTCAGCGCTTTAATCTTTTCCCTACGCTTACGGCTGAGGGAAACTTGCGCCTTGCCGAGAGCATACATAGCAATGGAAAGGATGATCCTGAAAGGCGCCGCGAAGTTTTGAAATTGCTTCGGCTTCAGGACAAGATGCATCACAAGCCTTTGGAACTCTCCGGCGGCGAACAACAACGCGTGGCTCTCGCCCGCGCCGTGGTTACGCGTCCAGCCATTATCCTCGCCGACGAACCGACCGGAAATCTCGATACAGAAAACTCTGCAATAGTTCTCAACATGTTTCAGGAACTTAACTATCGGTTTAATCAAACGGTGGTAATGATCACTCACAACCCCGAAGCGGCCGCGATGTGTAAACGCATAGTACAGATGCGTGATGGGCTCATCGTCGAACCGGCACAAAACGTGCAGATGTAGATTCGTGGGTGTTTGAAGGGGCCGCGCGTTGAGGAAAAGCAGTAGGTGACAACAGCGAGGCGCAGGTCAACTCCGACAGTTGTCGAATAATTTTGCAGGCTGCTCGTCAGTAATAAGAACTTTGTTCTCTTACGTGCAATCCCAACCACGCGATCGGTAATCAAAGCATGGGATACCTCGGTGGACTCGTAAAGAAGCTCTTCTTCTGGGGTTATGCCAGAAACACCTGGCAATATGACGTATTGTGCGCGCTGATACTGGCATTTATTTTCCTGACACCCCTGAGATGGTTTGATGGCGGCGCCGCGATGAAGTACTGGTCGAATGGCGAACCAGTCACCAGCGCCGGGCATCAAAAACCGGTCGCCACTACGGTTGTCTTATCGATAGGGGCGGATTTCTCGGCCCAAATGACGCAAAACGAGATGGAAAGTCGGGTTCGCGTCCTTACAGGACGCCCTGATGCGCAGGTTTTGAAGGTATCGCCGAGGAGAGATGAAAGCGGCAAAATCGTCGCTTTCGAGGTTGACATACAGTAATCATCCACTGATAATCGGCAGGATTTGCAGACTTCACCCCCGGAGTCTGATATTAAGAGGAGTTTTTATGAGAAGGATCGTTCCCCTTGGCCTTTTGGTCGCGCTCTTGTTCGTAACGGTAGCTGTCAGCTCCCCTACGGATGCGAACGCGCAAGGCGCGGGATTCATCAGTTCGTTGTTGAATCGCATGGAGCGCAACAGGCAGAGCCTTAAGTCACTGCGCGCCTCTGTGTATATGGAAAAGTTTAACTCGCAGACGCAGGATAAGGATACCTACAGAGGAGTTGTTCTCTACGTCCCCGCAGCGGGGCGGAATGCCTACGTCCGGGTCGACTGGAGCGAACCGCGAGTGGAAACTCTGGCGGTCGCAAATGGTCAATTTAAGTTATTCCGTCCACGGCTCAATACTGTCTACTTCGGAAATTCAAGTTCGGGTAAGAACAAAGTTGGCGGTGCCTTCGAGTTCTTGAACATGTCGCGCCAGCAGCTGGCGAGTCGTTACGATATGCAGTACATGGGCGAGGAGACTCTTTACGGCGGCGTCGCAACCACGCACGTCAAGCTGCTGCCGAAGGGTGGCGCGAGTTTCAAATGGGCAGAAGCCTGGATCGATGCGGGCGGTATGCCGGTGCAGACCAAGGTGATCGAGAAGAACGACGACTCCACCTCGGTACGACTGACGGACTTGCAGCGCAATGCGAATATTTCGCTGGACCAGTTTGACTTAAAGCTGGCATCGTCGGTTAAGCGAATACCGGCCTAAGAAGGGTCCTGCGGTTTTTCAGGAGCAAAGGGCTTCGGCGTCGAAAGACCGGAGCCCTTCGCTATTTGATGTGCTCAACCGGCTTCTTGCCAACGACAGAACGTTTCGCATATTCTTCCTGCTAATCTTTGCAGGCCCAATAGTAAACAAGGAAAGCGAATTGGTATTTACGATTTGATGAAGCGAAGCAAATTCCTGCGGCTAAAGTTGCGCGAGGCGAGTTTTATCTCGCGCGCGCTACTCTCTACCAAGCATCCGGTGCTGGCGCACATTATCCCCATGCGCCGATGCAATCTCGCGTGCGGCTACTGCAACGAGTACGACAAAGTTTCTGATCCAGTGCCGCTCGAGGCGATGGACCGCCGTATCGATAAGCTGGGAGAGCTGGGAACCTCTATCGTGACGATCTCCGGCGGCGAGCCATTGATGCATCCCGAGCTGGACAAGATCATCAGCCGCATCCGCCGGCACAAGATGATCGCCGGGTTGATCTCCAACGGTTATTACTTCACGCCGGAGCGTATCAAACGGCTCAATGCGGCGGGGCTTGAGTATCTTCAGATCAGTATCGATAACGTCGAGCCCGATGAGGTGTCGAAGAAGAGTCTGAAGGTGCTGGATCAGAAGCTTCAGCGACTGGCGGAGCACGCAGAGTTTCACGTCAACATCAATTCAGTGATTGGCGGTGGCATTAAGACGCCGGAAGACGCGCTGGTGATTGCACGTCGCGCCGTCGAGCTGGGGTTCTCGAGTACTGTAGGGGTGATACACGACAACGACGGAACTTTGAAGCCACTGAATGAACGAGAGAAAGAGATCTTTCAGCAGGTCAAGAAACTGGGCAACCGGGACCACGCGCGGCTCAACTGGTTTCAGGACAACATCGCGGACGGCAAGCCCTACGAATGGCGTTGTCGAGCGGGCGCGCGCTATCTCTACATCTGCGAGGAGGGCCTGGTCCATTGGTGCTCGCAGCAGCGCGGCTATCCCGACATTCCGCTGGAAGAGTACACGATGAAAGATTTCGAGCGCGAGTACAACTCGGAGAAGTGGTGCGCCCCGACCTGCACGCTTCAGTGTGTTCATCAGGTGGGAATCCTCGACAACTGGCGACACCCGCAAACGACTCCCAATGCATCCGGCAACAAAGACTCCGTTGGCCAGATGGTGCGTGCTGATTGATCGTTCGGTAGGATCTCTATCCTAATCGGGCTTGCCACCGTTGCAATACAGTGGAGCGTCGATCATGAGACGTCTTCTTCACATGTCATGCTGGCCAGCGCGAATCCTACTATTCACCCTCTTAGTAATAACATTTTCCACCTCAACCAACGCGCAGTCGGCCCCTGACATTGCAGGCAAGGGCGGATCGGTGCATCCTGGCAACGATTCAGTCCTGCTTACGACTACCGTTCTGGATCAAAAAGGAAACTACGTTGTAGGTCTGAATAATAGCGCATTCACAATTTACGATAACAAGACGCCGCAAGCGATCAGTTACTTCGCAACCGGCGATGAGCCTGTTGCCATAGGTGTGCTAATTGATTTGTCGGGCTCGATGCTCGAACTTGGCGGCCGACCGCAGCTTAAGACGGCCGCAGATTCCGTTTTCCGTTTTCTCAGGCTTAGTCATAGTGAAAATGAATACTTCCTTATAGGATTCACTACGCGACCGCAATTGTTAACTGATTGGATTCGGGGTAGTGACGCGTTCGCGGGCGCTTTGAAGAAAGTGGTCCCAGGTACAAAGGAAGGGCTCAACACGGCCTTATATGATGCTTGTTTTCTGGGCATCGAAAAGCTGAGGAACAGCGCTTATCGGAAGCGGGCAATGCTGCTGATTTCAGACGGACTAGATAACGAGTCGCGCTATACGTTTAAGGAACTCCGCGACTTCATAAAAGAGTCCGATGTATTACTCTATTCAATAGGCATTTCTCCTAGTGACAACTTCTCAGGCACTACTCTCGGAATGGAAGGCTACGCTGTTCTGAACGAGCTTTCTTCTATCACAGGCGGAGTCGCGGTATTTCCTGAGGGCAATAAGAAAATCGAGGCTGCTTTCGAACAGATTGCCATTGAGTTGCGGAATCAGTATTCCCTCGGGTTCAGGCCAGCGGAGACTAGCGCCGAGAGAAAGTGGCACAAGCTCAAAGTGAAGGTGACGCCTCCGCTAAACGCTCCACGAAATATGACTAAGCTAATTGTGCGAAGTCGCGAAGGATATTACGCGACTAAGGGCTCGCGGTGAGGCGACGCCTCCTACCAGAATTCTATTGCTGCGCCTCGATATCGCCGATCTCGTGAAGCTTGACCGATCTGGATAATCCAAGTCCCGACAACCTGCCGGCCATCAGTACGATCAGTTCGCCCTGCCGGACGATACCTGCTTCCACCAGTGCGCGTTCGCCGGTCCTGACCATCGCTTCCGTGCTCTCACACGGCGAGTGATTCAGAGATTCGACTCCCCAGATTAGAGCCAGCTCGTTCTGCACTCCTCTCGAATTGGTCAGAGCCACGATGCGTTGGTCCGGACGCAGGGCAGAGAGACGCCTGGCCATCAATCCGGACTCGGTAAAGACCGCGGTCGTCTCGATGCTCATCTCTTCGGCGGCAAACGCGGCGGCCTCGCAAAGCGCGCGACTGAACTTACCCGACTGTTTGCCCGCCCACTTATGGACCTCGCTTGAGCCGGTTTGTCTGCCGGTCTCGGCGGACTCGATAATTCGTGCCATGGTCGAGACGGCCGCAACCGGGTTCTGCCCCATTGCGGTTTCGTTAGAAAGCATAAGACAGTCTGAGCCGTCCCAGACCGCATTGGCCACATCAGAGGCTTCGGCACGAGTCGGACGCGGGTTGGTGACCATCGACTGAAGCATTTGAGTGGCGGTGATTACGAACTTACCCGCGGTGTTCGCCTGGTCGATGATTCGTTTCTGATAGACGGGCACAAGCTCAACACTAGTCTCCACGCCCAGGTCTCCGCGCGCGACCATCACCCCGTCAGCCGCGGCGATGATTTCGGCGAGATGGTCGATCGCCTCGGCCTTTTCAATCTTCGCCACCAGAGGCTGCTGACCTCCGGCGCTCTCGATGAGCGACTTGGCCTCGATGCAATCCTCGGCGCGACGTACGAATGAGAGAGCGATGTAATCCACGCCTTGTTGCACCGCCCACTGAAGATCAGTTCGATCTTTCTCTGTCAGGGAAGGAATGGGAAGTATTATGCCGGGCAGGTTGATACCTTTACGCTCGCCCAGCATGCCGCCGTTGACGACGCGGCAGATCACATCCGTGTCTGTGGTTTGTTCGACAGCGAGTTCGATCAGCCCATCGTCCAATAGCAGGCGGGCGCCCGGCTTCACATCTCGCGCAATGCTCGTGTAATTGGTCGAGACTTCTCGCTCGTCGCCCTCAACCGGTCGCGAGGTGATTGTGAAGAGCGAATTGGCATGGAGTTGAAGTGGCTGTCCTCCTTTGAGGGTGCCAGTTCTGATCTTGGGCCCTGAGAGGTCTACCAGAATGGCGAGCGGCCGTCGTTGTCTTTCTGCGGCGGCGCGTGCGCGCGCGATATTCTCGGCGTGTTCGTCCTGCGTGCCATGGGACATGTTGATGCGCGCACCGTTGGCGCCCGCGGCCAGCAGCGCCTCGAGGACCATGGGCTCGCGCGAGGCCGGTCCCAGCGTGACAAGGATTTTCGCTTTTCTCACTATGACACCATTATAGGTTTGTAAATCGCGAACCGTAAATCGGGACGAGAAGCGGGGGGTCTTCCATGAAGGAGGTGCGACTAAGCAGAGACTCTCCGTGCCCGACGGTCATAGCGGAAGAGAGGACGTCCGCATGCCTCGCATTTAAGCAGCGCCTCCAGTTTACGCAGGTATCCCATCACCGTCGCAATCACGGTGGAATGCGACCAGGTCAAAGGTGAAACCGAAACGGGCGCGCCGGATAGAGGATCGACCTGCTCTGCGAGAACTCCGGACGGCAGGGCGCGTCTGACGACCCACTCGAGGATTTCGACCGCCTGTTCCAACTCTTCAAGATCGCGCGCCGATGCGATGCGATAGTCGGCCAGCCATAGTGTGCAAATAAACCATGGATTACCCGGAACCCGCTGGATATCGTCCGTTACCCGCATATAGCTGTCGCCTTCGTAGCGCGCGCAGCCTCCGATATCAGTTTTCGCCCATAGCCGCTCTCGAACAGCGCGCATCGTGTCCACTACCAGCGGGTCATCAGGCGCGAATGCTCCGAAGTAAAAGATACCGAAGAGCGAGGCGTCTACAGTGTCATCTATTTCAAACCCGCCGTTCACGGGCGTGATTGATCGGGCGAAGCGACCGAGCTCCGGTCGATATAGATGATTGCGCATCGCCTCGGTTACCTTCTGCGCCGTCACTTCATACTTCGCCGCCAACTCCAGTTCACCAAAGAGCGTCGCAAAATTGGCTGCTGCACGCAAACCTCCGACGACAGTTGCGCACGTGAAGGTGTGAATGCCGCGTCTGTCTTCCCACAAGTTCCACGACGGTTGAGGAAGGCCAGTAGCTTCGTCACGAAAGTTCACCAGAAAATCGCCGGCAAGCACGATCAACTGCCGATACAGGCGACTGGCAAACTCTATGTCGCGAAACTCGTCATAGTGGTTCCAAAGCGCCCACAGCACGAGCGCCGTTTCATCTTCCTGAATGGGAACCAGGCGATGCTTGGTATATGGGTCCCACGAAGCGTGCCAGCCCGAAGCGACAGAGCCATCAGGATTGTACTTCTGCAAAAAGTATCCTTCGGGAGTAATGATCTTTCCGCACAGGTCGAAAAAAGAACGGGGTAGATAGCTGTAGCCCGCAAGGTCCAGCGCGTATGCCACCAGAGCCCCATCGCGTGGCCAGAGGTAACTGTAGTGATCGGTCGCGCGCAGTGTGACATCCGAATCGTTAGCCGCAAGGATCGCACCCCCCTGATCGATCTGAGTTCGGACGACGAGAAGCGAGCGTTTGTAGAGTCTGACGACTTCGGGAGGCAGATTGCCAAAGTCCGTCTCGTTCTTGTTAACCCATACTCGCCAATAATCGTTCGTGCGATCGAGCAGGCGGCCCGGGCCGCTTTCACGAACCAGACGATTCAGTCGCGCAACCTCGCTGTAAGACGTGCCCACGGCGATCCAATAGAACATCTCCGCCGTTTGGCCGGCCTCGATTACAAGCGTTCGTCCGATTGTCGAGTCGACTGAGCCTTCCGTAATCGCGCCTTCACTCAGCACGCCGTCTTCAGCATCGCGCCAGGTTCCCTCGGCGCCCCTGAATGCCTTGCGTCCGGTGGCAAACGTCTCAACACCGGGTTCGGAGTCGGTGGAAATAAGGAAATATCGCAGACCCTTGTAATGAATCAATCCCTGGGTTTCCGGGTCAAAATAGGCGGTGTCACCGACTTCGGATTCGGAAATATAAAAGTCCTGGTGGAAGAAGAGCCGAAACTCGCGTCGCGTGTCGCTGGTGTTGCGGATGCGGATCCTGCGAAGGAAAACGTCTTCCTGTGCATCGACAGCGTCGTTCGAAATGATCTCGACCTCTAAGGCTTCGTTGGCGAGTCGCACCTCCGTGACCAGAGTTTCGTTGAGATAGGACAGCTCTCTGACCCAGGTGCTGTCACTTATCCAGGAGAACTTGCCATCAACCCACAAGCCGAAACGAAAGGGGTGACCCTCAGAATGGTTCTCCTTTCCCACGTATGGAAAGTAGATGTCGCGGATTTGATACAACTCGTCGAAGGTGACGAGAAGCGAGCCGTTACCTACTGGGATATCACGGGGCATATTAAAGGGATGAGGATGAGGGATAAGGGATGAAGGTTAGAAGCGCTCATCCGTTCGCGTTAATCCCTTATCTCTCGTCCTCGTCCCTCCTTTGCTATTTTGTCGCGAGCGCGTCCTGGATTGTGCGATCCAGTTCTGCTGAGACGGTGCTGTCATAGCCTACGAAGTGTTTCAGAATGCGGCCCGCCCGATCGAAGACTATTGTCTGCGGAATCTGGTTATCGCTACCGAGAAAGAAGTTTGTCATTTCGGGCTCAGGGATACCCAGCGCGTACTCGATTTTCAAGCCCTCAATAAACGCGGGGATCTTCGGACGATCCTCAGGTCCTCCCACATTGAGTCCAATCACTATCACTCCGCGGTCGCCAAACTGTTTCTGCAACGCGTTAAGATGGGGCGCCGCCTCTCTGCATGGTTGGCAAAATGTCGCCCAGAAATCGAGCACCAGGATTTTCCCCTCATAATCCGCAAGAGTAGCCGGCCTCTCATCAAGCATTGTAAAACTCTGTGCGTTGGCCTTCGCGCCGCTGCCGCCAACGGGAGGCATCGGAAGCGCAGTCCGGGGAGGGGCCGTACCACTCGGTGTCTTGATATCGCCAGCATTTATTGCCGGCGCATTATTGCATGCAAGCGAAAGCGCCATCGGAATAATCAACGCGCAAGCAGATGCGAGGAACGCCCGGCGGCGAACACATCTGTAGAGCGTGAAGTGTTTTCCTCTAAAACCCAGCATCTTTTGCACTCGTTGGTACATTCTAACAGGCGGGAGGGTCGGGCGCGTAGAGAGGACGATGAGTCAAACCACCTTCTCGCTTATGAAGCAGCTAAGACATGTTACAACGGTCGAGCCGGGGCTAGTCAGACTCGCTCGCGTCGACGTTCTGCGGGCCTTCATCCGGAAGAAGAGCGGGTTCGGCGGGCACACGAAATTCTTCATTTGCCCATCGACCAAAGTCTATCAGCTTGCAGCGTTCTGAGCAGAACGGGCGATTAGGGTTATCTTTCCACTCGGCAGGTTTACTACAATTGGGACAGAGCATGCTTTGAAAAAGGTAAATCGCGAATCGCAAACAACCGCGCTTACGACTCACGATTTCTATCTATGACTTGCGCTACTCAGGCAATAACCAATGACTCGGGCCGCTTGATCAGGATCTTACGATCGACGAAATCAATGATACCTTCGCGGCGCATGGCGTTCAACCGGACCGTAACGCTTTCTCGAGTCGACCCGACGATTGAGGCGATCTCGCGGTGGGGCAGCGAGATGTCAATCAGCACGCCGCCACCTTCATGCACGCCGTACCGCTGGGAGAATTCCAGCAGCAGCTTCTCAAGCCGCGCGGGAATAGCGTCGAGAGCAAAATCGGCGACAAGCCGTTCGGCACGAGCGAGGCGTTGACCGATTAGACGGAAGGTGTAATCATAAAGCTCGCGACTATCGATCGTTCCGGCCTTAAAATCCCCCACAGGAATCCGCAGTAGACGCGAGCTCTCGTACGCGATGGCGCACTTTTCACGCTTTGGTTCAGCCGAATAGAGCGCAGATTCGCCGAACAGCGACCCGGCCGACAAAATATCGATTACCGCTTCGCGCCCGCTCGAGTCTTCTATGCGACAAAGTTTGACTCGTCCGCCCGGTGCAATCACATAGAGCGAGTCAGCGGGCTCGTTGGCGCGATAGATGAAGCGGCGTCGTCTGTAGTCGATAGCAAGGGAGTTTGCAACTAGTCGAGCAAGCACATCGTCGGTGAGGCAATGGCCAAACTCAGACTGGCGAATAATGTTGGCGCGATCTTGCAGGGTTAGGTCGCAGGCGCGTTTTGTTAGCATGGGGATCTTCGTTCCTTATTGGCTCGGGGGGAAGCAAAGGCTGGCCTTCGCATTTGCCGATTCGGTTATGTGCCCGGGATCCCGAGTGAGCGCACTCTTGGAAATGATGGTATAGGCTAAAGTTCGGAAATTTTGTAAGGAGACCGTCCTGTACAGTAGCGAGCGCGAGGCAAGCTTTCCTCAGTTATTGTTCGGATTCGAGATTAGGCTGGAAATATTGCGCGAATGCGGACAACAACAGAAGAAACGATACTCTAGCATGAAGGGTAGGAGCGCGCAAGTACATTTCTTGTCGCGTCTGGACTCCAAAATATGACGGAGAAATTCAATGTTCTCGTAGTAGACGACAACCCGGACAAGCGGAGTCTATTGACGGTAGCGCTTGAGATGGCCGGTTACGAGGTTCGGACGGCGAACGACGGCGTCGAAGGATTGTCGGCCGTCGAGTCGTATCAACCGGACCTGATAATAACCGATGTGATGATGCCGAACATGAACGGCTACGAGCTCGCGCGGCGTGTTCGTGCGAACCAGCAAACGCGCTTCGTTCCCATCATCATTCAAACCGCCGCGAGAAACGATGCGCAGGGACACAGGCGTGGTTCGGAAGTGGGCGCCCTGGGTTACATAACGGACCCCACGGATATCGACCTCCTGCTTGCGCGCGCGCGTACACTGCTCGACTTCAAACGTTACCTGGATACATGTGAGGAAGAGGCCTTCACCGACCATCTGACCGGTCTCGCCAACCGACGCAGGTTCGAGCGACAGCTCGAACGAGAGGCGTCTCGAACGTTACGTTACAATCGACCGTTCTGTCTTCTCCTCCTGGATATAGACAATTTCAAGCGAGTCAACGACACTCACGGGCATGAAGCGGGCGACGAGGTCATACGGCGTCTTGCTCTGACGCTCCAGGCGGGTACGCGCGGAATCGATCTATCGGCGCGGATCGGCGGCGAAGAGTTTGCAGTGATACTGCCCGAAACGGAGCTGGTTGGGGGCCTGGACGTCGCGGAACGCTTACGCATCGCGATTAAAGAGATGGAGATTCCGGAGGTTGGGCGGATTACGGCGAGCTTCGGTGTGGCCGAGTTTCCGCTTTCCGGCGCCACTGGTCGCGAGCTGGTATCAGTAGCGGATGCGGCATTATACGAGGCAAAAGACGGTGGCCGGGACCGAATAGAGCGAGCGGCGCCGTCAGAGGTGAACCAAAAATCCGCGCCTGACGTATAACTCGACAAGCGCAACCCTGGAGCCATTGCGATAATCGAAGACTAGAAGGTTATGGAGGGCGCTTAGGAGACCACGATGGCTGATTATAAAGAGAAATTGGACGAGTGGCAGCGAGCAGCGCGGCGCAAAGCGCGAGAGCTTGATGAGAAGTTCGGACTTAAGGACCGGGTGGAAGAGGGCGCTCGCGTCGCTCAGGACGCCGCCCGTCGCGGCGCCGAAACACTTGCCACCGGCGCCGATCGCGTAAAGGCTGAGGCTGGGCGACTGGGAGAGGAATATGAACTCCGCGATAAAGCGCGTCGAGCGGCGGAAGAAGCCGCCCGTCATGCGCGCGGCGCGGGTGACGCGATTCGTAGCGCTGCAGGTTCTGCTGGAGAGAAGGCGGGTGAGGTTTTCGACGGCGCGAAACATTATTATGAGCGAGCGTCGCGCTTCGCCAGCGCCGGTGCACGCTTCACACGCGCCTCCGTTGCGTCGACTGCCAGCGTCCTTAAAGCCCGCGAGTGGGTGAAAGGTAATCCGGGCAAAGCCGCGTTCGTTACTTTTTCAATCGCGGCCGGCGCACGAATCGGAGCGGCGTTTCCAAGCCTTGACGCAGTCCTCCTGGGCTCGCACCCGCACTGGTTCACGCATTCGGCCCTTCCGGTTTACGCTCTCCGCAAGATCACCGAAAAATATGATGGGTATCTGCGTGAGCGCGAGGCACTGGTGGCAGAAGGTAAGTTGACCGAAGCGGAGCAAAAGCGGGTCGAGTTCGAGCGGAAGGTCGTCAAGTACGTGGGAGCGCCGTTGCTGGGGACGTTTAGTTGTGCGGCTGGCGTGGCCATGTGGGCGCAGATCTTTCAACCAGGCGCTATCACAGGCGCACCCATCAGCTGGATATTGGGCGGGAATCCATTTCTCGACGGGATATGGCTCTTCGCGAATGGCGTACTTTGTTTCCACCAGGGCTACAAGTTTTTCATGATAGCGCTCGCCGGACAGGACGATGTGGCTCGAGTGGTTCGCGAGATCCGAGCATTACTTCCCGCCGGAGAGGCGGCGTAGTGAGAAGTTTGACGCCCCGCGGTCAACCCGCGCACGCCGGCGTGCATCTGTGATCTAAAAGGAAGGCCAATATGAATACATGTTCCAGACGCTTTCTGTTTCGTCTCGTGGTCGGCATCTTGACGTTCGCCATTGGCGTGGGCGCCGCAATGTTGATTGGCGGGTTCAACCCCTTCCGCAGTTATTCGCCGTGGTCACAAGCTTATAGCTACCAGGGCTGCCATCGGCACTCACGTTTGTACACGGACGAAGCGCCGGGTGAAGCGCCTGCGATAATATTCCTTAAGGGCCCGCGTGGAATTCGCCTCCGTACCGAGTTGGAAGAGCGACACGCGATTCCTCCCGCTGCTGACGCTCCTGTGCCGCCGAGTCCTCCGGTGGGCCGCCGGTAATTAGGAAGTAGTTAAAACTCAATGACCGTCATGTGAGGGCGCGATCTCCTGCGCCGCATGACGGTCGATCTATTTTCCGGCTCCGCTGGACGGCGAGCCTGTCGAACCAGAGAGGTCACAGAGCGCACAGAGGAAATTTTTCTACGCAGAGGTCGCGGAGGACGCAGAGGCGCTCATTGCCCTAAATGATCTTGATCGGGAAGGGAAGGAACGAAAGGACAAACACTGCCAGAGTAATCGCCGCAACCATTCGGCGAGAAGCGTCGAGCGGCTCGAGTTCATCCTCGACCCTGGGGTGTTTGATACGGAGCATGACGCCAAGCAGCACGGCGTAAAGAAAGCCGCTCGGACTTCCGTGCCAGACCCAACCCAGGACCGCCAACGTGGACATGACCACGAATGCTATGCGACCGATCCATTTATGCATGCGAGCGCCGAACAACGAGTAGGTAGCGTGACCTCCATCGAGCTGGCCGACAGGCATTAAATTCAGGCTCGTCACCAGCAATCCGATCCAGGCAGCAAAATAGAAGGGATTCGGGGCGGAGTTCGCCAGGTCAACCCCTCCGATGCGGGCAAAGACTCGAAAGAGAAGAGGGTCATTAAAGATTATTGCGTCGCTGGTGATTGGCGGAATCGGTTGCAGAGTCAGGACCCCGATAAAAGCAATCGGGACAGCGACAATAAAGCCGGCAAGGGGACCCGCGACTCCGATGTCAAACAGCGCGCGTCGAGTCGGGATTGGCGACTTGATCTTAATGAAGGCTCCGAATGTACCGGCGAGAAAGAGTGGAGGCGCCGGTATGAAGAATGGAAGAGTCGCATTCACATCGTAGCGCCGGCAAGCGATGTAGTGACCGAATTCATGCGCAAGCAGGATCGCAAGCAGCGAACCGGCGAAAAGCCCCCCTTGTAATAACAGCGACGGATTTGCTAACGCGTGTTCGATATACGCGCCGACAGCTTTGAAATAGAGTTGAGGAACGTAAAAAACGTAGTCGAGTACTGTAGATGGCGGGCGCACGTCCGGGACCGCAACATCGCCGCTCAGATTCATCACTCCGGCGAGAGTTGTCGTCAACGTCGTGAGAAAAAAGAAGACGGCGTGTTTCGTCCATTCACGGGCCGTAGGGCGCACGGATCGACGAAGCGAGGAGGGCACCGGTGAATCTATGAATGGTGGTATTACCTGGACTGATTCAGACATGCAGAAGTTAGAGGTCAGAGGCTAGAGGTTAGTTGCAAGATCTCTCCAGCCTCTGACCTCTAATCTCTCGCCTCGCTAAAATGAACCGTCGGGAAGGCGGGGCGCGTTCTCGCTGGCTGCAGGAGCACCGCCATCATCGTGCGCCTGGAGTTCTTTACCCGGTTTAAAGCGGATGGTTTTGCCGGAAGGAATTGCAACCTCTTCGCCTGTTCGCGGATTACGACCAACTCCGCGCTTCCGAGGCTTGACGACGAAGACGCCGAACCCCCGCAACTCAATGCGCTCGCCGCGCATGAGCGCCTCTTTCATCGAGTGAAAGAGCGCTTCAACGGCCTGTTCCGCCTTCATCTTGGGGACGCCCGTGCGTTCGGCCACACGGTTTACAATGTCCAGTTTTATCACAGCTTCGGCCTCCGTCTCTGAATGCCTGGGAGCGGTGTGATACCCATGCGAGCACCGCCAAGCGCGATCATAGTGACGCGCTGCGAAGGCTGTCAAGGAAAACGGTTGGCAGTTGGCGGTGGGCGGTAGTCAGTCCAAAGTTTAAAGTCCAAAGTCCAAGGTCCGCAAGCCAAGCGTCGCGCTTCTTGAGTGAAGTTTGTCTACATCAGCTAAAAGAGCCTCAGCGGACATTGGACCTTGGACATTGGACTTTGGACAGGAAGTTACTTCCGCTACTGATCACTGACCACCGACCACTGCTCTTTCCCTCTCGTTGACAAAGCGCGCAGTGCACAGATAACCTCAAGCAGATTTATGAACGGCGCATACCGAGCGCCGGAGCGGCGTTCGTAAGACCCAATCGAGAGTCGTTTAATGCGAATACTATGTTCGGAATAAAGAAACGCCGCGCGCCGATGTTTGGCGGCATCACGGCTGAAGACGATAGAGATATCGAAGTCCACAAACCGCGAGATATCGCGCGTCATAGCTTTTGGGCAGAGGCACGTCTTCTCGCTCGCGACCTGTTGTTCGCTCTCATGTTCGCCGCTCTGCTGGTTGTCTTCGTGGTCCAGCCCGTCAAAGTCGAAGGGACCTCCATGGAGCCCAACCTCCACAACGGGGAGCGGATTTTCGTCAATAAGCTCATCTATTACGGTATCCCAAAGCTGAGTCGCGGAGACATCATAGTCTTCTGGTATCCGGATAATCCCTCAAAGAGTTATATCAAGCGGATCATCGGACTTCCGGGAGAGTCTGTCGTATTATGTAATGGAAAGGTTTTCATCAACGGATCTGCTCTGGACGAGCCGTACATCGATCCCAAAAGAAATGTAAGCGTATCGAATCCAACCTACCCGACGCCAACACCTGTTTCGCCCATACTGGGACAAGCGTTTTATAGATACTGCGATAATGGATCGGGCGCGACTAATACTCCTCCGCCGGTCGTGCCGAATCACTACTACTTCGTCATGGGTGATAATCGCGACGCTTCCAGTGATTCGCGCGCATGGGGCGTTGTCCCTGAGAAGTATATCTACGGCAAGGCGCTCTTCCGCTATTGGCCGCTGGGACGAATGAGCATTATCTCGCACGAAACAAACTACAATCTCCCGGCGCATGGCCCCAGCAGAACACAGGATACGGAGTCCGACGACGAGGCACCGGAATAGTCTCCCGGCGAATCCGATATTTGAAGCGCGAGTTGTAGAAAAGATGACGAACTGGTTGCGGCCCCTGGTAATGATGTTCTACGCGCCTGCGCAAGGGATGCGCGAGGTGCGCGACCGCGCCCCGCTCGCGCCCGCGATGCTTCTTGCTCTATTGGCGCAGGTCGGTTACGTCTTCTACACTCAGTGGAGATTTCTCAACCCGGCGTTTATCCTGCACGGGCCGTCCCTCATCTTCAGTCTTCTTTTTAGCTGCCTCATGCCGCTCCTCGTCATCGCCGTCATTTTCGTGCCGTTGACGGCCTTCATTGCCAATTTGTTTGAGCGCCGCGCCAGTATCGGCTTGATCATCAGGCAGGAGTACGCGCCCCTTGCGGCGACCACCTTCTATGCATGGACGGCAGCAAATATCGCAGCCCTACCGCTGGCTGTGCTTGCGAGGACGACCGGCTTTGAGGCGGAAGTCATCGCCCAGGTCAGGGCGCAGCTTAGCTTGGGCATACAGAGGGGGGACTACGCTGCGGACCTGGCAGACCCGAGGCTTCAATCAATCTCCTTTGCCGCAATGCTGCTCGTCCCGTTGTTTGTGGTCTGGGCTGTGTTCGCTGTGCGCGAGGTGTTTAGGCTGGGGGTAGGGCGCTCGATAATCGTTGTCGCGTCGAGCGGCGTACTAACGATCATTACCGGTCGGGTGATGATGCCGGTTTTCGGAACGGTCATGGGCTCTCCGTTCCTTCTAATACTGCTTTTCATATTGTTGCGCGGGTACTTTTCAGAGCTGACGCGAGGCCAACGCGCCCGAGCATCGTTCAAGCAGAATCTGGAAGCGGCGACGCTTAATCCTGCTGATGCGTCGGCCCACTATAACCTTGGCCTGATTCACCAGATGCGGGGTGAGCTGGATGAGGCGCGAACGCGTTTCGAGCGCGCGGTTGAGATCGACGCGGATGAAATAGACGCGCACTATCAGTTGGGACGTATTGCGAGAGAGCAGGGCCGCCTGCCCGACGCGATAAAGGATTTCTCGGCGGTGGTCGAACGCGACCAAAGCCATTCACAACACGAAATCTGGCGGGAGATCGGCGCCACCTATCTAGCCGCCGGCCAGTTTGAGGACGCGCGCGAGGCACTGGACAAGTTTTTGGCCAATCGCACCCTGGACCCGCAGGGATTTTATTTGATGGGGCGCGCCCTGGCAGGTCTGGGCCGACAGCGTGAAGCGGCCGCCTCGATGCAGGCGTGTATCGAGGCAGTCAAGTCGGCGCCCGCATATAAATATCGAATGGAAAAACGCTGGCTGAATGAGGCGCAGCAGTTTTTGAGGTCGCAGGCGTGAGGGTGGTTTCGGATTTCTAGTTTCGGGTTTCGAGTTCGGTCCAAGTGCGACGCCCCAGTCCGCAACCGCAACTCGCAATTTTTATTCAAGCCTTAGGCATCTGAACTCGAAACTCAAAACTAAGAACTCAAAACTCAAAACTTCTTAACATGTCTCTTATCGATTCAAAGTCAGCCCTACTCGCGCTCGAAGACGGGCGCGCGTTTCGCGGTCGCTCGTGGGGTGCCGAAGGTGAAACTTGCGGCGAGATGGTTTTCAATACCTCGATGACCGGTTACCAGGAGGTGTTGACCGATCCATCTTATGCGGGACAGATCGTTTGTATGACCTATCCGTTGATAGGAAACTATGGCGTGACCAGCGCAGACGCCGAATCAAGTCGACCGTGGGTCGAGGGATTCGTTGTCCGAGAGGCGAGCCGGGTTGCATCAAACTGGCGCTCGGAAGAGACGTTGGATGCTTATCTCAAGCGTTGGAAAATCGTTGCCATCGACGGCTTGGACACCCGCGCGCTGGTCCGTCACATACGTGATAAAGGCGCGATGCGCGCTTGCTTGTCTACCGTGGATCTTGATCGGGCCAGTCTGGTCAAGAAAGCAAAGCTTTCGCCGTCGATGGAAAACAGAGAGCTCGCCAGCGTAGTGACCTGCAAGGAGGCTTACGAAATTGCAGCAGTAGGGGGAGAGCGATTCCATGTGGTCTGTTACGACTTCGGAGTGAAAAGGAATTCTCTGCGGGAATTGGCGAGGCTGGGATGTCGCGTCACAGTCGTACCCGCCAACACTGGGGCTTCAGACGTTCTCGCCCTCAAGCCTGACGGAATCTATCTCTCTAATGGTCCCGGGGATCCCGCTTCGATGACGGCGGTGGTCGATGAAGTCCGTCAGGTGGCGGAATCCGGCGTTCCCACATTCGGGATTTGCTTTGGACATCAGTTGCTTGGACGAGCCTTCGGTGCGGAGACTTATAAACTGCAGTTTGGTCACCGAGGAGGAAACCAACCGGTAAAGGATCTGCATGTGGGATCGGTGGAGATTACGTCTCACAATCATGGCTTCGCCGTACAGTCCGAACGCCTGGCCGCGGCGCTGGAAATCACACACATCAATCTCAACGACAATTGCGTCGAGGGCATGCGCCACCGTACCCTTCCGGTCTTCTCTGTCCAATACCATCCCGAGGCCGCGCCTGGGCCACACGACGCCGCCCATCACTTCAAACGGTTCGTTGAGTTGATGGAAGCGGTGGCCAGTGGTCTGTGATCGGTGGTCGGTGGGCAGTGCGCAGTTGGATGTGACCCGTATATCGCCGGCAGTGTACAATTCGATCGATTCATTTGAGGCTGCGTGCCGCCAAACAGCAAACCGCAAAACGCCCCCCGCTCACTGACCACCGACACCTGACCACTGACCACCGTCTCCCCCGTGGCTAAATTGTCGTTCATAGCCAGATTGCCACAGATCTACAGATCAACCCTCTCCCTCATCCATCTGCAAAGTCCGATATTTACTCAGCGACTCTGACTAATCCGTCTTCCTCCTGCCCGCCGCCGAGACTTGGCGCGCCGATTGCCCATAGATCATTCGTAAAGCCAATTCGGCTCGAGAGACTAGTCCAAAGATCAAATTAAGGAGCAAACAATGATGAAACGTATGTTAACTCGCGTGGCGCTGGCGTCGTCGCTGGTGGTGTTCGCGATTTCCCCTGCGGCGCTGGCCTCGGGGAAGAGGAAGAAGCCAAGTCCGGAGCATGTGGCGGCAGTCAAGCAGTGCAAGGCTGACTACGCAGCGGCCCTCAAAGAGGCGAAAACGAAGCGTGGCAAAGAGCGAAGCATGGCGAACGCTGCAGCGAAAAAGGCGGAGAAGGAGTGCATCGCCAACGCACCCAAATAATCCAAGCGGAAGATCGATTCGGCCAGCAACGAAGAAGCTCGATGACTTGTCGTTTCAGTCATCGAGCTTCTCGTGCTATGTATGCCGTTATGCGGCCTGTAGAAACAACCACACCTGCGTTCCCTATTACTGAAGGGGGGTCAGCGTTAGCTCTGTCATAAGGCGACTCGAGATAAGTTGACGCATCTGGTTTAGTTCCTCGATAGCCTGCTCGCGCTTTTCCCGTGACCCATAGTGTTTGAGCGTGATGGCGTCAGCCTTCTCTCCCAAACCGTCAAGGGCCGCCCAGTTCTTGTATGCGATGGCGGTCGCAACATCCCAGTCATCCGGGCCGTCTGTCGTAGTGTTCGCATAGACCCGGTAGTCAACAATCACGCCCTGCCGTTTCATCTCATCGTTAATCGCCCGAAAGTTTCGTCGCCAATGCGCCAGGACATCACTCAATCTACCAGGCTTGACCTTGTAGAGGGATACGCGCCACACGGGGCCTTCCGTAGGATTGTTCTGAGTTTGTGCGTTTGCGGCGAAGCAGCAAAATATCAAAAGCACTGCCACCAGAGAGAATCTCTTCATGATTGGTTTTCCTTCTCGCGGTCAAATGGTGTAGCAGGGCGCTTGTATGTTGTTTCGAGTGGGGAGTCAAGAGAGAGAGGGGCTTTCATGCTCAAAGGAATCAATTTCAATGAGCACGTAGAGGAAAAGAGGAATCGGCATAACGGTTGAGTTGACCGGGCAGCGCGATTTCATTCAACCTTCGCCGCACCAATCAAGTTGAGAAACACGCTACCGCCGCTGGCGTCCAAGACTTGTTATGCGGGTTTTCGTTTGATCGCGCTGGTAAGTTCCCTAGCGCCGTCGTTGGGGTCGACGTTGAACGTAATGATTCCAACCCTACTAACACGCCTGGGAGAAAACTTCCAACGAAAGGCACCCGCAACTGAGGAAGCAGCGACCAGCGCATGCCCACATATAAAGTGCGCGTATACGACATTCCCCCTACGATCGACCTTGATAAAGACGACCACCTTCCCCTTCACGAGAACGCCGGGTTCGTTAGGATAAGCTGGAGGCACTTTCGTGATTGCCTGACTCTCAAGATTTCGATTATGAAGATAGGATTTCTTGCAAGGCTCAAGATTGTGACCCTCAATCGTAAAGGGCAGGGAAAGAAACACCAGCGCTAGCAAGACGCAGAATTTGTTCTTGAGTTGAATCGAGAAGCGCATAACTATGTATATCAGGTTTCCGGATAAAGCTGCTGACGGTTCGTCCAACCAAATAAGACCGGAAGTTTTATTCGAGCCAAATCATTGACCTTCATAAAAATCCTGTCAACCTTCGAGGTCTTACGGTTTTATTTTGATTTTCTCATAAAACTAGAGGCGGGGGACTATCGATAATACCTACAGCTTCTTCAATCGATCTTGGGCATTCTCAATTCTCCGGTTGTGAGATCGGGCCGCGCCCGAGACATCTCTTCAGGAGTGGTTTCAACCGTCGGATGCTCGTCATCTTCAGACGCGATAGCTGCTAAAGCGGCAATCTCTTCTTCATCCGCGGTCGATAAATCTGTATCTTCGATCGGCTGCAGGATGTCCGCCACCAACCCTTCACCGCCTCTGTGTTCGAGCCAATGGCGATAGCTGACCGTGGCGATCGCGATCACTGGAATCGCCAAAAAGATCCCCGCAACCCCGGCGAGTTCTGCGCCACACAAGATGGAGAGAATAACTGCCAGCGGATGAAGATGTATGCCGTGACTGACCAGTCGAGGATAGATTGCGTAGTCATGAACGACGCGCAGCACTGCCAGGAACAGAAGCACCCAGATTGCGGACGGAGTCGACGGGTCGGGGCTGAAAGTTGTTACCAGGGCAGCGATGATTGCAACTACCAACGGCCCCACCAAAGGAATGAACTCCAATAACCCGGCGAGCACGCCCAGAACAAGCGGGAATGGCACCCCAATGATCACGAAGCCGAGCGTGCAAACGACCCCTATCAGAAGGCAAGCCGTGAGTTGGGCACGGATGTACGCGGCAAGCGTGCTGTTGACGTCCTGGAAAAACTCGTCGCCGCGCCAGCGCCACCGTCCGCGTGGAAGCATCTGCAAGGCGGATCGGCGAAACGCGTTAGCGTCCTTCAATAGGAAGAAAGAGATGATTGGTATCAGAATCAGCCATGGAATAAAGCTGACGATGGCAACCAATACTCCCGGCAGTCCCGTCTCGACGTAATTCTTAGCGGTTTCGAGCCCTGCACGCAACGTAGTGTTGATAGCGTTGCAAGCATTCTCGGGTATTTCATTGCGCTGACAAAAATCATTTAAAGTGCTTATCCGTCCTTCGGCGTTGACCTGATATCTCGCGCTCTCTTGTGCAAACGCGGTGATCTGTTTGCCCAGTCGAGGCAATAGTATCCAGAGCGCGAGGATAAAGGCGCCGAACAGGACCAGGTATACGATTCCGATAGCAGCGGCGCGCGGCATGATGCGTTCCCGTCCTCGAATATGGAAAGGACGGAGAACAAACTCGACCAGCGGCGCTATCAGATAGGCAAAGAAGATCGAAAGAACTATCAGCAGAATCAGGCCCTGAAGCCGATAGAGGGCCAACAACGCCGCGAGCACTGCGATCAATACGAAGATCACTCGCAGGACGACACGTTTCTGTGGCCATGAGGCCAGTAGCGCTACCTGGGCCGCCGTCTCCGCCGCCTCCCGGCGCTCTTCCTCGGTCGCCTTTAAGACCTCAGGCTGCTTTGGAGATGTTTCCTTTTTCTCGCGTCGAAGTTTCACAAGGGGGTCTCGGATCATGCATGCAAGCGAAGAAGAAGATGGTCGATCTCCAGTCGCTCGCCGGGCGTCATATCGCGGAACTCCACGCCGAAGCTGTCGGATGTGCCATGATGAACTACTTCACCATGCAAAGACAACGCTTGTGTCTCGTTGATCAATAGCAGACCCAGTCGATCGCCGGCCTGGACCATCGTGTTTTTCGGTAGATAGCGAACGCGCAATCCTCCCAGGCTGATATCCGCGGCCTCGCCGATTCCGATGGATTCGCCGATGCTTTCGTCTTCGACTGCCAGATTAACGCGCTCTTTAACCGGATAACGCGGATACCTGCGTCTTTCACTGGCTGATCCGCCATCCTGCAGTTGTGTATCGAACATGGGGGAATGTCCTTTCGTAAAGGTAAGCTCTGATCTTGCTCCCAGA
This sequence comes from Acidobacteriota bacterium, assembly GCA_032160165.1. Taxonomy (GTDB): domain Bacteria; phylum Acidobacteriota; class Blastocatellia; order Pyrinomonadales; family Pyrinomonadaceae; genus QHXM01. The sequence goes on from JAVHWA010000074.1 coordinate 49,218, forward strand.
GCGGGGCATCTCCTGATTCAGAGTTCATCGATTCAGTGCATCAACTCGTCATCATCCTCGGGCTCCTCTTCCTCATCGTCCAATGCTTCCGGCGGAGTAACACGAGGCGCGGAGGGTTCCCAAACGAGCCCCCGCCACTCATCTGCAGCATCGAGCAGCTGAAGTGCCGCCAGCGGATAGGCGGCGTTTCGCTCGACCCTTAAAACCTCAGTCACGACCTGCAACTTCTGCCCCTCTTCATTCAGCACCGCTAGTTGGACGCGGCTGCCTACGTCCGGCAATTCTCTCTGCAGGTGCACTAGCGCTCCTTCGGGACCCACATTCTCGGTCGTCCCTTCAGCTACGATATGTTTGCCTTCTTCCGTATCCCATTCGGCGCGTACCAATAACGATGCGAGGTAACGCGGCCCTGTACGTTGGTCTGTCTCAATCTGTCGGGCCATCCTTGTAGTCTCCTTTGCGGAGTGAACTATCCGCGTGGCGGAACACCGGCTACTGCACTTTGTGGATCGGGCTGGAGCCCGTTCCCCAATTGGTCTTTCATCATCAAAGACCGGATTGATCCGCTAGCAAGCGGCTCTCACAACATAGACCTTCTTCACCATAGTATAAACAATGAATCCGAGGAAAGCTCCCATTGTGTTCAAGAGAACGTCGTCGATGTCGCTCGACCTCACGCTGCCAAGCAATCCGAACAACAGTTGGGCCACCTCAATGCCTACGGACGAGATCAAGGCGACCAGCATAACCTTTTTCAGCGAGCGAAAGTTCTTAGATACCAGCGGCAGCAGCCCTCCCAGGGGGAGAAACAGCAAAATGTTTCCCACGATGTTCTGCACGCAGAGTCGCACCATCGGATCCTGGCGTCCTGCGCGATGCGCGAACATGCATTTCAGAGACTTGATTACCGGAACTACGTTTATGTCACTCGAGCCGGGAACCCTGGACATCGACATTCGCAGAGGGACTATTGTGACGGACATGACGACTAAGGCATATAAAAAGAACGAGCCGAGAAGCAGCTCCCGTTTCATCGAGGTGGCTTCACCCAGCCTTCTTCTCGAGATATTGATGACTACCCTGGCAGCGATCCAGACGGGAAAACAGATTAGCGTCGATAGGATGATCGCTCGGGCTAACTGAGTGAGCATAATCGTCGTCGTTCATCGCCCTTGATCCCTTACTCTTCTTCTGTGCGCAACTTCTCCAGCACCGAAAAGTCTTCGAGCGTGGTAGTGTCCCCGGCGACTGCGCCGCTGGTGGCTATCTCGCGTAACAGCCGGCGCATGATCTTGCCTGACCGCGTCTTGGGAAGCTGATCCGTGAATCGTATCTCATCCGGTCGAGCGAGAGCTCCGATCTCGCGAGCAACGTGCGCTCGCAATTCTTCCTTGAGAGAATCGGTGGACTCGTGCGTGCCTTCGAGGGTGACAAAGGCGACGATTCCCGACCCTTTTAACTCGTCCGGCCGGGCGACCACCGCTGCCTCGGCGACAGCCGGGTGCGAGACGAGAGCGCTTTCGACCTCCGCAGTCCCCAGCCGGTGGCCGCTGACATTGATTACGTCGTCCACTCGACCCATGATCCAATAGTAGCCGTCCGCGTCGCGTCGCGCGCCATCGCCGGCGAAGTACACTCCTTCGATCTCCGACCAGTACTGCTTGCGATAGCGATCATCGTCTCCCCAGATCGTTCGCAACATCGAGGGCCAGGGTCGCTTGATAACCAGGTAGCCGCCTTCGTTGTTATCGACCGGCTGACCGCTGCGAGTCATCACATCAACGTCGATACCCGGAAGCGGTTTCGTGGCTGAGCCGGGCTTGGTCGACACTGCGCCGGGAACGGGAGCAATCATGATCGCCCCTGTCTCAGTCTGCCACCATGTATCGACGATCGGACAGCGGCTCTTGCCGATTATTTCCCGGTACCACATCCACGCTTCGGGATTTATGGGCTCCCCTACGGTTCCCAACAGTCGCAAGCTGGACAGGTCATGTTTAAGCGGCCACTGCTCGCCCCATTTGATGAAGGCGCGGATTGCAGTTGGGGCCGTGTAAAAAATATTGACGCGATGACGCTCGATGATGCTCCAGAAGCGGTCCGGTTCCGGATGATTGGGCGCTCCTTCGTACATCAAAACTGTAGCGCCGTTCGAAAGGGGACCATAGACCACATACGAATGTCCGGTTACCCAACCGATATCGGCTGTGCACCAATAGATGTCCTCGTCTTTGAGATCGAAGACCCATTGCGAGGTCATATGGCACTGTAAGAGATAGCCTGCTGTCGTATGCAGGATGCCCTTTGGCTTACCGGTTGTTCCGGACGTGTAAAGAATGTAGAGAGGGTGTTCGCTATCGAGCGCTTCGGCGGCGCAGTTCGCGTCGGCGATTTCCATCAGCTCGTGCCACCAGTGATCGCGTCCCGGCTCCATATGAACAGCCGTACCGGTTCGGCGCACGACGATACAGGCCTTAACCGTGGGACACTCCTTCAAAGCAGCATCGACTGCGGGCTTAAGTTTCACTTCGCCGCCGCGACGCCACCCCCCGTCGGCCGTCACAACCAGCTTACATCCCGCGTCGTTGATCCGGTCGATCAAAGCAGCGGCAGAAAATCCGCCGAAGATAATCGAATGGGTTGCTCCCAGGCGCGCGCATGCCAGCATCGCGATAGCCAGTTCGGGAACCAGTGGCATATAGATGGCCACGCGATCGCCCTTCTCGATACCGGACCGCTTAAGCACGTTAGCGAACCGGCACACGTCGGTATGAAGTTGTTGATATGTGAACGTGCGCGTGTCGCCCGGCTCGCCTTCCCAAATGATTGCAGCCTTGTTTCGTCGCCAGGTTGAGAGGTGACGGTCGAGGCAGTTGTACGAGACATTTAGCTTGCCGCCCACGAACCATTTTGCGTGCGGGAGGTCCCATTCAAGTACGGTATTCCACTTTTCAAACCAGTGTAGCTCTTCCGCCATACGCCCCCAGAAAGTCTCAGGCGATTCAAGAGCCTCAGCGCGCAGGCGCTCGTACGCTTCCACCGAATCGATCGACGCCCTGAGTCTGAATTCCTCGGGCGGTTGAAAGACTCTTTCTTCGTGAAGCACCGATTCTATGTTTGATGTTGTGGAAGACATGACCCTCTTGTAACCCTTCTGCTGATTGTAGGCGCGCACCGATCGTTCTGAGGAATAGGGAACTACTGCCCTTGCGAACTTTCGTCTTGTGTATCACAGAACCAAGTGGTGCGACAATAAGATGACCTCAATTAAGCCAGATTATTTGGCGTATAATCCTCGACCGATCCGTTCTGCGACGTAGCGGACACACAGACAATGGAGGTATCGAACATTATGAACCTATCGAAGCATGGTCTGACCGTTCAGCTTGCCGCGGGAATTCTGTTGTTCGCGGGCTGCACCGCCGCGAAAACGGGAGGCAACACCAATGCACCCGGCGCAAACGCAGGCCCACAGCCATCCGCTTACGGAAGAGAGGTCGCACTGGACGAGGAGTTCAAGCTTGAGAAAGACGAAACAGTCGCGGTGAAGGCGACGAAGCTGACCGTGCAGCTAGAAGGTGTGAGACGAACTTGGTACGTCGACGGAAAGTCCGAGACGGTGGATGCAGACATACTGCTGACGCTGGATGGGATAGAACAGAGGCAATGGATTAGCTTCAAGAACGGAATCCGAATCGGCGATTTTGTGGTTAAGTTGACCGCGGCGAATCCATTCGGAAAAAGCACGGCTACGCTCATCGTCCATCGCGTCTAAGGTTCTGGTCGGGAAATGAATTCCTGAGCTGCGAGGGAACGTGCGCTATCCACGAATTCGCACTAACGAGCCACATGAAGCATCATGAAATCCACTTCGTGCGGTTTCGTGTGGGTTCGTGGATGGTCCATTTGGCTCAGTCCACCTCTAACTTAATGATAATCCGAGAAACTCAAATGGTTTTGTAAAACGACCGCATGCGAACGATCATCGCGCGTTGTTTCCAAGGCACACATGCGAATCTGGCTCTCTAAGAACAGCGAAGTTCCGGTACGCGAGCAACTGGCGTCCCAGGTAATCCTCGGCATAGTAAGCTGGGACCTAAAGCCGGGTCAGAAATTGCCGAGCACCCGCGAGCTGGCGAGGCGCTTCAATATCCATTCGAACACGGTCAGCGCGGCGTATCGCGATCTGGCTGCGCGTGGCTGGGTCGAGTTGCGCAAGGGCAGCGGCATATATGTTCGCGAGCATCCGGGCAATGATCTGCTGCGCGCCGGAAGCGAACTGGATCAACTGATCTCAGTCTTCCTGCAGGCGGCGCGCGATCGGGGTTACTCGTTAGCTGAGATCCAGACGCGGCTTAAACAATTGCTCGAGCTACAGCCACCGGACCATTTCCTCGTAATAGAATCCGATCCGGAGCTGCGACAGATTCTGGTAGCTGAAGTAAAGGATGCCACCGGATTTCGTGTATCCGGAGCCGGCCTGGAAGTCTGTGCCCAGCCAGCGATGCTTGCAGGCGCGGCGCCAGTCGCGCTCTACGGGCAGGAAGCTGAACGGGTGCGGGCGGCGCTTCCGGCGGGCACGCCTCTTCTGTTGCTTCATTCTCGATCCGTTCCTGCATCGATACAGGGAAAGCAGCCGCCGCCGGCGGACGCATTGGTCTCGGTGGTTTCGATCTGGCCGGAATTTCTAAAGTGGTCGCGGACTATGCTGGTGGCAGCGGGCATAGATCCGTCGGCCCTCAGTCTTCGCGACGCGCGCGAGCGCGGCTGGCAAAGGGGGTTAAAGTCATCGGCCTTCGTCATCACAGACGCGGTGACGGCGCCGCAAATTCCGAAAGGCTGCGACGTGAGAGTGTTCCGGCTGATCGCTGATGCATCGGCCGCAGAGTTGCGCAGTTTTGTCGAAGAGTTCCTAGTGGAAGTGCCGGGGAAGTAGCCTGACCGTGAGTGAGGCGCTGCCGATTGACGCCAACTGCTTCAACAGCCAGAAGTGCAGCTTGCATTTTGGGTGAGATCTACTTCACCACAAACCTCGTCGGCGGCACTACGACGCGCGCTTCCGGGTTGTAGTAATCATACAGAAGTGAGGGCGCGCTCTGGGCCGTAAGGCCGAAGCGGGTACGAAACTTGAACTCGAACTTTGTCCCACCGGCCTGCGGCCACAGATAAACGATCAATCGATCAGGAAGCACATCGTACCGGCTAAGGCTCCAGCCAGAGTCCGTCATCGCTCGCTCGAGTGATGCCCGATCGACATCTGCACCCGGTGGCAGACCGATCTCCGCCAACAGCATTCCTCCATAATTCCGGCCCACAGCTTCGACCTTGCAAACGATCTCTTCATTAATAGCCGTCTGGTTCTTGCTGAACGACACCGCGAGATTGAGCGGACTGTTCGCCGCATTTGCTCGGTGCGCCGCTTGCGCGTAGGACCAGGGAACGTAGAAGGTCGAGACCGCCTGGACGGAGGCCAGCCGCGAAGCCTTGTTTCGACGCAACTCAACCGTATTGGCTCCCGGTGCAAGCAATGGGCCGATATCGACAAGGATCGGATTATTCAAGCGCCCCGCAGGGATTGAGACAGATGCAGCCGAACGCCCGTTGACAGATATCTCGACGAGGCCATCGCCGCCTGCAGCCAGCGCATTTCCCGGATCCTGATTAGAGAATATCGTGACCAGCGCGTTAAGCACGTTGACGGTCGCTTGTGTCGATTCCCAAACCCCATAACGGTCCTTCTGTCGAATCAGATAGAGCAGACCGCCGTCAAGCAATTGCGGAATTCGGATTGCGGACCGCGGATTAACTGAGTCCCCGTCTTCCAATGTGCAATCCGCATTTCGCAATCCGCAATATCTGTTGAGCGCTTGCAATACGATCGCGGTGGTTTCGATTCGCGCGGCCCGTCCCCAACCGTGGAAGGGCGTGCCCGTTTCAATGTCCCACGAGATGGTGCCATCGGCCTGCTTTTGCGACAGCCTCCGGAGTTTGGCGATAGCGATTCCTGTCTGGGAAACCTCACCCGAGTCGCTCGCGGCCAGAACATAAGAAGCAAGCACGTACGGATCGTTTGCTCCATCAATCCGGAGCCTGAGAAAATCAAGTGCTCGCTTTAGCGCGGCCAAGGTTGGAGTTTGCACCGGGCCTGAGGTTGCGCTTTGAGATTTCTCGCCAACGCTGGAGCCGTTGGCTTCTCCACTTGCGATGATGCGGGCGAGGTAGGAGGTTAGGACAAGATCTTCGCTTGACGCGTTCTGGCTGGGTGCGTACTGCGAGGAAGAACTCCAACTACCGTTTGCGAGTTGTTGCTTGATCAGAAAGTCGCGAGCACCATTTATGACGGCCTCGTCAACCTGCAGGAACTCGCGCGCGTCGATAAGAAATCTCAGAGCGTATGCTGTCAATGCGAAGTTAGCTTCCTCCCGACCTCCCCAATACGAGAACCCTCCGCTCGCCGCTCGATAATTGAGTAGGCGCTTGTAGCCTTCGTCCAGGTACTGTTGGGCTTTGATGGAGATCGGCGATTGAAGGCCCATGCCTTTGTTGAAGCGTAGAATCAACAGGTTGGGATAGGTCGACGAGATAGTCTGTTCGCCGCAGCCGTGAGGACGTTGAAGAATACCGTTTACGCTCTCTGCAACGTGCGACATTAGATTCGGGTAAATCTTCAGTTCGCCGCGTAACGTTCCCTTTATTAGCTCCGTCGGAAGTTTGAGTTCGAGCAGTGTCGACTCATTCAGAATTCCGCTCGCCGTCACGGCACGCTCTTCGCCGTCCGGGTGGACGGTCACGGGCTTTTCTATGGCGTCGTTTGCGTTCGAACCGATTGCGGTTATTCGCTGTTTCCCGTCATTGACTGACGAGATAGCGCGAAAGTCGAAAGTTTCACGAGAAGAATCGCCGGAAGGAACTTCACTGCGTTTGCGCTCAGGACCGAGCAGTGCGAACCATGCCTCGGGCTTTATCGTCAGCTCAATAGCCTGAGGCTTGTCCATGTAGTTTCGGAGCACCACCGGAAGCTGGATCTCGTCGCCTTCGGTGAGAACGCGTGGCGGATCGTGCTCTATGAAAAATGGTTGAAAGGCTCGAATCTCTTTTTCGATGACGCCGATCTCTCCATCAATAGTAGAACCAATCACCGCCATCTTCCACGTAGTGATGTTGTCGGCCAGTTTGAAATCAATCTTAGCGCGCCCCTGCGAGTCTGTTTCGAGCGCAGGCTGCCAGACGAGCGTTTCGGGGAAGTATTCACGTAATCGCGGGGTCGACATTTGAATTGCCCCCGCGCTCTTTCCATATTCGGCCGAAAAGTTGTTCGTCCTGACGACTGAATAGCCGACCTCGGATTGTGTCGCGTTGATTAGTTCTCCTCTGCCAGACGTTATCTCTACGGACGCGGAGGTACCCGCGACCGTCAGGTTCCCATCGAGCTTCGTGATATTCGACGAGCGTACGGGAACGTCATTTACGATGTACTGCTGAAATCCCGGTGACTCGAATCTCACATTGTAAGTACCTGCCGGCAGGTTGCCGAGAGTGAATCGACCATTCTCATCAGTAGTCGTTTGGTAAACAACGGCGCTGGACAGATTGGTAGCCGTAACAGTTGCGTCCGGGACAACCGCGCCCTGCGGGTCTGTGATCGTTCCGGTGATCGCCCCACTCGCTCCGCCAAGCGTGGACGTCGCATTGCCGCGCAGTGAATGCTGGCCCTTACTCAATGAGACGATCTGCGAACGGGAGAGAGCTGCGACATCGAAATCATCGGACGTGCCAGGCTTTCCGTCCGCACCCGCACTGCGAATGCGAATCAGATTGTTCTGCTGCGTCAGCGGCGACACCTCTGTCTGTTTCTTTGCAGCGTCTTCGTAGGTGGAGTACGTTTGAATGGTAAAGGGAACGCCAAAGCGAGGATCGCTCGAGGTGGCGACGTAGTAATTGTGTCCCCAGGGGTCTGGAGACTTGTCCAGATTGACGTGAGATCGTTCCAGCGTTGCACTGAACTCCTTATCGGTTTGCGGAAAGAGTCCAGTCCACTTGTAGTGATCGGCGAGGGCAGCACTAATCTCCTCGCGCTTTTCGAAAAAATAATCTACGAATGCCGTCCAGACGACGAAATCATCCGATGACGCATCTCTACTCGTCTCAAACTTCCGATTTGGCCCGCCGCTCTTGACGGCTACGGTAAAGTTCGTGCCGCTCAGGCCGAAGTCAAGCGCGAAGGGTTTCCCCCAACGGTCGTGCTGCGCGCTCCAATCAATGTTGCGTGCGGAAAGCTCGCTTTGCAGAATCTCTGCGCCGTGAACGTAGCCGCCCGTACGCTTGTGATATTGCCAGACCACGTCATTTAGTTTTTCGCCAAGAGGACGAAAGTACGGCCAGGCCGCGCGAGCTGCCAGGAAGTCGTCGTCGGTATCGAAACGCTTGTCCGCGCCCGCGCTCTCTATCTTCATGACATCGAGCTCGCGCTCCATATCGAAGGAGGCGCGAAAAGGCATGCCCCATGGATCTCTCTGCTGATCGAGATCGAGGCCCGCGTCAGCCAGCATTCGACGCAAGCTGGTCTCATCGGCCGGATACTCCATCTTGGTCGAGTAGCGCGCGGCAAGGGCGTCCTCCGTCGGCTTAACCTGGCTGGCTATCAGCTTCGAGAAAATCTCACGCTGGTCAAGTGAGTATTCGCGACCGCCGAAGACGTGAGGCGAGTAGGAGCTACTGCTAAACAGGACCTCCGCGACCAAATCCATGCCTTCGGGTACAGGTTTCGAGAGATCCAGCTTGATAAAATCCCTCGTGGTTAAGCCCGACAGCCCGCCTTCGTATCCGTTAAGACTGTTGTAGGCGTAATAGAAGCTATACTTCGAGCCGAACTCGTTATCGGTCCGCGCGCGTTCTTCTACGGCTTTGTCGAAGATGACCACGCCGAGCGCGCTTTCAATCGATCGACCCGCGGCGTCGCGCACCGTAAATTCCGCGTGCGCGTCTTCGCCGGGCTTGTATTCTGTTTGATCCAGGCGGATATCCAGTTTCAGATCGCGTTCGCGGGGATATAGCACGCTGTGCGCCGCAGAAGGGGTGTTGTAACGGTCTTCGGAAAGCGAGCCGGAATAAGAGTAGGCAGTAATGAGTACATTGTCCTTGAAAGCTTTGCTGTAGGGGACGACGAGGGAAGCGCGGCCGTTGTGCAACTGCACAAGCGTGGACCGTATGACGGTCGGGCCTTGCCACACGTCGACGATGACCTTCATCTCAGGTTCGCTGGCCACGATTTGAGTTTGAAGAGGTTCGCCTTTGCGGTAGAGCGTCTTATCGGTGTCGATGCGTATGACCGGACGACTGTAATACGAAAACGAATTGGTCTGGCGTCCGCTTGTGCCCTTCGCATCGTGCGCCAGAAAAGTGAGCGTCGTCTCGTCGCCGCTAACTTGCCGAGCGGGAACGACCAGGCTGCTCACTTTGGCGACCCCGTAGCGGTTCGTCTTGATTGTTCTGAGTGGTTGTTCGTAGGAATTGAGAGTGGCGGCATCAGTGCTGGTGGTCGTCACGTCCGCGCTGATGGAAACTTCGCATTGAGCCGGAGTGCCGTCGGCGTAGTAAGTCGAGAGATAAAACCGTAAGGGAAAATCCGTGGTTTGGCTCGAATCCGCTTCTATGACGTAAACGTGAATCGCGCTCTTCGTCAGACGGAGATCGAATCTATGTTGTTCCGTTCGATTGGTCGTCGGGTCCGTTACATAGGCAGCATAACTCAGATCGTGATAGCGCGAATAATCTTCCTTTAGTAGCTTGTCCGTCTCTTCCGCGAGATCGATGTTCGCCGTGAACACACCCCGCTCGTCCGCCTCGCCTTCGTATTCTCGTCCCTCACCCGTCTCCCACTTCTGTTCCTGGTAATTCCAGTGCCGCTCCGTCTCGCGAACTATGCGGACATGGCCGCGCTTTACGGGATGGCCGAAGAGATAGTCGGCGTGAACTTCGATAGCGGCGTTCTGTCCGGGAAGATAAAATGGATGATCAGGGTTCACCTGCACGGCGAAGTTTGGGAGGTCATAGCGACTGATCTTTACGTAGGTATAACCCTCGCTGTCGTCGTCTCCATCCAATGTGACTTTAATACTGTAACTGCCGAGGCGCAGGTTGTCGGGAATATTCCAATCCGCGCTGGCAACGCCGAACCGAGAGGTTTTGAGATCCGCATCGAACACGCTTTTGTTCTCAGGATCCTCGATTTCCAGGGTCGCTTCTCTGTCGCCTATTGCGTGTTTGGTCGCATCGAAGACCAGAGTGCGTATGTGAAGCGTCTGGCCAGGCTGGTAAATCGGTTTATCGGTGCTGACAAAGATCTGCGCTCCGCGGTCAACCTCCACCTCGTCTTCGGCCTCTTCGACGAGGAGACCCCGGCGCGCCACCACTTTCAAATCAATGTCGCCGTCGTCCTCAATCTTTTTCGGAAGATCAAAATCGAGCGCGGCGTAGCCCGCCGCGTCGGTCAGCCCAACTGCCTTCAGAGTTAGTTTCTGATCGCCGTTGTCGAGTTCCATGGTGCCCACGATGCTTGCGTCTTTAATGGCATGAGACGTGATGGGATGGGTTGTGCGTACCTGGGCACGATAGCGTGTGCCCTCGCTCGCTCTTTTCGGCGAGACGACGCTTACATGAAAAAGATCGGGGGTGATCTCCGATAGTGAAACGATTCCTTCCGCCTTTTCGGTTGGACCGGAAAACGGCAGGACCCTGTAACGCAGGCGATACCAGAGGATCTCGTCGCGGTCGGACGCATTTGCGTTGGACAGTTGCAGTGTGAGCGGAAGAGCAATCGCGCTTGTACCCTTCTTGAGGGTTTCGTCTCGCGCGGCAGTCGTTACTATTTTGCCTTCAGGATCCAGCACTTCGATAAAGATATGCGCCGGCAGCACCTGCCCTGTAGGGTTATCTACCGAGAGAGAAACGCTCGTCTGTTTATCCTCGAGCAGCACCCTGGTATTTGCTTCGTTTACACGAAGAGTTGTGCGGGCTGATGAGAGTTGAGAAAAAAGGAGGGAGACGGTGAAGAAGCTAAATAGGAGAATCACCCAGTAACGGCGTCGCATCATGCACCTCCAACGGCAACCCGGGATGCAGACAATCGTGGGCCTGGGGAGGAGCTCCTGTTATCTTGCGTTTGACTGTTGCAATTCGCAGACCTAATAAGCCAGGGCTTCGATTTTCGAATGAGATGCGGAATCCGGACGTTACGTTGTTGAGGTAATCAGATTTCTATCCAAAAAATCGGATAACGGTGAGTTGAATGACCGGACCTGTCACGTCTGGCTCAAGTTCGAGCAGCCGGCGCAGATCCTGAAGAAAGATTTAGCCACGGCGGAGCTGCCCTCACCAGTTATTAAACGCAGAGGTCGCGGGGGCCGCAGAGTAAGAATCGCGAAGAAAAGATGGTGGCTTCGCTGTTTTCAATTCTTCGTTTCTCAGCGACCTCCGCGTTCTCTGCGTTTAAAATCTGATGCTAAATAGCGGCGGCCACACAGAGGGCACAGAGGCCAAATGAAGAGTTTTGAGGTTTGAGTTTTGAATTCTGAATTAAGTGAAAGACGAAAGCTGCTTTCAATTCAACATTCAAAATTCAGAATTCTTATCTGCCCTCTGTGTTCTCCGTGGTTAACTACCGTGTTTACTAGCCGTGCCATCTTCTGGAAAGCGTTCTATACTACTCAGCAATGAAACTTCACTTTACGAGACTGAATCACGTCCAAATCTGTATCCCGCCCGGCGATGAAGACAAGGCAAGGGACTTCTACGGCGGGTTGCTGGGCCTCGAAGAGATTGAGAAGCCGGAAGCTCTAAAACCTAATGGCGGGCTTTGGTTCGCGATCGCGGATATTCAGCTGCACATCGGCGCCGAAGAACCCGTCGCCAAATCAAAGCGTCATCCTGCATTTGAGGTTGAGGGGCTGGAGCAGATCAGAGCATACCTCAGCGAGAACGGCGTCAAGATTAAAGAAGAGACCAGGGTCCCCGGAATGAACCGGATCTCGTTCTTCGACCCTTTTGATAACAGGATTGAGTTGATGGAGAAGGTTTAGCCGCAGCGTTGGAAGCCGACACGGCGCGCTAGCGTTAAGTTTCAGCCGGAGGCCTGACCGCATCCGCCTTCCGCAAGGTAAACCTCGTCCCTCCGCCTTCCAGTTTCGACCAACTCACTTCAGCTTCAATCAAGCTGGCGCGCGCGCGTATGTTCGCCAACCCGCGACCCTTCCTTACCTTGCCGGCTTGCGGATCAAAGTCGCGCCCGTTGTCTTCCAGCGTTAGTAGAAAATCTCCTTCTGCGGACGTCGCCACGCCCAGCTTCACGTTGGTGGCCGAGGCGTGACGAGAAATGTTGCTGACGGCTTCCTGCAGGATTCGATAAATCTGCATCTGAGTTGCGCGCGAAAGATTAATTCGCTCATCCAGTCCTTCATCGGCCACAAACTCGTATTCAAACTTGCTCTCGCTCGGCAGATGGGTGACCGCGTTCGACAGCGCCCATTCAAGCGCCGCGCTGAAGCCGACGTTTTCCAGGACGGAGGGACTAAGGTCTTCACAGATTCGTCGAATCTCGTTGGAGATCCCTTCGATCTCCGAGCGGAAGACGGCGGGGGCCGCTTGCTTGTCTTCGCCTCCATTCGCAGGCAACTGGTCCGTCAGCATCAGCAAGTGGCGCAGGTCGGCAAGCGTTTGATCGTGCAGGTCGCGCGCTATGCGGCGACGCTCGGCCTCGGTTTCGTTGGCGAGCTGCATTCGCGCGTCCGCAAGTTGAAGGTTTGTGTCTTTGAGCGTTGCTCCGGTCCGCGCCAGCCTTCGGTTCTGTCCATATCCCCACCAGAGCGCAAGCAACGCGAGCGCGAGCAACACGGACAAGAGCGCGGTCGTCCAGGGAAATGGAGCGCCGGCAACTCTGAAACCGAATTCGAGAGGCGCAGACTCGATCAGGTCTTTTGAAAAAGCTCGCGCGACGACCCGATAATTGCCGGGGCGCAGGGCTTCCATGGTGAACTGTGCGTCTCGAGAAAGTTTCTGGCGAATCAGTTTGCCGCCTGAGTCGTATAGTTGAAACGCATATTGAAATTGCTCTGGGAACGTTCGGCTGCTTGTGGCCGCCACATCGAGCAAGAGACCGTTCTGCGGGTATTCGAGGCTCAAACCCGAGCGCAGCTCGCTGACCTGATGCACGCGTTGCGCGACAATGCGAACCGCCGCGAGCGCCGGGGCTATGCGGCTGGGAATGTAGCGAGCAACTCCGCGGTTGGTGCCGATGAGCACTGACTCGGTCCCGCTCGCATCTTTCGTTTCCAGGATGGCAAACTCACTCTGCGAAGGCAGACCCTGCTCCGCATCGAGTCTGGAAATGACGGGGCCCAGCTTATCGTCGAGCAGGACCTTTAAAAGGCCCCCTCCGGCGGTTGGACACCACACGACGGTCTTGCCTGCGGGCGCCGACGCGGGAACCAGGTTTCGCGCATCGACTCCGTGCACGACCTCCTTCAATTCCCCCGCGTGTAGCAGGTAGAGCGCGCGGGCCGAGGCAATCAGGAAATTGTCGTTCCCCGCGTCGTGGACGGAGAACACCCCACTGCCTTTGAGTTTCTCAAGTGCAGGCACCGTAGTGACCGTCTTTCCATCGAAGATGAAAACGCCGGCCAACGCCGTTCCGATCCAGAGCTTCCCGGTCTTGTCCTCGCTCACGCTAACGACGTCGCGGGTGCGCGGGTCCGCCTGAGCATCCGGCCAGATAAGCGCGCGCTCGTTGCCACGAAGTCTTTCGAGGCCACGTCCGAATACTGCAACATAGACTGAACCCCGCGTCTGGGCGATAGCTCGTATGGCGTCGGTCGAGCCCGATCCCGCGCTCGACGCTTCTATTCGTCGTAATCGCAGCGCGCCTTTGCTCTCGCCGGCGTAAAGTCCGGCTCCTGTGCCTACTAGTAAACGCCCGCCCGGCTCCTCTGCGATCGCAAATACCGGAGCCTGAGATATCTCCTGATCAGGTTGCCACGCCGCAGCTTTCGCGTCATAGCTGAAGAGCCCTCGATTTGTTCCAGCCAGGATTTTGCCGTCGGAAGTCTGAAAGAGCGCGCGCACAAAGTTGCTTTCAGCGTTGTCGGAAACTGCCTCGACGCGGGCCGCATGCGAATCGTAACGACAGACGCCACGATCCGTGCCGAACCAGATCACTTCTTCCCGGTCGATGAAGATTGCATAGATGCGATTCGAGCGCAGTCCTCCCGCAGTGCCTTCAAATGTAAATCGCTCGATAAGACGGGTGGATGTGTTGAAGTGAAATACCCCTCGTCCGTCCGTGCCCACCCACATGTCGTCTTTTTGTCCGGCAAGTAGCGAAGCAACCGTGCCCAGACCTGTTCCGACCTTTGCCGGTCGGTTGACGTCCGCCGCTTGAAAAAGTCCACTGTCTTCGGCTTTCGTCTTCGCGCCGTACCAGAGGTGGCCCTGCGAATCTTTCTCCAGCGCATAGACGAAGAAGGGACGAGGGGTGCTGCGAATCTCGCTGACTTGATCGTTCTCGATGGCTATCAGGCCGCGCGTAAGCGTTCCGGCGTAGAGGATATTGTCTTTCGTCGCCAGACTGGTGAGATTGAGCGGGCCGGGCCGCTCGAAGTCCGCGCTGGTCAAAGGCTTTTCGGGAATGGTCTTCAGCTCGAGCGAGCCGTCCGGTTTTGTGCGGCAATCGAAGATCACGCCCTGTTCGCTTGCCAGAATCGCGCGCCCGGGTTCTGGGGCGATGATGCTTGTGATGACCTTGCCCACCGTTTCAGGGATGCCGTGGAACTCGTCCTCGATGACTCGCCCTGCGCCATCTTCGGTCCCTACCCACAGCACGCCGCTCTGATCGAGCTTTAGGGCGAGCACTCGCTTGGATGTCAGGCCTTCGGCGATAATCGTTTGCGTACGTCGTCCATCGTACTTTGCCAACCCACCGTCGGTCCCAAACCACATAGCACCGTCCGGACCCTGTGCCACGGCGCGCACGCGATCTGAAGGCAGCCCGTGAAAGAGGGTGACGGCTCCCCATTGATGAAGGTTTGGTGGGGGGGTCGGTGTAGGAGTAGGCGTTGGTGATGCTGAAGGTGAAGGGGACGGCGATGATTGTGTCGTCGCAGGTTGCGATGTTGAAGGTCGATTTGCGTTTTGTGCTGAAAGAACGTATGGAAGTAGAAAGAGTGCAGACAATATAAGGCAGAAAATGCCGAACGCAAAGATCCTAATCAATCGTTTTATTTGCGTTGTCGCGTCTTTGCGTGGATCCCTTCGCATCATTGCCGAGTGGCTTGTATACAAGCATAGCCATAAGGGGGTCTGTCATTTTTCTAAGTTGACGTGTGCGCTTTCGA
>JAVHWA010000080.1:0-26797 GCA_032160165.1 Acidobacteriota bacterium
TCGTCGACTGGAGTCAGAACGACGAACACAAAACCACGGTGAATGTTTATTCGTTGCGCGCGAAAGAGCAGCCGACCGTTTCAACGCCCGTGACCTGGGAAGAAGTTGCGAACTGCCTCAAGAAAAAGAACGCGAAGCTCCTCGTCTTCCCGTCCGAAAAGGTCCTGCAGCGGGTGGAAAAATTGGGCGACCTCTTTGCGCCCATCGAGACGGTGAAACAGAAGCTGCCGAAGAAGTGGGAATTGTAGGGCGTCTGTGTCAGACGCCGGCTCCCGAATGGCGTTTCACAGAAACGCCCTACAATTGTCGAACGCCACATGACTGAACTGCTCGCGCTCGCTTCCGCCGTGCTTTACGGCTCGGCCGATTTCTTCGGCGGCTTAACTGCGCGGCGCGCGAACACGATCGCGACCGTTTTCTGGTCGCAGTTCGCCGGTCTGGTCTTGCTGGTCCTGGTTTTGCCATTCCTGCCGTCGACCACGGTTTCATCGCGCGATTGGATTTGGGGATTCACGGCCGGGTTCAGCGGCGGAATCGGCGTGGCGTTTTTGTATCGCGCGCTCGCCGTCGGCACGATGGCCGTCGTCGCGCCGACAACGGCCGTCATCGCCGCCATGATTCCAGTTCTGTTTGCTTTCGCGATCGGCGAGCGGCTGCGGCCCCTGACGTTTGCCGGCGTCGGCCTCGCCCTCCTCGCGATTTTTCTGGTGAGCCGGCCGGCGTCATCACCGATCGACGCGGACAAAACGCGGCGCGGCTTTCCTCCGGGATTCGGACTGGCGCTGTTGTCCGGCGTTTCGGTCGGGATCTTTTTTCTGTCGCTCGCGCGCACCAGCATGGCCGCGGGGATGTGGCCGCTCGTCGCAGCCAGAGTTTCATCGATCAGTTTGTTTGGCGTGATTGCACTCGTCGCCAGGCGAACGTTGCGGATGGATCGGACCGCGACCGGGACCGCTACACTCGGCGGCGCGCTCGATATGGCGGCGAACGCCGTTTACATGACGGCCGCGCGGGTTGGGCCGCTCAGCATCGTGGTGACGCTGGCTTCGCTTTATCCCGCGAGCACGGTTTTGCTCGCGCGCTGGATTCTGCACGAGCATCTCAGCCGAACCCAGATCGCCGGGATCGGCTGCGCGCTGGTGGCCGTAGTCCTCATCGTCAGCCAGGGCGCCGCTTAAGTATTCCTGCTCCTGATCATGATCGTGCTCATGATCCTGTGAGTAAGCCGCGCATCAGATCAGGATCAGGAGCAAGAGCAAGAGCAAGAGAAGATCAGGAGCATGAAGGAGTTTACCCGCCGGTGCGGAACTGGTCGTCCTTGTTCTTGAACAGGATATTGAACGTGGTCAGCGATCCGTAGCAGCGGGTGATGTATTGCTGGAGCTCGAACTTGTCCGCGTCCGTCAGCTTTTCGCTCGCGTTCACCTTCTGTTCGAGCACCCGCAGGTTGTTGCGGATCATCACGATAATCAAGCCCAAATACAACATTTCGCCAACTTTCGTTTTGGCGGGATGCCCGGAGAGCAGCACTATTCCGTTTCAGGTTGCTATGTCTCCAGGTCTGAATCTGCCGGGTCAATTCCGTAGAAAGCAAAGGGGCCAGCCACGCCTGCGGCAGTGATCTTTAGCCAATGGTCGAATCGTCGGACCCACAAATTCACAAGGAGCCATTCAGTGGCTTGCCGGTCGGTCAATGATTCGGGAATATCCGAAAATGGCGAAGAGTCGCTCTGCGGCGGAAACACCATGCCGAGAAAGTCATGCGCGCATTGGATGCGTAGCAATAAATAATAACGAGCGTCGTTCGAGATATCCGATGGCACGCCGCTATCAGCGGCAATGCTGCGAGCAGCCGAGTCGACTTCATCTCTCGACGCCAACTCTTCGGCAAAATAGTGCCGAGTAAGCGCTTCCCAGGTTGCAGGCTTGACTGACAAATACTTAGGCTGCTGAGTGAACTGCCGAACGCTCGATTCAGCGATATTTTGCAATTTGTCGCCGACCATTGTCCATCGCTTCGGGGAATCCATAATAGATTAACGGCTTACCACGGCACAGGCTTTTGTCTAAGCAGAAGATTCCGCCGGTATACCATTCGAGAATTCCTGCTTAACTTCCCGGAGTTCAATCGCCGCATAGTCAAACGGCAGCTTTTCTTGCTCCAGCCTGAGGCCCGTCGCCGAAACAGTTTTGTAAACATGTTCCTCTTCTGGTGTCAGGTTTGTCGGACCTGATTCTCGCACCGCAGGACCTTTGACGGCCGTTTCACGAAATCTGGCGAGCGTTTTTTCGTCCATCATTACGCTTCTTATGGCGGGAAACATCAACCGCAAACGCGATAGAATGAAAAATCCGTGAGCGTCGATATCGCCCCAATATGCCAACCGACATCGATGGAGCCAACGGGCGTTGGCCAATAATTGGACTCCCCCGCCGCCACCGAAAATTCCTATACTTTGCTTCATCGCCGGAAGAGTTAGGAAGTTGATTTTGTTTTCGGTGATAAATACGTCACTGCCCTCCAACGCCAGCCGATTAAACTCGGTAAGGGGCACTGAGAGGTCGGATACCGGAAATCCGCGATTGCACTTCCAATCGTTGTCTAGAAAACGCAGTCGCAAGAGAGGTTCGTCGAAGCGTAAGCCATGGCGCTCCTCGAATCGCGTAGATCGTAACGCGCTATCCTTGGGTAATAAGAAATCGAGCACGCTGGCGATCGTTGACGAGTGGTTTTCCACGAATTTTGTGTCCACGGAAATCGGCAACTCACGCAGATACAAGTCAGGCTTCGGATTCCTCAAAAAATAACGGCAGACCTTTAATATGCTCGGCCAAGAACCATCTTCGTTAACCAGACATTTAATGTTCTCAGGAAGCCAAGCTTCTAACTGCGGACACTCCGCTCGAATTAGTTCGAGATTACTACGAAATGACTGTAATTCCTGCTCCTTGTCGATTGCGCGAACAAACTCGCGCTCTTGGTCAAACCAAATACGAGCGGGTAAACGCTGTAAACCCCATCGCCGTGTATTTATCTCTACCCATTCGATTTTGAAGTCCAGGCCGCTCTTTGCCAGAGCCGTCACTTCCCGCCTAAGCGCGTGAAAATCAGTAGAACGTTTGCTCTTCCCAAATCGGATCTCGATAGGGAATAGTGACTTACCTTCAACGATCGCACGCAGAACATCCGTGTATCGCCGTTCGCAATATTTGCGAATTTCAAGCGGCGTCCGCATCATGCAAATCGCGCGCGGCGTCATAATCAGCCCGCGTCGCGCGCCGAAGCACTGAATTGTTCCGCTCGGGATTTGTAGCGAGATGAAATGTATCAACGTAATCTTCGACAATCCTCGCCTTCGCATCGAATGGACTTACAATCACGAGTTGTAGTCCCAGGCTCTTGAATAACTCAAGAGCGAGTTGTGAGTTCTCCTCATCGGTCCGGGCGAATGCTTCGTCGATGACGACTAGACGAAACGTGTGCGACTGATCTCCGAACCCTGCTAAACCATATTGTGCTGCGATTGCAGAGGCCAATATTGTGAACGCAAGTCGGGTTTTTTGGCCGCCGGACTTCCCTGAGGAAGCCGCGAAATAATTGACCTCTCGGTCCCCATTGTTCTCGGTCTCACTAACCCCGAAATCGAACCAATTTCTTGCGTCGATCACTCGCTGTGTCCAAATCGGATCTTTGCCGAATTTTTCAATTAGCTCACGAATATTTCCGAAAATGCGCTCTCGATCCTCCTCGTTTGGATTTATCCCTCCTGCAATGCAGTTACGTAATTCCGCTTTGAATTTGCGCACCTCGTCACTTCGATTCCCTTTGGGACCGAGTTTTACGCGCGTGGTGGGAGAAAAAGGCACTTCGCGCAATGCCACATTTACCTGCTCAATGCGCTCACGAATCGATGACTCGTGCTGCTCAAGCCGAGTATTAAACATAGCCATGTCTCCGATTAGGTTTGAGCTAAGGAATTCCTGAAAGCGTTTACGATGTCGTGGCAGGTCATCATTCTCAAGTTCTCGCATCAAGTCCACGAACTCCGAGGCGAAATCTACCTGGTCACTCAGGCGAGCCCTATATTCGGTGTACGCGTGGAGGAAGATAGTCATGTCTCTTACCATCTCTGTCCTCGCGCTGTTAATCACGGCGGTTTGGTGATTCACCTTACCTCGGAGACTGTTGCAAACGTCAGCTGCTATCTTATCCACGTTATTGAGCGAAATCACTTTGTCTGAATACATCGCTTCAATTTCCCCAGCGAATGATTGAAAGTCGATCTCGCTGTGCGGTTCAAGCGTTTTCCGCAATGCTTCTTGTGCCTCCAGATTTTGTTCCAAGCGAAGCTGAATTCTTCCATGCTCGACTAGAATTCTTCCGATTTCATCTTTGAATGAGCCAAGTCGCTTCTCGATGAGTTGGAGGTGTATGTTCAACGCCTTGCGTTTGTCTGAGCTTTGTTCGAGTTCCGTCTCCTCATGCACGAGGTTGTCAATTTGGGTTTGGGCTGCTAGAAAATTTATGGCGTCAAAGTTGTGCAGTGCTAAGACAGAATCGCTGGCGTGAAGCTTTTCCTCAGCGGTTCGTTGCTGTCTCTTGCTATTGTCAATAAATGTTAGGGCCTTGTTGATATCGCGCTCTGTTTCTGCAATCGCGCTGTTTAGCGCTTGAATCTTACCCTCAGTTGACCACCCAAGAACGAAGTTCTTCACGTCATCCACTCTCTTGCGGTCATCCTTGATATTGCGCGTCGCCCCGTCACGAATGAGACCTTGGCGGGTAATGCCATACTCCTCTCGCTGAAGTTCCGAAATGTCGTGGCAGCAAACATGCCGAAACCTTCGATTTACCTCCGTTTGAACCCAAAGGCGTAGTGGATGGTCATCGCGGAAATTAAGTCTGCCGCACACGCGATTTTGCCCGGCTGGCGGTTGCTGAAACAATGCCGGTTCTGATGCCGGAACTCTATGAAACACAAATCTTAGTCCAAGGTGACGAACGTTGATCGCACCGGCAACGACTCGATAATGTCGATCAGGGACGAGAAGTGACACACCAAAACTGTGTAGCAATCGCTCAATCGCGCCGCTCCACTCCCGATATGCGGCTTTCACCTCAATTAATTCACCTGCAAAAGGCAGGTCGTCCGATGCAAGCGATAAGCTGTCACATAGGGCCTCGCGGATCGCCAGGAACGGTCCAGGAATCAATACTCGGTGTTTTCTGAGATTGTCCAACTCATCGGAGAATTGACGTAGGTTTTCACGTAGATTGCTCAGCACCACTTCGTCACTAATTACCTTGCTGCGCCACCGTTCCTCTTCGCGCTTTGCGACCTCACGAGCGTCGATTACCAGCGCCCGCGTCTCATTGAACCCAATTGCCGAATCAATCACCGCGACGATTTCAAGAACCTTAAGGTTTCCCTGAATGGCCTCATATCGGCTCCGTCTTTCACCGTGCTGCTTTCGCAGATTCTCGAGTTGAATTTTAATCAGTTCCAACCTGGGAGCCACCGAGTCGCTATCGAGCTCAGCCTTGATAACGTCCCGTTTGCGCACGTCGATTTGTTCCATGCGGTCTAATTCGCTTTTTCGTCCGATCAAGGTTCCGCTTTCCGAACGAAGCGCGCTCTCTTCTTCGCGACGAAGCTTTGAGTGCCGGTCGGCAAAAAATAACGGAGTTAATTCCAGCAATCGTTCGAAGTCACCTTTCTTGACCGTAGCAGCCTCGATTTCCTCGTGAAATCCGGCTATCGGCTTCAGCAACTTAATCTGCGCTTCAGCTTTTTGAATTGCGTCCCAACAATCCTGAAGGGTCTTGTAATGCGGACGCAGAGTCTCATTAATGAATTCAAGAGCGTCGGACGGTTCCAACATATGGTCGCGAATAAATTGATTGATGTCGCGGACTTCCTTCACTCCGATCGCGTGATTAAACACTTCTAGTGCTGCCTCAGATTGAATGCCTAGGGCGTTCCGAAATCGCTCTGAATAGGCAGTGAAAGTATCGGTGGGATCGAAATCGCGCCGTCGCAGTTCCTTACGAATATCTCGCGTGTTCGGCAAGTGCGAGAAACTCTCACGAATGGAGCACTCCTTAGGGGATACCACATACAGCGTCTTGATTTCTTCACCTTGCTCCCATAACACTTGAGCAATCGTCGTGGCAGTTCCCTTTCGCTCGTTGGCGAATACAGCGAGCAATACGCAGTACGTGCCCTCTCCTCGCAAGTATTGTGTGATTGGAGCGGATGAATCGTCCTGACTACTGCTTGCCCAGGCGCCCCGCACATAACTTCGCTTTGTCCGATCCCGCCTCTTCTGGTCTCCCGAGGCGTCATTGTAGTTAAGCCGGGACGGCGGAACCAATAGCGTTCTTAACGCGTCCACTGCGGTGGATTTACCGCTTCCATTCTCACCGACAAGCAGTGTCCATCGGCCCTCGGTAACAATCGAATACGCCTTTCGATTAAAGGTGCCCCAATTAAACATCTCAAGACGGCGAAGCCGAAAACCTGGCAACGCCTTGTTCGGTGGGGAGGGGGATACAACTCAAGACTCGGCATGGATCTGAAGTTTTTCCTTTATCACCTGCAATTCATTAGGCGTTAAGCGGGCCTTAACAATGCGCATCAACTCGAAGAGTTCTTGATCGGCATCACCAATTTGTTTTAGGAATCCGAGTTCCATCAATCGCTGGATCGCAGCGTCAACCAATCGAACATCTCGCACCTGATTGTTCGTTTCGCGAAGGAACGCTCCAACGAGTAGGTGCAATTCGTCGCGCGATTTTACGAGTCGACTGGATTCCTCCGCCGATGTGTCAAATCTACAGAATTCTTCACGAAGACAAACAAGGAGCAACGTAGCGTCGTAGCTCAGGCGTCGGCGCTGGGCGAGACGCGGCACGCGCTCGTCGCCTTCGGGTTCGATCTGACGCAAGAACGCAAAACCATCACCCTCATCCACAACTAGCTGTTGGCCGATTGCGGAAAAATATGCGGCAATCTCATTTCGCTCAGCCCGGAGGGTGTCCCACAGTCCACCATCTTCACGATAAAGGGGCTGTTGCAGCAATTTCGCCTTAACAAATGACGCGGATGAAAAACCTGGGAGATTCATGTGCGGTTAAACAGAACGCGCGGAACTTCCCACGCATTCGGTGGAATCTTGGATAAGACGATTCTATCGTATTCCTGATCCGTCACAAAGTGCCTCTTTTCCTGGGTCGCGATTAAGACGTAACCCAAAACCTCGATTAATCCATTCGTCGGAGGAAAGGCTGCTAACACCTGAGGAAGCAAAATGTATTCGCGATCTTGCAAGCAGGTTTCTATATTACCGCGCAATTGGCGTAATCGCACTTGAGGCAGGTTTCGAAACTTTTGCAGGTCAGCGAGGCTGATTCGTGAGTCAGCGTTTTCGATTGACCCAAAGAGCTCGACCGTCTCCCCATGTTGCCACAGTTGCCGACTAAAGCTCCCGAACAAAGCCGGGTGATGTTCCACCTCCAGAAAGTTTTCTATCGTAGGAGGGGCCTCCTTGGCACGGAAGGCCAATGCCTGAACTTCTCGAATCAATTCCACAACCCGACGACGATCATGCAAATGAGTTGTGTCGAGGACACGGCGCAGGTTGGCCGACATTCGGGTATTCGAATCTACAACTTTCTCGCCTTCATCAAGGAGCCGAGCAATCAGATGGCGCAAGAGTTTGTTGCTTGCAAGTTCAGCGTTAAGGGACCCTAGGGCATAGACCTGATTAACCGCTGTCCGAAAATGTTCCTGTCGCTCAGGTGATAACAAAAGCTTCCAAAAGGCATAAAAGCTTTGCCCTTGTGATGATTCTCGCAGGGCATCGTACGAGTCCAACATGTGACTGACAATAGCACCTTTGGTTACGCCTGGTTGCGTGTGACGTTCCGCAATCTCCTGCGCAATCCGTTTGAAGTTCTCTTCCACCTGACGAAAATCACCAAGTAGTTCCCGAGCAATCGTCAATATTTGATTGAAACGCTCGTTGACCTGAACCGGCGAAAAAGTGTCTACACGTCCGGTCGTACGTATCTTTGCGATTTCAGCGTCAATTCTAACCTGTTCTGCGAGCAGTCTTCGTATTCGATCTTCGCTGTCACCCGACACGAATTCCAAGATCGTGTCGAGTCCGTCGAAAATCGCTTCGAGTCGCGACTCGGTGCCAACGAATTCGCCGCCCCGAACCGTTTCGACCCACAACAAGGCTTTTTCTGTTCCTGCTGTGAGTTCGAAAATGGGTTCGCGATCCTCACCGTAATATTTGCGGAGAAAACCGTGCGTATCGTCGCACCAGTCAGCGAGGTAATCACCGGCTGTCTGAGGAAAAGCGGTTGGTTCGTTCTCGCGCAGCTCGTCTAAATAATTCTCCAAAATAGCTCGCACCTGCCCTTCCGGCATGGAAACCCGGTGTTGCTGCTTAAATGCTCTATAGAAGAATCCCAAAGCCATTGCTGCATTGGCACTACGGAGCAGTCGCGCAGCTGGCATCTCCAGTAGAATCCTCAGATCATGATAGTCCATATCTGATTCGGGCGGGGAATTTGGCTACCGGCAACAATGCATACTCGCGCGTATCGTCGCCAACTTAGCGACATGAGAGGCTATCCTCAAGAGATGGCAAATCCAATCAAATTGTTCATTCCGGTGCGGATCGTCTGCGAAATGGGAGGAATCGAAATCCTGGTCCAAGATTTTGAACGGACCGTGAAACGGTTGCGGCGGCGAAGAAAAAACGAGGCCGATTGTGATTTCGCACCGTCGCGGCTCGCTTTTAGCGGTGTTGAGGAAAACCGTGCTTTAGCACGGTGACGCTGACATTACGGGTCGTGTCCAGTAATGTCATCTCGCAAACAGGTGTCAGGTGGACCGAAAAGGTTTAGGATTTTTCCATAAGTAATCCTTAGTGTCCTGCCCTTTCACGAGCCGTATGCCGTGATGCATCCCGGCGAGATATGCGTCGTAGAGCTGATACAATGTTTTGAGTGATTTACTTTTTATATGAGGTACTTCGTGGACTGTCGTAATCGCGTAGCCGCCCCCATGTCGAATAAGTTGATGATTGTTGTATAGGCTATTCGCGATTAGTTGTTTGTATGATTGCCGTCGCCCGTGAGGGAGCGTTCCCTTACTGTCCAATGTTTCTGATGTATTCATGATAAGGCTTCTGTTGGTGTTTCGTGAACATCACAAGGAAAAAGAAGCGTTACTGTTACCAATCGCTTAGCTTTAGTTTGGTGGGCATCTCGCATATCGGGAAACAACTGGCTTGGCCATTCGGGATCTATTCCTGCTTACTACTTATGTATGGCATTGGCACAAAAGGGAATAGGCGAAGCGGCGGTTCGACATTGCGATCCGACAAGCTTAACTCATAAGCGCCATTCCCGTGCAGCTTCTAATCGCCGCGTGGTAGAGCGGGTTATCGTTGATGTCACACGAGACGATGCCGTAAGGCTAAACTCGCTGTGTGACGAATGGGAAAAAAAGTGGGATGGTTGGGACGGATCAACGTTTCTTGTTGAAAAGAATACGTATCTCCTTCCCGGGGCACGGCGAATTCGAACAAACCTTGTCGAGTGCGATGGTCGGACGTTTACGTCTGCCGCTACGAGGATTAATAGATTGGATTGGTATTGGAGCGTCCGTTCCGACAAGGGCGTTGAACGCAGAGTGAAACGGAAGGTTGAGAAAAAGCGCGTTGGCAGGTTGTGCGACCGCCACACGGTAACGCTCTCTCCGCCCGCCATGCGACTGTTTCAAAAACTCAATTTGAGCGAACGCGATGCAAAACGGTTGCTCAGCACACTCCAGACAAACAGCCTCCAATTCTTTGCTGAAGAGACCGGAAGACACTTAGTCGGCAGCGCGGCACATGCCGATTCTGGAATTTTACACTTCGACATCGTTTCAAGCAGAATAGATCCCGATCACAAGCTTTGCGGCGAGAAAAGCATCCCTGCTGTCTCGAATGAAGGGTGGACAATCGGCGCATGGCGACAGAAGCAACTCGGCTGTCGTCTAACCGAAACGAAGTCGAAATGGTTGGACCATAATCTTCGACGATTTGCTGAGCGGCACGGAGAAAAACAACCTTTGCTCCTGAAGCTCCACGCGAAATTGGACGACGATTTTGAACACTGGGTAACGAATCACGGTCATTCAAAACTCTGGGAACAATCGAAGCAGGAATACCGGGATTGGGTCGCTGAAACTGATCAAACAAAAGAGAAGTGGGCCCAAGAGCGGGCGAGCGGAAAGAACGCGACCAAACTGGCTGAGCGTGCGGCCATGTACGCGCTCAGAATGGTTCTGCCGCCGACGGTATACAATGCCGTGCGAACATCGATGACGGCCGCTCAGGTGGTTAACGATTTGTTAGCCGGTGACGCTAATCCGAACATCACCGGACTCCTGCTTC
Source organism: Acidobacteriota bacterium (assembly GCA_032160165.1). Classification (GTDB taxonomy): domain Bacteria; phylum Acidobacteriota; class Blastocatellia; order Pyrinomonadales; family Pyrinomonadaceae; genus QHXM01. The sequence goes on from JAVHWA010000080.1 coordinate 10,459, forward strand.
AGCTTACAATCCGAGGCGGATTGAAACGCTTGAATTCAAAAAAAAGCCGTTATCGGAACGGATCTGATTTCACGCCAACAACACCAAAATTATGAACACAATCTCCGCCACAGATGCTGATTATCTAAAATTGAACGAAGGGTGCGATGCGGAACCCATGTCGGCAGAATACCGGAAGTTCCATAGCCGCGTCGGCATGATGTGGTTGGAAGGACAAGAGACTGAAGGTAAGAAAGGCATCGTCCCAAAGAAGCCTTTTCCGACTGCGCTCCCGCATCTTTCCCTAGAATTCGTTCTGATATCCAACGCCATAAACCTACGCTTTGATTGTGGGCTCATGCCTGGGCCTGCATCGGAGGCTCATGCTGGGTTTTTCAACACTCTCTATGGGGCAAGTAATTCGGGAACCGCCGGTGCGCAGCAAGACGGCCGGTGGAAAGAAATAAAATGGGATAGAACTGAACCGGTAGCAGCGCCTATTCCAACGGATAGCAACAATAACGCGCCAAAATCTACCGCTCCTCCGACAATATTCAGGCGAGCGAAGCGAAGTGGTAAACGCCAAGCAGATCCGTTTGATCCGTTCAGCGGCCTCTTTTACTGATTTAAACCGCGACTCTGTTAGCTTTGGAACAGTGTCGCCCTGCTGCGAGGGTGCGAAGGCGTGATAGCTCGGATAAGGCGCAGTGACGCGAGCATTACCGAAGCGATGACGCCGAGCAAGGGATGGTTCGCCATTCTTCGTAGAAAGGACGACGCCAAAGGGCGGGCAATTGGTCGAAGCCTACATCCGGAAATGAATCAGGTTGAAGCCAAGGAGGAGAGGACGGCTGACCGTTTCTCTTCGAATTCCTGTTCGCTGATTAAACCGTCGGATCTCAATTTCTTCAACGTTCGGAGGCTTTCTTCGATGCCGGCAGCCGGAACGGGCGGACTCGCATCGGAGCGGTGGAGAGCCCAGATGACACACGCCACGAACCCCAGGAAGGTCCAACCCAAGAAGAAATTGACCGCGAAAACCGCAGCCAAATTCGGATGTCTGCGGGCCGCCGCGATCGCTGTCGGAATGAAGTAAGCGGCTGCCAGGCACCCTATCGAAAAGGAGAGGGCAGGTCCCAAAAGCGATTCCGAATTTGTCAACGCCCCGAGGAACCAAAACGCACAGGCAACTATCATTAGCACCCTCAACACCACGAAATAGATTCGTGAGCCGCCCGCCTTTTCCGGCCCTGCAGCGAACGACGCCGCGAAATAGATGACCCAGGCAATCGCTATCCAAACTGTGACGAGAGTGACCCCTTGGGCCACGGAGATGCTCGAGAGCACCAAGACGGAGGGAATTTGGAGGAGAATCATGTCCTCGAATGTATTGAGGATAGCCTCAACCAGGCAAGTAGATTCTTTCCTATTCTCCGGCCTGTGGCACGGAGAACGTCGTTCGGAAACGGAAAGAAATTAAACGCGACCGGGAAGCGGATTCGTGAACTCAGAGAAGCCAAGAAATGGAGTCAGGCGGATCTCGCCCGGCAGCTTCAATTGGCCGGTTGGGACATAGATCCAGCGACGCTTAACCGTATCGAAACTTCACAGTCGAGAACGGTGACCGATGTGGAGCTGATTCTAATCGCCCGAGTACTAAAAGTATCGCTCAGCCAGTTCGACAAGCTTTAGGAGTTGCCCCCTCCACAATCAGAAGACCGCAGAGGGGGCTGTTCCCCCCAGAACAATTTGAGTTTTCGAAATCCGGCCGAGAGACACAAGAAAAATCGACGCAATTATGCTGTTGAGGGACTGGTCTCAAATTGCGTCGTGGAAAGAGCCTGAGCTGCGGACAACGGGTCAATCGGGCTTTCCTTAAGGGTTATTACGGCGGAAATCTTCTGCCCGTGAGGAAGTAGTTAATTCTCCATCCATCCGGAACCTCAGAAATACTCCACATAACATCGAACGTGTCGCCATTTTTGACCGTTATTCTGGCGTGGACCTCCGCACGCTTCATTGCGTCATCGGTGAGGGCGACATCGCGATAGTCAATTCGAGCGCGCCGCTGGAAAGCGGGCGCGCCTTTGACGGTGGCGGTGAAATCTTCGAACGCCTTTTCCCGAGCGCCTTTGATCGCAGCGGCATCCGCTGTATTCGAAATATCAAGGCGCTCGGCCATCATGCGGAACGCTCCCCTGTAGTCGCCTGCATCGATTGCAGCGATAAATGACTTCGCGACCATCTCAAACAAGTTTACTTTTTTTTCGACTTCTTGCATCGCATCCCAGGCGCTCTGCGTGCGCTTCGGCGCTTCCCGACGACGCGTGCTCTGCGCCCAACCCGGACTGCACAAGAGTGCATTGAGTATCACCCCCCACACGAAAAGTCTCATTGCAGAAAAATTTCTCCAACCGGGTTTTTTACGGACCACGACTCCGAAGGTATCTGGACCGCAGGGAAACCTTCAAGGATACATTTCTTTGCTGAAAATGATTTACAGGATGCTGGCGGGAAGTGTAACAACGACACACTATGAAACTGCGGTTCCCCTTGCTCGGGCTTTGCCTCCTGATGGTGTGCTGTGACGCGTCAACCGCTGCGGCTGAGCCGACCTCGGAAGTTCTGCCAGGCGAGAAATTTCCTCGAACACGCGAACGCTACCTTACGGAATCAGAAGTCTCCGAATGGACGGAAGCGAAAATCCGTTATGCAATTAACGAGATGTTCGCGCGGCACGGAGCCGCCTTTGATAAAGCGGATCTGAAAAACACCTTCACGAAGTTCTCTTGGTACAAGCCTCGCAAAGAGCTCACCCTCGATCAAATTGAACAGGACTTCTCCGAAATGGAAAAAGAGAATCTGAAACTGTTGGCGTACTTTCGCGATGCGAAGAGCCAAGGATCTAAACGGATCTCCGTCACAAAAGAGGCCCCGGCACGGCAGAAAACGCAGCGAACGGCGGCAGAATCGCCCGCAAATTCCTTCCTTCGTAGATTCGTTCAAGGTCTCACGACAGGTTTACAAGATCGCTCTCCATCGCCTGGAAATCAGCGCGTTCCGACGCAAGCAGCCTCGGAAACTGTTCGTCAACCTTCGGGTTCGTTGATAACACCTGGTTCTGAACGGTTGGTTATCAAGGGGCTATACCTCGGTGACGGCCCGGCCTCTGTTAAGTCTTTTTTGCAAACGAATAATCTCATTGCGTCGGAATCTCCGAATACGCTTACCATCAAGGGCAAGAAGTCGGTGCAAGAGGTCACGTATGTAAGTAACCAAGTATACTCAAATGGAAAGAGCGGCGTCGGGGAGATCTCAGTCGATTTACAGTTCACGCCCCCGGTTCCTACACCTCAGGGGGTTGTTTCCCTAGTGTATAGTATTAATTACAAAACTCACTACGGCGAGGGCTTGACTCAGGCTGATATCGTTGCGGAGCTGGAGAAGAAGTACGGAAAGGGTGTTTACGACGGTATTGCTTCCGCGATGTGGGCGATTCCAAAAACGAACAATGATTGCGCGCTTCAGGCCTATATCCGGCCTCCCCGTGAAGTCGGCGCACCGGGGGAACTGGAATTGTGGTCGTTTGACCATCCTCTACTCTGGCGCGCGCAAAACGCAGCGGCAGAATACCTCGACACGAAGGATGCGCAAAGACCAAAAGACCAGACCAAACCTGATTTTTAAGACCGCCATTCGGCGGCCGTCTTGCGGATGCAATCCTTAAATCCTCGGGGCCTCAAGTTTGTTCTGGCACGCGCATCTGCCCTTGCTGCCTTTCTCTTCCGGTGTTCGGTCATCGCACAGAGCGCAACTGCTCTGCCCTCGGGCTTTTCAGCTAAGGAGGCGCTGACGGAACTTAGTCCTGGCCGGGGACAATCCTTTATCATCGCAGCCGACGATACGCCGCTAGGTGGTCGAACCCCGGTGCTGCTAATCCACGGTTGGAACTACAACGGAACGCCTGCTCCCAGTATAACTGATGGCTGGCAGAATCTGATCAGCTTCGTGCGAGGGGACAAGGGTTTCGGTGGTGGGCCGCCGCTGGAAAAAGAGATCAAAATCTATTTGTACGCTTACCCGAGCAACCTGATTGCTGTGCCCTCGATAGGCCACGACCTGGCAATCTTGCTCAACAATATCGGCGCTCGTGATCCGGAGTTCGAAAAGGCGAAAATCGCGGTTGTAGCCCATAGTATGGGAGGCCTGGTCGCACGCTCATTTATGGAAGAATCAGTTCGCGATGGCGGTGGCAAATGGAACGAGCGGATTCTAGGTCTGATCACATTGGGCACGCCGCATCATGGTACGCCAGCCGCCAACGATTATGATGGAGCTCTTGGAAGGGCCCTGGGTCGGTTGAATCCGCTCAGACCCGTTCAGAGTGCAATAAAGCTAGCCGTTTCGTATGCTAATGGGAAATTTCCACCGTACTCCGCCGTAAATCGGTCCGATTTGCTGTGGGATAATTTTGACGGGCTGTTTACGGAAGGCTTTTCCCGTGGGGAGCAAAGTCCGTGGCTCGCTCAGTTCAATTCACTCGCAGAAACGAAGCGTTATGATCAGAAGATTATCGCTTATGCAGGCACCATCAGTAATGGACACCTGTACACGGGCACACCGGAGCACGACACCGATTTGAGGAGCGTCGGTACCATCCTCTCAGACGGCCTTGCCATAGCAAACGACGGGATTGTTCCCATGGAAAGCGCACTGTTCACAGGCCGATTACCGAATTCCCAAATTCGAGTATTCTCAGATTATGATCACTACCAAATGTGCCAATCAAAAACGAACGCTCAGGATGACCCTCTCTTCTCCCGGATAGTGGGTGATCTGCGGAATCTGGTTAAACAGTCCCCGACGCATGCCGCTCTTTCGCCCCAACCAGTTTCACCCCCCGCCAGTCGTCAAATCACAGCGCAGACAATCTACGCTGATGATTTCAGCGCGAACACCGTAAAGGGGTTTCTCGCCGCAGCTCAGGCAAAAGATGCCTCGCTGGCATTCCGGGACATCTTACAGCAACCTTCCAATTCCCAACGAACGTTAGAATTGCTGAAGACTTTTCTAGCTAATGACCCAGCCCTCAAATACATGACTTCATTCCGCCTTTTGACCTCACGTCACGATCCTCCGTTGGCACGTGTCGTGGCCGAGACGAGCGACTCCACCGGCAAAAAGTCTCTTGTGACGTTTATATTGCGCGGCAACGAAAGCGATCCCGAAGGAGAAAGCTGGGAAATCGACAGGATCGAATCGGTACTCCAATTTCCTGGCCAGGAAAAGACAGTTTACGAGTTCCGGCTGCATCGTTGGGGATACGTCGCCTTGGATATCTCTCCCGGCCACGAAGAAGTTCACATCTACGGAGGTGACAAAGAGACAACCACAACAGCCTTGCGGTCGCCACTCAAGCGGTTGGGATCGGAGAGGTTTACTACGCCAAAAGGCACCATATTCACTATCACAAAATTGGCCGCGCCCGTGATTAATGATGGCAATAGGAGAATCAACAGCGGCGATTGGAAGCTGGTTGTCTCCGGCAACGGGTCCGAGTACCAAAAGCTAAAAACTGGCCATTGGCTCACGGCGTCCTTCGGAGATACAGGCGACAGCACGTTCTACGGTACAATCGCCCTGCGAGATGACGCCCAACCCGCATCGCCTTCAGGCTCGCCCGACGAGGCCAACATTCCTTCCGACGAAAATCTTCAATCCCTGCTTATAGGAAAATGGATGGGCCACCGCCACCTGACCGAGTACTTTCCCGACGGCAGCTTTAAATGGGATGGAATTGCCGACAAACGAATGAGATGGCGGCTAGAAGGAAAGCGACTTATACAGGTTTACCCGAACATTCCCGACTATAACGGAGTGTATTATCCAGGTCCTTGCACCATTTCCTTTGCAATTTTATCACTGTCGCAGAACAGATTGCTCGGTTCGAATGAGAATGCCGCTCAGTTCGTAGAATACAAGATTGAACAGGACACGCCCGAGGCGCGCGAGCTGGCTGCACAACATATCGCCGCCGATGAGGACAAACTCGGTATTCGGAGAAAATGAATTGAGGATCCTGCCGACATGCCAATAGTATTGTCAGTTGAGCATCCGCAGACGGACTGTAAAACAAGCCCGCATAGAAAACGCGCCACGCGGGTGCGTTTCAGAGGGGGATGGTTCTGGGTTTACCGCTGTTAAACGCCCGACCCTGCCAAAACGCAACACCGGTGTCGAGTAGGAAAATTCCTACATGGTGACGGTCTTGATGCTGGTTTTCCTATTGCAATCGCCCGGTGAATCGAGTGAGATCGTGCCCGGCACCCTTGATTACATGAAGAAAATTCAGTCAACGTCTTTGCGGTCGCAGCACTCCACAACCCAAAATTCATTATGAAACAGAATCAATTTGCGGTGGTAGGCGCACTTATCGGCGGGATTTGTGGCTACCCTTTGAGCTACTTTTTTCAACCCGGGGCGCTACGTGCGAAGGTTTCCCTCGGTCAATATATCGAGCACTTTTCCGACATCATGGGTGCCAAGGACCTGCAGTCCACGGTCGTAGTATCGCTCATTATAGCAGTTGTTGTCGGCGCTGTGATAGGGTTTGTGCTCGGCCGCTCTGCAGATCAGAAAACGTAAGAAGTATTATCTAACATGAAGCGGAGATCCATATATTTATCTCTCTTCTTTGTTATCATTCCACTTTTCCTTTTCGGTTTAGGTGTCCATAGGCCGACTTCCCATTATTCGTGGATGGATTGGAAGTCCGGCGATATCATGTTTCTTGAAGGCAATTCCTTTCGCAGCTTTGTGGTTAGCATTTTGCAGTTCGGGCGCACCGATTACTCTCATGTTGGGCTTGTCGTAGTGCAGGATGGCACTCCCTTCGTAATTCATGCTGATCCTAAATGCGGGCGCGTAGTGAAGGAGCGCTGGGACGCAGTGCTTTCACCAGATCGGGCCTCGGGCGCGGCCGTGTTCCGTGTTATTGGTGCTTCTCCGTCTAGCGTTGCGGACGCATGCCGATTGGCAGAACAATATTGTTCAAATGCGGTACCTTTTGATGATGAATTCGATTTGACTACTGACAAAAAGCTATACTGCACTGAACTGGTATGGCGGGTTTATCTCTCAGTAGGTTTCGATTTGCGGATCAAGCCCGATTCCGTGGGTCACAAATATCTGCTGCCATCCGAATTGATCCGTACTAAGGTGATCCGTGATATAGCGTCTTTCTAATTGTCCGGCCTGAATATAAGCGGTTAGACAAGATCCCGCGCTTAGCCATGAACGACGATTCTTCCGTGCCTCAGAATTCCAGAAGTGGCAGCTCAGCCAAGCAAGGCGCGGCAATTGGGGGCTGGATATGCTTCGGTCTTGGCGCGCTAATCATGTATTGGTCGGTTTGGGCGTTTGTACTCTACGGACCGCTTTTTTTGGTCGCTTTTATTCTCGGCATCGTCGCAGTGGCGCAACGTCGCATCGTGTTGGGAATAGCGCTCTTGCTCGCAACTATCGTCATACCACTCATCGAATGGTTGGCGCTCGCCGCGACTCGGACAAATAAGTTCTTGGACACGCAGATCAATCTCCTAAGCACCCCGACACCTGCGGGTGCAATTACTGCGATTCCGAAGCAATCAGATGAAGAGCGAGTGGCGTCAATCAAACAAATCTACGAAGCCGATATTTCACAAAAAGACGCGCACGATATCCAGATCCGATTTCGAACGATTGCCGACTCCTCGGCATCATATCGACCGAATCCGACATTCTCAAACAACGGGAAGTTAGTCGTGTATGGCCATAACGAAGGGGCCGCAACTGTTATTACCATTAAGCGCCTGGACACGCTTGCAACCGTCAACACCGTGCGGACCCAGCGAATGGCTGTAAACGTTGCGCTGTCACCGGACGAGAGCAGTCTTCTTTATTTGGTTGATGATGGCCAAATATATATCAAACGATTGCTGTCTGGTGAAGAGATGCAGCTTCCGGTTCGGGCTCCAGGGAATCAGTTTTCCGACGCCATCAACTGGGTTAAAGAGGACAAGGTTTTGTTCGGTGCACGATCTCTCCTCGACCTTGGCAACCTTCAAATAACTGAAGTGCAGAATCCTCCTAGCATTAGGAGTAGCAATGCCCCGCCTTGCCGCATTACTTATGGGTCGATTGGTCACGACAATTGGGGGCTTCACATCGTAAATGCCGATGATTCTTATGGTCGGCTTCTTCTCCCTTGTACGCTGGAGGCAGGAAGTTGGAGTGTCTCCCACGATCTGAGACATATGGCCATGGTGGAGAGGAGGGATCCAGGATGGAATCTGATTATTTTTTATCTTGGATTTCAGTCATCAAATCGGCCTCGAATGGTTATCCGTCGGTCAGAGGTGGTTGCACTTAACAACTTTGAATTCCACTTCTCCTCGGGTCAGCAGACAGGAGACCGATGGGTTTTCGCGCCGCAGGTAAATCCTCTGAACCAGAAGATTATCGGTTACAATAGCGGCGTTTATCGTGGAAGCGTAATCGTGACAGGAGCGTCGGGGGAAGAGTTGCCGGTTAACATACTTTACGAAAAGAGTCAGCTCAGTCCGGGAGACGTGGTTCAACTCGATAATTCAGGAAACCTTTGGGCGCCCCTCCAGATTGCTAGCGACGGGACGACCGGAATAACACCCCACAAGGATCCGGAAGACGAGGGCCTGCAGATTACCGCAAGCGGACTCCGCTACAAAGTAATAAGCAAAGGGACGGGGCCACAACCGACAAGAAATGACACCGTTACTGTGCATTATCGTGGGACGCTTACGAATGGAGTCGAATTCGACAGTTCTTATAAACGCGGTAAGCCTGTAACGTTTCGAATCGATTCTGTGATCGAAGGCTGGCAAGAAGCACTACCAATGATGACCGTTGGATCGAAATATCAACTGATCATTCCGCCACCGCTGGCTTATGGCGGGCGCGCAGTGGGCGACATTATTCCTGCCAATTCTACCTTGATATTCGAGGTTGAGTTACTTGGCATCCAACGCTGAAACACAGGGAGTTGCTATCCACTCGCTTTTATACATATGAGACTACACCGATCCTACCAAACCTCGTCCTTACACTCAGCACAACATGTAGTCACGAGGACGAGGGGCATCGAAAAAGCGGCAACACTGGGTGTGTCCGGTTGTTTGCTACTTGCGATGATTCTCACTTTGCAGGTGGCAACGGGAGAGCCGTCTAATCCCATTTCGGAATCTCAGCTAATTGGTATCTGGCAAGGCAGGCGCAGCACAATCGAATATTTTGCGAACCACACCTTTAAGCAAAACGAGTTGTATTTGCCGGACGGAATGAAATGGCGGGTGGAGGGGAATACGTTGACCAGAATATATCCCGACCTCGCCGATAGGGGTCCTTCCTGGTACCCGACGCCCGGCCCGATGTCTGCGGTAGTGCTGTCCCTTGACTGGGAAAAGCTTGTCTTAAAATGGGAGAAATTTATCGCCGTGGAATATCGGATTCCGAGTTACGCATCTAGCGAAATTGATGCGGCTGCGGCTCGCGCGAAAGCCGATCAAGATCGACTAAACGCCGCAACCCCAACGACACCGCTCCCCGTTGCATCAAGCCCTCCTGTTGCTCCGTTAAATATCGAAGGTGGACTTTTCCACAAACCGAACAATGCACAACCAACAGTTACGCCAAAGCGCCCGTAGGTGCGATCCGTTCTCGGGACGAAAGAGAAACTATTGACCGCAGCTACATGGGTAGCGATAGGGCCTCGTCCCCTTTTGGGCTCGAGGCCAACAAGTTCAACTTTGCGCCACTGTTTGCCTTCGCATAACGCAAACTTACCGGGAAATAGCAAGAAGACACCATTTTGCACCGCTACATCGTCCCTCAGAAAAAGTCAGGGTCGGAGCCCTTCCACGTTTCTGGTGCCCCGTTGCCGTTTACGGTCCAAGATTCCTGGACTACGGCATTCTCGGACCTCTTGACGAACATGACGCGAGGGATTCTCGCTGAATATCTGGTCTGCAAAGCGTTGGGATTAACAGACCAGGTAATGAACGACTACGATTCGTATGATGCAATCACTCCAGACGGCAAACGGATCGAAGTGAAATCCAGCGGATACATTCGACGATGGTCCCAAAAGGCTCCATCGAGGATCACGTTCGGATTGGGAAGAAGTTTGCCTACGACTACAAAGTCCAAGTTTTCGAGAAGGATCCACGACGGCATTCAGATATTTACGTCTTCGCCTGCCATCATCATATGGACAAAGGGACTGTCGATCCTCTTGATCTGTCGCAGTGGACGTTTTATGTGGTGCCCACAGTTAGAATCATAAACACCTTCGCGAGGCGAATACTGTCAGCTTGGCAGCAATCGTAAACAGCTTGAGGCCAACCAAAACTGACTTTGCAGGTTTACGAGCTGCAATTGAGGGTACTCCGTTTGAGCGGCCCGAAGCCATCGCTGCGGAAGGGCTGTCGTCACATCTGAATTCCATCTAATGGGTAGACTGAATGCAGAGTATGGCAGTGAATTGCACCTGTTGCGATACCTCGGCAGACATCGCCATCTGCTTCATCAACACATCGAGAAAACCATTCCGGGTCGGATGATTGATTGGGTCGATTTCAACTTCGACGCAATGAGATTCGATGCAGAATGGCTCGGCGTTGATTTCCTGCCAAATTATCTACCGGCGAAGAATCGTTGGAAGGAATTTTGGCCTCAAACCGGAACCGTTCAGAATTGGGACGCAATAGGATGGATTGAGGTCGATTCGCATCCGGAATTACTGTTAGTGGAGGCAAAGGCACACGCTAAGGAATTATTTAGCCAGACCGGAGCAAAGCCGGAAGGAGGGCTGGGAAAGATCCAAGCGGCGTTCGTTGAAACGAAGAAGGCCATGGGTGTGGCGGATGACGCGGATTGGACACAACCCTATTATCAATACTGCAACCGATTGGCGACTCTTCACTTTCTGACACAGAACGGGATCGGAGCCAGGATGCTTTTCATTTACTTTTGCGGCGACCGCAATCCGAATGAGTCATGTCCGACGAACGAGGACCAGTGGAAGCCGGAACTCTCGAAAATGTATACGCACACTAAAGTCACCGGCGGTTCAGAGTTGGAGAAGAGAGTCCATTCGATATTCCTTCCGGTTTTCGAGCCTGCGACAGACTAGGAAGAGAAAGACGCTCAGCGTTTACGATTCGCTGCAACTCGCTCCTCCAGATGTACTCCGTCACGGTCGAATAAATGACCCCATACTTCCAAAAGGATCGCATACAGCGAATTTCTCCATTCCCTCCGCTGGCCTTTGCAAAACGAATAGATTCGGGTCTTCTTGTAAACGAAGCACTGTCCAGAGCCTGCCCTTCCAAAACACGGTTCTTGGCATCTCAGCAAAATCGCGCTCCGAGATCGTTAGCTGTTCCGCACTGTTCAAAATGTCACGGTAGTGTGTCCAAATCCATTTCCGCGATGGATCGGAAGCGTTGTATCCGTGCTGTTCCGCAACCTCCGCGACTGCGCGCCTCCAGCGGGTAGCAAACGGACTCGTCCAAGAGAACTTGGGCGTACAAACGCGTTTGAAACTTGAGCTGTACGAAACACGTCTCAATTTCGTGTCTGACCTCAATCGGCTCTGGTCGATATGACGAGCGAGATAGATCGACCAGGCCTCGATGTCTTTAACGCGTGCGACGGTGGTTCTCCCGAATCCGTGAGTCCGAGCTGAGGCTCTGAACATCTTGTGGATACTTGCGAGACGCTCTTTCCCCGATTTGCGTTTTCCGCAATATTCTGAAAGGGCGATCGTGATGTGAAAATGGATCTGCCCCTTCCGTGTTCGCCCGGTGACTCGAACATAGAGAAGCGAACATAGCCGTATTACATTGGTCAGGAAGCTATTCAATCGTCGCTGGGCTTCCCGGTTCGGCAAATCCTCTGATAGCGTCAGACACACTTCCAACAGGCGATTGGCTTTCCAGTAATGTTCGAGACTCAGGATATTTTGTTGTAGGGCGTACGCTTTTTTAGAAAGACGTAGAGGATTGTCATATTCGATTCTTCGGAAGGGATGAGATTGAGTTATGTACTTCTTTACGGGACAAGAACACGGAGCAGGCTCCGACTGGAACTGGATTGAATGGGTGGTGGATGAGTTCATACGGCCACTCCGTTTTTGCCGCATTCGTCGACTGCAATCAGCCACGGCCATTCCAACTGCGAGTCGTTGGTATGAGACCATGCATTCTTCACAACGGTTCCGGCTGGGCTACGATTGCGCTTCGCGTTCGGTGGGCAAAGCGACGGCAAGGGCGGTCGAAAAATAACAACCGCCGATGGAAAGGGGGCGGAATTCTCTCCGTCACCAAACTTCAGCCTGCCCTTGAGGTAGTGAATTTCACCATGCACCGCATAGTCGTGCCACCAAGCCGTATCTGTCCTAGCTGGAATTAAGCAGACTACCGTCGCACCAGCTCGCGATTCCCGGTATGCTTTCGCCATCCACTGGGCAATCTCCTTCCCGTAAGGAGGGTTCATGAAAACGGTCTCGCTGTTCCATGACTGCTTCAGTCCGTCTTCTTCCACTGTGTAGTGCCGGCGGCATTTCGCGTTCTGGGGCGAGCTACAAGGATCGAGCGTGAAGCGAAAATAATCGTCCAGCCTGTCAAATAGCCACTGAGGTGTTGTCCAGTCGTCGCGCCTCGACGAGAAATGCACGCTCCTCCTAGGCGGCTTTGACGCCACAGGAGAAAGAGCATTCTCGAATTCATCGGCTTCTCCTTTCATCTGGGGGGAGGGTGGAGGTTCCGTTCGAAGGCCATTCGCTAATCCGAGTCCACCAGCGGTTAAGCCACTTCACGTGCGCATCGGGATCTTCGACGAGCTTTAACGCGTTTCGGGTCCCGAGACGTGCATCCGGCCAAAGGTGGAGGTAATTGGCTAAGCCGAGATCTTCGGCAAGCCGTTCGACCAGTTTCAACGATCGAAGCGCATACGCCTGCCAGCTTTCTTGCGTCGCGAATACGTCGGTTCTTAGCTCGACTCCGAGCGACTTAGCGTGAGCTCTAATCCGCGCTACGTTCTCTGCCCGGATATTGATCGGCTCATGGAAGATCGTTACGGGCCGGACCGCACCGACGGCTTCGAGGGTCGCGGCGAGATCCTCCTCATCGCATTCGGGATAGGTGGGAGCAACGGCAGCGTAAACGTGCAGGCCTGCCTCGGCAGCCGCTCGCAGTGTCGCCAACCGCTGACTCGGAGACGGAGCTTTTGGCTCGTAAACTCGCGCGAGCTTATCGTCTAGGGTCGGCAGACTCATACCGAAAAGTAGCCGGGGACCAAAGCTCTTGAAGAGATTAAAGTCCCGCCTCGCAAGCGGGCTCCGCGTCAAGATTCGCACGTTCAAAGTCGATTCATCTCGAATCAGCTCAAGCGACCGAGTCACGAGTTTCTTGGCGGCCTCGTTCAGCTGTCGACCTTTCAGCGGATCGGCGGAGCGAATTACCTGATAGGGGTCGGTCGTGCTGCAAAACATCACGGCTCGATTCCCGTCGGATTTCAGATCGGAGTTCGGGATTCGTTCTGCCGTCCTCAACGAGGCCAGAAACTTCTTTTCATCCCAGGGCCTGAGGAGAACATAATTACCCCACTCGGCATCGGGATCATCTACTCCATATCGCGCAAGGGCAGGACCCTGCTTTACGGTCGCCGCGCTCGGAACATAACAAAAACGGCAAGCGTGCGAGCAGCCGACAGCCGTGTTAAACGCCCAGTTCGAGAGACTCTTATATACGAAGTTATTCGGAGTTATAGTGGCCGGGACTTTCCAGAAATCGCCAACGCCCCGCTCCTCCGACTTCGCAAGTTCCGTCGCAGATTCGTAAGTTACTTCTTCAGACCTAGCAACAGTTGGGGTAGTCCTCGGCAGGTCTGGCTCGGAGGAGTACCGCTTTTTTTCTTTCGTTATTTTCATTCGTTTTATTCATGGGTTTTTCCTCCTTTCCTTTCTTCTTCGCCTGAGTTGCAAATTATGCAACCAACTTTCTTTCGGTCGCGGGGGGGAGCCGCAAACTGCTGCGAGCACTACCGCTAAAATCGCAAAGACCTTGGCGAATTCAGCGAAGATGCAATGCGGTCCCTGTGGCAACGTGGGGGAAAAGAAAGTATTCATTCATAGCTTCTGTGTCCTTTGCTCCAATAGCCAAAGTACTTATTTGGGCTGGGCCTTCTTTAGTCTTTTCGCCCGACGTTCATTAGCCTTTATTTTCTGCTTTTCTTTAATTCTTTTTTCCGCCGCTTCCTCTGCTTCTTGTGAGTACAAAGCCGGTTCCTTATGCATTACGGACAAGTCCGATTCCTCATGTAGAAGCAAAATCATTTCGTGTCCGTTCTGATAGATAATCCTACAGGCAGGCTCGTGGGTGTAGTATCCCCGAACGCCGGCCATTCCCTGGCGGAAAAGTTCAATCCGCTTGATGACCTTCTTAAGCTCCGCTCGAAGTCTCAAACGGGTGGCATAGTCTCCCTTTTGAGCAAGCACGGCCAGTCGATTGCCCTTAATGTCCTTCCTCTTTCGGTCCTGAGCCTGTAAAGCCTCTTCTGAACGCTCTAAAAGATTCAATTTCTCGCTTTTCTCCTTCTGGGCTGCCGAGAGTCGAGGATTGAGCAAAGCAACGTTCTCGCCCGTTTCAATGGCTGCTAAAAGATTCTCTATTTTAGCGTCGCTTCTTTTGATTGCCTCCTTCGCGTCTGCAATGGTAATTTTCAACCGCTGAACCGTTGCCACGTCTTCTTTTCCGGCAACTTTATTCCAATTTATTTCTCGAATATGTTTGAGAAATAAACGCTCGAACTCGGTGTAGTCCCAGCCCTTAGAGCGTCTCTGTTGCTTCGGGCTCGGCTCATCCGAATAAAGATACCGATACTTCCCGTCTTGGCTCTTATTGCCCTTGTCGGTGTATTTGATGGGTGCGCCTGTGTCCCCATCAAATAGAAGTTCCGAAAACAAATTTGCCACTCTCTTGCTGGCGGGTCCTCGGGTGTGCCGCTGCTTAAGTTGGCATTCATCAAACAAGGCTTGGTCAACTACCGGCTCGTAGTAATCGGGAATCGGATCCCCATCTTTTACCCGCCTCCCGTTCTCGATTCTATACGGCTGATATTCGCCAAGCACGGCCCGATTGTGTAGGATGCTTTCAATATAGCTGTCGTGCCAAACGCCTGACCTTCCAAAAGCCGGAATCTTTTTTTCTCTTAATCTTTTGGCGATTCTTAACGTCGCGTCCAGGCGTTGCTTTATTAGCCGTTTTCCAATCCCTTCTTTCTTCCAAAGAAATATTTGTTTAACAACTGCTGCTCTATCTTTTACTGCGATAATTTTCCCGCCCGTTGGTCTGCCATTTACAACCGTCCTTCCCACCACTTGCAGCCAAGCTGGAATCTTGGCCGTGGCTACATTGTCTTTGCTGGCGGTGGCTTTTTTATTCCTCCATGCGGAGCCTACTCGGTCTGCTTTGCTGGCGCTTTCTTCGTAGGCCCTCTGCATCACGCCGACCGAAATCATCAACTGGCCGACATTATTATTAACGGATTCTTCGGTGTAATATTGGTTGTCTAAGAGGGTCGCAATCTCGATTCCGTTTGTTAAAAGAGTTGTAAATAAAGCGACAGCTTTTAAGACTTTATCCCGTCCCAAACGGTCCAAACTTTCGATTATTAAAACCGTCCCTTTTGGGACCTTTTCCGCTTCAACAGCCTTTACAAACGCTGCAAGGGCTCCGTGTTCCAAGTTGTGGCCTAAGTACCCGCTGACGCCCAAATCCTCGAGCGTGGTCTCCTCATCGAGAAAGAGATTATTCTTTTCGGCGTATTCCTGAGCCCGCCGCAGTTGGCGGTCGTAAGAATCGTTGCCAGTCTGCTTGCCGGAACTGAATCGAATGTAGGCGTAACCCGTCTTCGGCTCTTCCTGGGGGACCGCCTCAGCCGCCCGAACCGGAGAACTGGTCCTCTTTGTTTTTGAAGAGGACGTTGAACGTGGTGAGGCTCCCATAGCAGCGGGTAATGTATTGGTGCAGTTCGAACTTGTCCGCTTCGGAGAGTTTATCGCTGGAATTGATTTTGGCTTCAAGAATTCTGAGGTTGGTCCGAATCATCACGATCTTGTGAAAGAACGTTTCGAGCGGCACATCCTTTGGCTGGAGCGACGAATCCGCCGGTTGCATGAGCAGCGTTCCGTTTTGCCAGCGGTTGGCGAGGCCTTCGACGATCACGTCTTTTTTTTCCAATCCGAGCGCCTCGACGGTGGCCAGCGCGGTTTCACGAATCAGGC
>JAVHWA010000138.1:0-4685 GCA_032160165.1 Acidobacteriota bacterium
TTACCGAGGCAAAGGAGATCCAGCTCAATGTAGATGTTGCCGCCGACCTCGGGTTGGTCCTGACAGACAAGCACAAACTTCATCAGGTCCTTTCGAACCTTGTGGGCAACGCCATCAAATTCACCACAGCCGGCACCGTAACTATTAAGGCCGCTCCTGTTGATCGAGATCGCTGGTATCTGGAAGTCAGCGATACAGGAATTGGAATCTCCGGCGACGCGCTGACATACATCTTTGACGAGTTTCGTCAGGTCGATGACCGGCTGGCACGTTCGTACGGAGGAACGGGACTGGGACTGGCAATCACGCGAAAGATCGTCGAGCTGCTCGAAGGCGAGATCAGTGTCGAGAGTCAGCCGCAGGAGGGAAGTCGATTCCGAATAGTTTGGCCACGCAGAGGGCGGCAGCACACTGGAACCGGATCGCTGGTCCGGGCCTTCGAAGGGACTGTGGGTCAACCGCTGCAATTTCAACCTATGAAAAAGCAATTCGGACGGCGTTAGCCCGGTGCACGTCAAGCGTAGGGAACATCTGCGGCAGATCAGTGTCTAAGCTTTGGTGCCGGGATTGGCGCGGTGTATCTTCTCTCTGTTGCTTTGAGCCTGATGCTGCCTGAAGGAGGACTGAGCATGTCAATCATGCCGGACAAGATCGGTCACAAGGAAGAGACGGATAAAACGAGACGTCTCATCTTTATAGTTGCCGGCGCGATCGCGGTCTTGTTGCTTGCGGGACTGGTAGTCTATCTAAAGACCAGGCCGGGACCAACCGCCGCCGTCGTTCTCGATCAGAAGCTCGACGGAGGCATCCGCGCCGACTCACCCGAATTTGAGAAGTACCGCGGCCTGCTCAAAGTGGACGATCCGGAGGGCGAAACTGCAAAAAGTGTTGCCGGCGGTATAGAAATGAGGATGGCCACCACCGTTCGCAACTTTACCGGCCGCACTATCATCGGCCTGGAGATGAAAGGGTCTGTGGTAGGACTTGAAGACAAGGTAATGAAGCAGCGTACGCTGGTGGTAATTCCTTCGAACGAGCTAAGGGAGCTTGAGAGTAGTGAGACCGCGAGAGTGCCGATTATTATTCCCGGATTTAAGGGCGAAGAGGGCGAGAAGATTGAGAGCGGTTTGGCGAAACTCAAGATGGAAGTGACCGCGGTGAAGTTCAGATAGGTTCCGGCTGGACAACCGCGCCGGCCCGCTCAGCCGCCGGACCGTCACCACCTATGATCATACCTGACACGACCCATCCGCCAGTGGCCTTCACCGAGTACAGGGATTGAACCATCGATTGAAAGCGGGGAGTCGGAAGGTCGACGAACTCGGTAGGTGTGTCCCGATGGTGAGCCGACGCTCAGCGTGACTGTGCCATTGAAGGTGGAGGTAATTGTGGCGTCGCGCCAGTCCTTGCGGCAACGCAGTATCAAGCGTGCGCCGATAGTCAGTTGGGCCAGCGTTAAGCGCTCCCCCTCAAAACTCTGAAGGCCGTCGGATCGCGCAGCCAAAGCTGTCAGCATATCCGGCGGCCTTTCGATTTCTGCGCTCAAGTTTGTACTCTAAACTCCCAGCGGTTCCTCAAACGGCAAGTCGTTCTGTCTCGAGCTTCGTCCGCAATTATTGGAGTAGGCGCGTAGCGCCAGCGAAAGGATCACAAACGCCAGTCCAATCCATACGACAGTCCAGAACAGCGCTGGAATCCCTGTCGCGTTTGCCATGTTGGCGGCATCGGTACGCGAGCCCGACACAAATGAATAGAAGAAGAGCGTCTTAAGATCCAGCAGCGCATTGAGTACAGCCTGCACGGCGAGAAAGCTGACGAAGAAAGTCGCGACCCTGGGGCTCGCGAATTTTGCGATCGCCACCAGTCCCGCAGCAATTCCGATTCCCATGATCAGTGTAAAGGCGCTACCCAAACCGTAGATCAGCGTCAAGGCGAGAATAAAGCCTGCCGACCCGAGCAAAACGTAGCGAGCGGCAACCGCTCGTCGGATTAGAAACAGAAGAAGAGCGCCATACGCCATCGCTCCGAGATATCCAGCGCTCGAGACCAGCATTTGCGAAAGCATGCTGCCCTGGCTTGTGTAGGTCTCTCCACTCGCATCCACGGCGACGCTTAAGCTGGCGACCCGATTGCCGGTCAAGAGCGCAGCCAGCGCGTGGCCCCCTTCGTGTATGAAGGTAACGAATATATTGAATGGATAGCTAAGGATTGAGACGAATGGAATGTACCAGAGTGCGATCGTGACTGCGGCAGCCAGGAGCAGTGTGCGAGCCTGGGGCCTGGCGTCTGCGGCAACGTTTGTCAGTCTCATAAAGAAATCTCCCCTCAGAAAAACTCACGGGCGATGATTCGTAGGTATTGTACGATGAAGCCTATTGCAGAAACAACGTTCTTGCGGCTTCACTTGCTATCAACGCGCTTCGGCTTCGCTTTGTTCCGTCGATAATCCCCTGACTTGCCGCCGGTCTTCAGCTCGAGTCGGACGTCGGTGATGGTCATTCCTTTGTCAATCGCCTTGCACATATCATAGACGGTGAGCGCGGCCACAGTTGCGGCCGTCAGTGCCTCCATTTCAACCCCCGTTTGCGCCTGGGTTGCCGCCTCGGCTTCAATTTTGACACCGTCGCTGAAAACCTCCGCGCGAACATCCACATGCGTCAGCGCCAGCGGATGGCAAAGGGGGATCAACTCGGCAGTACGTTTAGCCGCCATGAGCCCCGCCAGGCGTGCAGTCTCGAGCGGATCCCCCTTCGTGGTCCGATGGTTGCGAACTGCCTCGATCGTCTCAGGAGACATGAGAACGCGGGCTGACGCGATGGCCCGCCGCGAGGTGATACGCTTGTCGCTGGTATCTACCATCTTCACGCGTCCCTGTTTGTCCATGTGCGAAAGCTGTTTCATCGCGAGAGAGTAAACCGTAACCGGAAGGAAAAGTAAAAGGCAGACACTGTAGTTGAGTTAGCTCGCGCGCAAAATAACAGTTTGCGCCAAAGTCGGAAGAGATTAAACGCAGAGAGCCCAGGGCACGCAGAGGAATGAATGGATTTGAAAGAGTAGATCTCTAAGTCCGACCTAAAAATCTCTTGTTGAAGCCCAAAGAAAAAGAGTGTACCATATTTTCTTGGTACACTCTCCGAGCCTAGTTTGCCGCTAGACTCAATCTTTTCTTACCTACGCAGCGCGAATTATACACACAAGGCGATCTTTCCACAACGTGCCTTTTAAGGTGCCCGGCCCACTTTTGGAAGGTGGGAACTAACCCGAATCACAAGCCAGAGTCTAGTTTGGTGCTCGTCTCTGGAGTCAGAGGGATTCAAAGCTAGTTATGCCTTTCAGCATCCGGACATATCGTATTTCACAATTCTGTATGCGGCGTCCCTGCATATAGAGGGGAGACCCCGGCAGGACTCCAACCTGCGACCTGTCGGTTCGAACCGACCGCTCTACGGCGCGTCCACTGTTGGGGCGACGACGCGCTCTGCAACTGAGCTACGGGGCCAAACTGCGGCGAGGGACCGATTTCTAAGACGTTGGTTTCTCGCCGTTGTTGTTTTGATTTCAGGCTAGTCGCCACTCGATTCTTCCTCCAGCGACAGTTGGATTAGTTTAAGTAGTTTTGGCAATTCCTTAGGCTGCCAATCCTCTGGCAATTCCAAGTAAGCCAATCTGCGGACTCCCAAGGCGATGGGGATGCCTCGATGTTCAGAAAGTGGGGGCGGGGGTGAAGGCAGAGACGGATCAAGCCGTCCTCCCTCGGCTCCTTCCTCGCGCTTTTTCCCTGTGCGTACTTCAGCGCCTGATCGCAAGCTGACTCCCTCGTCAGTAACCTTTACTAACTGCGACTCGACAAGTAGATCCATCAGCGTTCGAACGTAATTGAGCGACGGGCTGTCTGCGTGAAGGCCCATCGCCAGAACGACCTGCCCGTTAAAGGCGTCTGTGGTCATTGTTCCTCGCGCCTTCAGCATCTTGACTAGTAGATTAAGTTGGGAGGTTTCAGCAATGATTCCTTGAAGCGCCTCGGCCACAATCGAATCGTTGCGCAATCCGAGCCCGGTAGCAAACTGAGAGCCTGCCTCGGTCAGCTTGTTGGTGTCTGACTCTAGTAGTCCGACGGCCCGCAGAAAGTTATTATTTTTGCTCACAGCGGGTCGCGGCATACCTGCCAGATTGGCAATGCTTTCCACTGTGGGGCTCTCATCGTCGCGGGCGGCACCATAAGCGATGACGATCTTCTTAATCATGGCCCACGAACCGCCCGGCATAGGGAATGTTTCTCTCATGGTTCCTCGTGTTCGGAATTATCGGCGTTTCACTGTTACGTGTCAAGCTGGCGAAAGAACACGATCCCAAGATTAAACCCATTGACTCTCTTGAGTCAAGAGAATGTTGGTTCCGCCTTGCTCCTTCATGGTTCCTAGTTTCTAGCAATGGGTCGATACCATTAGTACGCTTTTGGCTTAGCGACGGCTCTGACAGGGAACTCAAGCGAGATTAGGAACGGTCGATAATTGGAAGCCTGTAGCATGACATGACCATTCGTTTGGCTTGTCCGCGTCTTCATCTCGCCCGGTAGGGAGCGACAGTGGAACGGAATGGAAAAGGGGCGCTCGGCATAAACCTATGATGTGAAGAGGTTTAGACTAAGAATTGTTGGGTAATTTCGTTCTCTTCCGCGGTCGCTA
>JAVHWA010000010.1:0-28304 GCA_032160165.1 Acidobacteriota bacterium
TGGATCTTCTGGTGCGCACGAGCGGTGAGATGCGCATCTCTAATTTCCTCCTTTGGCAGGCCGCATACAGCGAGATCTATGTGACCGACACCCTGTGGCCAGACTTTCGGCGAGTTCATCTGCTCGAGGCAGTATTGGATTTCCAGAGACGCGATCGCCGCTTCGGCGGACTGAAGCTGGTGGCGAATGCGAAGTGACGAGGCGTGATCATGGGTAGATTCAAAATCCGACCTGCCGTTGCCCTAGCGACATTTATCGTTGGGGTAGTTGCTGCGTCGCTATGGATGAATGATGTCCAGGACGCGACAGAACAATCAACTCCCATGGCCACAGCGGGCATCCGACCAACGCCGAACCATCCTGATGGATGGAAAAAGATCGATGTTGATGGGAAGTTCTCCGTTTACTTGCCAATTGATATGAGAGAGGAAAAGGACCCGATCGGAAACAACGAATACCTCGGGCCTCATAAATCCTTCGTGAGTAATACCCTGGGTGTCGGATATGTGTACATCGAAAGGCAGAATAATGAAGAACTGTGGAGAAAACCAACGTGTGAATTACTAACAAGTGGACCCGAAGGCGAGCCAAATTTTCGAAGTTCGGAAGTGGAGATTAATGGCCGGAGCGCAAGGCAAAGCTTCTGGCAATCGGACAAGTCCAAATCGATTGTCGTGAGTGTATGCTTCCCATCTGTGGGCGAGGGGATGGTCTTAACTCTTAGAGGAGTCCCAAAAGATCATAGAGATTATCAGGCATTAGATGCAGCGAAACAGATCTTTAGCTCAATTGAATTCCCGTAATTAAAACGTGGTCTAACAACGGCAGCAGCGGGCCGCCAATCAGCGAGGCTCCTAGCTTCTGCATGTGCAAGCGGCCGCTCATGCGGGCGTGGCACGTCACAAAAAGATCGCCCGGCCCCCGGTACCCGACACCCGGCACCTTTCCACATGTCTCGAATCATCACCGCGCTAATTGTCCTTCCGATCTTAATCGCTTCAATCCTGATCTCATGGTTGGCGCCACTCTTCGCGGCGTTGGCTTTCGTCGCGATGACGCTGGGTCTCTATGAATTCTGGCTGCTCGCCAAACGACGAGGTCTCAAGCCGGACGCGGTGGTTGGCTTTGTTGGGGCGGCGGCGCTCTTTACGATTTTCTATTTCGACAGACCGCGCGAAGAGTTTCTCGTCCTCTTGCTATTGGTCCTGCCCGGCTTGACCGTAGCAGTATTGACGACGGTGATGCTGCGCGGCGCACCTTTTGAGAACATGATCGCTTCCGTGGGCGCGACCCTTCTCGGTGTTCTATACATCCCGTTTCTGGGCGGACATCTTGTAGCAGTCCGCATGGGCTTTGATCAGCCACGCGCGGGCCATCTGCTGTCGTTTTTCTTCCTGGTGATCATGGGATCGGACACTGGCGCGTATTATGGCGGGCGCTTGCTCGGTCGCCATAAGCTTGCGCCCAGGATCAGTCCGGGAAAGACGTGGGAAGGCGCTGTCGGGGGCATGGCCGCGAGTTTGATACTCGCCGCCTCTGCTCACTATTGGTTTTTTCCGGAGCTTCCATTGAAGCTAGCATTGCCCCTGGCAGCTGCTATGAATGTACTCGGGGTATTGGGGGATTTGACCGAGAGCGCGCTAAAACGTGGCGCGGGCGCGAAAGATGCGGCGAATATTCTACCGGGGCATGGCGGACTGCTTGATCGGTTGGATAGCTTGCTCTTCAACGCGCCGGTCATCTACTATTTTGGACGATTGTATTTTGGTTGAGTGGTCAGTGGTCAGTGACCTCGCAGGATCGCTGATCGTTAGTTTTCGCGGACGGCTTCCTGGATAGGACCAAGTTCCAGTGTGCTCCACTGACAAGTAACAACCGACCACTGACCACCGACCACTGCTTTATGAAACGTATCGCTATCCTCGGCTCGACCGGCTCAATCGGGCGCAATACCTTGCGCGTGGTTGAGTCTTTTGGCGAGACGGAGTTTCGCGTCGTTGCCCTCGGTGCGGGGCGCAACATGGAGGAACTGGCGGCCCAGGTAGAGCGCCACCGGCCTGATATTGTTTCCGTAGAGACGGACGAGTGCGTTGACAAGCTTAAGGAATCACTTCGCGGTCAGAAAATTTCGGTACCTCGCATAGCCGTCGGCGAGTCCGGCCTTGTGGATGTTGCCACACACGAGTCCGCGGAGATGGTTGTCAGTGCGACTGTTGGGGCAGTCGGCTTTGTTCCTACGTTGCGGGCCCTGGAGGAAGGGAAGCACGTCGCACTCGCCAACAAGGAAACGCTGGTAATGGCCGGCGAGTTGATGACTCAGGCAGCCTCGCGCTCTGGGGCAACGATCCTCCCGGTGGATTCCGAGCACAACGCGCTGCATCAGTGCCTGAGAGGCGAGAATCGAGCGGAAGTGCGGCGGCTGGTGTTGACTGCGTCAGGTGGCCCATTTCGAGAGAAGAGCATAGCCGAGATGGAAACGGCCACGGTCGCCGACGCGATGCGCCACCCGACATGGACGATGGGGGCGAAAGTCACCATCGACTCGGCTACGCTGATGAACAAGGGCCTCGAAGTAATCGAGGCGCACTGGTTGTTTGGATTTGGTCCCGACCAGATCGATATCCTGGTTCACCCGGAATCAATCGTTCATTCGATGATAGAGTTGGTCGATGGCTCGATTATCGCCCAGATGGGCATCACCGACATGCGCCACGCGATCCAATACGCGTTGACGTATCCGGCCCGCTTCTCCTGCGGCTTGCCGGCACTGGATCTCACGCGGTTTTCCGCTCTTCATTTCGAAGCTCCCGACAGCGGGCGTTTTCCCTGCATATCACTCGCATATAGGGCACTCCGGACCGGCGGCACATTGCCGGCGGCTATGAATGCTGCCAACGAAGAAGCCGTTCGTGCTTTCATCGATGAGCGTATTTCCTTGACCGACATCCCACGCGTAATAGACATCGTTATGAACGCACATGAGACAAAGCAGGTTGTGAGTCTGGATGTGGTCCTCGAAACCGACGCCGCCGCGCGCTTGGCTTCGCAAAAAGCGATAGAGAGTATCGCTCGAGATAGGACAGTAGCTGCGGCGCGCGTTGTTTGACGCCCATGGGAAGCGACGCGTAGACTTGGCTTGAATGTTGCCTTTATGTCGGTGCTTCAGCCGACGCGAAAGGTACGCTTAGTAGTCCGGAAGAATTGGTGGGACGACGATATTTATGACAGATGAACCGCAGGTAGCCAAATCCAGAGTGCCGTATTCCGCGCTGGTTGCGCTGGGAATTGCCGCTCTTGCAGGGATATTTTGGTACAAAGGCTACATCACGCTCAGCAGCGTTAAGGGCTTGCTTGCGTTTGTATTTATTTTGGGAGCCGCAGTAGTCATCCACGAGTTTGGCCATTTCATTGTTGCCAAGCTTTTCAAGATAAGAGTCGAGACCTTTTCGGTCGGATTCGGCCCCAGGCTTTGGGGGCGAAAATGGGGAACGACCGATTACAGGCTTTCCGCTATCCCGCTCGGTGGATACGTGAAGCTCGGCGGCGATGAATCGAACGCCCCAATCGAGGGCGAGGGTGCAAGCGACATTCCCGTCAACGAGCAGTTCAATTTGCGGCCGCGTTGGCAAAAGTTTCTAGTGGCGATCGCCGGTCCGGTAATGAACATCCTGACAGCGCTGGCGATTCCCTTTATCGGGGGATTGATCTGGGGTGTTCCGGTAACGCCTGCCCCGATTGTCAGAAGCATTACGCAGGGCGGCGCTGCAGAAGCCGCTGGGCTGCAAAAGGGTGACCGCATTGTCTCGTGGAACGGAACAGAGAATCCCAAGTGGGACATCATTCGAGGCGATGCGCTGCTGTCTCCGGATAAGCCGCTGCCGTTGGTTATCTTACGCGACGGCCAACGAGTCGCTCTCACTCTGACACCATCGAAGAGCGTGGACACCGGAGAAACAATCGGCCTACTTGGCTTCCAGCCGGATTTTGGAAACGTGCCGGTGGTGGTGGCTGGGCTGAGTGAGAATGCTCCCGCTGCATTGGCCGGGTTACAGGTTGGCGATCGCATCGTCATGGTTGGCGATGATTCGGTAGGAAGCAGCGACCAGGTACGA
The DNA here is from genome assembly GCA_032160165.1 of Acidobacteriota bacterium. GTDB lineage: Bacteria > Acidobacteriota > Blastocatellia > Pyrinomonadales > Pyrinomonadaceae > QHXM01. The sequence continues at coordinate 4,113 of JAVHWA010000010.1, forward strand.
GATTACATTAAGCAGCATCCTTCGGAGCCGTTGCTTTTCGTAATCGAGAGAAACGGCGAGCGAAAAGAGATTACCGCGAACGGACGTATGCCTGATGGAAAGCTTGGGCTCTCGCCGGCAGAAGACCTGCCGCGCGAGCATTTGGGTATCCTTGCGACTGCGCGCCACGCCGTGGACTTCAACCTCGAGATCCTGCGGCTGACCGGAAAAGCTCTCAAACAGTTCTTCACCGGTGAGCGCTCAGCCCGCAATACGCTTTCGGGCCCTATTGGAATCTACGAAGCTGCGTCCAATTCCGTCAACGAGGCCGGGTGGGCCGGGATCTTCAGTATGCTGGGGTTCCTCAGCCTAAGCCTGGGGGTTTTCAATTTGCTCCCCATCCCGGTATTGGACGGTGGCGCCATCTTCATACTGTTCGTCGAAGCCATTTTGGGGCTCGGCGGGTGGAAGCTATCGATGCGTGTCAGAGAGCGGATCCAGCAAGTAGGATTCGTGATGCTCCTCTTACTAATGGGTTTTGTCATCACGAACGATTTACTAAAAAAGGTTTCGCGGGCGCCCGATGAGGCCAAGCCGGTACCGACGGCGTCGCCACAGAAATAAGTTCAACGTTCAAAGTTCAACGTTCAAGGTTAGAAGCTAACCAGGCGTGTGTTTGAATATCCAATGCCGAACGTTGAACATTGAACATTGAACATTGAACATTGGACGTATTATGCGGAAATCCAAAGCGGTAAAAGTTAAAGATATAGAGATCGGCGGCGGCGCGCCTGTCGTGGTCCAGTCGATGACCAAGACCGACACGGTTGACGTCGGAGCCACGGTTGGCCAGATCGAAGAGATGATGCGAGCGGGTTGCGAGATCGTCCGCGTCGCAGTCCCGGACAAGGACGCCGCAATCGCCCTCACAGAGATCAGAAAGCGCGTTCCGGATGTGCCGCTGGTCGCCGACATACACTTCCATTACAAACTGGCGCTGATGGCGCTCGATGCCGGAGTCGATAAGCTTCGGCTGAATCCTGGAAATATCGGAGCGCACGAGCGCGTTCGCGAAGTCGTTAGGGCCGCCCAATCGCAACACGTTCCAATCCGCATCGGAGTCAACGGCGGATCGCTGGAGAAGGACCTGCTCAGGAAATATGGCACAGCGACGCCAGAGGCTATGGTTGAATCCGCGCTTCGCCACATTCAGATTCTAGAAGACCTGGGTTTTGGCGATACGATCGTGTCGCTCAAGGCTTCAGACGTCCATCGCACAGTTGCTGCGTATCGGCTGCTCGCTGAAAAGGTCGATTACCCACTGCACCTTGGTGTCACCGAGGCGGGCACGGCGTTCGGGGGAACGATCAAGTCGGCAATCGGACTGGGAGTTTTACTGCATGAGGGAATCGGGGATACCATCCGCGTTTCGCTGGCTGCTGAGCCTCAGGACGAGGTCCGTGTCGCCTGGGAAATACTGAAGTCTCTCGAGCTGCGCAAACGAGGCGTTACGGTCGTGGCCTGTCCGACATGCGGCAGGCTGGATATCGATAATTTCGTCGAGATCGTGACTGAGATAGAACGACGCCTGGCCCACATAGAAGAACCGCTGCACCTTTCGATCATGGGCTGCGCCGTAAACGGTCCCGGCGAGGCCCACGATTCGGATCTCGGCGTGACCTTTGGACGCAACGTCGGGATGATCTACAGAAATGGCGTGCCCATGCGCAAAGTCGCCGGCGAAGACATCGTCGAAGCGTTCGTGCGCGAGACGGAAAAGCTGCTCGCCGAAGGCGATTATAAAGAAAACCCCGAGAGAGAACTCGTCAACGTTCCGTAGGCCGTCGGTTCAAGTATCAGACCTGGACTCGTTGGCGCCGCAGTGTTATTGACTGCCGCACCGAACACGCGATCTTCTCCCTTCGCGCCGCAACGCCGGCATGACAGGCAGACGAGTTCGAATAATTTCTTCCCTCGTTTTCCCAGTTCAAGACGCTACCGTCCACGGCGCGTACACCTCGCTCACCCATTTCCTGAGAAAGAGGTAATCGACGTGAATACAATAGTCCATCGGTTCATCAGCGTCAGCGTAGCGCTCTCATTGGTCATGGCTTATTGGTTGGCAACAGGCATGACGCCCACCGCTTCCGCTCAGCAGAACTCCGCGCAGCCTGCCAACCTGAAGGTAAGTAACAAGAACATCGGCGGCGCAATCGAGCTGACATTCGACACCCTGCTCTATGGCGATGTGAAAGTTTACTTGCCTGACGACATGGCAGCCGGCGACACGATCTCCGGCACAGTCGTCGCTGACCCAAAAGGAAATACTGCCGAAGAACGCGCGAAGAACCTGGACACGCTGGAAGGGCTTGTGGTGGAGATCGGCGATCAGAAAACATCCGCCTTGAAACGGATGTTCAAATGGCTTGTGCCAGCCGCCCGACCAGCGACCCCTCCGCATTACCTGGTCAGACTCTACGACATTGTCCCCAACAAAGAGCTGGCGAATGCGACACTTCCAGTCCTGTCCGAAACGGTTAGTACGACACGGCCGGGGACGATTGGTGCCGCCGATTTCACACTGCCTACCATTGGTCAACAGGGACGTCCGGTTGAGGTCTACGGCCCATTCGATGGAGACTTTTCAAACACGTCGCTCAACGCGGGGTCAGCGAACGGCAGTGAAAGTATTTCGGGAGACTTTGGACTGATTGCGGAGTCGCCGCGCAAAGCTGTCTTCAGAAGCCCGACGAATATCGTCGGGCCGGCCGAAATAAAACTCAAAGAGGGAAGCGTCGATGCAAACGGGACGTTCCGCAATGTCGGTGTGAGGTTGAGCGCGCCGAAAACAAATCTTAAAAGCGGGGAAAGCACGATCGTGACCGTTCAGGTCCTTGGACTCGAAGGGATTCAACAAACTGTTCCTCTTCTGCTTGTGAAGGGAGGCGTCGTCACCATGGAGGGCGGTGACATACAGATGATCCCAATCTCGGGGCCAATGCTCCAAGCTGGCGGGATTTTCATTTTGACGCGAACCATCACTGGACAGCAGACAGGAGGCTTCTCATTAGTCGCGACGGTGATCAATCGACGATTCAACGCGTGCATACAGGACGGAATGAAACCTACGACGTGGCTGCTTTGGAATACCTATTCCGGCGATTATGAGTTTAAGCAGGCTGGAGAAGTCAATGGAAGCGGAAGAGGGAGCGTAGCCTTACAAGGTTGCAACTTTACGCTCACGCACAACGCATCCGACCGCAAGGTGATGGCAAGCCTGGATATGTGCAGCATGACCGGCAACGCTTCGGTTCAATCGTCCGCACCCAAATCGAAATTTACTATTACCGATAGGAACACGGCTGACAACACGTGCACGAGTAGTCCGCTTCCGAGGTGATCTGCTCCGGCACTTCACCTTGGCGCGGCTCTGATTCCAGCTGATTCAAAGCGCGGTAACTTCCATCTGACGTTTTCACGCGCGTCCAAACGATTGCTTCCAACTGTTGCGCCGTCGTGTTGTCGATCCATTCTTCGCCGCAATGCGCACAAACCATCGCTTTCACGTTGCGGACTACCACGACTCCGTCGCCGGTATCGGCGCTGAAAGTGGTTGTGCCGGCCTCTTTCCGTCCACCGCAAAGAGGACAAGCCTGTGGCGGATACGCTTCAATCATCGTTGCGCGGTAGTGTTTCACACATGCGAAATGAGCGCTCTGAGCTGATTCCATTTGGTGTCGCCGGCTCATAACTCAGGTGAAGCGTGTGGAGCGCCCAGATACTTGATGAGTATCACCTCGTTGTGCTTCTCGTTGAAGATCATCTCATCGACAAGATCGCGAGCGATGAGGATTCCGAAGCCGCCGGGTCTGATACCCTCTTCCTCGCGCACCCGCTCATGCTGCATCGGATCCCCTTCAGGGTTAAGAAACGCGGCAATTGCCCCATCATCCCGATAAAGCGACTCAATGCTGAAGCCGTCCCCCGGATCTTTGATGCGATAAATAATGACGCGCGGCGAGCGTAGATATCCGACTTCGACAAACTGAGTTGGGTCGTTCTTCCCTCCGTGTTCTATGGCATTGCGCAACATCTCTCGGAAGGCATAGATGACTGTCTCGCGAGTGATTGTCGGCAGGTCTGTCTTTAACTGCGACATTAAGCGTTCGAGCGGATCGATCGCAGCCAGGTCGCAGGGTACTCGCAGTTCGATCCATTCCGGGCGGGCCGAAAGCACTTCAATGCGAATGTCGCGTGGGGCTAGCTCAAACGCTGTATTGACGACCGCCAGGAGTTGGTTGGTGTCGAAGGGCTTTTGTAGAAAGTCGGAGGCGTGACCACGCAGCGCGCTGATCGCGGCCTCAGGCGCGGTCAGAGCCGTCATGATGACGACCTGCAACTGCTGGTTGCGAGCGCGAAGACGCGTTAGCATCTCCAGCCCGTCCATCTTCGGCATCATCACGTCGATCAACGCCAAATCAAAGTTCTCTTCTTCTATCAGCTTCAATCCCTGATAGGCGTCGTAAGCCGCACGCACCTCAAAGCCCTCGGTCTTCAGCACGTGTGCAACCAGTGCCTGCAATTCGGGATCGTCGTCTACGACGAGGATTGATCTTGTCATGATTGGCCTTCAATCTAAAAAGTAACGAATAGCGGCTACATCGTCTTTCCAGCTATTTCACGATGCCAAACGCCCTCACGGGAAACGTTCCCATACCTTTGATCTTTACTGGAACCGCGAAGAAGTTAAACCCATCGTCGGGAAGCGCAGCGAGATTACACAGATGTTCGACGATAGGGATTCCGGCTTTGAGCAATATCGAATGAACTGGCCTCGAGAGATCAAGGATGTCGTCGATGTTCTGCGAGTCGATGCCGACGAGTTTTGCGCCCGAGTCCGCGAGAAATTGCGCGGCGTCACGCGTTAAGAACGGATTGCGCTCAAAGTAACGGTCGCTGCCCCAGCGCACATCCCAACCCGTGTGAATAAGCACCGCCCTTCCCGTCACATCAAGATCGCGGAAATATGAGATGCCAAGTCCTCTTTCGGATTGATCGAGAGCTCGAACAACTAGTCCATCGAGGTTCGCGATCGAAGACAGAAGTAGTTGAGATAGGTCCGCGCCATCCGCATATCGGTGAAAGGGTGAATCCAGATACGTCCCAGTGTTGGCAACTAACTCGATGCTGCCGATCTGAAACTCCACGCCTTCAGCATAGTGTTCCCGCGACGCCTCGCGGCTGAGCAAATCGCGGATCACCGGGCCAGGAAGCCCGCGATAGGTGATCATTCCATGTTCGATGGAATGACTTACGTCGACTAGCTGCTGATCACGACTACTGCTCATGGTAGGAAGCCGGCAATCGTCAAGATTCGGCCATAGATAGAAACAGCACGTCGGTCGCGACTTTTCGATTGATATTCACATCCAGGCCACGCCGGAGCGTTTCGATCTGCGAGAGCCAGCGCGCCGCACGTTTGCTCTCAAGCCGCGATCCGATCTTTGAGAGCTGGGGGCCCAGGTCCTCATTAATGAGAGCATCCGCCGATGTCCCCAGTGACAGCGTCCAGACATCGTGAACCAGACCAGCCAACAGATCGAGACGCGGTTCGTATTCATCCTTGCGCTTCGGGTCATTCATCTCTTCCGCAGCGCGAAGTAGTTGCGTGCGGTCTTGCGTCACCGCAGCGGCGTTCAGAACGCTTAACATCGCCTGACGGTGTTCGCGATAGGTCTCAAGATTGAATTCCGATGCGCGTCCAATGCTTCCGCCCACGACACGTGAAAGCAAGTGCGCGTCCTCGCGCGACACCTTGCCATCGCGGGTTAAGTGCGCTTCAATTTCCGCCGGAGCGAGAGGCGCAAACCGAACTACATGACTTCGCGAACGAATTGTCGAGAGCAGCGATCCGGGGCGCGAGGTGATCAGGATGAGGTGCGAAGACTTGGGAGGCTCTTCCAGCGTCTTTAATAGCGCGCTGGACGAGTTTTGATTCAGCTTGTCCGCGTCGTCGATCAGAAAGACGCGCGCCTTTCCTTCGAAGGGCCTGGAATTAGCTTCGCGCTCGATCTCCCGCATCAATTCTATCCGCAGAACTCGGTTGTAGGGGCGAGCCAGCGCGACATCGAGGTGCTCGCTTCGAACCAGCTTGTCCTTGTTGTCGTCTGCAGTGGTGTATTCAGGAAACCTCGATTGCGAGATGCGTACGCAGGAGGAACAAACGTCACAAGCCTCGCCGCCAATGGGGCTCAAACAGTTGAGTGCTTTTGCCAGTTCGAGAGCGAAGCGCTTTTTGCCGACGCCGTCCTCACCCACAAAGAGAAGAGCACCAGGCACCTTTCCGACGGCCAGCATCCGCCGAAGCGTTTGCTTGACTCTTTGATTACCTGTTAAGCGATCGAACATCTGTCAACACCCGAAGGCTAAGTAATGCGACTCCATTATTGGCCTTCTTCCGCTGCCAATACTCTGCCTCTACTCTCAAGAAAGGGAAAGATGAGATCAACGACCTTCCCATGAGTTTCATTAACGGGGCCGGAGGCATCGATGATACGGATCCGATTCGGTTCGGCCGCAGCAAGTTCCAGATATGCGTTGCGAACTCTGGTGTGAAAGGCGGCGTCTTCGGCGTCAAGCCGGTCCGTTTTGTTCTCTCCCTCAGTCCGTCGGACCGTGCGCGAGAGACATTCTGCCACCGGTACATCGAAGATCAGAGTAAGGTCAGGCTTGAGTCCTTCGGTGGCCAGCGCGATAACATCGGAGATAACTTTCGATGTGAAGTTGCGGCCTGCGCCCTGATACGCTGCAGTCGCATCGGCATAACGGTCTGAGAACACAATATTGCCGGCCGCAATCGCGGGCCGCAAAAGCGTGCGTACGTGTTGCGCGCGGTCGGCGGCGAACAAAAGCAGTTCCGTCAGCGGATCGACCTCGGTCAGCGGATCGAGCAGTACGGTACGAATGCGTTTACCAAGAGAGGTTCCGCCCGGTTCTCTCGTAGTCACCACCTCAAGGCCGCGGACTCGAAGCTTGCTGGCGATCATTCGCATCTGGGTTGACTTACCGCAACCGTCGATGCCTTCGAAAGTGATAAAGGTACCGCGAACCGGATCGTCGTGTTTCGACTGGTCGGGAGGCTTCAAGAGGGCGTCATGATCGCGAGGCATCGTCGGATTCTGCTGCTGCTTCAACCTGAGGGGCGGTGGCAGCCTGCTGGCCGCGTAAATCACCGCTGCCGCGGCGTGAGTGCGAGATGGTAGAGATGGCGTGCTTGAATATCAACTGCTCCTGCGAACCCATTTCCAAAAGCACTGAAAATTTGTCGAAACTCTTGATGCGCCCCGTCAGTTTGGCTCCATGGAGCAAATACATCGTGACAGTACTGCGTTCACGTCGCGCGGTATTTAGAAAAGCATCCTGGATGTTCTGGGGCGTAGCTTTCGAGTCCACCAATGTCTCCGGTTCGTCAAACGTGGGTGTGAAATCAGAGTATAGCACGGGAGAACCGAAGCGAGGGGAGAAGACTTTGGCTGAAGCGAAAGGGCGGTTCAGGCATCGATTCCCAACATGCTGACCACCTGCTCAATCAAGGCCCGGTCGGACCCAAATCCCTCCGCCCACTCCACGCCCGCTTCGCGGCGAAACCAGGTCAACTGGCGCTTGGCGTAGTGACGCACATCGAGTTTTGTTTGTTCGATTGCGCTTGCAAGCGTCCGTACACCCCGCAAATACTCAACAACCCGGCGATAACCGTGCGCGCCGAGGGCGTTGGACTCGGGGGGCACGCCTTTGTCCAACAGCATTCTCACTTCGTCGACCAGCCCGGCCGTGAAGTGACTTTCGGTCCGGCTGTTGATGCGGGCGTACAGCTCTGCACGAGGGGGATTGAGCGCAAAGAGCCGGAGTCGTGCGACCTCAATCGAAGGTTCGAGGCGAGCAGGCGCGATTGCGGAAAGGCGGTTCCCAGTCTGAAGGCGCACCTCGACCGCGCGCTGAACACGAGGCCAATCAGCTTCGAAAAGTTTCTCGGCGGATTGAGGATCCAGCCGCTGCAGCATTCTATGAAGGTGTAGATTCCCACGCCGTTCCCTGATGGCGGAGATGCGCCGACGCAGTTCAGGGTCCGTGGTCGGACTGGGGAAAAATGGCTTACGCAGCGCGCGCAAATAAAAGCCAGTGCCGCCGACAATTATCGCGACCTTGCCGCGAACTTCAATCTCTCGGATGGTGTGAGAGGCGTCGCGCGCCCAATCGCCTGCAGTGTATTTAATCTCCGGCGGAACGAAGTCGATCAGGTGGTGAGGCACGCCTCGTCTGTCGGCGAGCGGCACCTTGGCGGTTGCGATTTGGATCTCGCGATACACCTGCACCGAATCGCAGTTGATTATCTCCCCGTCGAACCGCAACGCCAGCTCAATCGCAAGCTCGCTCTTGCCCGAAGCAGTGGGCCCTGTGATGGCGATAATTGATTTCTGCGAGTGGAGGGAGTTGCTCACGAGCGGGATAGGACCAGACGAAGGATGATTACGATCCAGATAATCGCCAACAGTGCCAGCGCTCCAATGATTTGTCCACGAGAGAAACGCATGGTCTTCACAGCAGGAAATTTGCTAGATCAGCGTCGGAAGGGCGCACCAATGCTCGGCCATTGCTTTCAAAGACGGGCACGAATCTTTGTCCAGTCAACTTGTACATTTTTCTTAGCGCCCCGAAGTCGTTGGCAACGTCGCGTTCAGAGTATGCGATGTGATTAGCTGAAAGCCACTCACGCGCGCTGGTACAAAGGGGACAGCTTGGAACTACGTAGAGCGTCACTGGCGATTTGGCGATCTTTGCTTCCATAAGCCGGCTCAGTTGTACAGCCTCTCGAGATCGATGCCCGTGTAGTACGTCTTCAAGATTCGATCGTACGTTAAGCCCTGGCGTGCGAGACCGTACGCTCCCACCTGACACATGCCAACACCATGTCCCCAGCCGCGACCCGTAAAGACAAATCCCATCAGGCGTCCGGCCTCGTCGTATTTACGGTCGATCACGAATAGCTGCTCGCGTAAGCCCAGCGCCGAACGGATCCGCCCACCGCGAATATGCCCGGTGCCGTTGGTACCGATGATTGAAAGATCCGTAGCGCGACGAGAGGAGCCACGGGCGGACACTCGCAGGTCTGTTAAGGACCCGATGCCGCTGGCCCATCGCGAAAGGCGTGATTGAACTTCGGAAACCGAAAGAGTGGCGGTCCAGTTGGCGTACGGAGATGATCGGTCCGCTGCGGCTCCATTTGGCGCGGGGCGTACTTCGAGATAGTCAACCTCTCCCCGCGAATTCAGGTGAAAGACAACCGGTTCGCCCCCTACCAGCGCAAGAGACCGCATTTGATAAGCGCTATCACCGAAGGCCCGGAACAAGTATGCGTCGCCGGTGACGGTGATGGGTTGATCGCGGTTCTTGCTGGATCGGAGAATCAACGCGCCCCCGGCGGTCGGGCGGGTTGTCCCTCGTTGCAGACCGAAGTATCCGCGCGACTCGACGGCGCGGGCGATGGTTTGTAGGACACGCGCTCGTGACATCGGCTCGCGCGGTCGAAGCGATGTATCGGGAAAGAGCGAGAGGATTCCATCTCTCACAAGCCAAGCCACGTCCGGTCGATTGCGTGGAGGAATCTCTCCCGCATCACGAAAGCCGAGTAGATACTCCACGTCCGCATTATCGAGTAATGTGTCCGCGCGTGCTTCGCCGAAAATGGCGGCGGTGAGCGCCGTGCTAAAGCCAGGCGCTCGTGTGATGTCGTCCGCAATTCCCGGAGGCGATTGGCGCGCGAGTCGCGCTACCGTCGAAAGCCAACTCCGTACCTCGGATTGTGAGGCTGGGGCGGCGAGCCATTCGTCAGTAATTCTGCGGATGCCGAGCTCGACATCATGTATATCCAGCAGCGCGGCGGCACGGGCGAGCGGAGCGTTGGCTTCGTCGCGGATGTCGGGTGGCTCGCGGGATGTTTTGACCGTGAACGACGTGAAGTGTGCTCTGCCTTCGAGGGCACATTCGCGGCCTCGAAGATAAGGCGTGGCCTCGTTGAATATATTCTCCGAATCCTCGGTACGGCCGCCACAGGTCGAAGTGTAGAGGGCGTTGATCGGTTGTTGGTTGTAGGTGGCAACCACGCCGCGCGTTTCGTCTACCGCGCGAGTCGAGAGCGGATGTTCAGTCGATAGACCGCCGTAAACCTGCGAGCGCGTTGTGGGAAGAAGATCGAAACCCTGCGACGCGAATTGGTTTCTATTCCGAATCGCGTACGTCCTTGCGGCAACCGCCTGGGCCTTTAGCGCTTCGATCGCCGGATAGCCTCCGGGCGACAGCTCGTTGGGAACAACGCCGCGCACGTAATCTTCCAGCCCCAGTACATTGACTACTGTCAGCGATCCGCGCGGGTTTGCGAACACCTCAAGCCGTCCGCGATACGGCTTGTCGTTCAAACGAACTGGGGAGCTTGCCTCGTTGTCAGACGCGAACGTAACCGGAGCGCTGGTGCTGAAGAGCGTCGATGAACCCGCGCTGTAAGCAACAACCTCGCGGCGCGGACCGCCCATACGAGTTACAGGTCGGACAGGATTTGTGGCCAGCCCGCCGATCGACGATCCCCTGGCGTTGGAATCAACCACTGCGGCATTCGCAAAACCTGCATCCTGCAATTGCTCCTGCAAAGCGGCAGCTTGCGCCGCCGAGAGGTTCGCGCCCACTCGTAGCCGCCACGCGTTCGTAGTGGAATCTTGAGCGATCTCCGCACTCTCGCCGGTCTGTTCATGCACGTCACGAGCAGCAGATTCAGCGCCGGCCCGGTTGGAGAAACCGGAAATCTCTACTCGGTAGAAACTTGTTCCCGAGGTCTCGGGCTGAGGTGCAAGCATTCGCGCCTCGAGCCTTACGCGAGCGACATTAAGCGGAACAAGCGCGCTGGTCTCTCCGGTGGCATTCATCAGTTGCCCATTGGACGAGATGGAAACGGCGCGCGAATCGGTCGAGAGTCCTATGCGGATAGTGGGCTCGCTTACTAGTCTTGCTAACGCTGTTGAGACGGATGCGCCCGATCCAGGTCGTGTGGGTGTCGGTGATGTCTCGGCGCGTCGCGGTCGCGTTTGCGACCCATCTTGTGCGAACGCAAGGGGCGATAGGACGAGCAGGTACGAGAGCAAAAGAGACTTCGTGGCTTGCAGGATGTAACGACGCATCGAGATCAGACGAATGTCAGTAGTCGGAATCCAACGCTTGCGCGCCTATCTTACTACATTTGTTTGAGGAGCGGAGATGGAAGCGAGATTCGTTTGGGCCGGTCTCGCTCAGAATGTCCGTCAAACTATCAGTTTGTCGCAGCGCAGCGACAAGCTGGAGGAAACTCTGAATAAGGTTCTTCGACGCGTAGCGTCGGCTTGAGTCTAGCCCGGCTTTTCAGAGCCGGGTAAGTTTGCACACGCTAAGTTCCACGTCGCGTAGCGACGATTGAGTAGGATCAAACGTCGCTAACGCGACGCCCAGGTAAAACGGTACCCAATATCCGTGCATTGAAATGCACGGCTAGAATCAGGCGGCGCTATGCGTCGGAGACACTTAATCAGAGTTCCCTGAAGCCTGTCCGACCTTCCTTGCGACCTGACCCTAGCTCGCGTATTGCTCTTCCACAGTCAACGCGAAGACCACCGCGCCTATCAGGCCGATGATGCCCGCGACAACAAAGGGCAGCGATGGCCGAATCAACCATAGCGCCCCTCCGATGGCGGCGGCCGGAGTGATCGAGAGACTTCGCACAAGATAGTAGAGGCCCACTGAGCGAGCGCGCATATGGGGTTCCGCGAAATCGACTATCATCGCTTTGCGTGAAGGTTCACCGATCTCTCGCAACCCACCGATAATGAACGCCAGCACGAGCGACGCGAACCCCCTTGCGAGGACAATCGCCACCGGGAAGAAAGCGAAACAGACGAAGGTGGTAATGACAAATGGTTTTCGGCCTATTCGATCGGCAATTCGGGCAGCAGGGATGTAGACCAGAATCGAAGTGCTCAATTGAATCGCGACCAGCAGCCCGTAACGCGGGATGCTCACTCCGAGAATGTTTGTGAGGTAAAGAATAATAAATACGTCGGCCATCGCTTCGCACGTTCTGATGATAATGTCGGATATGAGTAGCCGCTTGAGTGCGAAATGGAATGACTGCCACACGCCACGAATGTTGACGTTTGTGCCTTTGATGATCGGTAGATTGATACGCCGAACGATAAGCACCGCGATCGCCGCCAGAGCGAGAGTGATCGCAAGCCCAATTCGGACACCGGACTTGATATTCGTCGCTGCAATCAGCGCCGCCCCGATCATAGGTGCAGCTATCGCAGGCAGTCGTTTCAAAATCGATTGAAGCGTGAACCCCATTGCGCGACGTTCGCGGGGAAGGGCATCGCCAATCACGGCGAAGACCGCGGGGCTGGCCATTCCCGCCCATGCCATCGACAAGGCCAGCCCGAGGAAGACAAATGGCCATGAGGGGCTCAGCAGATAAATCAAATATCCGATGGAGGCGATCGTCACGAAGGCGACGAAGGCCCGTCGACGCCCCAGATGATCGGCAAGCCAACCGCCGGGATACTGGTAGAAGGCATCGAAGAAATCCCTGGTGGTCCCGAAGAGGCCTATAACAAGTGTGCTGGCGCCCAGGGCCTCTAGATACTTAGGAAGAAACTTCTTCCAGAGTTCTTCGCCAAGACCGAGCAAGAGGACCGCCGCTGAGGCGAGCGTCACGTTCCGTTCCAGACTGAGATAATCCGCTATGCGGGCCCGCCTGGTCGGGTTCGCAATCGGGACTGCGTTGCCAAGCCTAACCAAACGGCGCTCAGCTTCAGTTTCGGGGTCTGGTTCTTCCGGGGATGTCCGCTCGTCGGTTTGTTTCAAGAGTCTTCTGCTGGGCTGTCCAATAGTTATCCGAGGATCAACGATGGTCAGTCGTGGGTTGGTTGCTTGGCTTCGCGCTCATCCAGAGCCTCAATCGCCATCGTGTGAAAACTGCGTCTCGTTTGATTGATGTTGACGAAAGGGAGCGAGTCAGTGTGTGTGCGATTGGTAAGAAGTATGAACGTGCGTGCTCGTCCGGGATCGCTCCAACAACTGCTGCCGGTGAACCCAAGATGCCCAAAAGCATCCACGGGCATTCGCGGCCCGGCAGTGGAATCCGGAGTGGCGGCAAGTTGCCATGCGAACGAACGCGCCTCCTCTAATCCGATGGTCATGTTGGTGCAGAACAAGCGGCACGTTTCGGGCTGCAGCAGCTTCGTTCTCACGGACAGGAATTGGGAAGCGAGGATGAGTGTTTCTCGCGCGTTGGAAAAGAGCCCGGCATGCCCGGCCGCACCGCCCAGGAAGTAAGCGTTGCCGTCGTGCACCTGTCCCCATATGAGGTTCTCCCGCCATTGATGGTTTTGCGTTGGCGAAAGTTCAGTCATGCCGCGTTCGTACGCATTACCAAATTCGCTGGCCGCGATAGCCCCGGCCAGACCAGGCTCCGGAGAAAAAAACGTTCGCTGGAGATTGAGCGGTTGAAAGATCTCGCTCTCTGCCAGTTCGGCGAGCGACTTAGACCCTAGCTTTTCCAGCAGTCGTCCAAGCACAATGAAGCCCAGATCGCTGTAGCGAACACGCGTTCCCGGCTCGGACTCAAGCGGTTCGCCGCTGATTACTTGCACCGCCGCCTCTTTGTCCGCAGCCAAGAGATAAAGAGGAAGCCAAGCTGGCAGGCCTGACGTATGGGTAAGCAACTGTCGCAGCGTGATCGTGCGCTTGTCGGGCGAGCCAAACTCTGAGAGGTGGTCTGCTACCTTGTCGTCCAATCCGAACTCGCGGTCTTGCAGACGCAACGCACAAAGCAGACCGGTGACAAATGGCTTGGTTAATGAGGCCAGGTCGTAGATTGTCTCAAGCGTCGCCGCGTGTCGCTCCGGCTTCGTTACCGCGTAGCCAAGGGCGTCCGCGTATACCACCTCACCCCGCTGAGCGACGATGTAAACCGCAGACGGAAAATCTCCTGCCGCGATGCGTTGGGCGAGCATTGCTGAGATTCTGTCGTCGCGCATCAGAGTGCAGATAAGAACTTGTGGCGGAAGCTACTTGTTTATGGCCTGGCTGATACCGCTGACGCCGGGATGTGCTGCGTGTTGATGGATTCGCTCCAGCGCGCGCAGGGCCAGCGCTAGAGCGCGCCTGCCGTCTTCGCCTGAAACCGGGCTGGGCGCGCCGTCGCGTGCGGCGTTTATGAAGGCTTCGATCTCTGCTCGCAACGGCTCGACATCCGCGACTTCGAGGCGATTAACCCTTACCCCCGGATGTCCGGTCGCCGGATCGGCAGGCACCAGGCTGCTGATCGAAGCGTAATGGGTGGCGTAGTCGACCGCCACGTAGTCGTGTGGCTGGAAGAAGCGCATCTTCCGGATCTTTTCCGTTCCGATGCGCGACGCCGTAATGTTGGCGACCGCGCCCGATGCGAACTCAAGACGAGCATTTGCAGCGTCGACTTTGCTCGTCAAGACAGGGATTCCCACCGCGCGCAGGTCAGTTACCGCTACGTCTTCACCTACAAGCCACTGCACGATATCGAGGTCGTGGATCATCAGATCCAGGACCACGTCGATGTCCAGCGAGCGCGCAGTGAATTCTCCCACGCGATGGATTTCGAAGTAGAGCGGTGCCTTCACGTGGGGACGTAGAGCTACAAGCGCGGGGTTGAATCGTTCGAGATGTCCTACCTGAAGAAGCGCGCCACCCGCTTTCGCAGCCGCGATCATGCTATCGGCTTCTTCGAGCGATCGCGCTATTGGTTTTTCCACCAGAACGTGGATTCCTGCCTCTAATAGAGGACAGGCGATTGAGGCATGGGCTTCAGTAGGTACGGCCAGGCTGACTGCGTCACAGCGGCCGATAACGTCGTGCCAATCCAACGACCACCCCGTATTGCTCACGCTCGCTACGCGCCGAGCAGTCTCCTCAGCAATATCGCAGATGATTGTGAGTTCGGTCTGTCCCTTCGCTGAAAGAGCGGCGTGAATACGTGCATGCTGGCGGCCCAGATGTCCGACGCCGATGACGCCTGTTCGAATGGTCATGGTACTGTCAAATGTTCCTGGTCGGTTTCAATTTGAAGATAATCGCATCTTCGATGATACTCAATGGTGCTACCCACAAGTTCGTGAACATGAACAGCTCGATACTGTTGGCCGATTCGGGTGACTATACTTGCAACGTTTGACACTTGCCAAGCGCACCGCACCGCTGTTTTTTCTCGCCGCCGTCGCATTTTATCTTTACGGTCTAGGTCACCTTCCATTCATCGGGCCCGACGAACCGCGCTATGCACAGGTTGCCCGCGAGATGTACGAGCGCGGAGATCTCATCACGCCGACACTGGGAGGGCACACCTGGTTTGAAAAGCCGGCACTGCTCTATTGGATGATGATTGCCGGCTTCCGTACCTTCGGAGTTTCAGAATGGTCGGCGCGCCTGGGGCCCGCTCTCTGCGGCTTGCTTACAATCTTCCTCATTTACGGGATGGGAAGGCGAGTAGAGCGAGCGAGCGGTAGCGAGAGCGGACTTTCCGGGTTGGGTTTGTGGGCCGGAGCCTGTGCCGCGTCCAGCGTCGGCTTGATCGTCTTCTCGCGTGGAGCAAGCTTTGACATCGTAGTGACGATGACCGTCACGCTTTCGCTGGTAAGCTTTTTCGCAACTGAGATCGATGACAAAAGGCATAGCGCGAAGCTCGTCTGCTTCTATGCGGCGATCGGGGCGTCATTACTCGCCAAGGGTTTGGTGGGAATCGTCGTTCCTTTCGGGATCATCGGACTCTATTTTATTCTTCGGCGACAATGGCCAGGGAAGAGGCTTCTACTAAGTTTATTGTGGGGCATCCCGCTCGCGCTTGCGGTCTCGGCGCTGTGGTATGGGCCGGTGATTGCAAAGCACGGATCGACTTTCGTTGACGAGTTCTTTATCCAGCACCATTTCGCGCGATATATCTCGAACAAGTATCATCATCCTCAGCCTTTCTATTTCTACATTCCGGTAGTCATCCTGCTTGCGTTACCCTGGACAGCGTTCCTGATCGCCGCACTCTTGCGGGCCCGACGTTGGGAATGGCGGGCTGGAAGCGTCGAGAGTCGGTTCCGCATATTCGCGCTCGCGTGGATGTTGGCCCCCATCCTCTTCTTTTCGGCTTCGGGTTCGAAACTTCCGGGATACATACTCCCTGCGCTTCCGGGAGCGGCCTTTCTCATAGGAGAGAGACTCTCGAGATTTGTTCATGGGGAAGAAGGAGGCGCCTGGCTGGGCGTCACCGGCGCGCTTCTGATTGGGCTGGCTGTTGCCGGGATTGTCTTCTCGCGGATAAGCCAAATTCCGCTGGGCGGGATGATGGTTGTGGTCGCGCCGCTCGTCGTTGGTGGACTTGTCACACTTCTCTTGAAAGAGGCTCGTGGCCTGCGAGCCGAGGTCGTCTGCTCCGCAATGTTTATGTCGATGGCTCTGGCAATCAACGGCGGCGTCAATCGGATCGCAGCTCAGGAATCGGTGCGAGACCTCATGCTGGTCGCAGACGCACGGGGAGAAGTAAGCACCCCCGTCTTCTATATGCTGACGGATGATCGCACGGCTGAGTTTTATGCGGGCGGGCGACTGGCGTATAAACCTGACGGCGAGCCTTTCAGGTTCGACGGAGCGAACGAGGTCGCCGCTGCGGCGGCTGAACGGGGAGGAAGGGCGCTCGTCCTGGTTCCAACTGAATGGACAAACCAGCTTACCGATTATTCAGCCATCAAGACCGAACTCATCGCCAATAACGGCGTGCTGACCCTGGCCCTGGTTACCCTGCGTTAAGGTTTCGCTAATTCGGGTGCGAACGACTCGGGATTAATCTTGAAGAATTGCAGTCGATATTTGCTGTTGACGACTTCGTAGTCGGGAACATGAATCGTGTGCGTCTCGAGCCAGCCTTTACCCTCAGGTATCTCCTGCATCCGTTGAATCAAAGTTGTATCGATCCACACGGGTCGTCCGTTCCTGATGGACTGTCCCAACTCCGCCTCAAGGCCTTTCTGATTGGCTTCAACCCACGTGACCGAAGGGTTGAAATACTTCACCAAAGCGTTGTCGCTGTTCCACGTCGCGAAGTATACGATCGTTCCCGGCTTCCAGACCTGGTTCATTTTAAGTGCGAGCTCCAATGGTGGATTGGTGGACACCCGCGCATACGGATATGCCGAAAAAGTCAGATTCGCTACGATCACCATGGCTACGAAGAGTGCAGTTCGGTATCGGCGCATATGCTGTTGTGAGAGCTCGTAAGGGGCGAGGAAAGTCCCCACCAGGACTATTATCGCCGGAGCATAGAAAAGTCTGTAGAAAGTATTTTGCGGAATGAAGAAGAATAGAAAGACCAGGTAAACCGCGATCCACACGCAGCATAGAATTCTGAGTTGTTTGAGACGCCCGTCATCCGTCAAGGCTGTCCTCGCCGCGATGCGAACTTCCTTGAAATTGCTTATCAGCTTGTAGAAAAAGATACCCGCGATCACGAAGAGGAAGCCAACCAGCGTATCCATCAGCGGGCCCATCAGGTCGCGCAGGAAGCTCAGCCTGCCTCCGACGAAGAGCCGTGAATGGCCGCGCAGAGTGTAGCCGAGATTGTTCCACGCATTGAACGTAAATCCGTTCTCCGGAGAGAAGGTGGTAATCCAAAGCAGGAATGGCTTGAGGGCCCAGCTGCCTGTCACCAGGTAGAACGAGTAACAAAACATCGGGAGGGTTACTAATAGGGCACCGAACGCGAACTTCAGCACCGAGCCCAGCCGATGCCGCATAGGCTCGTCGTGGGTCTGCATCAAAAGCCCAAGGACCGCGACCGGAAAGAAAAAGATCGCCAGCTGGTGAAAGAGCATGCTCAGCGAAAAGCTGACGGCGAGCCAAAACGGCTTGGGTTTACGCGACGGAAGAATCAGATAGGAACTGACCAGCAGGAAGAATACGCTGAGGATATAGCTATCCGCGTCTGTGGAAAATTTCCACCACGTTGCCGAGAACGCGAAAAGCAGCGTGAGCGTCACAGAAAGATAAAGTGACTTGAAACAAATGCGCAGAATTCTAAACAACACATACGCCGTCATTGCACTGATGATGCAATTTGATATTTGAAGAACTTCGACGGCCCGCGCCTGAGGCGCCAGTATGCGGGCAAGGCGAAAAGCCAAATACCCGACCACGTTGTAGAGCAGGTGGTTTGGATGAAGCAGTGACGCGTCGAGGCCCGGCGCATCTTCAATTACCTGAGCAAAAAAAATCCCATCCCAATAGTAATTGGTTGTGAGAAGCAACAGATAGCTCGCGAGAATTCCAAAGAACATCACCGCGAGCCAGAGCTGCGACTTTTGCTTAAACATGAAGATATTTATGGACCGGAGTTGAGAGTCGGCAAAAAGGCTGGTGAGCTCAGCTCTTTGTCGAAGAACTCGATGACGCGACGATCATATTCCTCGCCCTGCTTCCCGGGGGCCAGCGGAAGATTGTATCCCGTTAAGGGCAGGTCGCTGATCACCTCCGTGCCGGCAGGGAAGCACTGCACAAGTGCCTGAGTACTGGCGCGCAACTCGGGAGGTCCATCACCGGCAAGCAGCAGCACGTGACGATCTCCCAGCTGCCTGGCCGCGTCGCAGGACGGGGTATTGTCATATTTGCCCAGAAAATAAATACGCGTCCCGCCGCGGGCCAACCACTTAAGAAAGCTGTTGCTCAAGCCGCCGCGTTGCTTTACCGCGGAGTTCAGAATGTCATTCGGCATTGACGGCAGCGAATCCAGCACCATCGCGCGTACGCTCTGATTCCGAGCGCCCTCGCGCAGTGCGGCGTATCCCCCGAGTTCAACGCCATAGAGTCCGATGGCATTGCCCACCAGTTGGCGATCCTGAACTTTAATGCCCTTGAGGTACTCGATGGCTGCGCCTAAGTCATCGGCTTCGCGACCACCGAAAGACGACCAGGCGACGGGAGGATCCATGCCGTGGCCGCGCAGATCAGGCCAAAGGATTGTGAAGTTGGTAGCTTCGTTGAGTTTCACACCCAGATTGAGCAACCAGGAACGATCGGCGCCATAACGGTGGAGCAACACGACTGCCGGAGCGCCGGGCGATCCCCGCAACAGCCATCCGCGTGCCCGGGTGCCATCACGATTGGCCCATTCTTCGTTCGTTGCTTTGAGCCCTCGTTCACTGAGAAGAGTGAATGTCTCTGGCGTCACAAGGTAAGCCTGCCGGGGCGGGCGGGTAATCTTGTAGACCAGCCAACACAGCGTGACTGTAGTCGCTACCAACAGCAATCCGATTATTGGCAGCAACATCTTCAGCAGTTTTTTCCCTGGCATTCGTCGACGCATGGCAGCGCAAGGATGAAGGGTGGATCGTGAAATCGCGGAGAGTGTAGTGAACGCTCAATCCGACACCTTCGTAGGAACCTCCTTGTTATCTCCTCCTTCTAATTCAATCTTCACGGGTGATAATCGCGCGGGCGTGGGCAAAGTCTTCCGGGGTATTCACGTTCATAAAAAACCGCTCAGCCCCCTTAAGATCGCTCAATTCCTCAAAGCCGACTGCACGCGTGTTTACTGCATCGAGCAAGGCGCGCGGCCGACGCTCGCCATCGGCGATCAACTGCTCAGCCCTGTCGCGGCAGGCGATAACGCGGTATAGCGCGCAGAGCGGCTGTCGTATGCCATCGCGCTGCAGAGGTACAACAGCGTCAGCGCCTTCTCTAAAGCCGGCAAGCCTTTTTAATAGTTCTCCCGTGACGAACGGGAGATCGCACGCAACTACGGCTGCCCACTCAGCGCGACACGCACTCAAGGCCGAATGAAGTCCACCCAATGCTCCCCATTCTACATGAATATCGCCGATCGCAGGCAGCGATGGCCAATTAAGGCATGTCTCATTCGGCCCAACGAGGGTCGTCTTCGTCGCAACAGAGCCAAGGGCGTCGTTGGTTCTATCGACGAAGTTTCGTCCGTCGATGCTCAAGAGAGCCTTGTTCGTTCCCATGCGGCTCGACGCGCCGCCTATCAGAATGAATCCTTCAATATCGCGCATCTATTCGATCGAACGAAAATCATATTGAGCGCCGTTGGTAGGTTGCTTGCTCAACATAGCGGCGCCACTTTCGAGGAGGCATCCAACCACTCGATACGTTTTACTCATCAGACTGCGCGAAGGGGGCACGATTGAACATCGAAACCGCACGTTAGCACGCCGCTTGAATAGCGGCAAGAAAACAACCATCCCTCGGAAGAGAAATGCTGCATCCAAATTGGTTTAAGGCTTGTCACTTGTGACGCGATAAAGTTATATTCCCAGTGATGGCGGCGCGTTCAAAGTAGTCATCTCGCCAGCCATCATTCGTCATTCGCCGGTTGTATTAGGGTCGAGCGGGACTGCATCCCTCGCATCCCGAGGTAATTTGATGAAAAGAGTTTTGCTTGCGGGCTTAAGCCTCACCGTCTTATTGGCCGCGTTTGCTATCACAGCGTCAGCCCAAGCCGCGTCTACTGCCGTCGGAGCTCAACCGGACCCGCGCTTATTTCCGCTCGAAGATCTGAGGCCGGGAATGAAAGGCGTGGCGAGAACAGTTTTTAGTGGTAGCGAACCCGAAGAGTTCGGGGTCGAGATCCTGGGTGTCATCCCAGGCTTTCCAGGCCCGCGACAGTCTGCAATTATTGCTCGCCTCACCGGCGCCAACGCCGAACGCACCGGCGTGTTCGGCGGCATGTCCGGCTCGCCCGTTTATATAGAAGGGCGTCTGGTCGGCGCGATCGCTTTCAGCTTTCCGTTCTCGAAAGAGCCGATAGCGGGAATTACACCGATCAAACAGATGATAAACGTGTTCGAGCGAGGGTCCGAACGCAATACTCGTGAAGCGATGGAGCCTCGGACGTTCTCATTTACCGAATTAGCCTCGACAACGTTGACGCCCAACCTACCAAAGCCGGCGGTCACAGGCATTCAGTTTGTTACACCGCTTTCAGTTAGTTCACCCATGATCTCACTTCTGGGTCAGCAGTTTCAGCCCATAGCGACGCCTGTTGTTTTCGGCGGAGTGAGCCAGGAAGCGCTTGCGCTTTACGCACCTCAGCTTCAGGCGAACGGCCTCTTACCAGTGTCAGCTGTGGGAGGCGCCGCGGCAATAACGCCGCTCGGACCGATTACGGAGAAGACCTTGGCTGCGGGAAGTTCGGTCAGCGTTCAATTGGTGCGAGGCGACTATTCGATCGCTGCATCGGGGACGGTTACTTTCCGCGACGGAAACAGGATCTATGCCTTTGGACATCCGTTCCTGAGTCTTGGCTCGAGCGACATGCCTATGACCGAGAGCACCGTTGTGACGGTCATCCCCAACACGAATAACTCGTTCAAGCTGGCCGTGCCCGGACAAATGGTCGGGGCGATCTCGCAGGACCGGGCCACTGGGATCTACGGCCAACTGGGTCGCGCACCGAAGATGATTCCTGTCAAAATCAATCTTCACACCAGCCGCGACCGCACCGACACGTTTTCTTACGAAGTGGCCAACGACTCGTTTCTGACACCGCTGCTTCTCAATCTGACTGTCTTCAGCACCATCACTTCTTCGGAGCGAGTCGTGGGTGAAGCCACCATAAGTGTGAGCGGAAAGATTAACGTAGTCGGACAGGAACCGATTTTGGTTGACCGCAGATTCTCTACCGCGAACGCGCCGATGTTGGCCGCCGGCTCGGTGGCGGTACCCGTCAACGCGCTGCTTTCGAGTGGATTCGAGAACGTCCAGATCAGCGGTATAACTCTGGAGATTAATTCGACTGAGCAGAAGTATGCCGCTCTGCTGGAGCGCATTGCTCTCGATCGAACGGAGACCGGTAGAGGTGAAACGGTAGAGATTCAGGCATACGTCCGAACGGAATCAGGCAAGCGTTTCGTGCAACGCATCCCGGTCCAGATTCCGCGGGACGTCCCGCTGGGTCAGCTATTGGTTTTCGTGGGCGACGGAGGAGCGCTGCAGCAAGGGTCTGCCTCGCAGGCGTTTGTGCCTCAGGATTTGAGTCAGCTGGTCGGAGCGATCAATAAGATTAAGAAGAGCGACCGGCTCTACGTGAAGCTGTTCCGTATTACCTCTGGGGCCGTAATCGGGACGAGCGAGCTGCCCAACTTGCCGCCATCTATGATTGCGACGCTCAACAGTGACAGGACTTCGGGCGGTTACACGCCCACGGTGCTCTCGCCGATCTATGAGAAGGAATTGTTGCCGGCCGAATTTGTTATCTCGGGTCAGCAGATGATCGGAATAGACGTAATTCGATAAAGCTGCTAAATCCCAAGGGCTTCCAGGTCCCAGAGCAAAGAGAGATCTTTGGTCTGGGACTTTATGTTTTGCGTTCTGCCGGTGGTTCCACCACGAACAAGTAACGCCGTTCGGATCCAGGAATGAGGATCGCGCGATGATCGAGACCCAGCGCCTTGATTCGATCAAGCAGACCGTCCCCTCCGAATAGCAACATTGAATTGATGGAGCTGGACCAACGGAGGAGTCCGGGAAACAGCGCGGTAAAGCGATCGAGCGCGCGGCACGTGACGTGGTCTGCCGTGGGCGGCGGAACACTCTCGAAGCGCACGGCCTTAATTTCTGTTCTCGTGCGCAGTCCCACGTAACATGCCGCGGTACGCAGGAAGACGGTTTTCTTGTGCGATGATTCGAACAGAGTAGCCGTGATATCAGGCCGTACGATGAGGCAGGGGATTATCGGCAGGCCGGCGCCCGACCCTACATCAACCACGGTGGCACCGCTGGCCATCAAGGGGGCTGCCAGAAGAGATTCGAGCACATGCCGGGTAGCGAACTCTGTGGGAGAGCAAGGCGCGACCAGATGCAGTCGCGCGTTCCAAGCCATCACTAACCCGTAGTATTCTTTGAGGCGTAAAATTGAGTCGTCGCTCAATTCGACCTGAAACTCCGGCGCGAATTTCTTGAGGGCGCCCATGAATTTGTCGGCATCTGATAGATGTTCAGTCATTTCCTTGCGCCCAGTGAGCTGGCTAGCTTAACGAATACCGATGGTCGAAAGCAAAAATCCGGATATAGAGTCGCCTCTTAGTAGTCGCTGGATGGCCGAAGAGCACGAGCGGCTCGGTCTTGCCGTGACTGGAATCATCGCGGACTACGTAAGGTCGCTGGATGGGTTAGCCGTCACTTCAGATGCGACTCCCGGAGAGCTCCAGCACATGTTTGACGAACCATTGCCGGCCAATGGAATCGATGCGGTTGAGATACTGCGCCGGTTTCAGCAGGACATCGCTGCGCACATCATGCAAATCCCGAGTCCACGTTACTACGGATTATTTAACCCCACGCCGCTTCCCATCGCCGTTTGGGCGGACGCGCTCGCCTCCGTCATAAATCAAAACGGTGCAGCGTGGCGGAACGCACCATCGGCCAACATCATTGAAGCACGCGTGCTTCATTGGCTGTGCGAGCTCGCGGGATACGGACCAGAGAGTTTCGGCACCCTGACCAGCGGGGGATCGGAAGCAAACCTGATAGGCCTGAAATGTGCGCGAGACAATGCTTCAGCCAATGTCCGTGATCAGGGTGTGCGCGCCGCGAGCGGCGATCTGGTCGTCTATGCGTCCGAACAATGCCATTACTCGCTCGTCAAGAGCGCAGACATTTTGGGCCTTGGTCGCGAAGGACTGCGTAAGATTGAGACGGATTCACAGTTTCATATCCGGACTGATCTTCTTCGAGAAGCAATCGAAGGTGACCTGAAAGACGGCCGCTTCCCTTGCTGCATCGCCGGCTCCGCGGGTGCAACCTCGACCGGCATTATCGACCCTCTGGATGCGCTTGCGAAGATCGCTCGCGACTACGGCTGTTGGTTTCATGTCGATGCCGCGTATGGGGGCGCGCTCGCCTTCTCCTCAAAACACAAACACAGGTTGCGGGGGCTTGAAGAGGCGAACTCCATCGCAGTCGATCCGCACAAATGGATGTTTGTACCTTTTGCCTGCGGCGCCGTGCTGGTTCGCGACGGCGCACGTGTGCTGCGCGACGCTTTCGACATCACACCCGAGTACTTGAGCGAGGAGCGAGGTGGGGCGGATGTCGAGTTCGATTTCTTCCGCT
>JAVHWA010000104.1:0-11891 GCA_032160165.1 Acidobacteriota bacterium
CCCAACATTCTGCCAATCTCCTCATAACCGGATCTAACTAATACCAATTCATCGGCGGTTGTCTCCTGCTCCTGCTCCTGCCGCCTGCCCCTGCGTCATACTCCTGCCCCTGCCTCCTGACTTGTCACATCTCATGTCTGTTCGTCAACGCTTTGTCCATCGTCACCTCATCTACGTACTCCAGATCCGAACCCACAGGCATTCCCATCGCGATTCTAGTCACGCGCACGCCAAGCGGTTTCAGCAACCGGCTGATGTAGTTGGCTGTTGCTTCCCCCTCAGTATTTGGATTGGTCGCCAGGATCACTTCGCGGACTTCAACGCCCTCGTTGTTCTCGGGCTTTAAGCGCGGTAACAGGTTGGCAATATAGAGCTCGTCGGGACCCAACCCGCGAATCGGAGACAGGCTTCCGTGAAGAACGTGATAGAGGCCTTTGTACCCACGCGTCTTTTCGACCGCGACCAGATTGTATGGCTCTTCGACAATGCAGATGATCGAGCGGTCACGCGACGGCGAGGAACAATAGTGACACGGGTCAACATCCGTCAGGTTGTTACATACCGAGCAGAAGATGATGCGGCGCTTTACCTCACGCAGGGCTTCGACAAAACGTTCGACATCCGACTCGGGCACGCGAAGAATATGAAAGGCCAAACGCTGGGCAGTCTTGTGTCCGATCCCGGGCAGCCGTTTGAATTCATCGATGAGTTTTGTGACTGATTCAGCGTAGTCGAGCATGACTGAAAAGGCGTCGGGGGTCAGGGACCCGGGGCCGGAAAAAAAGAAAGTAATGAGTCTCGAGTTCTATCGCTCGAGGCGTTTCTTCAACGCATTTCGTAAAGCGTATAGTTATTTACCCAAAGCCGTAACTTTTTCCAGAATCTGTTGGAGCTGCAACGGTGTAACGTATTTCCGACGCGCTGCAATCTCTAATTGGGTTTCTAATTCGGCCAACGAAGCTTGAGCCATCGATAGATGATGTAAGAATTCCTTACTATGTTCCCTGGTATGTCCTTCAGCGATATTCGAAGGGATGGAAACAGCGGCTCGCTGCATTTGGCTGATCAAGCCGTAAGTTTCTTGCTTCGGAAAAGTCTCTGTCAATAGATAGACTTCATCCACCAAGTCCATTGCTGCTTGCCAAACTCTTAGGTCACGGAAGCTACTGATTGCCATACACGCGTCGAAAACTTCTCCGGCCCCCGACTCCCGACCCCCGTCCCCTGACTCACATCAGTCCAGGTGGCAGCATTCCGCCGAGCTTGCCCTGCATCGCCTCGTCGATCTTCCGGTTGGCTTCGTTAACAGCGGCGACAATCATGTCCTGTAACATCTCCAAATCATCTTCCTTGACCGCTTCCGGGTCGATCTTCAACTTAGTGACCTCGTGTGTGCCCTTCATCTGGACCGTCACAACGCCCCCGCCCGAAGACGCTTCCACGACCAGTTCTTCCATCTCTCTGGCCATCTTCTCCTGCATCTGCTGCGCCTGCTTCATCATTTGCTGAATATTCATTCCGCCCGGGAATTTCATCGCTCTTGACCTCTCTCTTCGTTGGTGGATGCTCGGATGATTATGCGAGTTCATCCTAACTTTCAGAAGGAGTAAATGCAAAGGGAGCAAGTCGCCGATGCCGCGGCCATGTGAAAACCTGGAGATCTACCGCCGAAGGCGTTGGCAAATTCCAGCCCTGGGCAGCGCCCAGGGTAAGACGCGAGTTGTTGCTCTGCTTTAACCCTGAAAGGGTTCACTAACCAGGATGACACCCGGCTGTATGCGGACGGCAGACCCAACTCGCCAACACTTTCAGTGTTTACACCTTCATTAATGACTTCTTTCCCCCGGGGCGTTGCCCCGGGCTGAGATTCGCGAACGCCTTCGGCGTTGAGGCAGAATCTGCCACACAACGATGCTTGATTGGATTTGGTCGAAAGTTCTCAAACCTCATTTCCCTGCAGCCTCACGCCGTGCTATAAGCCAGAGCACGCCATGACTCGCTATGTAATCAAGCGCGCAGATGCGCCCGACAAACTCGCGCGCTATCGCGCGGAACTAAACGAAGAACAATTCCAGGTCGCCACGGCGAATCCCGGCGCGGCGCTGGTGGTCGCCGGCGCGGGTTCAGGTAAAACTCGCGCGATCACCTACCGTGTTGCTTTCCTGATAGAGCAGGGCGTATCTCCAGCGCGCGTGATGTTGGCCACCTTTACCAATCGGGCCGCGCGCGAAATGCTTCGACGCGTCGAGCTCCTGACCAGCGGCGGAGATGTTCGTCGCGTATGGGGAGGCACGTTTCACCGCATAGGGAACCTGATTCTGCGACGCCATGCGGACAGTCTCGGCTACGCGTCCAATTACACGATCGTCGATTCGGAAGACGCCAGAGATTTCATCAACGCCTGTGTGGACGAAGCGGGCATCGACACAAAAGCCCGACGTTTCCCCAAGGCGGAGATTGTCCAGGACATCATCAGCTTTGCGAACAATACCGACCGAACAATCGATGACGTAGTCGCTCGCCGCTATCCGCACTTCGAACCGCTCACCGCCGCAGTCAAGCGCGTCGACATCATCTATATGGAACGCAAACGCGAGCGCAACGTGATGGACTACGACGATCTGCTGCTCAACTGGAAACGTCTCCTGCTTGAGAAGCCCGAAATCGCTAATCTCTACGCTGATCAGTTTCAGCACATTCTGGTCGATGAATATCAGGACACGAATAAGCTGCAGGCCGAGATCGTCGATCTGCTGGCCGTCAAACATCGTAACGTAATGGTCGTGGGAGACGACGCGCAGAGCATCTATGCCTGGCGCGGAGCGGAATTTACGAACATCTACGAGTTTCCCACGCGATATCCTGAGGCCAAGGTCTTCCGCCTGGAAATCAACTACCGTTCGACGCCCGAGATCCTGGCGCTCGCCAACGTCTCGATCGCCTCGAACCGAAAGCAGTTTCCCAAGACACTGCGTGCTGCGCGCGAGTCAAAGGGCATGCCGCCGGCGCTGGTGCCTTGCCGCGACGCGGAACAGCAAGCCGCGTTCATCGCTTCGCGAATTCTGGAGATACGAGACGAAGGCATTCCCCTCGAAGAGGTAGCGGTCCTCTATCGCTCTCATTACCATTCGCTCGAGCTGCAATTGGAGCTGACCCGTCGCGGCGTCCCGTATCGGGTTCGCAGCGGTGTGCGCTTCTTCGAACAGGCACATATCAAGGATGTCGTCTCTTACCTTCGCATCATCACGAATCCGCGAGACGAGCTGGCGTGGAAACGAGTACTGCGACTTATCCCGCAGATAGGTAATGCAACCGCCAACAGGATCTGGGAGCGGCTGTCATCGTCACCTGATCCGCTCGCTCTTGTTCGTCGTGGCGATTTCATGGGAGCGCCGAAACGCGGGGCGGGCTGGGCTGAGTTTCTGGCTTTACTCGAAGCCCTGGTCCACGACGAGACACGAGGAAATCCTGCGCGGCAGATCGAACTGATTCTTACTCGCGGATACGAAGCGCACCTGGCGAGCAATTATGAAAACGCGGAGGCGCGTCTTGAAGACCTGAGGCAGCTCGCGCTTTACAGCACTCGATACAAATCGACTGAGGAGTTTCTGTCCGACCTCGCGCTCTTATCGACCGAACGCTTCGGCGCTCCGCAGGCTATCGCCGGAGAAGATGTTGTGATGGGAGGCGACGAAGACGAGCTGCTGACGCTCACGTCCGTGCATCAGGCGAAGGGGCTCGAGTGGCGGGTGGTGTTCATAATCTGGGCGGCAGACGGAAAGTTTCCCAGCCCGCGTTCGCTTCGCGATGCCGAAGGTGAAGAAGAAGAGCGTCGCCTATGGTACGTTGCGCTGACTCGCGCCGGCGAGCAGTTATACATCACGTACCCGCTGATGATTACTGATTACAACAGACAGACAGTTGTACAGAAGCCGTCGCGATTCGTCACTGAAGTGCCGCCGGAGCTTTACGATATCTGGTCGTTGGAGGAGGAAAGCGCGGATCGAAGCATCGCGGCCGGCGAAGAAGACGGCGGGCCTCGCGGGTATATAAACTGAGTTCATGTAGCGCAAACTGTTAGTTTGCGCCGCAAGCTAACATCTTGCGCTACGTTATGTCGAAAGCAAACATCACAAGTGACCCGTCGGTAACCGAGCGAACGCTCGCGGCAACGGTAAATCTTCATTACGATCTATCCCTTCCGCCCGACGGACCCGCTCCCTTATTGATCGCGCTTCACGGCTACGGCGCGAACAAACGGCAGATGATGCGCGAGGCGCGATTGATGGCGCCCAATGGGTTTGCCATCGCTTCGCCCCAGGGCTTTCACCAGCATTTGAAAGAGCCAAAGGAAGAGGGAGGCCCGCTTCGATACGCGTTCGGGTGGCTAACCAATTATCATCCTGAAGAATCGATCGCGCTTCATCATCGAGCGCTGATCGACCTGATCAGCGGGCTGGTTACGGAAGGCGTTGCCGCTCGTGAACGCATCTTTCTTCTCGGCTTCTCGCAATCCTGCGCGCTCAATTACCGATTCGCGTTCACTCATCCGGACTACCTGCATGGCGTGATAGGGATTTGCGGTGGGTTGCCGGGCGATTGGGATACAAGCGAGATCTATCATCATACGAGCGCATCCTTGCTTCATCTGACGGGAGAGCAGGACGAGTTCTACCCGCCAGCGCGGACGGAGGGCTATGCCGCGCAGCTTCAAAAGCGATCAACGGAAGTGGAGGTCCGTAGCTATCCAGCCGGACATGAAATCGTGCAGCCTATGCGCGACCATGTGAGAGAATGGCTGCAAGCGCGCACAGATTGAGTCGTCGCGTTAGCGACGATTGAAGACACGCGCCGGGTTCAGGCGTCGCTGACGCTAGGCCAAACATGACGTCGCTATCGCGATGAGATCAAATCTATGAAACGTACTCCGCTGCTAAATCTCATCGGAATGTTCTTATTGCTAACATTCTTTGTGATCAACATGCCAACCCTCGCCTCCCAGAATTCACAAAACACCAAGCCGCCCAACACGCACGACGCCAAAGTCATCGCGGCCATTCGTCAGGTCCTTGATACCCAGGTTGCTGCGTGGAACCGCGGCGACCTTGAAGGATTCATGCAGGGCTACTGGCAATCAGAGGCAACCACTTTCATCTCCGGCGACACCGTGACGTATGGCTGGCAGACGGTCCTCGACCGCTATAAAAAAGGCTATCCCACGCGCGAGAAGATGGGCACGCTTCGCTTTTCCGATCTCGAGATAAAGGTATTCAACAAGGATACGGCCGTAGCCCACGGCAGCTGGGAATTAACCCGAGCAACCGATAAGCCGCACGGACGCTTTACCCTGATCTTCCGGCGAACGCCGCAAGGTTGGCGAATAGTCCATGATCACACGAGCTCGTGAATGGTGAATAGTGAATGGTGAATGGTAAATAGTAAATAGTGAACGGTGAATAGTAAATCGTGAATCGTGAATAGTAGATGGACGAACGCTCTTTTTATTTACCGTTTACCATTCACCATTCACCATTCACCATCGTCAGGAGATTACAATGAGACTAATAAAAAACGCGCTCATCGGCACATTGTTATTGGCTGCTTGTCTTGGCCCTCGTTCGGCGAGCGCGCAAAGTACCGGCGCCGCCGGCGGACAATTCGGCATAGATCGCTACCTGAATATTCGCAGCTCTACTTCGCCCGCCCTTTCACCAAACGGCGATCGCATAGCCTTTCTTACAAACATCACAGGCACGCCGCAGGTGTGGATGGTAGATGCGAAGGGCGGCTGGCCCGAGCAAATGACCTTCTACGACGACCGCGTTGATTTCGTCCGCTGGTCGCCGGATGGCGCAGGACTGGTCTTCGCCAAATCAAAAGGCGGAGACGAGAACGCGCAACTCTACTGGCTCGCGCCCGATGGCTCTATTATCAAACCGCTGACAAACAATCCCTCGGTTCGTTACAACTTCGGGACTTGGTCGCACAACGGGAAGAAGATCAGCTACGCGTCGAACAAGCGTAACAAAGATTTCTTCGATGTTTACGTGATGGACGTCGCCACCGGCAAAGAGGTTCTGGTTTACCAACAGGATGGCTCGAACAGTCCGGGCGCGTGGTCGTTCGATGATCGCTACCTCATCGTCTCGCACGACAACGAGAAGCTTAGCCTCGACAATGATCTCTACCTGGTCGACACACAAACAAGCGCCTCGACTTATCTAACGCCGCATGAGGGCGCAGCCGAGTATGGCGACGTCTATTTCGCGCCCAGTGGACACTCGATTTTTCTGGGAACGAACAACAATCGTGAATTCAATTCACTCTCCGAAATGGATCTCAAGAGCAAGAAGCTCGACGTCATCGACGACACGCCGTGGGACCTCTCCGCCACCGAGATGTCAGACGACGGGGCGTATTTTGCTTACACATTGAACCGCGACGGATTTAGCGAGCTCTATGTGCGCACGCTCGATACCGACGGCAAGCCGTTGATTACGGTCATGGGGCCGAAAGGCGTGCCCATCGAATTGCCTGGCAAAGGCGTCGTCAGCGGCCTGCAGTTTTCAAAAGACAACAGCAAGCTTGCATTCGTCTTCAATGGAGCGCGGCACAATTCCGATATCTGGCTCTACGATCTAAAGTCTCGGACGCTCTCGCAAGTGACGCACAGCTCCACCGCGGGTATTCCGAAGCGCTCTTTTGTCGAACCGCGCCTGATCCACTACAAGAGTTTTGACGGGCGCGAGATTCCAGGGTGGTACTACACCGAGAACATTCAGGTGGACGGAATAATGCCCCGGCGGCGCGTAATCGTCAGCGTGCACGGCGGGCCCGAAGGGCAGGAGCAACCGACCTTCAGCGGCATCTATCAATACTTTCTCTCTCGCGGTTACGCGATCCTGGCGCCAAACGTTCGCGGCAGCACCGGCTATGGCAAGACGTACACGCATCTGGACGATGTTCTGAAACGTGAAGACTCTGTCAAAGACCTTGCGGCCGCAGTTGAGTGGCTGAAAAAAGAGGGAGGGGCTGATCCAAAGCGCATCGCTGTGATGGGCGGCTCGTATGGCGGTTATATGACGCTCGCGGCTGTGACGCTCTATCCGGAGCTGTGGGCGGCGGCGGTGGATACAGTGGGCATCGCGAACTTCGAAAGTTTTCTCAAGAACACATCAGGCTATCGCCGAAAGCTGCGCGAGGTAGAGTACGGCTCGCTTGAGCGCGATGTGGAGTTTCTGCGTTCGATCTCGCCGCTCTCCAAGGTCGACAGGATCAAAGCGCCGATGATAGTGATCCAGGGTAAGAACGATCCTCGTGTTAATTACATGGAGGCGGAGCAGATCGTAAAGGCCCTGCGCGAGCGCGGCTCGCCGGTCGAGTACAAACTCTTTGATGATGAAGGGCATGGGATCGTCAAACTCTCAAACCGGCTGATCGTCTACCCACTGGTGGCCGATTTTCTTGATAAGTATATGAAGTAGGTCCAATGTCCAAGGTCCAAAGTCAGAGTTCGTTCAAGGTTCAACGTTAGGATGCGGCGGTGATGGGAACCTCAAGGTCAGGAAGGGGGCGAGCGCTAGCGAAGCCCCCGCAGCGCCGACTTGGACTTTGGACAATCCGCCCATGGGAAATCCACTCGCAATTCTAAACACCGCACAGCTCGTAACCTTGGCCGGTCCGCCCGGTCCGCCCGGTCCGCGCACCGGCGCGGCCATGCGCGAGCTTTCCATCATCGATGACGGCGGGATGATCGTGCGCGACGGGCTGATTGAGAAGGTTGGAACCAGAAGCGACATCGAACCCTTGATCAACCAGGATTTTGAAATCATCGATGCCGTCGGCCGGGTAGTGATGCCCGGCTTCGTAGACGCTCATACGCATCCCGTATTCGCTGGCACACGTGTGGATGAGTACGAACAGCGCGCGAGTGGAACCACCTATCAGGAGATCGCGGCAAAGGGTGGCGGAATAGCCTCGACCGTACGACATACGCGCGGGGCAACATTAGACGTGCTGGTTTGGATTGGTAGGCGTTATAACGCCTGGTTTCTACAAGGTGGAACGACAACCGTCGAAGCCAAGTCGGGCTATGGGCTGTCGCTCGAAGACGAGTTGAAAATTCTTCGTGCAATCAGGACGCTGGATGACGACAGCCCGCTTAATTACGTTCCGACTTTTCTTGGCGCTCATGACATACCTGCCGAGTATCGCGAGCGCCGCGAGGATTACGTTTCGCTGGTTATCAACGAGATGCTGCCGGCGGTGGCGAAAGAGAAGCTGGCGAAGTACTGCGATGTGTTTTGCGAGAAGAATGTGTTCACGGTTGACGAGTCGAAGCGGATTCTGTTGGCTGCACGCGCGCACGGCTTGGGGCTTCGCATCCACGCAGATCAGCTATCGCTGTCGGGAGGCGCGCTTTTGGCGGCGGAACTCGGCGCGACCACGGCAGATCATCTTGAACATACTGATGCGGAAGGGATCCGCGCCCTGCGATCCGCGAATGTTCAGCCTGTTTTGTTGCCTTGCTCGGTCTACGCTCTTGGCTCGACCCGCTATCCGGCTGCGCGAGAGATGATAGACGCCGGCCTCGCAGTTGTGCTTGCGACAGATTTTAATCCGGGTTCGTCGCCTACGACATCGATGCAGATGGTGCTGTCCCTCGCCTCGACTCACATGCGTATGACCCCGGCCGAAGCTATTACGGCGGCGACTATCAATGCCGCCTTTACCCTCGGGCTGGGGAGCGAGATCGGCTCGCTGGAGGAAGGCAAGGCCGCTGATTTTGTGATTCACAACTGTTCGGACTATCGCGAGCTGGCTTACTTTTTCGGCATCGAGCACACGCATGCGGTCTACGCCGGCGGGGAGCGGGTGTTTAGCAGCTAGCCCAATGTTGGGTGCAGGGTGTCGGGTGATGGGACCGGGTGATGCCAGACAGGCCACAGTTTTAAGGGTCTTTCCTATCACCTACCACACATCTCTTATCACCCATCACCTATCACTTTTCACCTATCGCTAAAATAATTATTGACGCACTATCCGTCGTCATTTATTATCGCTTCAACACTGGAAAGGAGGTGATCGAAAAATTTATGAGTAGTTATCACAGTGAGGTGGCTGAGTCCTAGCCGCTGGACTGATACCTGTTCGGATGTTCCGTCCAGACGTGACTTGCGAGTGCTGAGTTGATTGAGCGATTTTCGCTTTTGATCAGAGGCACGCCACAAGCGCACAAGGTTCAGGGCAATCCCAGCAGTTCACCGGAAAGCCGCTCGCGAGGAATCGTGAGCGGCTTTTTTCCTGATTCGGGGCGAATGAGATAACAAACGCGCCCAGTCTCAACCTTTCGGTGAGACTGGGCGCTTTCGTTCTTCACACGCTGTCGCCAATGACAGCGAGAGGTTCGTTATTGAACGACGGTGCCTTAGTTGAACAAGGTCAGATTCAAGATCTGCCCCAGAATGGCGCCGAGGATCTGGGCCTTGCCGCTTGAGTAGCGTCCATACTGCGAACGGCTGTAGTAACCATCCTCATAGCCTCGACGGAAGCCTTCGCGGAAATAGTACTGATACTCGCTCAGGTCCACGTAGTACCCATCGTAACCATAGCTGCCGTCCTCGTAGCCGATGGCGTCGTTCGGGCTGAAGCCCCAACCATCCTGTCGATCGGCCTGGCCCGCGCTGAAGCCTTGCTGGTATCCATCATTCACCGCTCGCTGAAGCATCTGAGCGCCGTACTGATTCGTCTCGTAGTACGAACCGCCGCGCGAGTAGCGATAGTTGGCTGGGCCATAGTCATTGTAGCGCCAGCTTTGCAAACGCAACTGGTCCTGTCTTAGCCGATCGAGATAGCGTTGCTGATAAGCCAACTGTGCGCGTCGTCGCTGCTGCTCGAGCGCACGCTGTCGCTGCCATGCCCAATTCTGCTGGCGGGACATTTCCTGCTGGTACTGGTTAGCACGCTGCTGCTGATACGTGCGCCAGTCTCGCTGCTGATTGTTTGAGCGATTCGACCAGTCGCGTCCGTTCTGGGATTGTCGTTGCTGAGTAGCCTGCTGTTCCCGTTGACGACGCTGCCAGTCCTGGTTCTGTTGGTTCTGTTGCTGAGCCGCTTGCTGTTCCCGTTGACGTCGCTGCCAATCCTGGTTCTGTTGGTTCTGTTGCTGAGCGGCTTGCTGCTCACGCTGACGCCTCTGCCAGTCCTGGTTCTGTTGGTTCTGTTGCTGGGCGGGTTGCTGTTCACGCTGACGTCGCTGCCAGTCCTGGTTCTGTTGGTTCTGTTGCTGAGCAGCTTGCTGTTCGCGCCGCCGCCGCTGCCAGTCCTGGTTCTGTTGGTTCTGTTGCTGCGCGGCTTGCTGGCGCTGTTGTTCGGCGCGCTGCTGTTCCTGTTGCTGTTGAACTCGCTGGCGGTTCTGATCCTGCTGAGCGCGTTGCTGCTCCTGGTCCTGTCGAACACGCTGGCGGTTCTGCTCCCAACGCTGATTTTGTTCAGCCTGCTGCGATGCACGCTGAGCTTCGCGCTGCCGCTGTTGTTCGGCGCGTTGCTGCTCGGCTTGCTGCCGCTCGGCCTGACCCTGATTCTGTTGCTGAGCTTGCTGTTGCTGCTGCGCCTCTCGGGCGGCACGACGGGCTTCCTGCTGCGCCTGTCGCTGGCTGTCCTCTGACTGCGCGGGTGCCTGCGCGGGCTGCGCCTGGTTATCCTGAGCGCGTTCTTGCCCCCGGCCACGGCGGCCCTGTGCAAAGGTGTCGGACGCGCCGATTAGTACAGCGAGGGCGAGCGCTGCCGATGTTGCGAGGCCCTTATAATTTACTTTCATCGGTGTTCCCCTTCAAAAGTGACTCGACCTTGGGAGGAGTCTGCTCACATGCAATCTGCAACTCTTATTCCAAGCAAGAAAAGGAGAGGATTTGCGCCCAGGATCGAAAGGAGAGAACGATATGAGGCGCGAGTGAACGGTATGGGGCGGAACTCAGGAAGCAGGAGGCAGGAGCAGGAGCAGGAGCAAAGGCAGAGATCAGTCCAAAGTCTAAGGTCCAAAGTCCAATGTCTGCGTAGGAACAGCTCACGTCGAAATCAAACGTGGCGCTTAGGTAGCGAACATTGAACGTTGAACCTTGAACATTGAACGACTTTGGACTTTGGACCGTTGTGAGCTTGTCGCGCTCTCGTGTTAGTGATAACGTTCGCCGAACGGCAGGAAGCTTCCTCGCTCCCGAACAATCGCGAATTCATAATGAATCTTTCTCACGGGCGTATGGACCATTCGCAACCACACATGCAGGGGAACCACCACGACCGACGGGATTCGGTGCGACATCGCGTGAGGGTCGAGTTCCGCGTCCTAATGGTCGCGCGAAAGACAAGCGCCGCAGGCGAAGAGCAGACGCTGCCGCTGATGGGCTTTACACAGGACATCAGCGAGAGCGGCCTCTCGCTGCTTGTTTCCGCCAAGAGTATTAGTGTGCTGCAGAGCCTGGGTGAGAACTACACGCTGCAACTTGTGCTTACGATTCCCACCGGCCCTATAGATCTGGAAGTCACGCCCGCGCGATATCAGGAAGTCGACCTGGGTAACTCCGGTTCGCACGTCTTGATCGGCGCGCGCATCACGAAGATGCGGGATGAAGATCGCGCGCGTTACTCGGAATATGTCCGCACGTTTCAATAAACAGGGTGTCCAAGGTCCAAGGTCGGTTTCAAGTTTCGAGTTTCGAGTTCTGAGTTCTGAGTTCCGAGTTCCGAGTTTCGAGTTAGGCACTCGCGTCCTTCGTCCATTCTCAACTCCAACCTGAATAGTCCAACCTTAAACCTTAAACTTGGAACCTTAAAAGGACTTTGGATTTTGGATTTTTAAACAGACTTCGAGCGGGGGCGCGCTCGCTTCGCTC
>JAVHWA010000110.1:0-30312 GCA_032160165.1 Acidobacteriota bacterium
CGAGGTGCGGTTCGCCGGCGGTGATGACGCCATTGAATTCTTCCCGGAAGATCGAATAGACCGGTGGCGGCGCCGCGGTCGGCGTGCCATCTCCGGATTGGCTGCCGGTTGCGATGTTCGAGCCGGCGAATGCCTGACCAATAATCTCAGCATCGAAAGTGAACATCTTCGCAGCAGGATCGTTGAACTGGAGTCGCTTCGCGGAAGATGTGGCACCCAATGCCAGATTCTGGTTGAAGAGAAAGGCGGGAGCCGGACTCGACTGGTCCGCGTTCTTAACGGTCACGGTCGGATCAGAGATGTTCAAGATCCGAAATGCGATTGGCCCATAGATCGTCTTATCCACTTCGGAGAGAGCCCCGCGAGCGTTTGTCAGTTTCTCGTCAAAGGCAAAGACACCAGCCGAGAAGTTGACGTTCGAGATTGCACTGTCCACTTGCGGAGTTATGTTTTGCGAGACGAGCGTCGCACGTGTCGCGCCAGAAAGCGGCGAGACGCCGAGTTGCTGACCGTTGCGACCGCCGCCGACAGCGCGTACGACGTATTCATGACTGAAGAAGTCTTTGATTCCAAATGGAGCATAGACTTCGCTGACTCGCCCGCTGTCCTCATAAGCAGTCGCATCGCCTCCGACGTACGCGACATGAACAAAGCCTGTCGTGGTTAGATCGCCGTCGTCGTATTCGCGGATTGGTGCGAAGTAGTCGCGACTGCGCCCATACTCGTTAGCAAACTGGTCCTGATTCAGTTCGCGCTTGTTGGTCATCCCGATGCGACGCTTCAAGATTTCGTAGCCGGCAGCTCCGTCAACCGGCTCCCAGCTGACTCGCAACGAGGTCGACGAGGCCGGTGCGATGGTGACGTTCTGCGGTGCGGCCGGCGCCGGCTGGCTGGCCGAGAATTCAGAGACACCGGTGGAAATCGTTGAATAGTTCGCTACAGTCTCGCGGGCGTTAACTCCCAGTTCATGCGCTGCGAAGATTTGTTCGATCAATGCGTGGTTTTGACCGCGCGCGTCCGGATCGGCCGGATTGGGAGAATAGAGCATCGAGTCGGCGATCAGCATCGCATCCCGCGCCTTGACGAACGTGTCCGGAGCCATGGTGCCGAGTACATACATCGATCCGAGAAAGTCTCGTTCGAAGATCTCGGTGCCGTTGGTGACTTCCTTCGTGATAGCGCCATCCTTTGGCGCGGGTCGTTTGAACCTGGTATCGGTCGGATAGAGCCGACCTAGCATCTCGCGGATGTCCCACATGGTCGACATATAGATCTCGCCGTCGTAGTGCTCTTCCGGTAGATAGTTGTATCCGGGATAGGTGCCGAAATCGGAGTACTTCAAGGTCGATCTCGCGCTGCGAACATACGCGATAGAATCGGGATCTCGACCAGCGTCGCGGAATCGCTGACGAAAACCTTTTGCGTTTACCACATAGTCGCCGAGCGACGGGTTGTTAGTGATGGTGAAGGCCCACATATCCGCCTGACCCTCGTTAAGCGCGCTGGCCTCGTCATCACCTTCCAGTCCTGCGATCGGCGTGGTGATGGCATGCATACCTTCGTGATACGGCACCGTGCCTTCGAGACCTGTGTCGTTAAAGAGATATCCGTGACCATAGAACGTTGGATTGGCTGCGACGGGAGACTTCACTCCTGTCACGTCCTGGGCTATCGCCGTAACTGGGACTGCGAAGGCATTGTCCATTCCCAATACTTTCTTGCTGAAGTCAGGGTTCGTAACGAGTGTTTGAAGCTTTTGCGCGAACTGCGGGTCTTCCGACTTGGGAACTTCGCCCGTGATGTAGATATTCCCCATGTGGACGGTTGCAGGCAGCGGGATCGTCTTATTCGGATAGTCATCAGGGAAGCTGCCCTGACCAATACTGCTGTGCTGCGCATCTCCAGCAACGTGCAGGTAATCAACGTATTCGACCAGATACGTCGCAAAGAAGAACGCGTTGATGTCGTCCTGATGCTCTGCCGGTTCGGCCATCTGGTCCTGTTCGTTTGTGCGTGCCTCGAAGTTCAGTTGATCGTCAACACGGAAGAACCAGGTTCCCTTGGCCGCCTGGACGAACGGCTGTTTACTGGGAAGCACGTTGTTCACCAGCGCGTGTGTGCCCGTCAGTGTTCCGTTTACGCCGGTAAGGACGTTTGTAGGATCGAATGAGCGCAGCGTAACGCGTTCCTGACCACAGGGTGCGCCGTCAGGACCGTTCTCGATGATGCTCTCGTCCTTCAGCTTTTTAGTGATGCAGGGATATTTCGGATAGATGTCACCCTGAGGCTCTAACTGTGATTGAGTAGTCACGTAGTCCTTGCGAGCTATAACTTCGCCGGTCTGTGCATCGACCGAAATCATGTAAACGCCAAACGGATTGGTTGAGACTTTCGCAACCTTCCAAATGAGTTTGTAGCCGTCGGCTGTGGGATAGATCCCCAGGTTGGGCTGGAGGTTATTAACAGCGGCGGTTTGGCTGGTGAAAATATCGTACGCTGGTTTCAGCAGTTGAAGCGCGCTCTGCGGAAGCTGAACAGAGTATTTCGCAAGGTCCGAGCTCGCGATACGAGTCGCGTCCGCAGCCGTGATCGCGGGCTGTGTATTGACGTTGACATCGCGGAAGTATGGTCCGCTGGCGGCGATTACCTGCTTATTACTGTTCATGACAATGCCGATGCCGCCGTTTCTGACATCAATACCGCCAAAGGTCTGTTGGAACCGGAGCAGATAACCACCAAGTGCCTGTACGTTCGACACCAATCGTAAATCCGCAAGGTTGCTTATGCCGAAGAGACCCGCGTTGGCCGCCAGAAAGGCCCTGCCAGCTTCTTCGGGTGTGCCGGAATACGCCGGGCCCGCGAAGTTCATTAGCATGTCGGGCGAACCGCCGAAGTCGTTCCACCGCACTGTCAGATTGCCGGCACCCGTACCGCTTTTAAAAGCCTCAAGAGATTGCAACTGCCCTGGAGTCGCCTTTCGCGCGTTTTTCAATCGGCGCGAAATGTTTAAATCGAAGTTGGGCGCAGGCCGCATGTAGATCTTGGGTGCCTCTGCACTACCGGCCGCATTGGTCTCGCGCGGCTTAACGCTCAGGGCGGCGAGTACGAAAGCAATAACAAGTAGTATCGTAAAGGCTGGCAGGGTAATTTTCTGGCGGCGCATCGTTGATCTCCTTAAGGTCCATTGTGGATTCAATTCGAGCTGCTTCGTGCGTTTGACAGGAGGAAGTTATCGTTCGCGGCTTGAGAAATTCTTGAGGGCCGGTGGAGGAATCCTTGAGGTCGCGCGCCCATTCCTCCGAAGTAATTCAGAATGAACGTACGATAACGTCTCGTCACAAACGAACGCTGGAATTGTCGTCGGTCTGGGGGTGGAATGTTGCGAGGCTCTTACATTTTGTCGCTGCAGCTAAAACAATATGCAGTGTCAGCTACGCACCGGAATTGGTAGGAGGGTGCCGCGATGGACAAGAGAAGTGTTATGCCCTACTTTCCATCGCGGCAATGTCGTAAGCCAGTCCTATTCGCCAAACATCAGATTGAGCATGCGCGAAGCTGGAGATAGGAACTCGGCTCGTGTAACGATTCGGCCCGGCTCAAATCGCGGACCCGGCAATGCCTGGAATTGTCCCGGAGCGATCTGTCGGACCTCGGCCGGGAACGCTTCCATCATTCCTCTGTCCAGCGCGAGTTGTACGTACCCGCGAAGCGGGCCAGGGATCTGTGCATTGTCCGTTAGCACTTGTCCGCCCGACGTCACATTGCTGTTGGCCATCGATTTAGCCGTGGCGTCCAGACGCAGCGCTCGAATAAGTGCGACTGCCTGCTCCAGTCGCGACACCGCCGTGGATGGGCCAAACGCTGCTCCGTCTTTTCCCATCACACCTTCGCGCTTAAGCGATTCGGCGATCAATGCATCGGGCGTTCCTACCGTGATATCCGTGAAGCTTGGCTTGTTTGGGATGTACTGTGGGACCCTCGCGCCAAACATGACTGCTCGGGCCAACTCAATCCTGGTGAGAGAGTCGGCCGGTCTGAAGCTTCCGAAATCTGTGAACATGATGCGGTCGTAAACCAGCCGGTAGGCCTTCAACTGCGAAGCTGCGTCAAGTCCCGAGATATCGTTGACCTCACCCGGATTGTAGAGAAAGTGCGTGACGGTGATCCGATATGGCTGGTCGGTTGCAGTCGAACCCTGGAGGAAGCCTGCGCTTACGCTCGCCGTGTATGATCCCGGGCCGGGGAATTCGAGCTTGATTGATTCGCGCGCGCCGAAGAGTCCGGCAAGATTCAGCTCGTCTGAGGTTTGTGAAACCGATTCGCCAGTTACGCTTAGCGAAAGATCGTGAGCGACGATCCTGGTGTTATCAATTACGACCCCCTCTTCGCCCACCGCGCCGTTCCAATCGAGTTGCACCAAAGTAAAGCGCGCGTTCGCGGGGACATCGAAAGTATGTGTGGTGGTCCCGCCCGGCCCGACAGTTCCGTCAATACTCGCGCCGGTCTGTTTGGTCAACGTCAGCCCCTTTCCCGTATAGCCGAAATTTCCGTAGGGCTTGTTCGGATTGAACGCCAGGTCAACCGCGGCATGAACGTTTGCCATACCAGCGCCAACTTCGAACTCGTCGTAGGCGTTGAAGGGCGTGGCGGTGCGCTCGATGATCGAACGGATATCGTCGGGCAGGAGTTCCGGATTCGCGTCCAAAATATTAGCGACCACTCCCACCATGTGCGGCGCAGCCATCGAAGTGCCGCTGATCTGGGTGTAGTTCGGAAGGAAAGCAGGCGGAATCTGCTTGTCATCGTTCAGGCCGTTCTCCGACGCGTTGGTTCTCGCCCTCGCGGCGATAACGGCAGCGGTCAACCCCGATGTGCCGCCGATGTCCGATGTGTTGAGCAGCCCCGACGAGAC
Organism: Acidobacteriota bacterium; assembly: GCA_032160165.1. Classification (GTDB taxonomy): domain Bacteria; phylum Acidobacteriota; class Blastocatellia; order Pyrinomonadales; family Pyrinomonadaceae; genus QHXM01. The sequence goes on from JAVHWA010000110.1 coordinate 4,913, forward strand.
GCCGGTCCCAGGCGTAATCGCCGTCGGGTGAATTACCGGGTCTCCGAGAATGCCTCGTGACGAAAAGTTGGCGAGCCGTCCGTCTTTCGTCGCTGCGCCCACGCTGATCAGCCATGGAAACGACGCCCAGCGGTTTTGAGAATTCGGGCGAGGTCCATCGTTACCGTTCGCGAAGACAACCACGATGTGCGATTGGTCGTGCAGAAGCTTGCTCGCGACGTTGACTGGATGGTCGGGATCGAGCGCTACTGCGGAGTTGCCCCATGAGTTGTTAATGACGCGAGTGTTGTAGCGGAACTGCGTCGATGCGATGTAGTCGAAGGCCGCGATTTGCCCCAGAATGAATAGTCCACCACCCGATCCAATGCCCAAAATCTGTGCGCCGGGCGCTACGCCGGAATAAAGCCCTCCACTCGCAACGCCGGTGCCTGCGGCGATCGATGCGCAATGCGTGCCATGCCCCCCGTTCGTATCGGAATTGATAACGTCCTCGACAAAGGTGGGTGGCAGAATTCCCTTCAGTGGGTTGCCAAGCGTGTCGATTCGAACAACCAGTCCGTCTTTGTCATTGGGATTCATCAGAACATTTTGAATCGTCTGCCCCGCGCTGCGGTTGACCATGTCGAATTTGAGATCGGGATGGCTGCCATCAACACCGGTGTCATTGATGGCTATGGTTACGCCTTTGCCTGAAACCGGCAGGCCGCCGTTCAAACGAGTCAGGTCGGGATCGGATCTCAAACGGTCCACCCCGATCAGAGGCTTTGTCTGATGTAGATAGAGTTGAAGCGGAGCGTTTAGATAGATCGAGCGAAGCTCGCTCCAATTCATCATCTGTCGTACTTGCAATGGAGTTGCGTTGACAGCCATGATCGGGAAGTTCGCCATTCGAATCCCCGTAGTGATCCCGAGGGCTTTCACAGCCGCGACCTGTGAATCAGTCACTCGAGCGCCCTGGAAGGTGAGTATGATTCCCAGTTGCGCGATGTTCTGCACTGCGTCCAGACGTGCGGCCAGTTCAGGGTCGACCTTCGGCGCGGCAAGAGTCACGCCCACGAAACTCAAGAGCAGTACGATGAGTACTGGTATTCGGCTTCCGATCTTCATGATCCCTCCTGCTTGTGCCGTTCGGTGAGTCACTCCCGACAAGCGACCCACCGAGCCGGCGCTACAACCGCAACGCATTACGTTTTGGCGTGAACGTCGCGATTGATTCTGAGCTTTCAAACCGATTAGCGACACTCGCTGCCGCTCCTGCTACTGACTTCATCGGCGCGATCACTCGACCTTGAAGTCCGAGCCATTGGCGGTATCTGTGGCGAACAAGAGCCCGCCAGTTAAAGACGATCCGACCGTTACCTGGGCGAGCGCCTCGGTCGCGGTCGACGTCATCCCCACCACGTTCATCCCGCCGAGCAGGGTCTTGATCTTGTTGATCGAAAGACGAATGGTGATTGAGTTGCCGCTGACGGTGGCAGAGTCAATCGTGTCCGCGGCCGACGTATAGCTACCAACTCCCGTGTTGGGATCAGAAATTATTTGGCCGTACTCGTAAGTAAAAGTCCCCAGTTCGTCTGACGAAGCCATCACGTAGACGGGATCTTTGTCGCCGAATTTCGAATTCATGGACCAGCGATTATTCGGCAACTTCTGCGAAAGGTCTTTGACGGTCAGCGTGTAGACGATCTGCCCGGCGGCAGCGTCATAGGCGAAGTCTGCGGTGGTGATGTCGTTCGCATCCGACACCGCGCCTGCTCCCATCCCCGTTTCCAGGATTTGATCCCCTTCCGGATCGATGATCTCAGGACTGCCCGGCGGCGGGATCAGAAGGTACGGGTGAGCGATCGCGCTTAGACCCAGAACTCGACGCACAGCGTTGTGTGCGTCAACGTAGCCTGACCCCACCACTCGCTGGCTGTAAGGCATCGGGTTAGCTGTGTCTCGCAGGATGGTGACGACTTGATCAGGCGTTAGCGTGGAATCGGCTTCCAGCATCAACGCCACGACGCCGCTGACATGCGGGCAAGCGAAGCTGGTCCCTTGAGAAGTTGTATAGAAAGCAAGGAAGGCGGGCGGAATTGTAGTCGAGTCGTTACCCAACCAGGTGCCCGCGGTGTTTGTGATACCAACTCCTTTCATGCGCGCGCTCTTGATATCGACACCAGGGGCCGTGATGTCCGGTCTCAGATTCGGCTGCACAGTCGCATCGGCCGGCTGTCCCGCGATATCGGTACCTGTACCGTTGTTCTCGCCTCTTGAGCTGAAGCTTGCTGGCGTCCCCAATCCGCGTTTGTAGCCGGCTGCCACTGAGATGGTCCAGGGCATGGTTGAGTAGGGATTGATGGCGTTGGTCACGTCCCCACCGTTTCCTGCCGCAAAAACGACGACCATATTGCTGTCGTGCGCATTTCGCGTCGCGATATTGATCGGATTGTCAGGGTCGATTCCGGCGGGCGATAGCGAGTCGCCCCAGGAGTTGTTGATGACTCGAATGTTGTAACGGAACTGATTGACCATCATGTAGTCGTAAGCGCCCAGCAGTCCGACAAGTGGAAGCCCAAACTCATTCCCCGAGTTGACCACCACGAGATGGGCGCCCACCGCGACGCCGCCGTAGAACCCAGCGGACTGAACGCCGGTACCCGCCGCTACCGCCGAACCATGAGTGCCGTGGCCTGATTCAATGTCTGAATGCAATTGGTCTTCGACGTAGACCGGTGCGTAGAAACCCGCGACATCGTAGAGATTGTCGAAGGGGTTGACGCCAATGCCTATGGCCAGTCCGGCGTCTCCCGCATTCGCGTTTGCCATCGGCTGAATCACGTTCTGCACAACCTTCGATCCGAACTTCAGGTCGTTATGCGTCGCGTCGCAGCCGGTATCGATGTAGCCGATGCCGATTCCTTTTCCCGAAATTGGCATTCCAGGGTTTTTGCGATTCGCACGCGTCGCTTCGACATCAGTCATTAGTTGCGGCACGCCGATGAAGCGACGACTCTCGTTGGTAAACGTCTTCATCACGCGATTGGCCCAGATAGATCGGATGCCGGGCTGCATTTTGAGCGACGCGAGCTGAGCGGCATTCACCGGAGCGATGACCATGGGAAGCGCGCGAAGCGCAATGCCCTTCTTTATTCCGATTGACTGAAGCCGGCTGAAATCGCTAGCGGCCGGTTGCGACCTATAGGTGATCACGACCGCTGTTGTCGCTCCCGACTGAAGTCCGAAGTATTGGGTGAGCAGCGGGTCGACCTTCGCGCCCTGGACCGCGACGTTAGGTGTCGTGGTAGCTGTTTTTATCTGCGCCGCGCTGTGGCTTCCAGCCGACGGAAAGTAAGAGATCGAGATAGACACCAACGCGAAAGCCGCCAGGATCAGAAGCAATCGAGAAGTTAGAATTTTCGTCGCCGCTTTGTTTGCCATCTTAGTAATCCTTTCCGCGCGCTCTGCGCGTCTGCCCGATCAATAGGAGGATTCAATCACTATCACCAGACTGTCCGCTTTCTCTTCCTTCCGTACATTTATAGCGAGGGCCTTTAGCTCCATCGTGGCGGGGCCCGTGTCGGCTTGAATCAACACGAGCCCCTTTCGATGGTTCTCTGCGGCTTAGAACAACTTCGCCGTCACCGCTTTGGTTAACGGGTTAACCGTGAAGCGCATCACCTTCGGCAGGCTGGGCAACGAAAGGGTTGGGCTGGAAGCACCACCCGTCCCACTTGGTCCCGCGGCCGCGCCTGCTCCGCCCCCAGCGCCGCTGCTCCCATTTTGGTAAGCAGTAATCACGGCGTCGAAGCTGAACATCTCGGAACCGTTATCGCGGAACTGAAGCGTTCGCTTGCCTGTCTTCTCTGCGGGAGTGAACGCTTGATCGGCCCCCAGGAGATTCGAGTAGCCGAACAATGCTGCGGTCGCAGCGCTGGTGCCGTTTCCGTTGTTGTCGGCGTTGATCACGTTGACCGTGCCGGAAGTCGAGGTGACTTTCACTACGTTGAACTCGACCAGTGGAACGTAGCTCGAAGTCGAGTTGTTGGTCAGATCAATGTCGAGCTTGAAGACACCGCCCACAAGCGAGACGTTGGAAATCGCCGAACCCGTCGTCCCGGTGATGTCAACTTTGCCGCGACGATCGATGACCACGCTTTGTGCATCGCTCGGAACCGACACGAAGACTCCCAGTCGTCCAGGTGTGATGGAGCGCACACGATAGCTGCGCGTTCCATTCGGAATATTCTCGAAAGTTATGCTAGTTGTGTTCGGGTCGACCTGGCGAAGCACCGAGTAGCTCGACCCATCGGTCGACTCTTCGACTTCGTACTTCAGGACGTTGCCCTGGGCTGTCGCCCAGTTGAGAGTGTAGTTGCCGTCGAAATCGATATGACGTTGTGTGGCATCAACGAAGTCTGCGGCAAAAGGCTGGACCGTTGGCGGCACCGCAGCCAAAAGCTGGTTGCTTGTAATTGTGAAATCTGTTGCGGCGGCCGAGAATCCCATCACCCTATAGGTGTATGTCCCACCCCGGCGAACGGTTGCCAGGATATGTTCCGGACCATCCCCGCTGGCGGAAGAACCGATCTCGTTACCGTCGGGATCGAGAAGGTAGAAGTCCAGATCGGGAACACCAACCTGACCAAAGACCACGGAGTCGCCTATGTGCGTCCAGTCGTAGTTGAGAGTGGCATCGATCCTGAAAGTGGCTGCGGACACGTTGAATGGAACGTCCACGTATGTGGTATCCCTCGCCTCGTCCATGTAGCCGAGCTGATCGCGCTGCGCGCCGCCATCACCCACCGGTACGGTCCCCGCGTAGGTTTCTGACGTGCTGCCTGCTGCCTCGCCCGCTGGTTCGCTTGGGTTTGCCTTGAAGTACATCGGCACACGCAGGGTTTCGGCGCTTCCGGCCCGCTTCGCAACCACGTACCACTGCAGCTCGATGGGTGCTGAGTCATCGCGCACCTTGTCGCCGTCCACCGTCACGGTCGCGGTAAATGTCACGCTTCCGTTTGCAGGAACCGAGACGCTGGAAGGGCTGACCGAGGCAGTGATGCCGTCACGGTCGAAGTAGCGGTTGTTGGCGGTTGAGAGGTTGTAGCTGCCGCCCTGACCTGAAGTGTCGCGAAGCGTCACGGTAACGCTGCGAGTATTCGTGATCCGATTATTGAGCAGCGGCTCCTCGCCAAATGAATGGCTCGCCAGGATAGCCGGCTCGATAACGCCATCACCGGCCACGCCCATGATTGCTTTGGCGTTGATGGCGGCGTTGACGTCGACCAGGCCACCGCCCTGCGCGATGATCGGCTCAGACGCGTTACCGTCTGCGCGTGGAGTGCCGTTGGAGCTTCGCAAGTTGGTTGACGTGTTCGTCAGGACCGCGCGGACCATGTCAGGCGTATAGTCGAGATGCGCCTGTTTGATGAGCGCGACCGCGCCTGTGACGTGCGGGCCTGAGAAGCTGGTACCGCTCGCCTTGATATAGCCTGACGGATCAAACATGGTCGCAGTGTTCGTTTCGGCACCGCCGACGTGGATAGTAGCGCCCAGAATGTTCGAGCCTGGCGCTGTCACATCGGGCTTGACCTGGCCGAGTCCAGGTATGGGGCCGCGGGAAGAAAAGTCCGTCATCTGCGGCTGGAAGAAGAGGGCCCTATTCAGGCGGACCTTCTTCGCAGAAACGGCGCCCACCGCGTCCGAACCGATTTGTGCTTTCAGGTATTCACCATTTAGTTTGGAGAGACCGACGACTGGAATGGCCGAAGCGCGCACAGTCGCTGCGGAGAGTTCCGCATCCGCATTGTTGTAAATAACAACTGCGATCGCGCCTTTGGCGAAGGCGTTCGCGGCCTTGTTCGAGAAGAGGCCTGTGCCTGCGTTAACAGGGTCACCGAATTCGACCGAGCTGCCGCGTTGGACCAGAGCTATCTTGCCGCTCACCGAGTCGGGACAATCCGCCGGAGTTTCGCCCAGCCCGCAGTAAACGTAGTTCGCTGTTATGTCGGTGGTGATCGGCGCTGCGCCCTGCAAAAGATTGGCAATCATCCCGCCATTACCGCCGATGAGATCTGCTGTGTTGGAACCGTCGGCTGGATCATTGTCCGCGCCCACTGCGATGACATGACGACCGGCGGCCGGTGAACCGACCGTGCTTTCGCCCGGACCTTCATTACCAGCCGAAGCAACAACGATAGTTCCCATCAACGCGGCATTGCTGGCGGCAACGGCCGTATCGTCGTCCGGGCCACCGGCGCCGCCTAAGCTCATATTGATCACATGGGCAACAGGCTTGGGCTGGAGAGTCAACGTCCTCGGCGAAACCGAGTCCTCAATCGCCAAAATGGTAGAGGCGCTGAGGCAGCTCCCACTTCCGGTACAGACTTTGTAGCCCATCAGCCGCGCTTGCGGCGCGACGCCGTGAATGCTGATGTCATCAGCCGTGCCCGGTAGCTTGTCATCGCCGGGAGCGAAACCACGATATCCGGCAGCATCACCCGAAGCGTGCGAGCCATGGCCGAAGTCATCAATGAGACCGCCCGTGAATGAAAGGTAGTAGATGACTTTCTTGTTTGAGTTGAGAGCGGCAATCTCGGGAGCTATTCCAAGACGTGGCGGCGTGGGATCGCCTCCAAACATTTCGTGGGTCCAGTCGATTCCCGTGTCCAGGACCGCGATGTTCATGCCCTGGCCTTCATAGCCTTCGCGGTTGTTGTCCGAAGCGGTCAGCTCCTGAATCTTTCCATAAGCGGCAGGCGCGTTAATGTAATCGACGCTCTTCTCGAGATTGACTCGGAGAGTGCGGTTCGCCTGCACGTTCTTCACCTGCGGCATGCCTTTGATAACGTCAACCGCTGAGGGCGGAACGCTCAACGTAACGGCATTCAGCACCAGCGTGAAGCGAAAGTCTGCATGACCCGCTTTGACGCCACTGAAATCAGGGATATCGACCCCATCAAGCTGATAAGAGATGCCACGCGAATTAAGCTCACTGAGGAAGCTGTCCTGGCTGACGCGCAATTGATCGCGATAGGCCTGTAGCTGATCAGCGGAAACTTTGCCGCCGCTCTTTTCGCTACGGACCTTATAGACCGCTGCCGGATCGTCTTTGAATTGGACGATGACCGAAACGGCGCCGCCTTCGGCGCTCACTGGCTCGGTTACAGTGCGGTTGAGCAGGAAAACTGTTGTGGCCAGAAGCACCAGGACAACTGCGATTGATCGAAAGCTGAATTTGTCGGACACGGGGTTTGCCTCCATTGCTGTTTTATGCTTTTCAAATGATCGGGTGCGGGGCATTACTTTTTTCCGGTAACTGTCGGCCTCCGTCTGCCCCTCAGGCGGTAGACACTTAGCGAAGCGAGGAGTTTTCAATAACCGATGATGGGAATTTACCGGGAAGGTCTTGAGAAAAGCTTGAGGGATGGCCAGGGTCTGCTGGATGCGAAAACCCTTAAGGAAATGGCGGATTATTGGGCGATCCGTCGACTTGAGGAAAACTTGAGCTTCAGAGTCGACGGACAGAAAGTGAACGCGCGAGAGGCTTGAGTTAGCCCTCACGCGCGTTCTGTCCCATCTTCGTTGTCAGTAACGGTGATCCGCAAAAAGTTAGTCATGGGGCAAGCACGGACGCCGCTCCCCCCTCTTGCGGCGTCCGTGTTTTGCTTTGGGTGAGACCTTAGTTGCCGGCGATGAAGCGCAACGGGAAGAGATTGAGTTTCGCTGCAAGCTGAGCGCGCGTCACGCTCGCATTCGGCTCGACCCGTGGGCCAGGAATCGCCTGGAATCCCGTCGGGGTCTGGCGTACTTCAGCCTGATAGACTTCGAGGAATCCCTTGTTGATCGCCAGTTGGACATAGCCACGAAGCGGGCCAGGGATCTGCGCGTTATCGATAACGGGCTGGCCCGATGTGGGATCGGTGACCGTCGAGTTCGCGCCTGCCTTTGCCTCGGTATCAAGGCCGAGAGCGCGGACCAGAGCGACTGCCAGATCCACGCGTTTGATTGTGGCTGACGGGTTGAAGGACGAACCGCTGGCACTTATCAGTCCATCTGGAGTGAAATTCCAATCGCGCAGGGTCGAACCCTTGGCGGTGATGGCTTCGGCGATAGGCTCAAAGTCAGCCGAGACGTCTGTGAATCTCGGATTGGCGGCGAGCAATTGTCGAAGGGGCACATTGAAGGCCAACGAGCGAGCGAAGTCTTCGCGCGTTACTTCAGTGTCCGGGTGAAACTGCCCATCGGCCAGAGTATCGATCCTGCGATTGACTATGCCGAGCTCGATTTCAGCCTGCGCCGAATGGCCCTGAATGTCACCGATGGCTGGCGCAATAGTGAGACGCTTCTGTTTGATGATGCTCTTAACTTCGCCCGGATACGCTGCTCCTGAATTAGGAAGCAGAGGCGTGCTGACGCCCGAGGCCGTGAGGCCGCGCACGCCGCGAGCTTCGATAGTCCACTCGCCCGCCATCGGATTCTTGACGAGTACCTGTCTGAAGGGAGCGTTCAGTTGCGGCAGGCCTACACCGCTGGAGTAAGTCTTGCCTGACGGGTCGTAAAGAATGAATCCCAGGGTATTCGTTTCGCTGTCAACACCAGCGGGATCTTCGAACGAGACCTCTGCGAAAACATCGAGCACGGTCATGCCGGGGCTCACCTGGAACTTCTTCGCGTTTGATGAAGTCGGACCGGGTGTTTGAGAAGGATCGTAGGGAACGTTCAAGTTCAGAGGCGCCGGACCGCTGACGTCCAGGTGCGCGTTGAAGGAAGGATTAAGAAACGTTCCGTAACCTTTGTTGCGGTGAAACGCCATATCAACCGCCGCGTGGGCGTTTATGTAGCCTGCGCCGACTTCCCACTCTTCTCGATTCGGCATCCTGGTAGCAGTGCTCGTCAGGATGCGTTTGAAATCGTCAGTCCGATGAGTTGGATCAGTCATCAGCTCAGGATCGTTTGAGAGCGTCGGATCGGCGTCCAGCATGAGCGCGATCGTTCCGGCAACGAACGGCGTCGCCATCGAAGTACCCGAGATCTGCGTGTAGAACGGGACAAAAGCGGCCGGAAGTTCCTGATCGTTTGCGCCACCGTTTGCCGAGACGTTTGAAGTGGCGCGAACCGAAGCGATGGCCGCAGTGAATTTGTTTGCATCCGTGGCGAACTCGCGACCAGTTCCAGGCGCGGTGATCGTCGGCGTCGCGAAATCATCGAGTGGATCGGTATTGGTAAGTCGTTCGTCGCTCGGTGTTCCACGCGAACTACCATTCGCCAGACCGCCTTCTTTGGTTCCCATGGCGACGCCTATGACCCAGGGGGCCTTGGCGTAGCGATTCCAGGTGTTCTTGCTTGGTCCACTGTTCGCTCCCGCGAACACGATGACAACGTTGCGGTCGTACAGTTTCTTGCTCGCGATATTGAGTGGATCGTCCGGACTAAAGGGAGCATAGCTGCCGTAGGAGTTGGAGATTACTCGAATGTTGTATCGGAACTGGTTTGCGTCTGCCCATTCCCAGCCTGCCAGAGCGTTAATGACAAAGAGACCGGCGCCAAGTCCGGCCCCGATGATCTTGGCTCCCGGCGCCACACCCGCATAAAGACCACCCGAGCGAACGCCTGTGCCGCCGATGATGCCCGCGCAGTGGGTGCCGTGTCCGACCGATTGGTCTGTGTTGGGAACGTCTTCGATGAAGAGCAGCGGAGTGAATCCGGAGACGGTATCGGTATCAGTCAAGACCTGGACGTTCTGAATGACTTTGTCGCCAAACTTCAGGTCATTGTGCGTGGCATCAATGCCGGAATCGATAACCATGACGGAGAAATCGCCTTTTCCTGAAACGGGCAGTCCGCCATTGGCCTGGGTCATCGCCGCGTCGCTTCGGATACGATCCACACCTGCCAGAACGCGCGCCTGGTTCATGTAGTATTCGAGTTTATCGTTGGACCAGATCGAGCGGACGTTTGGATTAGCGGACAGCGCCTTGACCTGAGCGACCGTTGCCGGCGCTCCAACCATGCCGAGGTTCTTGAGTGTGTAGCCGCCGGAAATTCCGAGGCTTCGCAACAGAGCAAGGTGCGAGTCGTTGAGGCCGCTGTCCGTTTTGAAAGCGATAATAACCAGACCCAGCTTTGCGCTATCTGGCTGCAGCGAAATCTGCTTTTGCAACGTGGGGCTAAGCGTGGCGGCGCTGGCCGCGATAGCGGAGCAAAGAATCAAGCTAGCGATAAAGGTTGTGGCGATTTTCTTTGACATTGGGTTGGTTCCTCCAGTCGGGACGTCTTGTCGAAGCCTTTTTTCAATTCCGAGTCGGGTCTCACGGCCCGAGCGATCCGTAGTCAGTTAACTAATGAGCCTGATTCTACGGATTGAGATTGAGAAAAACTTGAGCGGCTAGACGGGGGACGGAGGCGGGGATTTACTTAGGAAATTGACGATTATCGAGGTATTTGAGCGACTTGAGGAAAACTTGAGACGGGGACGGGGGGAGGTCCGAAGTCCAAGGTCCAAGGTCCAAAGCCGGTTCTGAGTTTCGAGTCTCGAGTTTCGAGTTTTGAGTTTCGGGTGGGAGGTTCGACGATTCTGGGTTTTTGGCTGACTCGAAACTTGTAACTCGGAACCCGAAACGACTTTGGACCTAGTTCGGGAAGTCCGTCTTAAGCGCGCCGAATCTAAACGGTTCATTGATGTGTATCTTTGCCTTGCGGCGCGCCTCTTTGAGCCAGTCGGTCAATCGCGTCGCTTCGCGTTCGCCCATCAAGCGACTTCGAATCTCCTCCCTGGCCTCTATGAGAGTCATTGCACGCGCTTGTTCGTGCGCCTTGACTTTGATTATGTGGAAACCAAAATCAGACTGCACCACGTCGCTAAGCGAACCGGGCTTGACTGCAAACGCGGCCGTATCGAACGCTCGAGTGTGCGTCTCTCGAGGGAAGGTTCCCAGATCGCCGCCCTTATCGCGTGACGAGGGATCCTCGGACGACTGTCGCGCGAGCGCCGCGAAATCGGCGCCGGACGCTGCCTTGCGGCGAAGCTCTTCGGCCATCTTTCGTCTCCTGGCCATCTCGGCATTTGCAGCCGCTTTCAGCTCGTCGCCTGCGATGTTTTTTTCCTGCTGAAGTTGTTGTGAGATCACGTTCGGTCGAGCAGCTATGAGGATGTGGGAAGCCGTAACACGCTCGGGCAATTGAAACGGTTGCTCGGTCTTATGAGCTTCGTAGTATTTCTGGATCTCTTCGTCGGTGACGCTGAGACCTTTGCTGAGGTCCTGGCGCAACAAGTCACCGTAAATCTCCATTTTGATAACGTCACGATATTCGTCGCGCGTAAGTTTGTGCTGCGCCAGATAGGTATCGTATTTCTGGTCGCCGCCAAATTCCTCAATCGCCCTCTGCTCGGCCTTTGCCATCTGCTCCGTTGGAATCGAGAGCCCGCGCCGCTCAGCTTCCTGCGCCACCAGGGTGCGGTCGATCAGCTCGGCCACGATGCCTTCGCGCAGCTGCTCCAGCTTTTTCCGCCCCTCTTCGGTATTGGGATCAAGCCCCAGTTCTTCCCTTCCGTTCTTCAAATACATCTCGTACAGCCTGGTTGAAATCGGACGGTCAGCAACAGTGGCGACGACTGGTGGCAGGCTGTTTGTGTTTGCTTGATTGCTCGATTGCGACGACGTACTCCCGCAACCCGCGCTCAGGAGAAGAGCAGCCGATAGAAGAAGCACGTAGAGCTTCTGCGCGCGCTGGCGGACGAAATGCAGCATAAGCGAGACCTCTCAGTATCAGTTGCCGGAAAAGTACCAAAAATAGAAAGCCTGAGCTATTCCAATCGCGAACCCGATGACAGCGCCGAAGAGTTCAATCGTCTTCAGGTGTTGCTGTGCCACTGAGAGCACGAGCTCTTCGAGCTTCTCCACCGGATAACCCGCGACCTTCTGGCGAACGATCCCGCCGATGTCGAACTCCGCCAGCGCGGCTGGGAGACGCTCGCGGGCGGCGTTTGTAATTCGTTCTGTCAGTGCCGCTGCCGCGCGCTGCATAGATTTTTCCGGCACATGATCCGAAAGCCTTCCGATTGGCGCCACCAGCAGACGCTCGACCTGCGCGCTCAGGATATTGTTGATGGTTCGAGCCGTCTCCTCGCGTGCGAAGACGGTGAGAAGACCCTTTGAGAGAAAGTTTTTTAGGCGCTGCGCCGAATCGGGATTGAGATGCTGCATTAACGCTCGCAGCGTATGCGGTCGCAGCCGCTGCATCGCATCAGTGAGATAAGCCGATACGGTGGCAGAAAGCTCATCGCTTCGCGCCAGTGAAAGGACGCGCTCGGATAGCTGTTCTTTGATGAACTCCAGCTTGTCCTCCGCTATTTGACCCACAATCTGGTTGATTGGTCGCGAAAGCACGTCGTCAATCGTCGTGTTGAGAAATCTCTCGGCTTCCTGCTCGAACGCTTCGCCTCGCAGATACTCTTCGATTCTGCGCGGGAGCGTCTCATTGACCATCTCGTCGACTTCATGGTGAATTCGCACCCGCGAGACGAAGATCTTCTTGAAGAAGGATAGTTGTCCGTAGTAATCGTCGACTTCGCGTTTAATGAGCGCCCCGATATGAGCACGCGTCGTCTGGCTGGTAGCAATTTCCGCCAGGTGATGAACAACGGGCGGCACCTGTTCGTCGATCCGCTGTTTGATGACGTTCAGCGTGTCCGGCGTGAACATCTCAGCCAGAGTCGCCTGGCTCTTTGCCAGGTCGTCCAGACGCTCACCGATAAAGTATCGGACCTTAGCCTCAAAGTCCGGTTCGCTCACCAGACGTCGGAACCTGCTTTCCACGAATCCCAGGATCTCTTCAAAGGTTTCGTCGGTAATGGTTTCGCCCAGGCGATTGGCGAGCAGATCGTTGACACGGTGATCGATGAATTTGCTAAGCGACTCCGCGGTCTCTTCGCTCTTCAACACATTGGTGATGTACTCCGAAACGCGCAACTGCAAAGACGAGATGGCGTCAAGCACGGGCGCCCGCACGCCCGGAGGCAGTGCCTCGATCAGCGAGGGATACGAAGTAGAGAGCAGTTCGGTTGTATACGACTCGACGAAGCCTTCAACCTTTCGACGGAAGAAGTCGGTTTCGAACAACGCATTGACCACGGTTTCCTGGGAGACGAGCTCGTTCCCAACGGCGTTCCCGATGGTTTGCGCCAGGCGCTCGCGGTGACGTGGAATCATTCCCTGCGGCCAGATCGTAATTCCCCAGAGCTTGATCGTGCTACGCGGCCGAAAAAGCATTCGGATAGCCAGCCAGGCGGCCCCAAAGCCGTGCGCCGTGGCGATAACTATCCAGGCGATGGCGATAATCAGTTTCTTGGTCTGCGGATCTATAGCGAGAACTCCTTCCCTTGTTCGCGAAAACATTCCTGGATGGGGAGTTGAATGCTAATAAATGCGGCGACAAAGGACAAGGAGGGAGTGATGTGCCCGATTAGGTGACGTGCCTAAACGCCGAAGGCGTTCGCGAACTCCAGCCCGGGGCAACGCCCCGGGAACAATGTGTCGTGATTGAGAATTGACAACACTGAAGGTGTTGTCCGATTTGCTTGTCAGGTTCTCGTTATCAACCCTTAGCAACCCTTTCAGGGTTTGGAGGGTGGATAGAAACACCGTCATCCGGGGCGTTGCCCGGGCTGGAACTAGCGAACGCCTTCGGCGTTAAGTTCTCTGCGAAGGCACCAGCTTGCCTGCGCGCTCGGTTCCGAGAGTGTAATTTGGAAGGACGCGAAACGCAGAGAGGCCCACTGCGATCCGATCATTGATGTTGAGGCGCGTGGCCGACGCTTCCGGCTTTGGCCGCGTGACAATGATGGGAATGCCGGTCCTCTTTTCAGGAGTTGTGATGGTTACGTTGTAAAGCGGCGCTTCCCCAGACGTGGACTGTCGCGCAACCAGATCGAGACGCACCGTTAGGCGTTCGTATGCGCCGACGAAGCTTTTCTCTTCGATGACGCCGTTGGTCAGCCGACGACAGCCTTCGGGTAATTGGCCTGCCTTGCTGAGAACAACGTCTTCCGGACGAAAGACGAGCTTGACTGACTGACCATCGCGGAATCGCGCCGCCTCAGCACCCGCAGGGATACTGGCAGTTCCAATTTCAACTGCTTGATTGTCTATTACACCAAGCAGCAGGTTGGCGGCGCCGAGAAATGTCGCGACGTATTCGCTCTCGGGACGATTGTAAACTTCGTCCGGTGTTCCTATCTGTTCAAGACGTCCGGCGTTTAATACCGCGATGCGGTCGCCCAGCTCAAGAGCCTCTTCCTGGTCATGTGTAATAAAGATCGCCGGAAGGTTTACCTTCTTAAGCAGCCCGTGTATTTCGCGGCGCAGCCGAACGCGCATCTGTGCGTCGAGCGCGCCGAATGGTTCGTCAAAAAGCAACACCTGCGGATTGTAGGCAAGTGTGCGAGCTATCGCGACGCGCTGTTGTTGCCCACCTGAAAGTTGTGAAGGAAATTTCTTGCGATGTTCTTCCAGGCCAACCAGCTCAATCAAGCCATTGACCGTCTCCTTGATCTCTTTGCGGGCGCGATGGCGGATACGAAGTCCATAGCCAATGTTCTGTTCGACGTTCATGCGCGGGAAAAGCGCATAAGCCTGGAAGATTACTCCCACGCCGCGCTCACGCGCCGGAAGCTCCGTCACGTCCTTGCCATGAAGAATGATGCGCCCGGTATCCGGCTCTTCCAACCCCGCGATGATCCGTAAGATCGTGGTCTTTCCGCTGCCGGAGGCTCCAAGCAGAACGAGCGATTCACCTTCCGCCAGATCAAAGTCTATGTCTTCGAGGACCGGCGTCTTTTTGAAGCTCTTGCTTAGCGAGCGCACGCTTGCGGCCACACCGCGGGTCTCGGCTTGAGGCCTGGGTATAACCACGGAGTTCGCACCCTCGCGAGTGCTCTTTGATTCGCCGGTCTGCATTGCTGCCTTCATTAGATTGCGATTATCGGTTCACGCCATTACTCGGTGTCAAGCCAGTCGCGCGCAAGAAATAGAACGCTGAAGATGGCGAAAGAAATTATCACCAGCACGATGGCGACGGCATTGGCTGATTCAACACGATTCCGCAGGAACTCGGAGTAAATATGAAGCGGCGCGGTCTGCGTCTCTCCCGCTATGTTACCGGAAACCAGAATAGTCGAGCCAAATTCTCCGAGCGCGCGCGCGAACGTCAAAAGAGCGCCGGTCACGATCGCGCCTCGCAAAGATGGCAACGTGACGTGCCAGAAAGTTTGCCATCGAGTCGCACCGATGGTTGCCGATGCCTCTTCCAGCGAGCGACTCAGCGTGTCAAAGACGGGTTTGATGACTCCGAATGCGAGGGGGAAGGTCACGAAAATATTGGCGAGGATAATTGCCCAGGCCGTGCCTATGATGTTGATGCCGCGAGGATCGAGGAATCGCCCCAGTAGACCGTAAGGTCCCCACAGCAAAATCAACGCGAACCCTGCAACAGCGGTAGGGATTGCAGTCGGCATTGAGATGAGAATAATGACCGCATTGCGTCCGCGAAATGCATAGCGTGAAAGCACGTATGCCGCGAAGAGACCGAACAAGACGTTAAAGCCTGTCGCCCAAAAACTGGTCACCACGGACAGCTTCAGGGCGAACACGGCTTCCGGATCGGTGATCGACGTCCAAAATGTATCCAGCCCTTTGCTCGTGCCGAAGATAAAGATCGAAGCCAGGGGTAGCAGCACGAGCGGCAGCATCATCGCCATCATCATCGCGATGCTCAACGGTCGCACGACATCGAAGCCGCGCACGTGCCTTAAGGGTGATAACCGTTTGCTCATAGCTCAAGGGTGATAAGTGATAGGTGATAGGTAAAGAGCAAGAGGGCGGACGGTCGTAAAGCGATGTGGCTCAAAAGAGAGCGAGTTCGGACTTACCACCCACCGCTCATCACTCATCACCTGTCACTTATCACGCATCATTTACTTCTTCTCCGCGGGGGCATCCCAGATGCGCTCGATGATCTCCGGATAAGCTTTGCTCCACCCGCCAAAATCGCCCACGGTGAAAGGTAGCTTGATCTGCACGAACTCTTTGTTGGTTTCATTCAATGACTCGTTCGAGGCGGATCGGAGATTATATTTGACGAAAGCGCGCTGGGCCTCGTCGCTCCATAGAAATTCCATGAAGGCGTCGACGATTGGCCTATCCTCTGCCGTCACTTTGCGATCGATCACGACGGCAGGGTGCTCGCTGAAGATTGTTGACTCGGGCACAACAATCTCGAAGCCTTTCCCTGACTGCTTCATAGAAATCGCATCGAGTTCATATGTGACAATTGCATCTCCGTGCCCTTGCTCGAATAGTGTGCGTGCGGCGCGCGCCGAATCAGGCGTCATCTTGATGTTTTTCCGAATGGCCTTGAACAGCTGCAATCCACGCGCTTCGTCGCGAGTGCCGGTTTGCTTCTCAGACTTGATAACCTCGGAGCCGTAGATGGCGAGTAAAGACCACTGCGCGCCGCCTGAGTTGTACGGATTCGGATGAATTACACGTATGCCGGGCTTGGCCAGGTCGGCGAAATCATGTATGCCCTTCGGATTTCCCTGTTGGACCACAATCAGAAAAGGACTCTTGTTGACTATGCCTCGGGCGGGCATCCGCCGCCAGTCTGAGGTAACTGCGCCCGCCTCCTGGAGGCGATCCACGTCGCGCTCGATAGAGAGAATGGCGATCTTTGCCTCGCTCACGCCCTGAATAATCTGGTTTGTGATTATTTCCGAGCCGGCGAAAGAAGTGGCGAAGTTGAGTTCCTCGTTGTGCTCACGCTTCCACTTGGCCTTGAACGCAGGAATGATCTCCTTCTCTATAACGTCCTGCATCACAGAGAAACCATAAACTGTAATTCTTCGACCCCCGGACTTCGACCCCGGCAAGCAGCCGCTCAATATCAAGACCAGGAGCAAGGCGAGGACAACAGTCACTCGCAAAGTAGCGTTGTTTTTGGGTGCAGTTATCCGCATAGAGTATGGAAGAACCCTTTTGCTTGCTTTTCCGTTTCAAACGCGTCGACGCTTATTGTTTTTTTTAAGTGAGCCGCATCTATAGCACAATTTGAACGGTTCAGGGAAGGTTGATCGTCGATCAATATTCGATCTCGATAGCGCGCAACGTTGCGTGCCCCGAGGCACTAGCTCGACCGTGCGTGAGGGCACTGACTCGGCGCAGGAGAGGCCCCTGCTTAACAATCAGGCTACAGCCCCGACACCAGGCCGATGAGGATGCGCGTGATTCCCGCGCCCAGGATCACCCAGAACGGGTTCGGTCGAAAGCGCACCAGCACAAAAAGTGCGAGCAGGCTGATGGCCAGCCCGATCCAACTAGTGATGCCGGCCCGTCCCATGCTCAATGCCGCTGCAACCAACAGACCTACAATGGCGGGAGTGACTCCCCGCAGAAACGATTGGACCATGTGATTGGTGCGGAATCGGCGAAGACTGGCGCCGGCAGCAATGGTCATAAGCAAGGCAGGAAGAAAGATGCTGATGGTTGCAACCAGCGCGCCGAGCGTGCCTGCCACCCGATAACCGATGAACGTCGCCGTGATAAGCACGGGCCCCGGCGTGATCTGCCCGAGGGCGGTGGCGTCGGCGAATTCCTGCCTCGTCAGCCATTGTCGAGAATTCACCACCTCAGCCTCCATCAGCGGGATCATGACGAAACCGCCGCCGAAGGTAACCGCGCCCATTCTTAGAAAAATTGTCGAGAGAGCGAAAAGGAGTCCCAGCTTGGCGAGTACGGGCATCGGCGCACCAAGGATGGCGGCCCCAAGAAGTTTCTTCCCGCGCGGCGGCTGCGAGCTCTCACCAGCTTTGTCGTCGGAGCTAGCCTGCTCCTCGGACTCCGTCTCCGCGGCTAGTCGCACGCGTTCTTCGGCGATTGCGCTGGTTAGAAATCCTCCGACGAACTCCTGCTGCTTCGTCGCGCTGCGGCGTTGACGGCGTCGCGCAGTCATCCGCGACGCTATGCGCTCGCGTCTGCGGGATGTCGACGTGCGGGCTGATCGCCACCGCTGCCATTGCCTCTCGGCGAACGTATCGATGAAGATTCCAACCAGGCCGGCGGCGATCACCACTTCAAGAACGGTCGCGCTAAAAAGCGCAACCGTCAGGCAGGCGAGGACAGCCAAAACCCATTGCCACTTTTTCTCCAGAGTGTTTCTTCCGATGCGCCATGCTGTAACAAGAATCAATGCGACGACGGCGGCATTGAGGCCGCTGAACAATCGTTCGGTGTCCGGCAGAAAGCGCAGATGCCGGTAAAGAATGGCGAGCGCAATCATTATTAGCATCGAAGGCAGTATGAATCCCGCCATGGCGACACACGCTCCACGCCACCCTTTCAACCGGAGTCCGACATAAGTGGCGGTGTTGCCTGCGTTGGTGCCCGGAAGGGTTTGTGCCAATGCGAAGCCTTCCGCGAACTCCTGCTCAGTCATCCAACCGCGTGTGGTTACGACCAGCGCTCGGATTTGTGCAATGACGGCGAGGCCACCGCCGAACCCCAGTAGACCTATTTTGAAGAAGGATAAGAAGAGACCGCCGATGGTGGCGGTGCGGGAAATACGCTCGAGTTCTCTGCGGCCGTGGCGAACACGAGTGCGCATTCTCTGCGCGCGTTCCTGAATTCTTAGAGACCTTTTCTTGTTCTTTTCTTGCACTCTGGCCGCTTCAATTTTCGACAGTGTATCCGGCCTGAACCCAGGCGCTGGTGCCGCCGGTGACGTTGAATAGCTGGTCGAAGCCGCTTCGCGCAAGCAGGCTCGACGCGGCACTCGAGCGATAGCCGCCCGCACAAATCACTGCCGTCGGAAGTTTCGCAGCGAGCTGCGTTGCCCCGTCCAGGAGTTCAGGCGCCAGCGGGAGGTTAATCGCTCGAGGCGCATGCCCACCCGAGTACTCGTTGGGTCGACGAACATCAATCACCTGCAAACTACTATCGCGCTCCAGTCGATCTCGTAATTCGCTCACCGTAATCTGACCGACCGTTCTCGTTTCGAGCCCTGCCGCTTTCCAGCTCTCCATCCCGCCTTTCAAATATGCTCGTACGCTCTCAAGTCCGACACGCGCAAGACGCACTATGGCTTCATCGACCTGTTCTCGCGATGCAGCAACAACGATCAGAGGCGCGTCCATTGGGATCAGCATTCCGGCCCACGAGGCAAACTGTCCGGAGAGCCCAATATTGATGGCATTAGGTACGTGTGCCGCTCCAAATTCATCAGCCGGCCGCACGTCCAGCACAATATGACCTTCATGCGCGAGCGCAACCGCTTGATGTGGATCGACGGGCACTGGGCGAGCAAGATCTTTTAGGGCGACGGCCCCTCTGCGATTAGACTCGGCGTCGAGTGGAAAATAGGATGGGGGCGGCGGCAATTCTGTCGTCATCATTCGCACAAATTTATCTTTTGACATGGGACGCAGTGCGTAGTTGAAAGCGCGCTGCTTGCCTATGGTCGAAGACGTCTCAGTCGAAATATTTCGCCCGCACATCGAACCGGCGCCGTGAGCCGGAAAAACTTCGACGGCGTCGTCCAGCTTCAAAAGTTTTTCATGAAGGCTATCGTAAAGCATCGCCGCCATCTCTTCGGCAGTGTGGCCCTTCGCGCCTGCAAGATCGGGCCGGCCAACATCGCCGATGAAAAGTGTGTCCCCAGTAAGGACCTTTTGCGGCTCGAGCGAGATCTCCCTGTTGATGACGAGGACAGAGATGCTCTCGGGCGTGTGGCCGGGGGTTTCGAGAAATCTTAGCGTGACGTGACCGAGGTTAATCTCATCACCGTCTCTGACGCCTCGATGGGGAAAGGTCGCACCCGCGTTGTGACCGAAAACGATGGAGGCTCCGGTGCGCGAGGCAAGTTCGCTGTGTCCGCTGACGAAGTCGGCGTGCAGGTGGGTTTCTATTACAAACGCTATCTTCAGTCCGGCCGCCGACGCTTCAATGATGTAACGGTCTACGTCACGTTGCGGGTCGACGACGGCGGCGACGCCGTCTGAGCCTATTAGATAGGAAGCGTGAGCAAGGCATCCCAAATAGAATTGCTTGAAATACATTGGGGTCTCCTGAATTTGAATCAGGTTACATCACTTCATTGGCAGTCGTGCTTAGCTCGCCGAGAAGCATTGCGGCCGCACTGCTCCTCTGTTCCCAGGCGCGAGCAACATCGCCCAGTGTGGATAGATTGGATTGGTGACGTTTTGTCCAGACGTCCGCCTCTTTCGCAAGCCAGGCCAGCAGCGCCGAAGCGTCCTGCGCGAAAAGCGCCTTGAGGATAAACTTGCGTTCGCCCATTCTCAAGCTCAATCCCAGTCTGCGAGCGGCGGCAGTCAGGTCCGCACGCGTGAAGATCATGCCGCTTCTTATGGGTGTAAGGATCGACTGTAGAAAGTCGTCGACCTGATTTGTTCGCGGGTCGATCAATCCCACGCGCTCTCGCAGATGAATCGATAGTGAATGCGATGCTCCGAGCGCGGACACTTCTTCAAGTAACGCGGCCATCAAGGTGTCGCCCCACTTCTTGTAAAACGGCGGCGCGATCTCCGCAACTTTGGCCAGGTAGATGGGAAGCCAGCTAATGATATGCTCACACAGAAAAGCCCGCCGAGTGTTGCGCCAACTCTCGCGCGGAGTTCCTTCGCTCGCATGTTCGAGCTCGATCAAGCGAGCGTAGAAAGCCAGCATTACCGATAGATGGTCTGATTCGACAGGAGGTGCTTGTTCCAGCGCGCGCCAAAAGCCGCTGATCCGATCTCGCGCCTCTCCGCCGAGCATTCCTTCCGGTCCGAGATAAACGGAGGCATACGGATACAGTTCGAAAACGAAGAGTTGGGTATATTCATCCGCACCCGGCAGGGCGCCGAGGTCTAGGGCATCGGCCAACCGTATGCTCTCGTCGGTGGGAGACTCAGCTAACACCGCCAGCGCGCGAAAAAGTTCCATGGCCTACTTCATCGACTCAGATACTAAACGCGAAGGTCGCCGACGGATATTTAACGCAGTGGTCGCGCAGGATGCAGTCGAGAGAATCGATAGAAAGAACCCACTCAGATATCGAGATTTCGCCCAACTGGCATTTGGCTTTGCGTAGCGGTTCTCTTTCTGGCTTTCCTCCGCGATCCCTGCGACCTCTGCGTTTGAAAATCCGCCTGCAAAAATGCCCTAACGATCCTGCCCGTGCATAGGGATCGTTAGGGCATTCGATAAGCTCGCGGCTGCCAGCTCAGTGCTGTACGCCTCGCTGTTGCGTGTCGGACTCGGGAGCCGCCGGCGTCGCAGGAGCGAGCGACGGAAGATAAGCAAGCGGGCTGGTCGGCTGTCCATTGATGCGAACTTCGTAATGCAGATGCGGACCTGTCGAACGTCCGGTTGACCCTACCAAACCCAAATGCTGTCCCTTCTTGACTGGCTGACCTTCGACAACATCTATGCGTGAAAGATGTCCATAGCGGGTGGTGATTCCGTTTCCATGATCGACATAAATTCCGTTGCCATAGCCTTTCACCCATCTGGCGATGATCACGATGCCATCGGCAGTCACGTTCACAGGAGTTCCCGTCGGGGCAGCGATGTCCTGCCCTTTGTGAAACTCAGTCCCCGGTCCGCCAAACGGGTTACTTCGCATGCCGACGCCGCTGCGCAATGGACCGACCACCGGCCATATTGATGGGACGTATGCTGCCGCTGGAGCCTTCTTAAGATAATTTGCGCCTCGCGAATCCTCAGCACGTGAAATGATGATGAGGTCGTTCGTCAGGGACGGCCGCTCCACCGCACCTTTTTCCGACCGCGGAGAATAGGTCAGCGCTGTTTTCCTGACGAGTGGAGGTTGCGCGACCGCGCTCTTGTTATTGCTGAACGGGTCGTTCCCATCGGCCTTCTCCGACGACTCTACACGCCTCATGCGCTCTTCGCTCTTCCCACTCGCGTTGTTTTGGGAGCGGGTCTGCGCCGAGGCAGAACCTATACTCACGCCCAGGCAAAGAAGAATGAAAGCGAGGCGCGCGGCAACAGGCGAGCCCTTAACGAGGCTGCGGCCAGCGAGAAGGAGATGCGAACACAGGGTATTACCGGGGGACGGGGAACCTGATTGATTTTTCATTAATTAATCCGTGCAACGTCTTGACGCGAAGACAGGGGACGCTATCAAGACTTGCGTTAACGCACAATTACCGGGTCCAGGGGAAACGCTTATTTACCTATCTGATTATTTCTCTAAGCCTGCCAGAAGGATGCAGGCCGTAATGTGTAGTTTAACTAACCAAGACTCATCTGACAACCAGCAATCTGACCGCAGGTGTTCCACTCTCGGACTGTCCAAATCGTGTCCAGCTCTGTCCTCCGTGTCAGCGGTGACGCGGTGAGTTAAAGTCGAACACTTTCTCCCTTATTATGGCCTTTCAAGTATTGACAATCTGCGACGATCCCGACTACTCTTTCCTGCGACCGTAAATATCCCTCACTTATCCTCCCGGCTCCCACTAGCGCCCAGAAGACATCAATGGTGCGTTAAGACTTTACCTTCAGGTAGGAGTGTGGGATGCCTTCTGCATGGGAAACGATCCGCAATGAGTCGCGGCGATCGCCGCGCTATCAAATACGCCTCTCCGCCAGCGTCTTCATATTCGAAGGCATCGACGAGGGCCATTCGCCTGCGGTACTCGCGTACACAAGAGATCTAAGCCGGGATGGACTCTGCCTGATCATGCCCGACGGCGCTTTGGGATCCAGTGACCTCGAGCGAGAGGCTCGGCCTTTGCGGATTACGCTTGGGTTGCCGAACGAAGGGAGCGTCGACCTGGTGGGCAGGTTGGTGTACCGCCTTCCCTACAAAGGCAGTATTACGGGAAGCGAATGGGTGGTCGGCGTTAAGCTCGAGGAATCCGAGGGCCTTAAGATGTATCACGAGTTGGTTGAGAGTTTATTCAACATTCGCTAATTCCTCTTCAGGCAGGTTGAAATGCTCTCTGCCCGGTTTGAGCGGACGCAAAAGCCAGTAAGGTCTGCGGGTATGATTAGGCGAGTACTTGTCTGCAGGGCGAGCCATCGAAAGCCATTTTCGATAGACGTCGCGTGATCGCTCAATATCTACCGAGATGTCTCCATATCGGTCCTTCGACTCGGCTGCGCGGACGCGCACGGCCTGATGCCAGCAATGTTGCCCGGAGACGGGATCGGGATGAACCGGAAAAGTAAGGTTCTGATGCACGCCCACATCCGTCCACCAGATGCGTAACGTATCCGGGTCTGACGAGTCGTATGGCCCAACGCCTTTGCGACGTTTCAGTCCCCATTTTTCTCCCTGATGGTCGAGCGATACGGTGGCCATCAACTGCCTTTGTCCTTCATCGGTCAATTTCCAGCGCCCCATGTGATGGCTGCATGCCACGATGCCTGGATGAATGCCTTCTGTTACCCAGGCACGAACAACGAAGTATCCGATCTCGGTCTCGACTCGGACCAGGTCGCCAGTTCGCACCTTTATTCGTGTGGCGTGGGTGGGATGAATCCACAGAGGATTTGTGTGCGCGATCTCATCCAGCCACTTGGCGTTTGCACTCCTCGTGTGGATCTGCACGGGCAAACGAAAGGTCGAGATTAGCACGGTCTGATCTTCGGCAAGATTTTCCGGATGAACATGGCTCTTGATGTACGTCGGGAGACACTCGTCACGCCATCCCCAGTCGGCGAGCGTGCGTGAGTAGAATTCAAGGCGCCCACTGGGAGTGGGAAACCCGCGGACGATCTTGTCATCGACTTTAATACCGACCAGGCGCCGGCCTTCATCATCAGGATCGGGGCTGGAAATAGGAACGATGTTCGGCGAGTCAGGCTTCGCTGCTTTCGTATAGACCCGCCCGAAACTGTCAACCCGGATGTCTTCCAGCTCCTTCGCTGGAACCACTTTTTCGTAAACAGCACCGATGCGTTTCCGAATTTCGAACGCGCCGTAACGCCGCATGTAGTCTAATGCGGACAAGCCTTCGGTCGCGGCCTTTTCCTTAAGTCCGGGTACGGAGTTCTCGAACATGTACTCGTAATACTCGTCGACGCCAAGTCGCTCTCCCGGATGCTTCTTCGATTCAAAGTATTGTCGAATGCCAAGTTCCCCATTCGGGTCGATGCGCCACGAGAGTTCAAGCCAGAACTCATTTTCTTCCCACACCTCGCCGGGATTAACCAGTCGTGTATCGCCTACTTTAACTCCCATGCGCTCGCGCGCGGCCCGTAAGACCGGTTGGCGAAATCCAATCCACTGCGCGTCATGTGTCTCGTAAGAATGAACATCATGCCGCTCGGATCCATGGCCCATGGGAAGGATGTAGTCCGCGAAGTACGAGGTCTCGTTCCACGTCGGCGTCAGCGCCACGTAACAGCCGACCAGGTCCTCGTTGGTCAATGCTTCCACCCACGAAAACCCATCGGGGTTCGTCCACACCGGGTTGTAAACCCTGGTGAAGTAGACATCGAGTTTTCCTCGGCCATCCTTTAGAAAATGCGGAAGCAGGAAAGACAGCTCATTCATCGCAAGCGGATACTCGCGCGGCCACGTCAGCTCATTCCACGTTTGCGGATGTGGCGGCGTGTAGATCGGCTTGGGAACAAACTTGTTCCAGGCGTTGGGGAATACTCCCCCTTCGGTTGCAACCGCGCCAAGCAGCGTATTCAACATGAAAAGCGTGCGCGCAACCTGCCAACCGCCGCTGTTTCCCGCGGCGGCCGAGCGCCAATTGTGACTTGAGAATCGCGTGCCCGCCGTGGCTACGATCTTCGCAATCTCTTCGATCACGGTCGCATCGACGCCCGACTCGGCGGCAGCGAATTGAAACGTGTATCCCGCGTAGAGGGTCTTAAGTTGCTTCTCGAATATCTCGAACGAAGTCTCGATCTCGGGATGCTCGACCACCAGATATTCTTCCCAGTTCCACCATCGGCGTACGAACTCGCGATTGTAAAGATCGTTTTGAATTAGATAGTTTGCGATCGAAAGGACGATCGCGGCTTCCGAGCCTGGGTATGGGGAAACCCAGAAGTCCGCGTGCGTCGCGGTGTTGGAGAGTCTCGTGTCAAAGACAATCAATTTTGCGCCGTTCGCCTTGGCTTCGATCACCCGCTGCGCATGCGGATTAAAGTAATGACCGGCCTCCAGGTGAGAGCTGATCAGGAAAACGACTTTAGCATTGGCGTGATCCGGACTGGGCCGATCGAGGCCCATCCAGAATTGATAACCGGCCCGCGCCGACGACGAGCAGACGTTCGTATGAGAGTTGTGCCCATCAACTCCCCACGCCGCCAGGATTCTTTCGGTAAAGCCGTCTTCACCGGGCCGGCCAACGTGATACATGATCTCGTTGTGCCGCTTTTCGA
>JAVHWA010000131.1:0-44744 GCA_032160165.1 Acidobacteriota bacterium
GTCGTTCATTGTATTTCTTGTAGGTGTCGTAAATCAGACTCCCTGCAACGAGCACCGGACTAAGAGCTAATGCAGCAACGGCAGTTAACGGCAAGTTGGACATCGACACCGCTAACGCGGATATGACTGTTGCACCCGTGACGTTGCCAACGCTTGCAAGAGGCTTATCGACGACTCGGGAGGCGAGTTCGGACAAAAAGCTATTTGATCTGACGGCCTCCTCAATATCTATGACCGTGGGCGCTATTTCCCGTCTAAACACTAACTCGGCATCGGACGTGAAATCTTTATTCCACGCCGCACTCTTTATGTTCTCAGAGAACGTGATCATAGCGGAGCGAAATCTTTGTAACGGAACCTCCAGTTCCGTGCGTATGTCCAGCACCTCCCTCACCGTTGCCCTATCAAAGACTGGTAAGCGCTCGATTAAGTCAGCAGCTAGACCGGCTTCTTTGCCACGAGAGACCCCGGATTCCGAGACAGGGATTACCCCAGCAGCGATTCCGGCGCTTATTAAGCCGCTTGTGTCTCGATCGAACAACGGATAGGTGTGTGCATCCGAGACCGCGTCTCCAACTACCTTCACGTACTCGAGGACAAAGCCCTCGTGCTCTGCGTCGTCGGCGAAACGCCGAAGCGGTGAGTCAAATTCGTAGATCTCCAAGAACTGGGAATTCACAGCGTCAACAATCCCGTCGCCGCCGACGTCTGTAACGAAGCGTTCCATGTGCTCCACGATACGGTCCCAGCCCTCTGCCAGCGCCTGATTGAACCTTCGAAGAAGCCTTTCTCCCTCCCGAGAGTATCTCTTCCGACGAGCTCTCTCATAGAATTCTGAAAGAATTGCAACCTGTTGCTCCATCTCTTTGTCGGGAATCCACGTTACAAGCGTTTTGACTAGCTCCCATCTTTCCGCTCGTGGCGTTTCACCCAACGCTAACATCGCAAGCAACGCGGATGACGTCGCGCTACAGAGTGTAGCGCGATTGGCGTAGAGCAGTGCGGCTTTGGTCATTTGGAGATCACTCTGCAGATCAAGTTTCCGGCGTTCTCCGTCCGTCTTAACGTGAGGAACGGTACCGATCGTAATATGCAATTCGTCTTGTTCGATTATCCAACTCATTCGGAGTCACTCAGCAGGATCGCTTCCGGCCCCCTCTGCTTCAATCGGTCTGGATAGAGTGGAAAGCGTCGGCGAGTATCGAAAGTAGCTGTATTCTAATTGGCGATGCGCACGTGCGATCGGTCAATTGCGGCGTAAGGTTTCTTCCACGTCACTGTCATTCCCGAGTAGATACTCAAAACGTAATAATCGTGGCCAAGCACATAGCTAAGTTTCAAGCGTCTACGCGGCCTTCAGATTTACTACATCAATCAAATTGGCGAGATCTTCCCGCAGATCCCGGGCACAGTTCGCAAACAGAAAGTTGTAGCAGCTCGGATTCTCAATCGCGTCTTCGATTCTCTGGAGGCGAGACCACATACTCGAACTTCTCGAAACGATGGATTTGTCCAACGTCATGAACGCTCCTTCACACAGCCTCGCCTGTGCATACCAGTTCGTCATCTCCCGGGCCTTTTTTGAGTGAAGGCACGCATATTGAAACGCTTCCCTGGACATGACCATTGGCTCGAAAGCGACATCAAAGGATTGGCCAATTATTTTCTGAAGTCCAAATACAACTTCGCGGGTCGGAAGGAGGTGGTATCGCTTATGTCGAAAATGTGATTTGAATCTTCTCAATTCCATGAGACGGCATTCGTGCTCAGAACTAATCTGGCCCATCTTCTTCAGTTCTGACAAGAGACCCGGGAGAGCGAATATGTACTTTCCTTCGTTAGCCAACGTCAGGATTGCGAGATTTCGCAGGCCAACTGCAAGAACATCCAAGGCCCACCCAATTCCTTTCTGTGTGTCGACGAAATTTTCAGTAAGGGCTATGAGCGACCGCGTGAGCTGAATTTGATCCGAATAGCTACTCGCCGGCGAATAACCTGCTAAGAACGAAAGGAGTCTGTTATCCCGGTCTAACACAATCTGTGACTCCTGTTTGAGGTGTTGGATAAAGAGCGCCTTTTTCGCCGCGAGTAAGTCGAGCTTGCCCCAGCTATAACAACTGCAGGAATACCCTTCTTCTGTTAGCGCTGCCTTCGTCTGGAATAACGCGTCGTTGTCGTCGGAAACAAGAAGGACGTCTCGATCACTATAACGATCGAAGTCCGTTCGAACCGCAGAACCGTACAGAGCAATCGCGTCTACAGTTTCTGGTACACAATTCATCGAATTATCCTCTTAATTAGAACACTGGCTACTAACGCTAGCCATACTAACCCCAGCAGCGCTTGGAATGACGTCATGAGAACCCCAAACTCAGATCTGGGCGTAATATCACCATAACCGAGCGTCGAAAGGGTCACTGTCGTGTAATAGACTGACAGCGAAAGACGCGGTTGTGAGATGTCAAGAGTACCGCTCGTAAAGCCAAACAGGTCCCAGTAGCGGTAGTTGAAGAATACGATGCCCGCAAACAGGAGTGCGGACCATACAAGTAGCCGTAGTGATTTCAGCCCGTAGCCGGAAATGAGAAAAAAACCGAAGTTG
This sequence comes from Acidobacteriota bacterium, assembly GCA_032160165.1. Taxonomy (GTDB): domain Bacteria; phylum Acidobacteriota; class Blastocatellia; order Pyrinomonadales; family Pyrinomonadaceae; genus QHXM01. The sequence continues at coordinate 2,603 of JAVHWA010000131.1, forward strand.
GGGAACCATTGCTTGGCGAATCTCGAATTGCTTATTTTCTTCAGCCGCCATTTTGAAGTGGTCTCATATCTCTTCCATCTTCTGAATTCGTATTCTGCCGTGTTCTTAAAATCCGGCTGCAGCATTTCATGTGAGTTGCGGTAGAGCTCGTGAAAGAGATGTACGCCGATGTTTGCGTATTTCTTTCTATTAGGTAATTTGGTGAACGATTTAGGGTCTATATACGTTTTCTCAAACTTAATCTTGTGAGTATTGCAGTCCCTGAAGACACAATCGTGAAACTCGCAGTTTAGGAACTCAGTCCCGATCAGAAGGCACTTCTCGAAAAGACAGTCATAGAATTTGACCTTCTCGAATACACTGCTCTTAAAAGCGACCTTGTGAAAGCTTTTGTTTCGCAGCTTATTCAAGGGGCTTTTGGGCCTAAAGCGATCCGACGTGAAAAACACATCCCGAATGTCGTTTGAACTTTTGAAATGTTCTAGAAGTTTCTCTTCATCGAATGGCTCACCGGTTTCCAAGACGAAAAGAGGGTCCATCGTTGGTCCTTTCGGTGGTTCATCCGTCATTGTCGCCCCCTTTTCCTTCAGAATTAAGAAAGGTTCACCATATCAGAGTTCGCTCAATCCGCGCTCATCGCTTCCGGTTTAGCTGGTCGCTGTTTGAGCCGCTTCGCATAGAGTGGGAACCGGCCCGCAAGCTCTGCAACTTCATGCCGGACGTTCTTTCGCGTCTCGTCAGACTGCGGGTCATGAAGCACTTCGGCGATCAGGCGTCCGACGATTCGCATTTCGTCTTCACCCATGCCGCGTGTAGTTAACGCCGGAGTTCCTATTCGCACTCCTGATGTGACGAACGGCTTATTGGTATCGAAAGGAATCGTGTTCTTGTTCACAGTAATATTCGCGGCCTCGAGCGCCTTCTCCGCATCCTTTCCGGTGATTCCCTTGCCTCCCATAAATACATCGACCAGCATCAGGTGATTGTCCGTTCCACCGGAAACGATCCGCAGTCCTTGTCCAGCCAGCTCCGCGGCCAACGCCTTCGCGTTTTTTAGAACATTGCGCTGGTACTCCTTGAAGTCATCGCGCAATGCTTCGCCAAAGGCGACTGCCTTGGCTGCGATGATGTGAACCAGCGGACCACCCTGCACACCTGGAAACACTTTGCGGTTTATCTCGGCTGCGTACTCCTCGCGACAGAGGATCAATCCGCCGCGCGGCCCGCGCAGGGTTTTGTGGGTGGTGGTTGTGACATAGTCGGCGTGCGGAACCGGTGAGGGATGGAGCCCAGCGGCGATTGGACCGGCGATGTGGGCGACGTCGGCAAACATCTTCGCTCCCACGCCGCGGGCGATCTCACCTATCCGCGCGAAATCGATTGTCCTGGGATATGCGCTCGCGCCACAGATGATTAGCTTCGGCTTATGTTCCTCCGCGATGCGTTGAAGCTCTTCGTAGTCGATCTGCTCGGTCTCGCGCGAGACTCCATAGTCGGCCACTTTGTAGCTAAAGCCGGAAAAGTTCATCGGATGGCCATGTGTGAGATGGCCACCGTGAGAGAGATTCATGCCCAAAATCTGGTCGCCGTATTGGATCGCCGCCAAATAGACGGCCATGTTGGCTTGGGCGCCGCTGTGCGGCTGAACATTCGCATGCTCAGCACCGAAAAGCTGCTTCGCGCGGTCTATGGCGGCTTGTTCGACAACATCACTCCATTCGCAACCGCCGTAGTAACGTTTCTTCGGATATCCCTCGGCGTACTTATTCGTGAAAACGGAGCCCATGGCTTCGAGCACCGCTTCGCTTACAAAGTTCTCCGAAGCGATCAGCTCCAGGCCACCGGCCTGCCTTCGAACTTCGTTGTCGATTGCTTCGCTGATCAGGCTATCGACTTCGGCAAGCGAAGCATTGAAAGGACTGCTCATTGTTCTTCCTCTCTACTCGTCCGGGTTTGTTCGAGGCGTGTGATCTTTTCGACTCTCTGAGCGTGACGACCGCCGTCAAATGTAGCGGCAAACCAAGCGCGGACGATCTTTGAGATCTCTGCCTGAGGAGTAGTCCGCGCGCCCACAGCCAGGACGTTCGCATCGTTGTGCTGACGGGCCAGGCGCGCCGTTTCTTCGGACCACGCGACAGCGGCCCGAACGCCGGGTACTTTGTTGGCTGCGATCGCCATGCCCGTGCCCGAGCTGCACACAAGCACGCCCTGTTCGGCTTTGCCATCGGCCACGCGTTGCGCCACGGCGCGCGCATAGTCAGGATAGTCTACCGACTCTTCAGAGCCAGTTCCGAGGTCTTCCACCTCGAGGCCCAGTTCACGAAGCAGCGGTTTCAGGCGTTCCTTTTCGGCGAAACCTGCGTGATCGCTGGCGAGTGCTATTTTCATAACGGACTCCGCCTATCAATCCAGATTTTCTTACGTGTGAATTGGATGTTACATCACGCCTTTGAAGCCGTGCAACGAGAGCCGGGACGACGACCGAGAGGCGCTGACCTGGACGCCAGAGCGTCAATCGGTGAGGGTGCTGCCTAAGTTCCAAGAGCAACATTTGGCCCTTGCCTTGGGCGTGGCCAATCCAGCACAATGCGATAGAAGCAGTTCTCGTCAAGCGGTAGAGATCCACCATTCTGATTCTTCGTGCGAGGTCATCATGAAAGCTTTTGGGTTTTCATTCAGTCGAACTTCCGGTGTCCTGGCGGCAACGATCCTAGCCGCGTCCTTTGCGTTCTCCGCGGTCCCGCAGAACAAGGCGGCCCAAGTCTCGGATGGAGAGCGCAAGGCCCTCCAGAAAATCAACGATGCCAAAGATGCCGCCGCAAAGCTGCAGGCAGCAAAAGAGCTGGTAGAGAAGTATCCAAAAAGCTCGCTGCGCCCCAAGATCGTCGAGCAGCTCCTGGGCGCGATCGGTGATGTGAAAGACCCGGCGCAAAAGATCCCGCTGGCTGAGGGCTTTCTGGGAACATTCGCCGAGGCGAACGAGTCGAACAAGATGTATCCCATCGTGATAGATGCCTACATCGCCGCCAAGCGCCTCGATGACGCTTTCAATGCGGCGAAGCCGTGGCTCGAATTGAATCCAAATGAAGTGGACGTCCTTTATATGCTGGCGGTCGTAGGTACCGACGAAGCTCGACGACAGAATGCCAAGTATGCGGGCGTCAGCCAGCAATACGGGTTGAAGGCGATCGAGCTGATTGAAGCCGACAAACGACCTGAAGCGATCCCCGCTGAGAACTGGAGCAAGGCGAAAACGACGTGGTTGGCGCAGCTTTATCAATCGGTTGGACTGCTCGCTCTCATGAAGGGCAGCAACGCAGAGGCGATGGCCAAGCTTCAGAAGGCCGCCACGCTCAACCAGAACGACCCGTTCAACTACGTGCTCCTGGGAAACATAAAGAACGAAGACTACACGCGCGAGGCAAAGCTCTTTCAGTCTATCCCTGCGGGTCAGGCCAAGACCGAGGCTGAAAAGAAACTGATGGGCGAGCTCGACGAGATCATAGACCTGTTCGCTCACGCGATCGGCTTGATGGAAGGCAAACCGCAATACAAACCATTAAGCGACCAGATGCTTCCCGACCTTACGAGCTATTACACCTTCCGGCACAAGTCTACTACCGGCATGCAGGAGTTAATTCAGAAGTACAAGCAGCCGGCGACGCCGTAATCGGCTTGCGGCGCTCAGAACATCCTTTGAACAGTGTAAGCAGCGCGGCGAGCGAGCAACCGCGCTGCTTTCGATTATCAAGTAAGCCGTGGGCCTTTCAACCACGCTGGGCGCGTTTTACCAATTCGCGCATGACGAATTAGAATTCAGGCAGTTGGATAGGAGTTACTGGTACACACTTATGCGCTGGTCACAATATTTCATTCCCACGCTCCGTGAAGATCCCGCCGACGCAGAAGTCGTTTCACATCGGCTTTTGCTCCGCGCGGGACTCGTTCGTCAGTTGGCATCCGGAATCTATTCGCTTCTCCCGCTCGCACAGCGCGTCTCGCTCAAGATTCAGCAGATCCTGCGCGAGGAAATGAACCGCATTGGCGGTCAGGAGTTTTTCCTGCCTGCGCTTCACCCGCGAGAGATCTGGGAAGAGTCGGGACGTTGGGCAGTGATGGGCGACGAGTTGTTCAAGCTGAAAGATCGCAAGGGCGCCTGGATGTGCCTGGGGATGACCCACGAAGAGATTTTCACCTCCATCGCCCGAAGCGAGATCCGCTCTTACAAGCAACTGCCGCAGGTCTGGTATCAGATTCAGGTGAAATTCCGCGACGAGCCACGCCCGAAGTCCGGGCTTATGCGCGTCAGGCACTTCATCATGAAGGACGCTTACTCTTTCGATATCGACCAGGCGGGGCTCGATGCCGCTTTCGAGGCGCAACGCGAAGCGTACAAGCGAATTTTTGAACGCTGCGGCCTAAGTTTCGTCATAGTCGAAGCCTCGTCCGGGTCAATGGGGGGTTCACAATCCAACGAGTTCATGGTGCGAACGGATGCGGGCGAGGATCTGATCGCCACGTGTACCGAGTGTGATTACGCTGCCAATATCGAGAAGGCGACTTCTCGGTTGCCGGAGGTGATGGACGGCATCGGCCTGGATGCAGTGGTTGAGTTCCCCACGCCCGGAGTCCGCACCATAGAAGACCTGGCTTCATTTCCCGGAGGGGCCGATGCTGACCGGCAGATAAAGACGCTCGTGTACGCTTTGCCGGACGGCGATAAAATGCAATTCGTGCTCGCACTGTTGCGGGGCGACCATCAATTGCACGAAACCAAATTGTCCGCAGCGGTCGGTGGGGATGGCGCGCGTCCAGCGCAGGCGGAGGAAATACGCGAACTGCTCGGCGCGAACGCGGGAAGTCTCGGAGGCGTCGGCGCGAAAGCCAGGGGGCGCGCATCAGGTAAAGAAGTTCGCATTATCGCCGACTTCGCCTTGAAACGGCGGCGCAACATGACCACGGGCGCGAACAAGGACGATCATCATCTCCGCGGCGTTGATATTTCCCGCGACATTCCCGTGGACAAATGGGTCGACCTTCGTACTGTGACCGCCGGAGAGAGTTGTTCCATCTGCGGGAAAGGCAGCCTCGAGATCGCAAAGGCCCTTGAGCTGGGTCACATCTTTAAGCTGGGAACGAAGTATTCGCTGTCGATGGGCGCGACGGTGTTGACGCAGGACGGGAAAGAGACGCCCTTGGTAATGGGCAGTTACGGGATCGGTGTCGAACGGATAATGGCTTCGGCGATTGAGCTTCATCACGACGCGGATGGCATCATCTGGCCAAAGTCTATTGCACCTTTCGACTGCGTAGTTACCGTCACTAACATGAAGCAGGAAGAATTACGCGACGCGGGCGAGCATCTTTACAACGATCTGCAACGCGCGGGTCTGGACGTCCTTTTGGACGATCGCGAAGAACGCGCCGGTGTCAAATTCAAGGACGCAGATCTGATCGGTATTCCTTATCGCATAACCATCGGCAAGAAAGTCGCCGACGGAATGGTTGAACTCTTTGACCGAAGATCAAAGCAAACCGAAGACGTGAAAATCAAGGACCTGGTCGAACGCGTTCAGACACTTGCGCTGGCCGGATTATAGCGGGTCGGTTGAAAAGCTTTGGGGTAAGGCGTTGTCTTCTACAAAGTGTCCATCGTGCGGTCTCGACAATTTCTCAGCGGCGCTGGTCTGTAGACGGTGCAATTGTCCTTTGATCGGTGAGTTCGCCCGCGAGCTAAGGGAACACAATGCTCAGCCGGAAAGGATATCGAGTCGTTGGATAGTGAATGCCTGCCTCAGCTCGCTTGCGTTTGCTGTGTTTCTGTTCCTATGTTTCTTTCTTGCTACTGTCATTGCCAATGGGATGTACAGCGGCTCGTCGGGAGGACGGGCTTATACTGATGAGCACAAACCGACGATAACCTTCTGGTACCTGATTTCGGTGTTGCTGGGCATCTTTCTGATATTTCTCTTTTGCTATTCACGGCGGCGCAAGTATCACGTTGAGGGATAGAGACTGACCTGCTTCATATCATGACGCGCGCGCGATTACTTATTCCGGTCTTCTTCTTTGTTCTGGTGGCCTCTTCTTCGGCCGCAGGACAGGACGATGCCCTGCCCGAGCTCGTCAGGCGGATCAAGCCTTCCGTCGTCGCCATCGTGACCTATGACGTAAAAGGCGAAAAGTTGTCGCGAGGCAGCGGCTTCTTCACCGCTCGCGATAGAGTGATAACAAATCGTCACGTACTGGAAGGAGCATACAAGGCGGAGATTCACACGATTGACGACCTGGCATACAACGTCAAAGGCGTTTTGGCAGTGGACGGCGAGGGAGACATCGCGCTTTTGCAGATTGATATCCCGCCAACGGTCGCACGCCCGCTAACCGTGGTGCGCACTTCGCCACAGGAAGGCGAATCCATTGTCGTCATAGGAAATCCGCTGGGGTTGGAAGGAAGTATTTCGAACGGAATTGTCTCGGCTGTGCGCGACATTCCAAACTTTGGTCGGATCATTCAGATCACAGCGCCGATCTCACCCGGCTCGTCGGGAAGTCCGGTCGTCAACATGCGCGGTGAAGTGGTAGGGGTCGCCACCCTGCAACTGGCCGACGGTCAGAGCGTAAACTTCGCTGTCCCTTCGGACCGTGTGGTTCAACTCCAGGCCGGTACTAACCGGACTCTGGGAGAACTGGTTGTGGCAACTCGTCGCAGCCAGCGCGCCTCGGCTGAGCGTTTTTACATGCAAGGTTTGGCCTTTCTCTCGCGCGATGATTGCGATAAGGCCTTGCCGTATTTCAAGAAGGCGACCGACTCAGATCCTGAATACGCGGACGCATGGGCACAGACGGGATTTTGCAGCGAGGTGCTGGGGCGCCACGCCGACGCTCTCAAGGCGTCGCGCCAGGCGCTCAGACTGAAACCCGATTCGGCGGATTCTTATCTCAACATCGGCTCGGCGTTTTCGTCCCTGGGGCAGTTTAAGGAAGCAGCCGACGCTTACAAGCAGGCGTTACGTCTCGATTCAAATAATGCGGACATATATTTCGCACTTGGAGCCACGTACGGGAAGTTGACGCGCACGGATGACGAGGTGCAAGCCTACAAGCAGGCCATTCGGCTGAGACCCGATTTTGCTGAAGCGTACGAACGGCTGGCGCAGGGCTACTTTCGCCTGAGTCGTTTTAGCGATGCAGTCGCGGCCAACAAGCAGGTCACATTACTCAAGCCTGGCGACGCCGTCGCCTATGACAACCTCGGGGTGGCTTATCTAAAACTTAAACAGTACTCAGATGCTGAAGAGGCGTTGAAGCAGGCGATTCGTCTGAAACCAGACTTCGGTAGGGCTTACTACAACCTGGGTTTGGTTTACTTATCATTGAACGATCGGGAATCCGCTCTGGAGCAATACAACCTGCTGAAGTCATTGGATCCCGACCGAGCCGACAAACTCTACACCGTAATCTATCCCTGACCAGCGGCCCATTGACCGGATACCGGGAACACACCTCGGCCGACGGAGTTCACCTTTTTATTTCATTACTTCATTCACCAACGCGGTGAGTGCGTTGTCCTGCAGTATTTTGTTGTTCTGCAGATCGCCATGCAGATCACAGGCGAAGACCGCATAGACTATTGGGAGCGCAGTCCCAAAGATTGAACCGGCGCGCCGATCACCGGCAAGGTCCTCACCCAGCAACGAGTGTCGCGTCACGCGACCGTCGCCCGGAGCTGACATAGCTTCCGTCGCTTCCTTTTCCGAGACGCGTCGGCCGGTGGACGTGCGGAACGCTCGCGGCCGGACCATCGTGTTCCAGCGCTGCTTCTTCTGATCAAACAAGAGCAGGGGCGCGACCAGCGTGTCTTCGCAGTCACCTCCGAACGCGAACAAGGACACCGGCGGGTCCGTTACAATCACATCAAGTGCGCGATGAAACCGTTTGGCGCGATTTAGGACCAGAGCAAAGTACGCGTCGAGGTCATCCAGCGAACCCTTTTGATATGGCGCGTTATCTCCCCGCGTCTTGCCCTTGGCAAAGCGCCCTCGATATTCAGGGTCCGTCACGGGCGACCAGCCATAGCGCCGCCACACCGCAGGATCGTAAATGTCCAACTCGATGGGCCGCAGGTCTTCGTCGAGGAACCGCGCCGCCGCGGGATGCGGCAGGAGTTGAAATACGGAGGGAGCGGTGAAGATGTCTTCACTCGATAGTTTGTTTAGCAGCGGCAGGCGCCGTCGCAGGCCGTCGGTTAGCGAGTAGCCTTCGAGCAATGTCGAAAATGCATCAGCCGAACCTTCGTTCGGAGTTCCGAACATGAAGATCTTGCTGATATGGAGTGCACCTTTCCATGTCGGCGCCGGTTGCGCATCGTCAGCGGCCAGCTCTTCGCCGCCGTACATCGCCGCATACCGAGCAACCAGCCCGCCCATAGAATGCGCCAGCACATTGAAACGCAAATCAGGTCGATCGAGCTTTCGCTTTAACGATTCGATGCGCGTGATAAGCTCGCGCGCCGACTCAACATTGTCTCGTCTCCAGTCATAGGCAAAGACATAAAAAGTGTCGTGATCGCCGCCTTCACCCGGGTTGTTCCAGTCCCCTTCCTTATAACCTCCGTACTTCTTCAGCGCGACCAGGAGTTCGTGATAAACGTAGACCTCCGGGGCAAGCTTGGCCAGCCTCGCAGTATCAACAATGTTCCGCGCCCTGAGCTTGTCCCGGTTTCGATCAAGGTCGGCGGAAACAGGAAGACTTAGTCCGTCGTCCGACGACCGAAAAGCCGAGGGCCAGACGACTTCTCCTGTCGTTTCGTTTACGAGTTGGGAACCCAGGACACCAGGGATAACGATTAACGGAGGTTTGCCTGTTCGAGTGCGCGCCTCGGCAAATACACGTTCGAGATTCGGGGTACTTCGGGGAGTGATGCAGCCCGACGAAACGATCGTCAGAATCAGAAGAATTGAAGCGACAACGGCAACATGCGGAGACGCGAATGGTCTTCGAGGGGCTGGTATCAGCAAGGGCTCAAAACCCGGTGACGGGCGCGGGGGATGTGTGCTCTGCATATCGTCTAAAGGTTTCGGGTCTCCGCCTCGGACTTTGAATCTCCGCGTCCCGTTACCCACGCGTTCGCCGCCTCAGCTGGTTCCCACTTCCGGTTGATCAGGCTGGCGACGAATCCTGCGCCGAATCCATTGTCGATGTTTACCACGGTCACGTTCGAGGCACAGGAATTTAGCATGCCTAGCAGTGCGGCCACGCCGCCGAACGAAGCGCCATAGCCGACGCTGGTGGGAATCGCGACCACCGGTACGCCAACCAGGCCGCCGACTACTGAGGGCAACGCGCCTTCCATTCCGGCCGCGACTATGATGACTCGGGCCTTGCGCAGTAGGGCCCGTTCCGCCAGGACTCGGTGGATGCCTGCTACTCCTGCGTCCCAGATTCGCTCGGCGTGGTTCCCCATAGCCTCGGCCGTCAGCGCAGCTTCTTCCGCGATGGGGATGTCGCTTGTGCCCGCGGTGACGACAACGATTGGCCCAACCCCGCGGTCTGTCTTATCTCGCTGGATCCGAATCAGCTTCGCCGACCCGTGCCATTCCGCGTCTGTCACAACGTTTCGAACTTCGCCGAATGTTCCCTCATCGGTCCGCGTGACGAGCACGTTTGGCGATCTTTCCGCCAGGCGCTCGACGATGCCGACTATCTGAGCTCGCGTTTTGCCGGCGCCAAAAACGACTTCCGGAAATCCCTGCCTGGCGGTGCGAGCATGATCGACGCGGGCGTAGCCGAGATCTTCGTAATGCAGGTCGTTGATCATGCGTGCTGCATCGCCGGTTTCAAGTTCACCGGATTTATAAGCGCGCAGCAGTGTCTCGATCTCTGAGAGATCCATTTGAGTCGCCTTTAACAGAGAGAATTACCAGCGCGTGCATTCTAGCATCCATCTCGACTGCCCTCGAAATGCAGGGTTCCTTGCGATTGAGAAGGGCGCCACGTAAGATTCAATCGGACACTGAGACTATGGAACTGACAGTCGCCATCACGGGAGCCTCGGGCTCAATCTACGCGCATCGGACGCTGTTACATCTGGCGGCCAGCGGCGCTGTCGACCGTATCAATTTAATTATTTCAGAGTCGGCAGTGACTGTTGCCCGGGTCGAACTCGGGACAGACTTGCGTGAAGCCGATAGCAAACGAATAAATCAGTGGCTCGATCTGGATCCGGGTTCAAAGATCGTTCGGCTTCATCGACTCGACAACCTGGCTTCGACGCCGGCCTCAGGCTCCCACGTTCAGCAAGGCATGATCATAGTTCCCTGCTCAATGGGGACCATGGGCGCGATCGCGAGTGGAGCGTGCACTAACCTGATTCATCGGGCGGCTGATGTGACTCTGAAGGAAGGCCGCAAACTGGTACTCGTTCCGCGCGAGACGCCTTACAACGCTATTCATCTCGAGAACATGCTGCGGCTTTCCCACGCGGGCGCGAGCATTCTTCCTGCGAGTCCTGCGTTCTACCACCGCCCTCGGACTATCGAAGAAATGGTAGATCATCTGGTCTATCGCATACTCGATCAGTTCGGCGTGCCGCATTCTCACGCCACCAGGTGGCGAGGGGAAGCTAATGCTGATTAGGCCTTTCGCCGTCGCGGGTCAAAGGGGAGCGATGCTGAGTAAATCTCCGAGAAAGAAATGTCGACATCGGTAGTCACAAGTGTCCGTACCACGCTCGAGATGGTGAAGATCGAGCACACGCTCTTCGCGTTGCCGTTCGCTTTCCTGGGCGCCGTGTTGGCCGCCGGTGGATTACCAACCGCGAGACAGATCCTCTGGATTTCGGTGGCGATGGTGGGAGCACGATCATGTGCGATGACCTTCAATCGAATCGCCGATCGCGACATTGATGCGCGCAATCCAAGGACGAGCATGCGCGCCCTACCGGCGGGGATTCTTACGGTCGGCTTTGCCTGGGGATTCACGATCGTCTCTGCACTGGTGTTCTTTGTGGCTGCGGCAATGCTTAATCGGTTGACCCTCGCGCTGGCGCCGATTGCCCTGGCCAGCATCATGCTTTACTCCTACACCAAGCGTTGGACCTGGCTTTCGCACCTGGTGCTGGGCTGGTGTTTGGCGATCGCACCGACCGGCGCGTGGATCGCGGTTCGCGGCGCGCTGGACAGCGCCGTCCCGTTACTGCTTTCTCTCGTCGTTATGCTGTGGACCGCCGGATTCGATGTGCTCTACGCCTGCCAGGACTACGAATTTGACCGTTCGAGCGGCCTTCATTCTATACCACGCAGATTTGGTGTCGGCAGAGCGCTTTGGATTTCGAGACTGCTGCATGCGGGAGCATTTGCGGCGCTGATTGCGTTATACTTGGTGACGCATCTGGGCCTTCTGGCTCTTGCCGGAGTAATCGCAACTGCGGCGCTGCTCATTTACCAGCATACGCTCGTAAGAGCAGCAGATCTGAGTCGGCTCAACGCGGCGTTCTTTACCACGAATGCTTTTGTAAGCGTTATCCTTTTTCTAACCTTTGGAGGAGCGATTTTCCTGAAGCTCCAATAGTGATATTGCTGATGAATTTCTCGCACGACCCAATTATGGAGAGCATCGCGGCCAAGGTCGATCGCGGGGATCGCTTGACCGTCGACGACGGTCTCAGCCTTTATGCGACGGATGACCTGCCCGCGCTGGGTAGATTAGCGGACACCGTAAGAAGACGTCTTCACGGTCGCACGACGTACTTCAACGTGAACCGGCATTTCAATCCAACCAATGTCTGTTACGCCGACTGCAAGTTTTGCAATTTCTTCCGTACCCCGCGCGAGCCCGACGCCTACACGCACAATATACAAGATTCTTTAGCGATCGCGGGCAAGGCGGTCGACGAAGGAGCCACGGAGCTTCATATCGTCGGCGGTTTGAATACCAAGTTGCCTTTCAGTTATTTCACGGACCTTTTGTCCGCGCTCAAGCAGCGGTATCCGGAACTCCATCTCAAGGCTTTTACCATGGTCGAGCTTGATCACTTCGCCCATTTCTACAAGATGGCGGATGAAGACATGATCTCGCAATTAAAGGCCGCAGGGATGGATTCGTGTCCGGGCGGCGGCGCCGAGATTTTCCGCGAGCCGACCAGGTCGATGATCTGCGCGCACAAATGTGACGCCGATCGATGGCTCTCGCTTTCAGGAAAGGTACATGCGGCCGGCATCAAGACCAACGCAACCATGCTCTATGGTCATATCGAATCAACGGAGGACCGAGTCGACCACTTTGTCCGCCTGCGCGAACAGCAGGACAGGTCGGGCGGCTTCCAATGTTTCATCCCGCTCGCCTTCTATCCCCAGGGTACGCAGCTCGATCATCTTCCGGGTCCTTCGGCCGTTGACTCGTTGAAGACAATCGCCGTCTCGCGACTGATGCTCGACAACTTCGCCCATATCAAAGCTTATTGGGTAATGCTCGGCAAGCAGCTGGCCCAGGTCGCACTCCACTTCGGTGCCAACGATATAGATGGCACTATCACCGACGGCGGAGAACTCTCTGAAAGCTACTCGGTGGAAGCGGGCAACGAAGTAAAGATGAGCCGGCAGGAACTCATCGCGCTCATCGAGGAGTCGGGTTTTGAGGCTACAGAGCGCGACACTCTTTACAACCCGGTAATGCGCGAGAATGCTCTGGCTTGATGTCTTCTGCACTCAGCCACTACCCAACGTTAATAATTTGTTCGCGAGATCCTCGGGCGGCAGTCGCCCAGCCCATCGAGTCTAGCGCTCAATTTCCCCCTGAACATCGATCGCCTGTTTCAGCTGTGTCGGAGGAAGCCGGACGTGCTGCCTGAGCAGATCGATGATCTGAAAAAGGAAATCGAGAAACTTCTTGCGCGCGCTGATGTCTGCGCAAAAGGGGCTGACCTAAGCGAGCATCTGCGCGCCATTCTGTGGACATTCGATCTTCCAACCACACGAGAAGGGCTTGTTAAGCGGAAGAAGAGATGCCGCACCAAACCAATCGAGATAGCTCGAGGGTTCAGGTCCGGCGACGGCTTCGGCAGCTATTACTACTGGTCATCCGCCGCGTTACTGTGGTGCCCAACTCTTAACACGCTGCTTATAAGGGACGCAGGCGGTACCGGCGAGGACAACTATCTGGGGATACCGGCGCGCGAGCAATACGGGATTCGTGTTCCATCGCTGGATGATTTGACAGGACTTATTTCCAGGAATCGTGACGTGCTGCGCGTTCACTGGCCCGGGGAGAAAGTGAAATTTCCGTCGTACGGCGAGATGTTATCCGACATGATCATAAGGAGAGACCGATTTATGGCCACCAATACGCAGGCAGAAGCAGGCACGATCACAGTTGCACATTCGCCCGATTCAGACGATGCCTTTATGTTCTATGCGCTGGCGACCAACAAGCTCGACACAGGTGAACTCAAGTTCACGCATGTGCTCAAAGACATCCAGACGCTAAATGACATGGCAATGCGTTCGGTTTACGATGTCACGGCCATCAGCTTTCACGCCTACGCGTATATTGCAGACAAGTATGCATTGCTTCCTCATGGCGCAAGCATAGGCGACAACTACGGGCCGATCGTGGTTTCCCGTGAGCCGGTTTCAGCCGGCGATCTCTCAAAGCTCAAAATAGCCGTGCCGGGCCGTTTAACCAGCGCTTTCCTTGCCCTACGGATTTTCAACTCGGACTTCGAGTATGAAGTTGTTCCTTTCGATCAGATTATAGAAAGCGTTCAGGACGGTCGGTACGACGCCGGATTATTGATCCACGAAGGACAGATCTTCTACGACAAGTTGGGGCTGCACAAGGTAATCGATCTCGGCGAGTGGTGGCATGAATGGACGGGCTTGCCTTTGCCGATGGGCGGCACCGTGATTCGTCGTTCGCTCGGGCCGGAACTGATCGCCGATGTCTCGCAATATCTCCGGCAGAGTATCGCTTACGCGCTTGAGCATCGCGACGACGCTCTAAAGTACGCCATGCAGTTTGCTCGTGACATGGACGTGGAAACTGCGGACCGCTTCGTGGGAATGTGGGTCAACCAACTCACATTGGACTATACCGATCGTGGTCGAATGGCCGTGCGTCGACTGCTGGACGAAGGATTCGAACGCGGTATCATCCCCAATCGCGTCGACGTAGAATTCGCCGCCTAGCGTTCATAAAAATTGAAAAGTGTCGGTGTCAGTGGCCAAATGGTGAAGGGCAACTGACGCCGACACTTTCAATTGTGACAGCGATCACGTATTAGCTCGCCGCTGCCAGACTGCTGGGGTGAATTCTGTATAGATCGTCCTTTTCCAATACCTCGACCAGCTTATCGGCGTGCAGCGAAACCTGGCCAAACACCTCCGCGAAATCTCTCCTAACTGCCAGCCTACGGGCGAGCTCAGCCATTGGGAACCGGGTGCTCAGTATGATTCGACACCCGATGGGTCGCGGGAATGGGTCTCCGACTGGGGTGTAACGTCCCGTCTCGACGATCCGAACGAGCACGCGCTGCGCTGAATGGCTGAGCCTGTCGGCATTCTGCAAAAAGAGAGTTCCGTTCCCCGCTGCCGTCAGAACGCCTCGGCACGAGAGGTTAGTGAGCGCGACGCCGCCCGTTGCTCCGCCCAGATGGAGCGACGTACGGTCGCCGCGCTCGTCATCGGCCAGGTGAATACAGTCAAGCTCCTCCCACAGGCTTGACCCTTCGTCCATCCCGTGCAGCAACGTAGCCGCTCGACGTTGCATACGCGCTTGCGCGCTGTAGAGGTTCACGGGTAAACGCGCTATCACCATCCGCCGATATGAGGACTTTAATCCCGACTCCGCAGTTCGCCAGTCGGACAAAGTTGTAATGCTCTGCTTCATCATGGAATGACCTTCAAAATCAGTGAGAAGATGAGTCCGGTTGTCGTATCAATCGACGGGTCTGTGAGTTTGGATGGTGCCTGCGGGACCGTGCCGGGGCTTTCCTGAGGCCCAGTAGTAGTAATGCCCGGTGACTCCTGCGGACCGCCGAGGACAGCGGGTACTCCCGTCATCACCCACATGGCGAGCAGAAGAATCCCTATCAGCCTTCTAAAAGAACGCATCTACAATCCCCTCCCCTAAATGACCTGGTTAAAGACTTCTCGGCTTCGCTTCTCAGGCGATTCAACGATCCGGCGATCTGCCTCTCGCCCTTTCGTTGCAATTTAGCCTTCACAAGACCTGTGCCAGTCACAGAACACGCGAGGCAGGTGCCGAATCCTTAAGCGAAACGTAAAAAGCGGCCAGACGGCAAGGAATGATAGTGGCAGCGAGTAGCTGGAGATTTTGCCTCTGAACCGCAGTTCGGCAAAAACTCTTATAGACTAACTCGACTTATTTTAAGGTTTACCGGGATAGCAAGATTTTAGGGATGGGTGCAAAAAACTTGGCGGTCCTGCGAGCTCAGTCGAGATCCTCGGTGGATTGGAGATCGGGGTTTCCCAGACTGACTTTGCGCAGCTTGTAATCCAGGGTCTGTCGTCGGAGGTTCAGGAGCTCGGCCGCACGGGTTACGTTGCCGCCATGCCTCGCCATAGCTTCTGAGAGTAGCTGGCGCTCGATGTCGAGCATTAGCTCCTTGTAGTTGATCGGTCTACTGAAATCGAGCTGGAACCGGACAGGGGACGAGACTGAAGCCGCGCGCAGGATATCCGGCGAGAGCGATTCGGCGCCGACGGCCTGTCCGTCCTCAGCGAAGACAACAATCCGTTCAATTTCGCTTCGCAACTGGCGGACATTTCCGGGCCAACTGTAACGAGTCAGGAAGTCCATCGCTTCGGGGGTGATGCCTGCCAGTTGGCGATGGTGACGGCGGGACATTTCCTCAAAGTAATACGACGCAAGAACCGGAATATCTTCACGCCGTTCGCGCAATAGCGGCAGCTTGATTACAAACGTGTTCAGGCGATAGAAAAGGTCTTCGCGGAATTTTCCTTCCAGCACATCCTGCTCGAGATCGCGATTGGTAGCCGCGATCACCCGCACGTTCACTTTACGCGGGGCTTCTCCCAGAGGCATGATCTCGCCACCCTGTAGAAAGCGCAGCAATTTTGGCTGGACCTCGGGGGCGAGATCTCCTATCTCATCAAGAAACAGCGTGCCGCCTTCAGCAGCGCGGATGATGCCTTGCTGATCATTGATCGCGCCGGTAAATGTGCCCCGTTTATGACCGAAGAGTTGGCTCTCAACCAATTCTCTTGGAGCGGCAGAGCAGTTGAAGGGCAGGAAGATCTTTTCGCGCCTCAAGCTCTCTTCATGCAGAGCCCTGGCGATGACTTCCTTGCCGGTGCCCGACTCTCCCAGCAGGAGCACGGTGGCGTCTGAGTCCTTTAGCCGCTCCATCCGCGCGAGCACATCGCGCATGGCAAAGCTGGTGGCAATCAGGTTGGGGAAATGTCCCTTGGCACTTGGAATCGAAAGAGTGTTAAAAGGCCGCGCGCGCCTCATGTCCGTCCTAAGGTCAATTGTTTGCAGCGCGAGTCGAGCACAACCGACCAACGCATCGAGAATCTCCTCCCGCTTTTCCGATAGCGGCGCGGGTGCGCGAAGATAGAGGACGAAGGCCCCGCCGTTTCTGCGTGGTGCCAGTGTCCGGCAGTGCTCGTCAACTTCCCCCGATACCGGGCTCGGACCAGCCAGGGTGGAGCGCTCCTTATCGCTTTGCTCGACTTCTTGTTTGCTGGCGAGATGTCGGGCCACCGTTTTCGCAGCCCGTTCTCTCGCGGCATCGTCCAGTCCGATACTTGCCTGCGCGTAGAGCTGGCCATCATCGTCGGCCGCGAAGACTATCGCACCGTCTGCCGAGAGAGCATTCTTGGACGCGAACATCAGCTCGCGAAGCAGCCGCTCGCGTCCGCTGGCGGAATTCAGCACCTGCATGATTAGCGGAGCGACATCAGGCGGTA
This sequence comes from Acidobacteriota bacterium, assembly GCA_032160165.1. GTDB lineage: Bacteria > Acidobacteriota > Blastocatellia > Pyrinomonadales > Pyrinomonadaceae > QHXM01. Next base: position 19,555 of record JAVHWA010000131.1, read on the forward strand.
TCAGACTAATAGACGGCGTGGGCGGCATCTGCCAGGCAGCCATTCGCTCGGTGGCACGCACAGCTTCCGACTCCGCTCGTTCCAGATCCAATGAGGCGCCCAGTTTTTGAAAATGAGCAGCAGCTTCATTAAAGCGTTCGAGCGCGGATGGGAACTCGCCCCGTCTGACGAGGCTTTCGCCGTGTTCAAAGATCGTGACAGCAACCTGATAAGCAGCGTTCATTGAGCGAAACGCTTCCTCCGATTGCCGGAACAATCGCTCACCTCGCGCGGGATCTCGCCGGCGCGACATGAAATTAGCGACATTCCGCTGGAGCATTGCGTCGAGATAGGGATAAGGCAAGCGCTCCAACTCTGCCCGGGCCATCGACGCCCAGTCTTCTGCCGGCATCCACTTGTCACTGCGTCGATAGCCTTCAGTCATCAGGAGCGCAGATTCGCTGGCGATCCGATCGTCTCCTACTTCCAACGCTAAATCACGCGCGTTGCGCGCATACGTCAGCGCAAGATGCGTGTTGCGCGACGCCAGCCAGAGCCTCGATAACGAAAGAAACGCGAGCATCTCGTCCTTCTTGCTCGCCATTTCCCTCGAGCGTTCAAGAGCAAACCGCAGAAGCTCGTTCGCCTCGGTGGTGCGGCCCTGATACGCGCGCAAGGCGCCTAAAGTCTCGGTGTACGTGCCTTCGCTCAGGCGGTCGCCGCGCGCGCGCGCGATACCGAGCGCCTGCTGAACGTAGCTCTCGGCCTGCGCCCATTCGCCCGTATTAATACAGGTGACTGCCAGATTGTTGTTGACCATCCCGATCAACAGGCTGTTATGGTGGCCGGCGAGGTGCTCGAGTGCGCGTCTCGAAGAGTTGGCTGCTTCGTGAAAGTTGCCCTGATACAGAAGCATCACTCCGAGATTGTTTTGAAGGCGCGCGCGACTCACTTCATCGTTTGTCTGTCGGAGTAATCGCAGCGCGCGGCGATAGCACATACCCGCCTCGTCCAGGTCTCCTTCGTGTCGCGCCACCAACCCAAGGTTCATATATGTGATCGCAAGCGCTCGATCACAATGGGCGCGGCGCCCGCACTCGATCGCAAGTTCGTAATGCTCTCGTGCCAGCCGTGGCTCGTCGAGCGCCCAGTAGGCACGGCCCAGACAGTGGTACACGCGGGCTAGATTAGCTGCCTCGCCGATCGGTTCAAGAATTTCGCGCGCGCGGTTGAGCAGGGTTACGGAGCGTGGAAAGTCGTTTTGCCAATAGGCCTGGGACCCGAATCCAAGAAGGAGGAGGCCACGCAAATGCGGCGAGTAAGGATCAAGCGAGTGCGGATCGTACGGCTCAAGTGATTCCCTTGCGTCGGCGTAGCGTCCGAGACCCTCGTAGACTTCTGCCAAGGCGGTTCTCGCCTGCACCATACGAGCACTTGAGTGTTCATTACTTTCGTCGTTGACGACGGATCGCAGCAGCTTTTCAGCCTGAGCGAGGTCGCCCCGCTCTACGCAAGCGTGAGCGCGGACGAACAGATTGCCGACTGCAATTTGATTTATCGAGGTATGTATCATCGGATTCCGAGGTCCGGAACCATAGTCAATTCGTGCGGGCCGAGTGGTACATTAAAGCTGGCGCAGTATAGCATACCGTGCGGGGCCGATTAAGGCGTTTTCCGCGAGCAGGAATCTTCAAGAATTACACAGGATCTGCGGCATTTTTCACGAGATGCAACACACCAGGCCATCGAAGCATCTGAACGACTTACAGCCCGGTTCGCGGAGTTGTTTTGTCGCAGTAACCTCTCTCGAGAGAATTCTTCACAACGGATTATCGATTATATGAAACGACTTTCCATGTACACGCTCGCGCTCGCGGCCCTCTTCGTTTTCCTTCAAGGCTCTCCGGCCGCGTCGGCACAGCAGATTGCTTCCGCGTCAGCCAATGCGAATCCTCCCGATGTGGAAAGAGTCATTCGCGCCTTCTCCGCCAAAGAAACCGAGTTTCGGCGCAAGCTCAATGAGTATGCCTTTAAGCGCGACGCAGTGATTCAGGTCATCGGCATGGGTGGCCAGATCGCGGGCGAGTACCACCGCGTTTCAAACTTCACCTTTGACGATGCCGGGAATCGCTATGAGAAGATTGTCTTCTTTCCGATGCCTACCTTCGCGGGCGTCACGCCGGAAGATATCGAGGACCTGGGAGGGGTTAATCCATTCGCTCTGGAAGCTTCCAAAATCAATCAATATAAATTCACCTATGTCGGCAAGGAAAAGATCGACGAACTCGACCTGTATGTTTTTGACGTGACACCGAAGGTGATACCAGATCCCAAAACGAAAGAGCGGCTATTCGTGGGACGCATCTGGGTCGATGACCATGATCTTCAAATCGTCAAATCCCAGGGCAAAGGCGTGCCTGAAACCAAGGAGAACAAGTTTCCCAAAGTTGAGACATATCGCGAACAGATCGATGGTTATTGGTTTCCAACGTACAGCTACGCCGACGAAGAACTGGTTTATGGCAGCGGTGAGGTGATGCACATTCGCATGCGCGTCAAATATGCAGACTTTAAGAAGGGCCATGTCGACGTACGCATCACAGAGGTCAACGGCGACGAGAATGACCAGCCCGCGACACCCAACGCAACACCTTCTCCCACCACGCCTGGACAGCCGCCTGCGGCTACACCGCCTTCATCAGCGCCTCCACCGTCCGGAGGCACCCTCAACGACAGAGCAATCGAGCTTCCGGCGCCGGTTATTCCGGAGAGCGCCAAACAGGCGCACATCAAGGGCGTGGTCAAGGTCGAAGTTACGATCAACGAGGAAGGAAATGTGATCGCGGCTGAGGCTACAGACGGACCAAAGGAATTGCGCGAGGCGGCTGTCGCCGCGGCGAAGAAAGCCCGATTCACGCCTGCGCGACTCCACGGAGGTTTGATCAAGATCTACGGTGTTTTGGTCTACAGGTTTGCCTGACCCGCTCGCGTTCGTCTCGGGGTCCTATCCTTTTGATCGATCAGAGATGCCGAGCTCGGCCGCAACTCTCGCATGTACCATCTGAACCAGTCTGTCTACTTCGTCGTCCGTCGATAGACCAGTCGTCTCTACCGGCGGCAGGACTACCATCTCGATGGTACCGCGCCGCGCCACCCCGCCTTTTTTGCCCATCAACTTGTCTGTGTTCTTGATGGCGACTGGGACAATGGGCACTCCTGCTTTTACAGCCATATAGAATCCGCCCTTTTTGAAAGGAAGAAGTTCACCGCGATTCGCGCGCGTACCTTCGGCGAAAACCGCGAAAGAGAGGCCCTTGCGCAAACGCTCGGTGGCCGCGAGCGTTGTCTCGACGGCCCGCTCACGATTGCTGCGGTCGATAGCCATTACATTTACGAAGCCCATCCCGTAGCCGAGAACCGGTACGCGCAGCAGTTCCTTCTTCGCAAGCAGGCCTATCCGTCGTTGGAGATAACAAAAGATCGTCGCCGTATCCAGATACGATCTGTGATTGGCGATGAAGACGTATGAACGGGCGGGATCGAGATGTTCGACCCCTTTTACCCGAACTTTCATTCCGCTCAGGCGCAGCCAGGTGCTTCCGCCCCATTGGGCCGCTGGATAAACCCACTCATGGCGACGCGCCACCCAGGCGACAAACAGCACAGGCGGCGCAATGGTTAGCAACAGCATGCCCGCGACCGCGAGCGACCACCAATAGAGAGCTTGGTCCCGAAGACGCGGCATACTCCGTGTGTTAGACTCGTCCGGATTCGACCGATCGGTCGCGCTGCCAGCGTCGACAACTCCACTCGAAGGATCTGCTGAATGCACCGTCATAGGTATGCGCCGATCTTCTCACACAAAATCTGTAGGATACTTAACTTCGAAAATTGCCGACCGATTCACCGCCGCTCGCAGAGCGTCTTAACAGCTTCTCTCCTGGTACTGCTTGCGCTGGTTGCGTTTCGATCCCCCTTGGTTCGTGCCGACAGTGCAGAGACTGCCGCAAGCCAACGCTCAGCGATTCCGAGTCCGCGTTCCGTTCTTGGATTCACTCCCGGAGACGACCGCAGAATTGCCGATTGGAAACAGATTTCAGGTTATTTCGCTCAACTCGATCGAGCGAGTGACCGAGTGCACGTTCAGGAGCTGGGGCTCACGACTCTGAAGCGCCCGTTTATTGTTGTCTTCATCAGTGCGCCCGAGAATATACGCAATCTTGAAAAGTTCAAAGAGATTCAGGGGCGGCTGGCAGACCCGCGCACCATCTCCGATGATGGTGAAGCAGAACGCTTCATCCATGATGGGAAAGCGGTGGTGGCAATCTCGTGCTCGATCCATTCAACCGAGATCGTCGCCTCTCAGATGTCCATGCAACTGGCATATGAACTTGCCTCGGCGCAGGATGCGGACACTCGGGAGATCCTGCAGAACACCATCCTGATGCTTATTCCCTCGCCCAATCCCGATGGAATAGACATCGTCGCCGACTGGTATAGGAAAACACTTAATACTCCATACGAGGGCACTGACCCGCCAGAGCTCTATCATCACTTCGCGGGCCATGACGACAATCGTGACTGGTTCATGCTCAACCTGCAGGAGACGCGACTCGTCACGCGTCTGTTCTGGAAAGAGTGGTTTCCGCAGATAGTCTACGACCTTCACCAGCAGGGCGTCGCCGGTTCGCGTTTCTTCATTCCGCCATTCTACGATCCGCCAAATCCAAACATCGCGCCGCTGCTGTTGCGACAGGTTGGTCTGCTGGGTCATAAGATCGCGGCTGACCTGCAAGCCGCCGGTCAGCGCGGAGTGATAACGAACGCGGTCTACGACACCTGGTGGCACGGAGGCTTTCGCACAGCGCCCTATTATCACAATTCGATTGGCATTCTCTCTGAGGCCGCCAGCGCCAAGGTGATGACACCTGTCACCGTTACGCGAGAGCAGTTGCAAAAGTCGAGCTCGCGTGGAATGTCATCGGCTCTCACTCCGGCGACGAATTTTCCGGACCCATGGCAGGGAGGGACCTGGCGCGCCCGCGACATCATGAACATGGAGATGACGGCGGTCCGATCAGTTCTCTCTCTGGCCGGTAAGTATCGCGCAGAGTATCTGCGAAACTTTTATGAACTTGGTCGTAGGAGCGTGGCAACGGACCTCAAGAGTGGCGATGTGCTCGGCTATTTGATTCCTGCCGGACAAGGGAACGACGAATTTGTGGCGAAGCTGATCGGCCTATTGATCGAACAAGGGGTCGAAGTTCACAGGATGGACCGCGAACTGCACTTGGAGTTTGCAGGCGGACAGAGTTCCCACAGGGAAAATCCGACCGCGATCCCGGATCCGCACTCTACCTCCGCTCATGCGGCTTTTTTGCCCACGGGGTCAACAACTTCTCAGCAAGAGACTCCGGCGGGAAGCTATATCGTCTTTCTCAATCAGCCGTTTCGAGCCGACGTCGCGGCCCTCTTCGAGCGGCAGGTCTACCCGAAACGGCTGACGCCGACGGGTGAGGCTGAGCGTCCCTACGATGTGGCTGGATGGACGTTGCCGTTGCAAATGGGGCTTGACGCCAAAGCAATAACCCTCATAAAGGAAAAGCCTGCCGAGCGGCGATTGACACTGATACATGACGAGGGTGAGATACGCCGCCAGCTTGGGCTCGCTGTTCGCCGCGGCGACGCTTCTCCGGTGGCAAATCCAGTGAAGACTTCGGTGCGTCTGGGTGTCTACAAAGGTTGGGTTGATAGTATGGACGAGGGCTGGACACGTTATGTCTTCGACACTTTCAACGTGCCGTACGATAGTGTGCGAGACGCCGACGTCCGTCGCGGAAACCTGCGATCGAGGTTCGACGTAATCGTCCTTCCATCTCAGACTTCGAAAGAGATCGTAGATGGCAATCGGCCTGGCAGTTATCCTCCTGAGTACGTCGGAGGTATTACGCAGGTGGGAGCTGAGAACCTGCGGCGATTTGTTGAGGAAGGGGGAACCCTGATCTGCTTCGACGACTCGACAGAGTTTGCGATAAAGAGCCTTCGCCTTCCGCTTCGAAATGTGCTGGAAGGATTGAAGTCGTCTGTTTTCTATTGCCCCGGGTCTATCCTGGGCCTGGAACTCGACAGGTCCAATCCGATTGCCAGGGGCTTGCCCGCGGACATGAACGGCTACTTCATCAACAGCGCCGCGTTTGAGGTTACCGACCCACAACGTGTACGAGTGGTCGCGCGCTATGCATCCACTGATTTGCTGCGATCGGGCTGGCTGCTCGGCGAAGAGCGGCTCAAGGGCAAAGTCGCGCTGGCGGAGGTCTCGCTGGGACGTGGGCGCGTAATTCTTTTCGGGTTTCGGCCGCAACACAGGGCGCAAACGTGGGGGACGTTTCCACTCATATTCAATGCCATTTCCGGGGCGAAGGAGTAGGACCCGAAGGCTCGGTGCTTGAGTCGAACGGTGACCATCCTTCCCGGATTTACTATTTCCCCAAAATCAGGTTATCTTTGACTGTCAGGTCAACCTCTTCCCTTCCATTGACGGCTGGCAAACCGTGCATCTTTTTGCGTTTCAAAGCATCAAACGTCCGTAGTCGGAGTCTGACCCCGAGAAACACTCCAAGGAGCTTCAGGATATGAGAAAGTTTGCTGTCGGTACCCTGCTCCTCTCCCTGCTTATCACAACTTCGCTACTGACGCAGGCGCAAACGCGTCCGCGTCGAGTGGGGAGTTCTGCCCCCAGTGGGTCGCCGACGGATTCGACTACCGCGCCTCCGACTCAAGCTCGCCCCGTCCTTAAGACCGGTACGACGGTTTCATCCAGCCGGCCGCGGCCTTCTAAATCGCCGGGTGCGTCTGCGCCAGCGGGATATGAGCCGGAAGACATAGGTGAAGGCGACGTAGTGCGCGTCAACACCACGTTGGTGTCGATTCCGGTAAGCGTGATGGACCGCAACGGGCGATTCATTCCAGATCTCCGACAGGGAGATTTCCGCATCTTTGAGGACGGCGTCGAACAACAGGTCGCGTACTTTGCGTCAGTCGAGAAGCCTTTCACGGTTGCATTGGTAATCGACACCAGTGCATCTACGCAGTTTCGCCTGGATGAAATACAGGATGCGGCGATCGCTTTTGTCAATCAACTCCGCCCGGACGACCGCGTGATAGTGGTTTCGTTTGACGAAGAGGTGCGTGTCCTGGCCGAAGCGACTAACGATCGCTATGCCCTGCGTGACGCCATACGCCGTACTCATACGGGCGGTAACACAAAACTATACGACGCGGTTGATCTTGTGATTAACGAGCGACTCAACGGCATTAGCGGACGCAAAGCCGTCGTGCTGTTTACCGACGGTGTGGACACGGCCAGCAAGCGGGGAACATACCAGGGAAATCTTCGCGACGCTGAAGAGCTGGATGCACTGATCTATCCTGTTCAATACGATACCTACAATGACGTGGGCGGCGGAACCGGGGGATCGTCGTGGCCGGGCTCAGGGCGCATGCCTCGCAGCGGTGGTGGAATCCTAATAGATATCCTCGGTGGAATATTGGGCGGAGGTGGCGGTGGGAACGTGAGAGTCGGACGCGGCGGCGGCGGCAATTTTCCAGGTGGAAGCCGGGACGAGTACATGCGCGCCGACTCCTATCTACATGACCTCGCATATAAGACCGGCGCACGCGTTTTTCGCGCCGATAATACCAGCGTCCTTACACAATCTTTCGCGCAAATTGCCGAAGAGCTGCGGCGCCAGTATAGCCTGGGATATTATCCAAAGTCGCAAGCCCAGGCCGGTCAACGCCGTCAGATCAAAGTTCGAGTGATGCGACCCGATCTAGTCGTTCGCGCCCGTGATAGTTACATTGGAGGCGCGACATCAACAGACGCGACCGCGCAGGGTAATTCGCAACAACCAAAGCCTGAACTGCGTAAGCGACAGCTAATCGGCTCCAGATAGGTGACCGGGCCGTCGATCCATCGAGTGTATATCCCAACGCGGTGAGTGAGGAATGGAGAGCGCAGATCGTTTTCGAAGTTCAAACCACCGTGCCGTCCGGGATGACGGCGTTCTTGGGGACGATGATGATCCGGTCGCGTATATAGTAATTTCCTTCAACCCCGTCCGCGTTCTCCAGCCCGCTCTCGTTCACCAGCCGAACACCCGAGCCAATACGAGTGTTCTTGTCGATAATGGCGCGACGGATAACGGAGTTCTCGCCCACCCCCAGGCGAGGGGTGCCCGACTTTATTTCAGACCTCATGTCCTCGATCGCCTGATAATAGTCTGATCCCATGAGAATGGCGTTCTCGATGCGCGCGCCTGCCTCGATTCGGCTGCGAAGGCCTATGATCGATCGGGTGATCCTCGCGGTGTTGATGATGCATCCTTCGCTGATGATCGAATCGTGGATTTCGCAGTCATTGATTTTGGAAGGCGGAAGATAACGAGACCTGGTGAATATCGGCGCATCCGTGTCGAACAGATTAAACTTGGGCATGCGCGACGAGAGATCGATATTTGCTTCGTAGAAAGCGCTGATACTTCCAATATCTTCCCAGTAGCCATTGAACATATAAGCCTGCACGTTGCAGTTCCCTATCGCAGCGGGAATGATGTTACGCCCAAAATCGTAGGCAGTAGGATCTTTTGATAGCAGTTGTTCCAGCAGGTCATACTTGAATACGTAAATTCCCATCGAGGCCAGGAACGGTCTCGCCCGTGCCTCTTCTTCGCTGAGCCCGAGGCCCTGCGTATCGACCCTCATCGACTCTAGCGCGTCGCCCTTCGGCTTCTCCTTAAACTCGATGATCTTCCCCGTGCTGTCCGTTTTGAGAAGGCCAAACTCTTCCGCGTCCTCAGGTGAGCATGGTATGACGGACACGGTGACGTCGGCGTCCGTCTCGTAGTGCCGATCCAGGAAAAATCTGTAGTCCATTCTGTAGAGATGGTCGCCCGAAAGGATGAGCAGCGTGTCTATTCCCCAATCGCGAATGTGAGGCAAGACCTGGCGCACGGCATCAGCAGTTCCCTGAAACCACTGGGGACTCTCTGGCGTCTGCTCGGCGGCAAGGATCTCTACGAAGCCGTCGGAGAACTGTGAGAAGCGATACGTCTGCGCGATGTGGCGATTCAAAGAAGCGGAATTGTATTGCGTCAGGACAAAAATCTTGACTACATCCGAGTTGATGCAGTTGGAAATCGGGATGTCCACCAGCCGATACTTGCCACCGAGTGGAACCGCCGGCTTTGAGCGCTGCTCCGTAAGCGGAAAGAGACGCGACCCGGCGCCCCCGCCAAGAATCACCGCCAGCAGGTTTCGTCTGATTGCCTTGCTTCCGTTTGCCGATGCCATTGTTTGGGTTACTGTGCCGAGAATAGACGCAAACCGGGGTATCTTTCAAGATCAAATCCGGTCTGTGGAGAAGAGATCGCTCGTTAGTCGTGAGCCAAAAGAGCGGTTTGCCCGCCAACCAAACGGCTCCGCCAAGTGTCTATAGCATTGACCGTTCGATAATTCGCAAAAAGGTATGGTCCGTTTGAGCCTCGACGAATACGACTTAATCAAGAGAGCGCAGCAAGGGGACGTGGAAGCTTTCTCGTCCCTTGCGGGGCGGTTTGAGCGTCGGATCTACGCTCTCGCGCTTCACTATACTCGCGACGCGCACGATGCAGAGGACCTGGTTCAGGACGTTTGGCTTAAGGCTTTTCGTTCCATGAATACCTTTCGCGGGGACGCCGGCTTCTACACGTGGCTGCGGCAGATAATGATCAATACTTTTCTCAACCATCAACGGGGCGACGCTTTTCGCTGGCGTTCAGCCGAGAATGTCCCTTTCGAAGACTCAGAGCCGGCTGCTGGCGGCGAATTCAGCGCTCGCCTTCGACTGAGAGTCCACGAAGTGGAAGAAAAGTACGAGCACAAGGTTCTGGTCGACAGCGTGATGAAAGCGATTGGAACATTAACGGCGCAACAGCGACTGATCTTTTTGTTGAAACATCGCGAAGGAATGACGTACTCGGAAATCTCGATCGCCCTCGGCTGTTCCATTGGGACGGTAAAGAAGGCGCTTTTTCGAGCCATCCTTAAGATGCGCGGGCAATTCGGAATCGATAATTCACCGCTTGAGCTCGCGCATTGTGGCGAGGGCAGAGCCAACTAGCTTGGGAGTAAGGACCATGCACGATTGTCAGAGATTTAAGGACGGGCTTGTCGACCTGGTGTTCGACGCCGCGAGCGACGAGAACCGACGACATTTGGCGGAGGTTGAATCCTGCTATCGTTGTCGCATTCAATATCGGTCCATCACCGACGCGCTGGCAGCCTTCGATCAAGCGGCGGAGGCATCACTACCCGACGAGAACTATTGGACGCGGCAACATGAAGCGCTGCGCCAATCGTTAGTTCGAGCCAACCAGCACGTCGGGGCACCGAAGGTTGCCTTCTGGAAGAGTGGGCTAGCCGCAAGGATTTCGCTGCCGGTACCGATCGCTGCAGCTTTCGCCGTGACGCTGATCGCCGTATCGATCATGGCCCTTCAGCACAGAGTCGACAATTCTTCGGTGGGGCCGGCGCAAGCGCCGAGCGGGACATCTGTATCAACCAAAGCGATTGAAGTCCCTGTGATTCAGGAAAGAGTCGTTACGCGCACTGTCTATGTGGACAGAAAGTTGAAGGTCTCCGGCAGCGGACGGCGGTCGCTTCGGGCGCCGGCTGGCGAAGTGCGCCTGATCACACAGGCCAATGAGCAGGCGCCCGCCGGGCTCTTCACCAACGCCGCTCTGACAGACTATCAACCGCCTGATGAAATGCGAATCAGAATCGTTAAGAGGAGCAACTCAGATGAGAACTAGTCGGGCCTTGAGGCTTTGTTTAGTGGTTGTCCTGCTGCTCGGCGCCTTTGCCGGCGCACATGCGCAGCAAAGCAATGCGGAACAGGTCATTGTTCGGATGAAGAGCGACTACTCCGTCGCCTTTTCGCCGACACCAAGCGCGGACCCTGACGGCGCAAACGGTTGGTCTTCTTTTGCCGAAGCGTATTATTCGTCGAACACGATTCGACGCGTGTTCGTAGACAGCGGAGGCTCGCTTTATTTCGGATACTCACTCGTGGTTGAGCCGCTTCCAGCTTCAAAACAGTTCAGAGTATCGCTTCGCCCGCTTAGTTCTCAGGATGAGCAGGAGCTGCGAGCGAGAAAAGCTTTCCAATCGCGAAGCATCCATCCCAACTACAACGCCGACGCCTTCGAACGTTCGGCCGCTCCTCAGGTCATCGCAGATGGGGATACTTTTGCGCTCGACGTGCTAATCAATCCCAAGACAGGCGATCGCGTTACAGACTTCGTCACGATTTCCACGAGCGACACGCGCCTGAAAGCGATCGCCGCTCAGGACATTGCTCCGCGCGATTTTACGCTCGACGATGTGGAAATGAGAATGATCAATTACCAGTTGCTGATCAATGGCGAGCTGGCAGCGGGCGGCAAGAAATCCGGTGCTTGTGCCGGGCCCGTCATCTGGTTTTACCTTACTGAGCGGGGCCGCTTTATCTTTTCATTGGCGCCACAAAAGGGTTACGACTTTCAGAAGATCGGAGTGATCGATCGCAACAAAATAAAGTTCACTCTCGACAATGAGCGGTACGAGTTGGTTTCGGACCTGCCCGTCGTTGGATCCGGCGGTCCGTGGAATCTTTACGTGCTTTACGATCCGAACTACGTGCCCGATTCCTACTTCCTCGGAGTTTCCGGGGCGCAAACCAGATCCTCGAGTCGCGAAACTGGCGGAGTCGCCCAGGTGGAACGGGCCCTCAGGCTGCGGAAGCAACCGTCTCCTTCCAGCCTAAACAAGCCATCCGGACAAGAGAAGGAGTCAGTTGAGGGGGCGTCGCCCGGCGCACGCCTTATCGTGGGCGCGGCAAGCCGGGTTGAGAACCTGCTACCGTTGAATACGTCCTCGTTCGCTCAGCCTGGGTTAGCGAATAACTATTCCAAGTGGCTCTATGAAGACGCTCCCTACATCATAACTCCCGAAGAGGTGCGTGCGTTCAAGCAGCTTAAGACCAACGAGCAACGCGAACGGTTCATTGAACAGTTTTGGTTAAGCCGTGATCCTGATCCGTCGACTGCGGAAAACGAATATCGGACGGAATACTATCGGCGGCTGGCACACGCCAACGAGACTTTTTCATTTAGCGACATCGCCGGATGGAGGACGGATCGCGGGCGCATTTACATCCTCTACGGAAAGCCGGACGAGGTTGAGCTGCTTCCCACTGGTGAGCGATGGCGCTACAACAATCGAAAAGACCTCATGCAGGACGCCACGTTCGACTTCATAAATATCAACGGAACCGGCGAGCTTCGTCTCCAACCGCCCAAGCCGCTGTAATGGCAGCCGTGGTCTCGGTCGTTGGCTGATTCCATTTTCATCCGTGCCCGCTAAGCTTTGAATTCAAGGGCACGGATCGACCTGACGCTTTTCCCTATGCGCGATTAGTCGGCTCCCCTTTCTCAATCACAACCGTGGGTATCTAAGGTCGCAGCCTAACCGCTGACGGCGAAGGACTGCTTTGTCCACGGTCGACAACCTGGAGGTATTATATGAAAAATATCTTTATTGCAGCGGCACTGATTGTTCTTATCGGTTGCGCAGATCGAGTGGCGGAGGCACAAACGAATGAGCTCAAGAAGTTCGAAGTTGGTGCGCAGTACACATCGCTCAGCATCCGCGAAGGATTCAATCCGCGGACAGAACCCGGGGTGGGCGGAAGATTCACCTACAATCTCACTGACTTCCTAGCGCTTGAGGCCGAGGGAAACTTTTTTGTTCAGTCCGACTTTTCAAATGCCTTTCGCACCGGAGGGCGTGCCGTCGAAGGGCTGGCTGGCGTAAAGATAGGTAAGAGGTACAAAACGTTCGGAATATTTGGAAAAGTACGGCCGGGCTTGATCAGCTTTAGCCAGGGTGCGGTCGATTACACCCTGATCGACAACTCCGCAAATGCCAGCTTTCCCATCGAGGTGCGAACCAGACGTCTGACGCACTTCGCTGCAGACATAGGAGCCGTGCTTGAGTTTTATCCTTCTCGACGCATCGTGACTCGAATTGACGCTGGGGACACGATCATCCATTTCGGCGAGATGACCGTGAACTCGTTTACGCTTACCGCTCCCGGAACATTCGCGCCATTTCGCTTTTCCCTTCCCAGCGATACGTCGCACAACTTCCAGTTCTCGGCCGGAGTAGGGTTTCGGTTTTAGGAGGGGGAGGAATTAGTTTTGAGTTTTGAGTTTTGAGTTTTGAGTTTCGTGTTATGAGTTATTAGGCCTCAACGCAACGGTCCCAAGTAGCTGCAGCGTCACCATCGAACTCGAAACTCGAAACCGGAAACTCGAAACCTGGTCGTTTTCTACTTCAATAAGCAGCCGACGACGCCGTGGGCCGCGCACCGGCGGCTTCCTGAGCGATCTTGACGCCGACGCTCGCGCCGATCCTTGTGGCGCCCGCCTCGACCATCTTGCGGGCATCGTCGAGGCCTTTGACGCCGCCGGACGCTTTTACTCCCAGGTCAGGTCCAACGGCTTGGCGCATCAAGGCTATGTCTGCGACCGTCGCACCGCCTTTGGCGAAGCCGGTAGAGGTCTTGACGAAATCTGCGCCTGCACGCTTGGCCGCGAGCGAGGCGCGGACTTTCTCTTCGTCGGTCAATAGCGCCGTTTCGATGATGACCTTGCACGTGACGTCGTACTCGTGGGCGACTTCCACCACCGAACGTATGTCGTGCTCGACCGCGCAATCGTCGCCGCTCTTTAGCGCGCCGATGTTGATGACCATGTCGACCTCTCGCGCGCCATCAAAGATCGCTCGTCGCGCTTCGTAGGCTTTCACGTCCGGGAGGGTCGCTCCGAGGGGAAAGCCTATTACGGTGCAGACGGGTACGCCGCTGCCGCGCAGGTGGCAAGCTGAGGCCCGCACCCAAGTGGGGTTCACGCAAACACTGGCAAAGTGAAATTGCGCCGCCTCCTCGCAAAGGTGCTTTATGTCTTCTTCGTTTGCGTCTGGTTTGAGAAGTGTATGGTCTATCAGACTGGCCCAGTCCCGGGCCGAACCCGTCTGGCCGAGCACCAGACCTATGCGGGCGGCGCCAGCATCCACGATCCTGTGCATCCGCTCGGGGCAGCGATTGAAGCATTCATGAGTGCATCCGCACAGCGCACCCTGTTCCTCGACATCGCCATTCAACCGCGCGACTATGACGTCGGTGATCTGCTCGACCAGATGTTCAAGATCGCCATTATTTGAGTAGGGCATCGTCTTGGGACCCGCCAAAGGTTGGCCTACGCGCCACCTATCGTAGATGGTTATTGCGTTGCTCGCATTTTAGCATAGGTTAACCCCTGTCGTTCAGCATGCGACTTAAGCCGCGCGATACAATGAGGCGGTGTGAAGAGTTGCCAGCCGCTCAGACCACGAAACGCGTCCCCTTCAACTCGGGTTCTTAAGCCAGAACTCATGTGGCTGACTGTGCATTCCATGAATCAAGCAAGGGCTTGATCCTGGGAAAACTCAATCGCTCGCCTCTCCATCGATAGTCGCGAAGCCCATCGATCGCTGTCCAGGTTGGATGATAACGTTGATAGGTGTCCCTCACTCGCGTGCTTCCCCAACTTCCGTCAGCGTTCTGAGTCGAAAGCAGGAATTCAACGCCCTCGCGAATCAAAGGATGGCCGCCCTCCAGCCCGAAGGCTTTGAGCGCATCCAAAAACTCCCCCATCATCTCCGGATCTGAGGCGGCGATCGCACTCTTGAGGTTGTCTTTCAAGAGGTCAAATTCCTGCGGAAGCCATTTGGGAGAAAGCCGGTAGGTCGAATAGTCATTGAGAGTGTAGACAATGTGCGTGGCGGCATACACCGAGTCGTAGAAGTCGGAATTCTCCGTGTCATCCAATTTTGGATACGGTCGCATTGTCGGCAGCCACTTAAGAACGTCGACATACCTCGCACCTACGATAACGCCGTAGCGCTCGCACGTGTAAGCCGCTATCAGCGCGTCGTACCAGATGCCGTACCGTGACAGGAGATTCAGTCGTCTTTTGCATTTCCGACACGTCTTTCGTCCCCGCTCGTTAAGCAGTCCACACCAACATGGCTGGCTTGCGTCGGACGGTGGAGGCTCATTCGCTGGGTCAAAATAGAAGTAGTCGAGCGCGGTAATGCGCTTTGCCGCCTCCCTGATTCGTTCCTTAGTGACAGGATCTCGGAAACCAAACTTGTCGGCCGCATAGCTGCCTTGAATGTACTCGAAGACGGTGCCCACGTCGGCCCTCGGTGAAAGGTTGGAGTGCTTGCGTCTCCACTCACGCGCGCGTTCCTTTCCCTTTCGTCTCGCCGTTCGTCTTAGTACAGGGTCAAGCGATGTCTCCGAGATAAAGTAGAAACAGTTAATCAGGTCGTAGCCGTACTCCCCGAATTGTCGCTTGTCGCAGGCTAATGCGTAAATGAAGTCGAGACCGCGCATGATCGCGCGCTCGCGGATTTCAGCTGTATTTTCAGGCATGAGGTTATGAAAGGTATTGCCGCTCGACCGCGGTGATCTTGGCAACGCGCTTGCGGTGGCGATCTTCGCTGAGGTCAGTGCCGAGCCACGCCCCAACGATTTCGCGCATTTCCCCGCCACTTATGGTCTTGCTGCCAAGCGTGAGGACGTTCGCCCCATTGTGTTCACGTGAGTTCTTCGCCACCTCGACGGAGTAACAGGCTGCGGCGCGCACACCGGGAACTTTGTTCGCCGTCATCGCAGAGCCCACTCCCGCACCGTCGATAATAATGCCGACATCCGCCTGTGAATCCGCCACCGCTCGAGCCACGGCGTGCGCAAAGTCCGGGTAGTCAACCGCCTCTTCGGAGTTCGTGCCAAAATCGCGCACCTGGTGGCCAAGCTCGACGAGAAATGTCTTAAGCTCTTCCTTCATTTTGAAGCCGCCGTGATCGGCGCCTACAGCTATCGTCTTTGTCTCTCGCGATCCACGCCTCGGCACGCGTCTAACCAATTCTATGCGGCGCTCACGTACGATATCTGCCGCGAGTGGTGTCAGTCGGGCGCCTTCCGCAATACGCAAACGCGCACCTTCTGAGAGGCCCCGCACGTCGTCCTCGGTGATTACAGCCTTAGACGATTCATCTCGTGCGAAGCCCTTGTCGTCTCCTGCGGCAGGGCTTTGCGCGGGGAGAGTATCAATGAAACGAGTAGGCGTCTGTGCGGAACTGGCTGAGGATCCTACGGACGAAGACGCAGATGACGCGCTTGTGGTGGCTGACTCATCTGCGGGGACCGCATTCGCGAGGACGTCGCGGACGAGCGCGCGAACGCGATCGCGGGTTGATTCACTATCAGCCATGGTTGTCTATTCGAGAATGTGCGTCCCTATCGAGCCCAGTTGGTGTAACATAACTCTTCACGCGTTGCGAAGGTCTAACAGTCGACCTGCGTAGGCCGTCACCTTGTTTGCACGCACCGTAAAGTCGACGCGACCAAGATAGATCCCGCTTTTTCCTACCTGGAAGATGACCGTGCTCCCACCCGAAGGTTGTTTAGCGAGGACCGGTTGCTGCATAAACGTGTGGGTATGTCCACTGGCAATAAAGTCTATGCCGTCGACCTGCGCTACCACTTGCGTATCGCCGATCTCATCGCCTTTGGGATTGGGATAGTATCCAAGATGCGAAGCGCAAATTACCATCGCGCATCGCTCCTTTTCGCGTAATACTCTTACCGCGCCGCGCGAAACCTTGACCGGGTCGAAATACTTGATGCCCTTGAAATTCTCCGGTGTTATCAGACCCGTAGGGCTGATTCCCAACCCGAAGACGCCCACTCGTACGCCGCCAAGCTCACGAACGACGTATGGCTTGACCCGATTCTCGATGGGCGTGCCGCGAACGTCATAATTGGTCGAGACGAATTCAAATTTCGCAAACTTCATTGCCGCCGCCAGGCCATCGACTCCGTTATCGAAATCGTGATTGCCCAGCGTGACGACGTCGTATCCGATTGCCGACATCGATTTGTATTCGACTTCGCCTTTATAGAAGTTGAAGTAGGGCGTTCCCTGAAACGCATCCCCGGCATCAATCAGGAGCGTATTAGGGTTCTCGGCTCGTATGCGCTTTACCAAGGTCGCCCGCCTCGAAACTCCACCCTTGCCTGCGTTTCTATCATTGGCCGGAAGCGGATCGATCTGCGAGTGCTGATCGTTGGTGTGAAGAATGGTAATGAGCGTCTCGCCGGGCGATGGCCGAAGAAGAGGGGCGGTGAACGCCGCCGAGGCCCGCGCACTCTCGATGAATGCGGGCGATGAGCTAAGAGCGCAGCCTGCGCCACCGATGATCGAGGCGCCCAGAAAATGTCGTCGTGTAATCATTGGGGTCGTCCGTCCTCGGCGCCCGCCGCGTCAGGCTTGTCCGTACGAAACCGTCCGTCGAGCGTCGCTTTTATCGCTCGCCCGGCGGCCGTTTCCGCCTTAATGTATTCCAGCACGGCGTCGCGCATTGTCAGGTTCAGTGGGGTGACGTTCTTTGCTTCTTGCAACACGCTGTAATCGCCGCCGCGCTTCACCAGGTAATCAATTGTTACGATCGTATAACTGGCTTTCGGGTCGATTCCACTTTCACCGGCAGCCCTTCCAAGGTGAACGGACACGATCTCCGCCTGCTTCTTTTCGTTATTTCGATAAGTTATTCGCGCGCCGGATTGTGCATCGCGGTGCGTAACCACCAGGTCGAGAAAGCGTCTCAGTTGTTCCCCGGTGAGATCGAGCGTCACCAGCGCGTTCTCGAAAGGAAGCAGCTCAAAGACATCGCTCGAGCTGATGACGCCCTCCGCAATTTCGTTCTTGCGCAGCCCTCCGCTGTTGGTAACCGCCAATAGCACCGGCTTGCCAAGTTTAGCCTGAGCGCGATCGCGCAGCGCGTCCGCCACAAAGTTGCCCAGCGAGCCTGCGCCCATTCCACCTTTCTTCAACACGCCGACGAGCTTTCCCAGTGGTGCTTCGAGTTCCCGCACTTTTGCGCTGTACGGAGTTATCATGGCGTCAACAGCTGGGTCGTTTGGAATGCTCGCGTCGATGGCGCGCTCGGTAGCACGCACTCGTACGTCCAGCGGCGCCGGGGTCGCCTGAGGCTTTGCGGCTTCCTGCGCTTGCGGCGTTGGCGTGGGGCTGGCGCTGCCCTGTTGTGCATTAGCAAGCGGACTGGACGCGCAGAACGCCAGCACAGCAATGCTTAAGGTGGACTTGATCAGAGATCGCACTATCGTTCCTTTCACGGCGCAAATCGGGAAGGCAAAATCCGGTTCTTAATAAGCCCGTTCTAAACGGATCGCTTTCGAGATTGACCTCAGAGGAGAGCTTCAATAGTATGTCGCACCAGGCCGTGCGCACGCAAATCCTAATTTCGTCGATTCCGCAGAGCTGATTTTTCACCAATGGAGGCTATCTTGTCTACTTCAACCGCCCATGCTTTCTCTGAATTCAGTAACCCAAATCTTGAGGTTCTCTTCTCAGCCCAACAAATCGAGGACCGGATAAGGGAACTCGGCGCTGAGATCGCCCGCGACTACGAAGGAAAAAACCCTCTGCTGATCGGCGTGCTTAAGGGCGCGTGTATTTTTATCAGCGATCTCCTGCGCGCGATTGACCTCAAATTAGGAATCGAGTTCATGGCAATCTCCAGCTACGGCGCATCCACACGCACGTCCGGGGAGGTACGGATCGTTAAAGACCTCGACGTTCCGGTAGAGGGACGCGATATCCTCGTCGCAGAGGACATCGTCGATACCGGTCTGACTCTTTCTTACCTTCTGGCTAATCTGGAATCGCGAGGCGCAACGAGCGTGAAACTGGTCGCCCTGCTGGACAAACATTCGCGGCGCGAACGAGAAGTGGCCATCGATTATTTGGGCTTTCCGATAGATGACGCGTTCGTGGTTGGCTACGGTTTGGATTTCGCGGAGCGTTATCGCAATTTGCCTTTCATAGCGGTTCTAAAAGATCCCAACAGCTAATCGGCGAAACGGAACACATAGCACGGGAGATTTAGGATGAACCATCCCAGCTTCGGCTGTATGCCTGCACTCCTCGTTAGGAGGATCACGGTGAAGCGCTCAAGTTATGTTCTGGCTTTTCTAATCGCACTCGTCATCTCACCGGCCGCTTTTGCTCAACAGGACTTCTCGAAGGTCGAGATTAAAGCCACGAAGGTAGCGGGCGCTGTTTACATGCTGGAAGGATCCGGCGGAAACATCGGGGTCTCAGTCGGTCCGGACGGGATTTTGATCGTAGATGATCAGTTCGCACCGCTGGCCGATAAGATCCGGGCGGCGCTGAAGGCGCTTGGCGATGGCAAGCTCAAGTTTGTGCTCAATACTCATTACCATGGCGATCACACAGGCGGGAATGCGAAGTTCGGGCCGGAAGCTCCGATCATTGCTCACGACAATGTACGCAAGCGTCTGGCGCAGGAGAACAAGGTCCTCGGTCAGGTGGTACCAGCTTCTCCCAGGGAAGCGCTGCCGGTCATCACTTTCGATCAATCGCTTTCGGTGTTTTTCAATGGAGAAGAGATACGATCGATCCATTTTCCACATGGACACACTGACGGAGATAGCGTCATCTTCTTCACCGGTTCAAACGTCGTCCACATGGGAGACGATTTCTTTGCCGGTAAATTTCCCTTCGTCGATATCGATAATGGTGGCGACGTAGAGAACCTTGCCAAAAACGTCGCCGATATTCTCGGGCGCTTGCCTGCCGGAGTCAAAATAATTCCCGGTCACGGGCCACTCTCGACCCCAGACGATCTGAAGTTGTTTCACCGAATGCTGGTCGAAACGACTGACATAGTACGGAAGCAGATAGCTGCGGGTAAGACCCTTGATCAGATCAAGCTTTCGGGTCTGCCGGAGGAGTGGAAGTCGTGGGGAACGGGGTTTATCAAGACTCCGCAATGGCTGGAACTCATCTACCAGGGCCTCTCGAAACGACCTGCCGCAAAATAAGGGCTTCTGATCAAACAATCGAAGACAGGAAGCTCTCGCCCCCGCTCAATTTCTGTCCGAAGTTCTCCGCGATCGTCTGCCCGATGTCTGCCAGAGAACCGCGAATGCCCAGATCCACGCCTGCCTTTGCTCGTTTGCCGAAAACAATAAGCGGTGAATACTCACGAGTGTGGTCCGTACCGGGGAAGGTGGGATCGTTTCCGTGGTCCGACGTGATAATGAAGAGGTCGCGTTCGTCCATCGCGGCCTCGATCTCGGGGAGGCGCGAATCGAAGTGCTCCAGCGCCCGGGCGTACCCCTCGGTATCGCGACGATGTCCATAGAGCATGTCAAAGTCGACCAGATTCGAAAAGATCAAGCCGCGGTTCTTTTGCTTCAGCGCGTTGATGGTCTGGTCTATTGACTGGTTGTTGTTCTTGGCGGTCATGTCGAGCGTGACGCCCATCGAATCGTATATTGACGCCACTTTCCCAATGCAGATAACGTCGAGACCAGCCTCGCTAACAGCGACCAGCAGATTCTCTCGGGGCGGAGGCACCGCGTAATCATGACGATTCTCGGTACGACGGAACTGGCCCGGCGAACCGAGGAAGGGCCGCGCGATGACTCGTCCCACTTCATCATCGCCGCGCAAAATTCCTCGCGCCGTTTCGCACAGCTCGTAGAGTCGCGTCAACGGAATGACTTCTTCGTGCGCGGCAATCTGGAATACCGAATCCGCGGAGGTATAGACAATCGGCTTCCCTGTCAGGACATGCTCCTCGCCCAGGTCCTTTATGATTTCGGTGCCGGACGCCGGAATGTTTCCCAGAATTCCGGGCACGTTCGTCTCTCTGATGAAGCTTTCAATGAGGGTGCGAGGAAAGCCATACGGGTAAGTCGGGAAAGCCTTTTCCAGGATTATTCCCGCCATCTCCCAGTGGCCGGTGGTGGTGTCCTTCCCGTTCGAGCGCAGAGCGCATCGGCCATACGAGCCACGGGGCTGATCGACCGGTGGCAGGTTACTCAGTGGACGAATGTTACCCAGCCCCAGGGCCTGGAGATTCGGCAGATGCACGGGCCGTGAATCAAGAACGTGGCCTAGAGTGTCCGAACCTGCATCGCCCCAATCCGCGGCGTCGGGCATCTCGCCGATCCCCGCACTATCCAGAACAATCAAAATCATCCGATCGAAAGCCGTAGCTTGGTTCATTAGTCTTTGCGCCTATCACTGCTTCCTGAGATTGAACGTTGCACCGACCGCTTCAGCGATCACCCCTTTGGACCGTAGTAGCCCTCGCGCGCCCGTACCTGCGTGCCGCCCGCGATTCCGCGTACTTCTACACGGATCGAGCGAAATTGTCCGTCGCGCGCTTTGTTAGTCGGGTAATAGCCCAGACTGTATTTAGTTCCGATCTCTTTGGCAACTTCGGCGAACGCCGCCCGCGCGTCGCGCAGGTCGAGAGCAGGAAATGATTTGCCGCCAGAGACGCGAGAGAGATCATCCATTTCACGGCGAGCCAGCTCGTAGAGGCTGCGACTAATCGACATTCGCTCGAACTGGCCCATCTGACAAAAGTCTTCATATCTGCTCGCATCCGCGCGCGGGACAAAAATTCGACGATAGCGTTGAAGTTGCGTTCGCGAAAGTCTCAGCGTGCCAAACTCCTGACAATCTCGCAGCAGTCTGTCCTCGACAAAATCTTCGGTGTTAACTTGTATGAAGTAACAGGCGACCCCGATCCGCTGCATCCGTGAGCGCGCCTCCTCGTAATTTGCATCGCTGGCGGAATCAACTCCGTCGGTCAATGCAACTACCGCCCGTCGCCCGCGAACCTCATCTCGGGGCGGATCACGGAAGACTTCTTCAGCGATGCGTGTCAGCGAATCGTAATAAGGCGTTCCGTTGCTGGCTCCCAGATCTTCGAGTGCCTTCTGCAGAACCTCGCGATTGTCGGTCAAGCGGGCGACAAGGTCTACCTGTGCCAGAGGTGACGCAGCCTGGCGTGAGCTATTGAACCCAACAATCGCGACGCGATCACCCGGACGAAGTGCGTTGATAAATGCGCGGGCTGCGCCCCTGATCAAACTCAAGTCCGCGCGCGTAGATCCGGAGGTATCGAGTAGCAGCACGACCTCGAACGGTGCCTCCGCTGTTGAGAAGTTACTGATTCTTTGCGGACGTCCATCTTCGAATAGCACAAAATTGTCAGCCCGCAGATTCACCAGCGGTCGTCCGGCAGCGTCGGTTACAACTGCCGGCACCGAGACGAGTTGGGTGTCCACTCGGACTACATCGCCTTCGTCAAGCTCTTCGCCTTCGGCGGTGGATGGTGACGACGTTTTGGACTTTGGAGGCTGAGAGTTCTGGTCCGTGGCCCCTACGCGCCTGGGTCGTTGTTGATTGGCGGGCGACGATTGCTGCGCGTGCGAGACCAGAGCCGTACCCATGGGGGCAAGGCTTATGATCAGAAAACCCGGCAGAAGACGTCGCAAGTGGGGTAGGATCGCAGGACGTTTCATAAATCTAGACCCTCTGAACTGCGCTGATAGTGGCTAAATATAGCCGCAAAGAGTCTGGGGAGAAAGTGGTGGCTGTGGATTTGCGAAGTGGCTTTCGTATAGCGGGAAGTTGAAAACTTTCCCGCCACCTACTCGCTCATCTTCTCGGACGACGGTTCATTTTATCATCTTGCCGGTTCGATCCCAGCGCGTGTTCTTGAGAAAGTCGAGCAGGAAAAATCCGCTGGAGGGTTTGCTCTCGTCGTAAGACCAGTAAACGAACATCGCGCGACCGATGACGAACTCGCGCGGTACGAATCCCCAAACACGGCTGTCTGCGCTATTGTTACGATTATCACCCATTACGAAATAGGAATTCTCAGGAACGAGCACCGGCTTGTGACTTTCGAGCGTCTTGTTCTCGCTGATATAAACATCGTAAAGCTCGTTTGCGATGCGAGGTGGGTTGTTCTTGATGTCGAGCCGCATCTTGTCCTGCGGCTCCTCTATTCCATCATTATTGGAGTAATCGAAGGCAGCGATTCGATGCTCGGCAAGCTCCTCGCCGTTGACGAAAACACTCTGGCCGCGAACTTCGACCTTGTCGCCGGGCAACCCAATGACACGCTTGACGTAGTTGGTCTTAAAGGGAATATTGTCCTGTGTTTTGTCGCCCTCGGGGTCTTTGGGATTGCCGGGGTATTTGAAAACGATGATGTCCCCGCGTCTGATCTCGCGCTCAGGCAGAAAGAAAGGATGCGAGCCGGGTGCGAAAATGAACTTATTAACTAATAGATGGTCGCCGATGGTGATCGTGTTCTGCATCGAGCCGGTGGGAACTTTCACCGCCTGAACGATGAAAGTCATTCCGAAGAGCGCCATGATCACTGTCACCACAGCGGATTCAAAATACTCCCGCCAAACTGTCTTCGGCGGGCCCGAGGTCTTGTGTTCGACCTCAACCGACTTTCTCTCATGGCCGTTGCGACTCTCGGTTCGAGGTTTGAGGGGAGACGGTCGTCTCTCCACCTCATCATCCACCACTGGCGCTGCTACCCCCATGTTCACCGAATCATCATCCATAATCTCATCCTAAAGAAGCGTGACACGACGGTCAAGCCAGCAAGGCGAAAAGCCTCAACAGCCGGCTCGAACAGAAGAATGTACTTCAATCGCCGGCGGCCTGCGCCTCCTGATTTGCTTTAATCTCTTCGAGTGCCAGCCGTGCCGCCACCTTCTCGGCAGTCTTGATAGTTCTTCCCTGCGCGCGTACCGAAGCTCCTTCCCAACTCAGCTCAACGTGAAAGGTGCGGCGGTGCGGCGGCCCGGTGGTATTAATGACGGAGTATTGCGGCGCTGCCTTATGTTCCGATTGAAGCATCTCCTGGAGCAGGGTCTTAAAGTCGGCTGCGGCTGCAGATTCGGGGTCCGCATCTTCCAATTCCGGAGAAAGTGCGAGGTGTACAAAGTCGGTGCCAGCCGGCAATCCGCCATCGAAGAAGATCGCAGCCAGCAGCGCTTCAAAAACATCCGCCAGCAGTGCACGCTTCGCCCGCCCGCCGCTTTTCTCCTCGCCTCTTCCGATCCTTAAATACTCTCCGATTCCCAGCCGTTCAGAAGCCCGGGCGAGCGTCGGCGCGCTCACCAGCCGATGCTTCATGCGGGAGAGTTCGCCTTCGGTCACATCGGGATAGCACTGGAAAAGATAATCGGCGACGACTAGTCCAAGCACAGAATCGCCGACGAACTCAAAAGCCTCGTTATGCAGACGCCGCGCTTCCTCCTCGTTGCCGGGAGCTACTTTTTCGTGCGCCCATGAGCGGTGGGTGAGAGCTCGTTCCAGTAAGGTGCGGTCGGCGAACTTATAGGTAAGCGTCTTCTCCAGCTGGTCAAGGTCCGGTGTCTTTGTCTTGGATTTACTCACGAGTGGCGCTGATCTTAACGCGAGCGCCGGACGCATCATTCGTAAAGTGACGTTGCGTCCGGCGCTGTTATGTATGACACGGATTGTGACCGAGAAGCGTTACTGGAAATGCTCCTCTACTTATGCGCCCGCTTGGGCGTGGTCTTCGTGCCAGTAGTCTTCGGTTGAGTCGTAGTGGTCGCCGGAGCGGATGCCGTCTTCGTGGCCGCAGGAGTCGAAGCAGCCTTCCCGGCGGTTGTTCCCGACGTCGTGCTGGGCGTCGGCGTTGCCGTTGACGACGGCGTGGTCGCAGGAGCCGTCTGCGGAACTATCGGAGGGACCACAGGCTCGCCCGGTTTTGGAAACGGTCTCGACGTGATGCTCGCGATCAAGGCTTCGAGACCGGTATCGGAGTTGTTGTTGCGAAACTTGTAGTAGGCAGTCAACTGTTCTTTCCAGGCAGTACGCGCCTGGGCATAACTGGCCGCGTTCGGAGCAGTATTGCTGTATGAGATGGCCCGCGCCAACGCGTCGATCATGTGGTCGACGGTTGAGTTGACCTTTGCGCTCAAGTCAATGCACTCCTGGCTCTTGAGCTGCTCCTCGGTTTTGCAGCCGGCGTTGTATTGCTTGGCCTGGTTCGCGTAGTCACCCTTTTCGTAGATGTCCGCCAGATAGAGATAGGTCTTCGGGTCCTTCTTCGACGGCCCTTCGAACGTGGCGGCGCTTACGAGCGCAGTCGTAGCTTCGGCCGGTTGGCTATTGCGCAGAAAG
>JAVHWA010000183.1:0-5438 GCA_032160165.1 Acidobacteriota bacterium
CGTTGTGATAAATGGGATATTCGCGGAACCGTACGGACTCCGACTAATTGCAACAGATAAGGGCATTATCACCGGGACGACCGCCGACAATCCTGCCATCAAAGAGATTAGACGAATTTTTAAATATCCGGCTTGGAAACACCCCGGAGAATACGAACAGGAGCCCATAGCAATGAAAGACGACAAGCCGAGCCAGCACATTGAGTACAAGGACTCTACCCATATCGGCGATAACATTGCTGGCGACGTATATCGGCAAACAGTTAAACCGAGAACGATTAGTCCTGACGAAAGAGCTAGAGCAATGGCTGTCCCAAAAGCAAAGGAGCACCGCCTTGTTCCGGTCGTAGTCCGATATGGAGGCAACCCACCCGAAGAATACGAGTTCGGTCGGGCTGTATGCCAACTGTTACGGGAGTGTGACTTTCTAGTCCAAGAGGCATGCTCGCAAACGGGAGTGAATTTCGTAATCACTGAGCGACCACCATTAACTGGCACGGTGTTGGAAGTGTATCGGGGCGAGCAGATCGACGCGGTTATAGGCGACTTACGAGCGGTTTTAGACACGTCTGGCATCAAGTACGAACTCTTAGACTCTGGAACGTTCGTGCGTAGCGGCAGCCGCTGGGCCGACCCACCAATCACACTCACTGTAGTCAAAAATCCGTTAGAGTACGAAAAGAAATGAGTAAGAAGAATGAAACTGCCGAAGAAACGCTTGAGCGATTGGCGCGCGACGCCACTAGCGGTAAAGGCGCTGCGAAGCGCTTTGAAACGCTGGTAAGGCGCGTCGTCAAGACGCCAAGCGAAGCGGCAAAGGCCAGCAATTCGCCCGAGACTTCGGAAGCCTAAGCTTCCGAAACTGTCACGGCGGAGGGCGCAAGATAGACCACTCCTACGGTCAGGCAAGTATATTAATGCCGCTGCATCGCCTGGTTAGGCCTTTCGCGCCGCATGGTAACCGATATCGTAATGGGAGAGCAACTCCTCAACTGCCGGTTTGCTCGCGTGGAACGCCTCCCACACCGCTGCGGACCAGGAGTGAATCGCG
This sequence comes from Acidobacteriota bacterium, assembly GCA_032160165.1. Lineage (GTDB taxonomy): Bacteria > Acidobacteriota > Blastocatellia > Pyrinomonadales > Pyrinomonadaceae > QHXM01. The sequence continues at coordinate 1,052 of JAVHWA010000183.1, forward strand.
GCGTCGCGCGTGACACCGGCCTCTCGCGCGAGGACATCCGCTGCGGTGATCGAGCCGCGCTCCCGAGGTAACGCAAAGGACGGCCAGGCGCGCTTGCGCCGCGCGATGTGCATGTGGGCGCGCTGAACCTCTCGGCCGGTAAAGTCTCGCTCGACGTGGAGGCATAACCCGACGAGCGCAAGCGCAAGTGTAATGGGCTTGGTGTGCTCATCGGCTGTCTGCGCCGCGAACGCATCGACCACGTGCTGATGGATGAACGTCGCGTCACCTCGCGTCGCGGTGTAGGCGCATAGCTCGTCGTATGCTTCGCGCGCCCTCATAAGGCCTAACGAGAATGGAACGGACGGCCAAGCCGTGACATAGACGAAGCCCGAAGGGTAAAGGAGCAGAGCGACTGCATCAACAAGATGAGCGACGGCTGGCGGGAATGGAGCCCGGGGGAAGCGGTGCGACATGGACTTGGCCCGAAAGGGCGAGCAGCGGGGGCCGCGAGTCAAAGCGCGTCGCTGCGGGTTGAGGATGGAATTTCATCTGGAGAAAGGAACCAAAGCTGCCAGCCGTTCGCTCCATCGCATGGTTAGATGACACGGGGGTGAAAATCAGTGTGACGGTGCACGCCGAAGGTGCTCAATGATCGCTCGGTTGTAGACGGTGGCATACTCAATCGCCGCTAACGCCTGCGGGTCTGTGCAGCCCATCGGGAGCGAGTAATCGCGCCGGACCTTTCTCCCGACTGAGCCAGGCTAATCGAAGCGAAGGCAACGAATGTCAGACAAGAGATAGCCGATTTCATCAGATCTTCTCGTCGGCTTACTTCGTCACCGCGATCGACTTCTTGAGGAAGTCCTTGTTTGCCATCGCATCGCCGCTTCTGCCGAAAGCCAGCATCAGGAAATACTTCTTCCCGTCCGGAGAAAAAACGATAGCGGAGTAAGCTTTCATTTGCGGCAGATCGCCGGGTTTTATTTTCATCAACACGTCATCATCCGCGCTCCAGCCTTTGAGACTGTTCGGCAGCGTTTCCTCATTCACCGGCCAGAGAGAGCGGCCTTTTTCATCCGCGCCAAGCTTGTCCAGGTCCGTTGCGCGACGCGACTCTACATATTTCTTCGCCGCACTCTCATCCGGAATCTCTGCCGCCGGCAGTTCGATAAAGGCGAAGAAATGGCCGGTGTTCCCGCTGGTGGGTCGCAGGTACAGCGCACCTTCCGATTCAGACTTTGCTGCCCAGCCATCCGGCACTTCAATTTTGAAGACCGGTTGCTCGTCCGGAAAATTAACCGTTTCCGCCCGCAACGGCGCGTTCGCGACCAAGATCGCGATGAGCACGCCGGCAAAACCGAAAGCCGATTTTCTCATGCCGCCATCATGGGGAAATCGCCCGCCGCTTGTCGAGCACTTCATCCCGAATCTCTTAATTCTTACTTTCCCCCCACGGCAGGTTCGCCGGCGCTCGCGGCCAGCAGCGGCCATCAAGCAGGTTCTGGAAGTAAATGTGCAAGGGAGCCGGAAGCTCATCGCGAGCAAACCAACCGAGTTCCCTGATTTCCGCCGCATCGGCCACTTGTGCCTCGGCGTCGCTCGGTTCACCGCGCATCCAAACAGTCAGGTAATGCTTGCCGGCGTCAGCCAGGACGTGGTTTGTGATCGCGACGAATTCGACGTTCGAGACGGTGATGCCGGTCTCCTCGAGTGTTTCGCGTGCTGCGCAAACTTCAGGCGACTCGCCAAGCGGCTCGCCCGTGTACACCTGAGCAGCAGGGGCCGACACGCCGGCGGCCACCAATGTGCAGGCGACGACCACACGAAACATCATGGCGGAGGGATGCATCTAACGAGACTCAAGATCAGCTACGCCTACCGAGAGCGAGCGTCAATTGGAGTTGAAGTCGTTTAATCATCGGAAAGTATGGAGCGAACAGTGGGTAGGCGTTAGCTGCATCGTCTGGTTAGACGGCACGTTCGACCAGAGGCTGGAGTGGGTCGTTGTTGTCAATAACCACCGAGGCCCGGCGCTCAGGGTCCGCGCTGGCCAAGTATAACTGCTGGCCGGGAACATAGCGTTCTTGATAACGGAGACGGACGGCTTCCTGGCTCCCGAACAACTCCACATCGCGCAGTTCCGCCCGTGCCACCGTCACATTGAAGTCGGCACGCACGAACACGGAGAAGTCGAAGTAATCGCGCAACTCAGGACGCAATAGGAAAACACCGTCGAATAGCAAGATCGTATCCTGTTCAGCGCGCTCAAGCGGTGCGACGACTGACCGGTCGGTTCGAAAGTCGAAGACGGCTCGTTTAAACTCTAAAGACCCACCTGGTCCAAGCGGTCGAAGCAGAGCATCGAGCAAGGCGTTATAGTTAAAGGAATCGTGAAAGTAGCCCTCGGGGGACGTTGGGCCCCGGCGTCGGCGGACCACTGCAGGATTGTGAAAACCGTCGACTGACGCACGGACTACTGGTCGTCCATACTCCTTCAGGCACGGGGCTAATTCGTCTGCGAGCGTCGTCTTGCCGGCGGCATCCACCCCGTCAATCGCCACACGGATAGGGTGTGACCGGCGAAGCGAGGCGATCCTCGACGCAAGGTCGTGAATGAGTACGTCACGTTTCACCTCAAGCCGTCTAACGAGAATAAGATGAGCGACGGCTGGCGGGAATGGAGCCCGCGGGGAAGCGGTGCGCCATGGACCCTAGGCCGAAGGCTGAGCAGCGGGAGATGCGAATCAAAGCGCGTGACTGCGAGTTGAGGGTGAACTCTCATGGAAAGTGAGGAACCAAAGCTGCCAGCCGTTCGCCCCATCGCATGGTTAGACCTATTTGGGCTTTGCGGACTCAATTCCCATCTCTCTCATTAGTTTTGGCAGGTCGATATCGCGCTTCTTGAAGATCTCCCCCGCGAACCGCGTGACGTCAAAGATAACGACCTTGCCGTCGGTGAAAACGAACTTGTCGTATGTGCGTCTATTCTGTCGAGTCAGCGCATGCTCTCTGGGCAGACCCCGACCGCGAAAGTATTTGTGCAGGTAGTTCCACTCCCAATCGACGCTGTGCTTGTAGTCTCCCTCTACGAGAATCGCTCGTTCGAAGCTGGAGCCGTCTCGGACCTGTGCCGCCCCTGTCAGCGATCGAGTCCCGAGTAGGATGGCGAATACAAAAATTACGAGAGGGCGGCGTGTATTCATGGGTCTAACGAGACTCAAGATCAGCTACCGGGCCCGAAAGCGCGCGTGGCTGCAGGTTGAAGGTTGTAGCTACTCTTAGCGGGGAAACAGAACGGGGCGCGGTTAGCTGCATCGTCTGGTTAGGCGTTGCGCTGTCAGCAGATAAGCAGTTGCGGTCACCAAGGCGGTGGCCCGTGTAGATAAAACGCGATAACGCGCGCGGTGTCATAGAGCGTGTGGGCGATGATGAGCAGCCACAGGTTTCGACCAATGGCTAGGAACACGATGCCTGAGATAAGAGCAATCGTGCCGGTAAGAAGCATGCCCATCGGGTTCTGGTAAGCGTGGATGGCTCCGAAGAGTGCGGCTTGGATCACGCATGCCACCGCCCAAGCCGCTTTATTGCCGCCAAAGAGAACCGCGACACGATGGAAAAGAAAGCCACGGAAGACAAACTCTTCGCCGAAGCCCGCTCCAATGGTGATCCCTCCGAGCTGATAAAGAGTAAATTCGAGATCGCCCTTGAACCGTACGTACGCGCTCATGTCTCGACGAAAGCCAGCGCGTTCCAGTAGATACACTCCGGCAAAGAGCACCGCCGCGTAGAGAACTCCACCAGCAATCGCCAGAAACCAATTGCGGGGCTTCTGTAAACCAATGGTCGCAAGCCTATCGCCCCGCCATCGCAAGGAGAACCAAACCAAGAGAAGGTAGAGGCACTTCACGAGCGTCGAGACGACGATGACGATGCGGAAGTTCTCCGGCAGCGGGAGGGCGTCCGCAAAAGCATCGAACCCGAAATAGGCGACTACGATTACGATAATGTCGATAAGGTAGCGAACGCGACCTGGCGAGTTAATCATTACGTGAACTGGTGTTGAGCGCACAACGTCCGAGTATATCCGCCTAACGAGACACAAGATCAGCGACCGCTGGCGAGGGCGCGTGTGGCTGCTGGTTGAATGTGGAAGTCATCGGAAGCGGGAACGCGGAGCGGCCAGCGGTTCGCTGCATCGCCTGGTTAGATGAAGTTGTCACTGATCGGGTAGCCGCACTGACCCAGGCTTGAGTGTTGGAAATGTGGCACTGATATTAAAGGTGACAGGCATCTCGATCTCTTTCCAACGGCCCGCTCTCCAGCGCCACTGCCGCAGAGCTGTGATCGCAGACCGATCGAGCGTCTGATAGCCAGTCGAGGTAATAACAGTGATCGAGGCAGGCCG
>JAVHWA010000086.1:0-18871 GCA_032160165.1 Acidobacteriota bacterium
CTCTGGCGCTAGCCCGCGTCGAGCCGAGCACGGTCGCAGTTTACATTTACCTGCAACCGCTGATCGCCTTTGCACTGGCGCCATTGATCCTCAACGAGGCGTGGAACCCCAGAACCTGGCTGGCGTCAGTGCTTATCTTTTCCGGCGTGGCCCTCGGCACGTGGGGGGTCCGCAGTCACGCGATCGAAGAGGTGGCAGAACATCCAGAAGCGCTGGGACACTAGTAGCGTGACCTTGATTGTGGGAAGTGGTGTAGTTTGAAGTTTCGCTCGATGTAAGCCCGCCATCCGCCGCGCCAAAGGCGCGGAATAGCTTTAAGAGCCGACAGTTTTATTACGCGCCTGCAGCGCGCGATAATTCGAGACGCGAACAGCCTGGGCCACGGGTGGCCCAGGCTGTTGCATTTCGCGCCCTTGGCGCTCTCAAGCGGGGCCTACGCTGCCTGGATAGACACGTTCACTCCGAAACACTCGTGAATCTCGTCGGCTTCGAGCGTGTCGCGGTCCATCAATCCTTCTACCAGGCGGCCGATAGAGTCGCGCTCACCATCAACAACGTCGAGGGCGCGTTGCATCTGCGCGACGATTATCTCGTTGGTCGCAAGCTCTACCCGGTCAAGCAGGGATTGACTGCGTGCGTCTTCGGGCTTGCCCAGATGAATCGGACCTAGCGGGCTCATCCCAAATTCGGTGACCATTTTTCGCGCGATCTCGACGGCACGTTCGATATCGTTGGAAGCTCCGGCGGTCATAGTGTTGAGAAGGAGTTGTTCCGCCGCTCGACCACCAAGCAACATCGCGATTTGATCTTCGAGGTATTCCCGCTTCTTCATCAGGCGGTCTCGTTCGGGCAGCGATTGCGTTACTCCGAGCGCGCGACCGCGCGGAAGTATCGATACCTTGTGAATAGGATCGCCGTTCTTGACGGCCAGCCCTACAGCAACGTGTCCCGCTTCATGAATGGCTGTGGCGTAGCGCTCTTCCTCGTCCATCATGAAGCCTTGACGCTCCGCGCCCATCAGTATCTTGTCTCGCGCGTATTCGACGTGAGGCCGCGCGATCGCGTCTGCGTTGTCGCGAGTGGCAGCGATCGCTGCTTCATTCAACAAATTTGCCAGGTCAGCTCCAGAGAAACCAGGAGTGCCGCGTGCGATCCAGCGTAGATCGAGACCGGCTTCCAGTTTCAGATCACGAGCATGAACTTTGAGGATCTCTTCGCGTCCCCCGGCATCTGCCAGGTTGACTGCAACTTCCCGATCGAAGCGTCCCGGTCTTGTTAGCGCGCTGTCGAGAATGTCCGGCCGGTTTGTGGATGCGATCACAACCATTCCGTTATGCTGGTCGAAGCCGTCCATTTCAACCAGGAGTTGGTTCAACGTCTGGTCCTGATCGGCGGACGCGGAATCGTTGCTGCGACCACGTTGGCGACCCAGGGCGTCGATTTCATCGATGAATACGACGCAGGGAGAGAGTTTTCGAGCTTCGGCGAAAAGCCGACGAACGCGCGCCGCACCCATGCCCGCAAACTTCTCCTGAAAGCTGGAGCCGGCAACTGAGAGAAAAGGCGCGCCGGCTTCGTTGGCTGCGGCCCGCGCGAGAAGCGTCTTGCCAGTCCCCGGAGGGCCTGAGAGTAGGATGCCTCTGGGCGCGCGTCCTCCCAGCCTTCCAAACTTCAATGGGTCGCGCAGGAACTCAATGGTCTCGGAAAGCTCCGCCTTCGCTTCATCAACTCCCGCAACATCGATGAATGTCACCGACTGCTTGCCGCTGCCGTCCACAACGGCAAAGTCGCCACCGCGACCGCCCATGCTGGCGTACACTCGCCAAACGACAAAGCCCAGCACGGCGCAAGTCAGAAGCGGAATCATCCAGGTAAGTATGGTTGAAAAGGCGCTTGGCTTCAGCGAACGAAACTCGACCGGCAGGTTATTCTTCGCGAAAACGCTGACGATCTCGTTCTGGGTCGCTGGGTTGGTTACGATCGCCTGAGAGGTCGAGCCATCGCGCATCGTGACGATCAAAGTCTCGTCGTCAATTTGGAGGGCGGTGGCCGCGCTCGTCTCGCCAAGCGTGCGCAACTGCGTCGAGTTAATCTGCTGGATCATGGGCTGGCGGCGGCTAAACACCATGACACACGCCACAACCAGAACCACCAACAGAAAGCTTGCCAAGATTAGACCAGACTTCGAGACACGGGGAATGAGACGGGGCAACGGGGATGGCATGACTAATCTCCAGATGGACGCGTGGCACAATAGGGGAAGTCCACGGTCAACCTTCAAAGCAAAGATTTACAAAGAATCGAGTTAGATTGTTACGGAACCGGACGCAGACCCACTCGCTGGAAGCGGCGTGCAGGTTCTTCTAAGCGCGTCTGTCGTTGGGGACGGCGACGCTTTGTGTACTTTACCAGCGCTTCGATCCGTAAGTCCAGCGAGAGATGACTAATTCCTGTATTCGCCTTCACACTTTTACCCATACCGCCGCCTCAACGTCGAACAGGTCTCCTCAGTGGATCGCCAGTCTGCCCTGATTCGAAACACCTGTCCAGAGTTTCTCATGCTGGGTTTTGATACGGATCTCGGTCTAAATCCATCGCTGTCTGGCCGATCCGTTGAGCGGATTAGAACTTAACCTTCCAGCTCTCACAAGCTTAGCTCGATTGTCGGGGTGTTTCCGATCTGCTGGCATGACCGTTGCTCTAGATACTAACCAGCGGAAGTCAATTTGCGACGTTCATAAGGAGAGCAAACACATGTTGTGGACAATTTTGGTGGTTCTTTTGATACTTTGGTTGATCGGTGCTATCGGCGGAATTGGCGGTGGCTTTATTCACCTGCTGTTGGTCGTTGCGCTGGTGGTTTTGGTCATCAATCTGCTCACAGGCCGTCGCACGGTCTAGCTGGCAATCGTGAAGGTAACCCCGACAGTTACCTGGCTAGCGGGTTCATAGGGGGGTCGGGCTAGAGCCTTACGAGGCTCCAACAAAGGAGGATGCGAGTATGTTGTGGACAATCTTGGTAGTGCTTTTGATACTTTGGCTGATCGGTGCTATCGGCGGAATCGGCGGTGGCTTTATCCATCTGCTGTTGGTCGTGGCGCTGGTGGTTTTGGTGATCAATCTGCTCACTGGGCGGCGGACGGTCTAGCAAACAGAATCAAGCCAACACGGAAACGGGCGGAGTGCTTCTCCGCCCGTTCTCTTTTTGTCATTCGAAGGGTTTCAGGGAAACTTTCAGCGGAGAGATTACTCGGCCGACCGGATACAGGTTAAGCTGTTGATCCCAGTACGGCGAGCGCTCGTAGAAGAAATTGAGTCTCGCGGCCGGGCTAGCCGCAAACTTCGGGTCGCTCGCAACTCTAGCCTCAAACTCTCGACGCAGGTTTTCATCTTTGGCCAACATCTCCCGCGCTAACTTCTCCAGTACGTAATCCTCACCGTACTCTTTCTCTTCGAAGGTCGCGTTGAAAAACCCCCAGGCAAGAAACGAGTCGGGAGATTCGGGTTCGAGCAGGTGCACGGCGACATTCCCGGCGGGCTGCGCGACGGGCACGATGACAGACCCTTCGGGAAAAGTCCTTCGTTCATGGATGGGCCTGGCCTTGAAACTCGGCAAAGTGTGTCCTTCAAACGGAGTCGAGGCAAATTTCACGTCGGTGAAACGATAACTCTCGATTTCAATTGTTTCGGCACGCGCGAGTCGTTGCATCTTCAGACCGTGCGCCGCAAGGACCTCGATCACCCGCTTCCACTGTGGTGGGACGATGTAGAAAATGGGCGGAGAGACGGCGGCGGCAACTCGGCTCTCATCATAAAATGGAACGTTGACATCGAGCGGCTCCGTACCAAATATCACTCGCATCGTTCCAGATACTTCGCTCAATTCGGTGCGCGATTGCACGCTTTTGAAGAGGAGCGGCTTTGGCTTGTCTGTTAGTTCGATCTTCAGCGGATATCTCCTGGCAGGATCGTAACTACGGCCGGCTGCGATCGTCGCCTCGTCTGCTTCACGGACGGCTTGTCGCAGTTTTTCCGGATTCCGGTTGAGTTCTTCGAGCGTGTACCTCAACAGATCATAGGTGCCGCGTACACGAGTACGATAGTCCTTGAGCATGTGCGTCTCGATGGTAATGCCGGGCCGATTACGAATCGTCGCATAGCCGGTTGAGAACCTCGGCGGCATTACAAACCCATCCAGCCCTTTCGAGAGGTCACGATTATCGCGAAACGTGACGTACTGGGACAACAGATTGCCCGCACGTTCCGTGGCGGGGAAGATTCTTCCATCGAACGCTTCCTGCATCCACGCAAGTATTGGCGCGGGCATGTGTTCATGATGCTCGTAGATGTAGGTTATGTTGTAACGAAAGTCGGCGCCGTCGGTTACATGGCAATCAATCAAGAGATCGGGAGCCCACTCGCTCCAGAGGTTCAGCCAAGCCCTCGTTTCCGGTGCGTCGGCCTTCATGTAATCACGATTCAGATTCAGATTCGTCGATGTCACTCTCCAGCCCATCTTTTCAGGACCATTCTGGTTAAGCCGATTGAATGGTCCGAAGCGCTCGTGTCCATCGGTGTTGTAGATCGGTATAAAAAGAATCACTGCACGATCGAGCAGCCCTGCCCGCGTTTTTGTAATTGCGATATCCCGCAGCAGCGCGAAGCCGGCATCCTTTCCATCCGATTCTCCCGGATGAATGCACGCTTGAATGAGCAGTACAACTTTGCCCGCCCTTCTCGCTGCGCTGGGAGTAAATGTGTTTCCAGTTGATGCCACTAACAACGGCAGTCCGCGCCCCTCGCCGCTTCGGCCGAACGTTTTGAAGCGGATTAGCGGTGAGGCGGCTGCCAGTTTTCGCGAATACGCTACCGTTTCAGTGTAAGGAGGGGTCTCGCGATAGTCGGTCTTTTCGGCGACGGTTTGCCACTGGGCAGGAACGGGGGGTGGTGTATCTTGTGCCATGGTGTGATCAAACTGCAGCGTGAATGCCAGGACGATGCCGGTCAGCAGCGCGTACATACGAATCATCAGACTCTCCTATCATGCTCGACAATCGGTCGAAGTGGCCGACCGCGCAGCGTGTCTCGACAGCTTGCGGAGGAATATTACGATGCTCGGCGTTGAATATGAAATAAGTGTGGAGCCATCGCGCGCCGGATCGCAAGTTTCGCGTCTGGCTTCGTCCCATTGCTGCCTTGCCTCGCGATCCAGGGCGGGCCGAACTTTGCTTTAGCATTTCTTGTAAGGCACAATTGGACGCGAGACAAAAAGATTAGTGCACACGCCACCATCCAGGGAAGGTTTAATGAGTCTCCGAAACTCCGGCCGCCGTTCTGTCTTATCCGTCTTTCTCCTCTTCTTCCTTCTCGTCGGAATCGGTCCGCCATCTCAAGGCCAGCGCCGAGGCGCCGGGGCTCGCGGCGGGCCGCGCGAGCCGAAAACAATTCCGCGTCGGCAGCTCGAAGGACCCACTCATAAGAGGCCGGCTCGCACTTACGACGTCTTAAACTACACCATCCGCACCCGGTTCGACGTACCGAACCGAACGGTGATAGGCGACGAGACCGTCAGTTTGAAGCCACTTGCCTCGGGTTTCTCTTCCTTCGATCTCGATGCTTCAGCTATGAAGATCGAAGGCGTCGAACTGGCTGAGAATGGCGCCACGCTCAAATGGACGCAGCCTCCGAATAAGCTGGCCATCGCTCTTGACCGCTCATATGAGCCGAACGAAACGATCGCCGTTCGCATTCGATATCGCGCCACTCCCGACCGTGGCATCTATTTCATATCCCCGCTGCGCAACGCCACAGGACCTCAAAAGCCTGCCCAGATCTGGACCCAGGGAGAGCCCGAAGAGAATCATTATTGGTTCCCCTGCTACGATTTTCCTGATGACAAGGCGACGAGCGAGCAATACATCACCACGGGCCCGGAGGAAATTGCGATCTCCAACGGCACGCTTGTCGATACCCTTGATAACCCGGACGGCACTCGCACCTTTCACTGGAGAATGGAGCGCCCATACTCGAGCTATCTCGTGTCGCTGGTTGTCGGTAATTATCTAAAGCTGACAGACACCTATAAGGACATTCCAGTCGAATACTACACGTATCGTGGGACTGAAGAGGATGCACGGAGGGCCTTCTCCAAGACGCCGGAGATGATGCGAGTCTTCGCAGAGAAACTCAACTTCGAATTCCCCTTCAGCAGGTACGCGCAGACAATCGTCGCCAATTTCGTCTTCGGCGGTATGGAGAATATCACCGCCACGACTCACGCAGACACCGAGATCCTCGGCAGCAATTCGAAAGAGTCCCTATTGTCCAGAGAGAATCTGATATCCCACGAACTCTCGCATTCGTGGTTTGGGGACCTCGTTACCTGCAAGGACTGGTCGGAGGCATGGCTAAACGAAGGGTTCGCCACGTTCATGGAGGCCGCGTACCGGGAGCATGAGGCGGGACACGACGCCTATTTGGCTGAGATGCGGTCCAGCGCTTTTCTTTATTTCCTGGAGGATGCCTTCAAATATCGTCGTCCGCTGGTATATCGCCGCTATCAATCGCCTATCGATCTCTTCGACGCGACGCTCTACAAAAAGGGCGCGCTTGTCCTTCACATGCTGCGTGAGACTGTGGGCGACGAGCCGTTCTGGAAGGCTCTCAACACCTACCTCAGCGAGAATCAGAATAAAGTTGTTGAGACACGCGATCTGCAAAGGGCGTTTGAAGAGACGACGGGTGAGAAGCTCGACTGGTTTTTCGAGCAGTGGGTATATAAAGCCGGATTCCCGGAGTTGCGCGTTCGTTCACGCTACGAGCCTCGAACTCGTCAACTGACCCTGAACGTGACACAGACCCAGGTTCCCGATGCGCAAACTCCAGCGGTGTTCCGGCTGCCGGTGGAAATAGAAATTGAGAGCGCGACCGGCAAACGCACGGAGCGGATACTCATCACCGAACGACAGCAGCGCTTTACTTTCAAGACCGAGGGCAAACCGTCGCTCATAAGCTTTGACAAGCGCGAGGGCATCCTGAAGAAGCTGGACTTCCCGCCGCCCGGAGGCGGTGTGGCCCGCAAACTTGCGCGCTCTTCTTCCCGCAGAGTGCACTCGACTGGACTCGCTCTTAGCTCACGCCCGCGCCGGACTATCACTTCGAGCGTGTCGCCGCAAAGAGTGTTCGGCGGAACGTATACAACACCGGCGTTGACGGGAAGAGTGCTCGCAAGCGATCGCGGTAGGCAGCCATGAATGGCTCATGCAGGGTTTCCGGCAGGCGTTCGAAGTAGGGTACTAGTGTCGTCCCGGCGGTCCACTCTGCCATCTGGTCTGAACTTTGAAGCACGCTCGGATAGACCTTCTCAAACGCTATCACCTCCGTCCCGCCGGCGCCGTAAAGTAGCTCTGCGTATTCGCTGATCGATAGCACCGGCGAGGAGAGAGACCAGCCATCGAGTGCCGTGCGAAACGGTTCTTCTTCTGCGATTTCTATGATGAGTGAGTGCGTCGGGTGAGATTGATTTGATGGGAGCTGGACCGCGAGTTGTCCCCCCATACTCACCAGCGAGAGCAAGCGCGGCACCAGGGTGCGATGGTCGTCCATCCAATGAATCGCCGCGTGCGAAAAGACAAGGTCCCACTGGCCGTAGACACTTTCCATCGTTCGGTTCTCGAAGCGCAACCCGGGACGTGCGTGACTACTGGCGCGCGCGAGCATCTCAACAGACGAATCGATTCCGAGCACATCGCTTTCCGGAAGGCTGTCAGCAAGCCTGCGCGTGAGCTCACCGGTGCCACATCCGAGATCGAGGACTCGCATGTGGGGACGAATCGTGATCAGCTCCAGGAGGTCTTCGAAAGGGGCAAATCTATCAGATTGGAATTGATGGTACTGGGAAGGGTTCCAGGGCATCTTGGCTGGCGGAGTGCGGGCCCGAAGAGCGCTGCCACGTCAGCGCTCTCCAAATCCACCTCTAGCTGATTTCGATGTTACAGGCCCGACAGTTCCCGCGCCGCTTAGCGTTCAGCGTCCCGCATTTGACGCAGCGGTTGTACATCTTGCGGGCGAAAAGATTTGTGATGACCGCGCTCAGGATCAGGATGCCGCCCAGTACCACAATACTCAAGAGCGTATCTTTCAACTCTTGTGCTTCTCCCTCAAGCCCTGATAATAACTCTGCCCGCGCGCGTATCCGCGACGAAAAGCATCGTTGTCACACGCCTCCCCGTGTTGCTTTCGAAGCCGATCTGCTGCTGCTTCATAGGACTTGCCACGGGTGAACGGATGCTGCGCTGCCTCGAAGCCTCGCCGATAACTCTGCTCGTCGGCCGCGAAGTCTGCGCCAGTGGCGCTGTATTCTGCCTCTTCGGCGTCACGCAACCCGACCCACCAACTCTCGCGAGCGGCATCGATGCTCTCGGCACCGTCTCGCGTTAGCACCGCCCGAACGGCCTCAGCTTGCGTTTCATCATCTGCCTGGACCATTACAACCGAATGGCCGTGTCTAAGGGCATCTTCGTAGATGAAGAGTTCGTCGTGCGGCAATCCTTCAATCGATTCTTCCATCGCGCTGCCGGCGGCCGCGCCTGCTGCTGCGCCGCCCGCTCCAAGCACGGCCGCGCCCAGGATCCCTGCAGCCAGAACCGGACCGACGCCGGGGACAAAAAGGCTGGCAACCGCTGCCCCGATCCCCATTCCACCGGCAGCTCCCAATGCTCCGCCGACGGTGCCCCCCAGCGCGCTCCCCATGCCCGGCTGTTCACTATCGGCGGTGGGGATACTTCGCTCGATCTCTCCCTCGGATGTGCCCGGAGTTAGTAGATTAATACTCTCGCTGGCGGTGCCGGCGGAGCGAAGGTCCGATGCTGCTCGCTCTGCTTCGGCTCGCGACGGAAATATTCCGGCGACTGTGCTCATAGATGCCTCCCTGTTTGATTTTCGATAGTATTAACTTTTCAAGCGCGTCTTTCAAGTTGTCAGGCGGCGTCGAAGAAGAGCGTTGAGCGCAGGTGCTGAGACGTGTTAAAGTGAGGTCGCTCCAGAATACGTCGCATGGGGACCGCGGATGATCTCAATTCTCGAAAAACAATTTCCGATGTCAGTTGGCGATGGCAAGGCCACCAGGAAAAAGAAGCCCAAGATCCTCGCCATCACGACGGACTGCTGCACGGGTTGCGCCGGTTCGCCCGCATGCATTGAGTATTGTCCAATCGAGGCCTGCATGTTCTGGGTGCCGGATGAGGACCATCCGCCGTTCGGCCGCATAGAAGTCGACCCCAACCTGTGTATAGGCTGCCAAAAGTGCATCAGCAAAGGACCGGACGGTGCGTTTCTGGATGGATGCCCCTGGGACGCGATCGAGATGGTTCCTACCGAAGATTGGGAAGCGATGCATGGCGTCGAGCTCACGGACGCTCCGGTTGCACCTGCTTAGAATCGATTTCTTTTTTCTCGATCCGACTACGAATTGCCTTGGCCGTCTCGACGGCCTGTCTTTGCACCCGTTCGGGCATTTTCTCAATACCTTGAGCGTATCTTTCAACTTCCGCTAGATCTTCCGACTCTCCTACGAACAGAAGGGCCCGCAAGGCCTCATAAACAAAATCCGGATCGGGGGCAAGGGTGAGGATGGCCTCCCCCGATGAAACCCGCGTTCCGCCGGGCGTCAACACTTTCGAGAGCTTACCCGAAAGCGGTGAACGCAGCTCCCGGACCTGATTTTGGCTGTCCGTGATTCGTGCCAGTAAGGCGTTCTCGCGTACATCTGCGCCTTCACCCAGGACCGCGCTGATAACTCCATCTTCAGGCGCGACCATCTGGTAAGGTTTCAAGATCGCGATCAGTTCCGCTCGCCCGGCGGCATCACCGAAGCGCACGAGTTGGACGGCTGCATTCCGACGAACCCCTGGGTGCTGATCGCCCAACAGTTTTAGAAGGCCGGCATGAAATTCCTCCGCCCGGTTGTCCTGACCCATTACCCAGGCAACAGTTTTTCGGATCTCGGGGACATCGCTGTCCGTCAAAGCGACGATCTGCGGATACCACCGCTTCGCGCCGGCGTCTCCCGTTTCGATACTGGCTTCAACCTGGGTCAGCGCTTGCTGAACATGTCGGACGTTCTTAACGTCTTTGAGATACTCTCCGATACTTTGATCAGAAAGACCGCGTCCGAACCAGGTCAGGTACCACGTGAGAAAAGGGACGATGACAAATAGGAGCGCAAGAATTATGAACGCAAGAGGCGTCCGGCGTCGTTGCGCTATCGGGGCCAAGGGATATGTGGACGAGCCATTGGAGTTGCTATCCATTTTGAAAGCTTAGGACGATCTCTCACTGCGTTGCCAATTCGTGGATCGCCTGCATGCGCTTTATGAGGCGCTGGTTCTCCATCTCAAGTTCGTGACGTGCCTTGTTGGTCTCATAGTGTTCCAGTGCGCGGCTGACGGTCAAACGCAGCTCATCATTATTCCACGGCTTCGTCACATACTTGTACACATTCCCGCTGTTTATCGCTTTGACGAGCGTTTCAACGTCCGTATAGCCTGTCAGTATAATGCGAACCATTCGCGGCCTGAGAACCGCGGTCCGCTCGAGCAACTCGACACCAGTCATGCCCGGCATGCGCTGGTCGGTGATGAGTACTGCCGCGTCGTGTTGAGTCAAAAGTTCAAGCGCCTCTTCGCCCGATCCCGCCATGATTACTTCATAGTCCGTGCGAAAGAGTCGTTCAAGCAACCTCAGATTTGCCGGCTCATCGTCGACAACCATCATTTTGTAAGCCAATTGATTTCAAGCTCCTTTGAGTATCGGTTCGCGACCTCCTCAGATCGATGCTCTACTCGGTCCTCCCGCGCGCTGCATTAATTGGCATCGCGACGTGGAACGTGGTGCCTTCTCCGACGCGGCTTTCGATTGAGATCGTGCCGCCGTGGCGTTCTATGATCCCGTAGGTTATCGACAAGCCAAGGCCGGTGCCCTCTCCGACACGTTTTGTCGTAAAGAAAGGTTCGAATATCTTGTTCAGATCCTCAGGGTCGATACCTCTTCCCTTGTCCGTGATTGAGACTATAGCGACATTATTCTCCCTTCGCGTTGCGACGCGCACAGTGCCTCGTCCCTCCATAGCCTGTGCGGCATTTGTCAGCAAGTTCATCCACACCTGATTCAATTGTCCCGCATAGCAATCAACCGGCGGCAGGTCCGCATAATCGCGCTCGAGCGTGATGCGGCCGGGGCCGTAATACAGCGACAACAGACGAATAGTTGATTCAATTCCTTCGTGCAGATCCACCTTCTTGAATTCGGCTTCATCAAGCCGAGAGAACAGCCTCAGGTTTTGCACTATGTCCCGGATTCTTTCCGCGCCGTCAGAGCAGTCGGCGACCATCGGCGCCAGATCTCGCAAGAGGTCCTGGTAGCCGATCTCTTCTTTGATTGCTTCCGCCGCAGTAAAAGTCGGCTCGGGCAAGTTCGCCTCGTCATAGAAGCTCAGCAGCCGCTCGAGTCCAGTCACGCAGGCGCGCAGATGTTCCATGTTTCCCAAAATGAATCCCGCTGGATTGTTCAGTTCGTGCGCAACGCCGGCGGCGAGTTGGCCCAACGAAGCCATCTTCTCACGATGCACCATCTGAGCCTGCAGGCGCTCAAGTTCGGCCTTGCGACTTGCTAACTCCGTGTTACGATCTTCCAGGTCTCGACGGTAGCGTTCCCCATCGTGCAACAATCTGCGTCGCTCCAGCGCGCGCTCAACCGTAAGCTCGAGTACTTCCAGGTCGCAAGGTTTGACGAGATAGTCGTAAGCGCCGAGGCGAATCGCGTCGAGGACCCGTTGGGTCCGGCCCACACCAGAAGCCATCACCACCGCCGTGTCAGGGTGGTGCTCGTTTATCTTTCGCAACAGCTCAATACCGCTCAGCCCCGGCATCTGCACGTCAGAGATGACAAGGGCGAACGACTTCTCCGCCAGGAGTGCGAGGGCTTCCTGGGCGTCCGCTGCTGTTTCGCACAGATAGGATTCGCTTAGACAGCTCGCAAACAGCCTGCGGATTGGCTCCTCGTCGTCGACGACAAGTATACGCGTCTCCTGATCGTCAGAAGCGGCGTTCGAAATCTGAGCCGGCCCAGGAATACGATTATCGGCAAGATTGAAAGTCATTGGAACTGTCCGGCGTCGCCCACATCCTGAAACAAATCATTGAGTAATGAGTTGCAAAGGGACCGACGGCCTATCCATTTCGCACTAAGGCTCCGCGAGAAGCGGGCTGCTGAATAATATTGGGGGAGCGGCGGCGGACTCGGGGCCGACGTCACTTCGCTGGCAGGCACTGATATTCTAACTCTTACCGATGATTTCGGCCACGCAGGGAGACGGATCTGGAAACCTGCATCATGCGGAGGCTCGAATGCACGACAGCTACTTGACTCGACCAATACGCTGGCGCTCCTCAGGCATATAGCCGATAGAGCATCAGGTAAACCACAACCCCGGTCACGGAAACGTAGAGCCAGAGCGGAAACGTCCAACGGGCGATCCGACGGTGCTCCTCGAACCGTCCGCGAAGCGCGCGGACCAGAGTTATTATTACGATTGGCACGATCACGATCGCAAGAAGCGTGTGGGAAATGAGAATGGTGAAATAGACGGGTCTGATGAAACCCTCGCCCTTGAATTTCGTCGGGCCAAGTCCCAGATAGTAAGCCAGCAGCGAATGATAAAGAACATAAGAGACCAGGAAGACTGAAGAAGCGACAAACGCTCCGATCATGCTGAGTCTGTGCGCTCTGATATTCCCCCGGCGGATAAAGATGTATCCAACTATGAGGCAAAGCCCGCTGGTTGAGTTGAGAAGGGCGTTGACGTGCGGGAGGGTAAAGATAAAATCGTTCATTACGAAGGCGGGCGACTTCAGCTCAGTTGCCGGCTGTTCCTGGCAGCCCTTTGACCCTCTTCGGTCAGCGAATAGAAGTCGTTGCCTCGCTCTTCCAGCAGGCCTTCCTCGACAAGCGTTTCAACCGCGTAGAGAACCTCGCGGCGCGCGTCTGCGTCGTTGCCACCAGCCTCGAAAAGTTCATGAAGATCGAGCGTCTCTTTCTTCATCTGCTCGAACATACCGAGCACTCGCTGTCGTATATCGTCCATCAGATCTGTCTGTGCCGGGACATATCGCTCTGGCGACGCTTAATTATCCTTAATGATCTCAACCATCCTGGCTACGTCCGGCGGGATGCGCCGTCCTTTGGCATCCACCGCATCGGCGTAACGTACCGGAGGCAGCGCCCGACCTGCATCTTGCCTCGCTCCAGCCAGCGCGGGGCGCGTTGCCGCTGCCGTAGCAGGCTGGCTGGCCGCCTTTTTCGCTTTCCGGGCTGCGAGCAAAGAAGTCAGCGGAACGAGGAGAAAGATGAACGCCATCAGTCCGCTTACGGTTGTGAAGAATAGACTGTCGGTACTGATGAAATTTCCGGCGTTAAAGAAGTTGAGCGCCGCCAGCCCAAGAAAGAGAGCAGCCATTACGAGGCAAACCGCGTTGAGAAGCAGGCCCTCGCCTTTCACCAAATTTCCATTATTACCGACTGCTTCTGTCATACTCTGGTCTCTTTCCCTTTTCGCAGCCTCTGCCGCCTTCTCGCCCGGGCATTTCAACGGGCCGGAGGTTCAGTGCTTCCCTTTTGCAGGGGTACGCTTCTGAGACATCTGCTCATAGCCGCACCGCTCGCATTGCCACATGGGATAGACATCCGATGGGTTGGCTTTGCTTTCGTAGACGGCCCGATCTGAAGGAATGATTTTCCCGCCGCAAACCGGACAAGCGCGCCCCCGCACGCTTTGTGTCTCGACCTCCAGGGCAAGTTCGTCTGTCTCCTCCATCTCAGCTCACCCCAATTTCATGTCCGGTCTCTTCGCGCCGCGCGAGAAACCGCGGGTCCTGGGATCGAACTCATCGATCCCAGTCGGCGTTGAGAGGTCGTCGTCGGACGCTCCGCCTCCCTGTACCTTACGATGCTTGATCACCGCCAAGAAGATCCCGCAAAAGATCAAAACGGGCGGGATGAGAAGTACTAATACGGCGAAATTGAAGTTTGCCGAAAGCCTGGCAGCGTCCGGCGAACCGGTAATCGCATTCTTACACATGGCGCACTGGGCCGCGGCCAGCGAATGCGACAAGAGCAGAGCCACAAGCCCGCCCATAGCAGTTAACGCAGTCCTGATTGTGCGCTTAAAGTTCATTCATGCTCCGCGGGTGACGTCTGGGTACTCGACGCGTCTCTCGAGCGATTATACTCCGGCCTGAGATTCCTCGACCTCCAACTGTCCGGAAAGAACACCAGTAGTAGGCAGATGCAAATGACCAGCATCGGGACCAGCGTCAGAACAAGACTGAGGCGTTCAAAGCGCAGGTGCATGAAATAGGCCACAATGAGAGCGGCTTTGATAACCGACAAGCCGATCAGAATGGTCAACATCAGATGGATGGGGATGTGTATGTACCCCAAAAACACTTCGATGCCCGTCAGCAACAGCAACCAAAACCAAACGGAGATAAAGAGCTTGTTGCTGCCTGCAAAGTGATCGTGTTCCGCTTCCGCGTGCGATGCCATGTTTTGGCTCCCATTCATGAAATGCGTGGAAGAAGGGTTCAGAACTCAGGGGTCAGAATTCAGGAGTCATATGAAATCAGCTAAAGTGTTCATTCGTGTTCTGCGTCCTGAGTCCTGAGTCCTGAGTCCTGCGTTCTCCTGCTAGTCTTCTCCCCTCAAAACTTTATCGATAGCAAATAAATCATGGGGAAAACGAACATCCAGACCAGATCGACAAAGTGCCAATAGAGACCACTGATTTCAACGTCCTCGTGTTTGAGCTTCTTGACACGAGCGGCGATCACCCCGAGGTAAACGGCTCCCGTAAAGACGTGAAACATGTGGAGTCCGGTTATCCCGAAGAATGTCGCGCCGAAGAGCGGCGAGGCGTTGGGCCACTCCTTCAACCACTCCGCCGGGAGCGAGAAGGGCCGCAGTCCTTCATCGATCAAATGTTTCCATTCGATCAAGTGGAGAACCAGGAATGCGACGCCAAAGAGTATCGTCAGGATTAGCCATTTTCGCACGGCCTTCAGGTCGCGCCGCGCGGAAGCCGCTACACCCATTACCATGGTCAGACTCGAAGAGAGCAGACACAGCGTCATCACCGTTGAGAAGATGATACTTGGGCTGAAAGGAAAAGGTGTCGGCCATTGATCTGACGAAGCGCGCGCGTAGCTGTAGGCTATCAGCAACGCCGAGAACGTCAGCGAATCCGAAACGATGAACAGCCACATCCCCAGCTTTCTGTGGCCGACGCGATATGGATGCGCACCGCCGCTCCATTCACCCGCAATCAACTGCTCCGCCCTTGCTTCCGTACTCAACTTTCACCTCCAAAGGAAAAGGAGTAAGAACAGGTAGATCCAAAGTCCAGCCATGAAATGCCAGTAGAGTCCTACGGCATCGGCTACGGCCTGGCGTTTAGTAAGTGACTCTTCTTCGTATCGAGTGCGCCACGTTCGCAGCAGAAGAAAATCGAGCGCGAGAATCCCTCCGAGGAGGTGAAGTCCGTGAGCACCCGTTAGCACGTAGAAAAAAGAACTGTGCGGATTCGACGAAACATAAATCCCCTGCGCGACCAGTTGGCGCCATGCCCATAACTGTGTTGCCAGAAACGCCAAACCAAGCAAAACCGTCAGCAGTAGCCAGCGCTGATAAATCCGGAAGCTGCCCTGCTTCAGAGAGCGCCTTGCCACTTCGAAGGCGATACTGCTCAGGAGAATCAAACCTGTACTGAGCCAAAGAAGGCGCGGCATCGCTATCGGTCGCCAGTCATTCGAGGTGCTGGAGCGGACGATGTAGGCGCTGGTTAACGCTGTAAACATCATCGCGATGCTGGCTAGCCCGACCCAAATTCCCACACGATACTTCGACGGGCGGAACCGCTCGGTGGCGGCGTCGCCCCCGTGTCCATTGCCGTTGCCGCGGGGCCCGCCAGGACGCGACCCTCGACCGACCCCGAGCTTCGCTTGCGCGACCGATTTAGTGCTTGTGACCATCGTGTCCGTTACCACCGATCCCCGCCGTCACGCCTGTATCATCCGAAGGTTCAGGCGCGGTCTGCATAATAAAGTCGTTGGGCGCGCCGGGCACAGAATACTCATAGGCTCCGCGATACGTCACCGGGAGGATTCCCGCGAAGTTATCGTGCGGCGGAGGCGACGGAATACTCCACTCCAGGGTAGTGGCCTCCCATGGGTTGTCGCCGGCTTTCTTTCCTTTGAACAAACTCCATATGAGATTGAATAGGAAGAGAAACTGCGTAAAGAAGGTGATGATCGCCGCAACCGTCACGAAGAGCACCAGCGGATGCAGTGATTCCAGGAAGCCGTAGATCTGCTGACCGTTTTCCGCAAAGCGCGAGTACCGCCGCGGCATGCCTACGATACCCATGATGTGCATTGGAATGAAGATGCAATAGACGCCGGTGAACGTAATCCAGAAATGGACGCGGCCCAGCCGCTCGCTCATCATCTTTCCAAACATCTTTGGAAACCAGAAATAAATTCCGGCGAACATTCCGAAGATCGCTGCTACCCCCATCACCAAATGGAAGTGTCCCAGCACAAAGTACGTATCGTGCATCGGCAGATCGAGCGAAGTCTGACCGAGGACTAAACCCGTAATACCGCCGGCTACGAAAAGCGATACGAAGCCGAGAGCGAAAAGCATCGGTGTGGTAAAGCGTATCTTCCCTCCCCACAGCGTTCCCAACCAATTAAAGGTTTTGACCGCCGAAGGCACACCTATAGACAATGTAAGTATCGAGAAGGCCATCGCCGAGTAGGGACTCATCCCGCTGATGAACATGTGGTGCCCCCAAACGAAGAATCCCAGGAGGCCGATCGAGAAAAGCGCGAAGACCATTGCGCGATAACCGAAGACCGGTTTACGCGCGAAGGTGGACAGGATATGGGATGTCGCTCCCATACCGGGAAGAATGGCTATATAAACCTCGGGATGGCCGAAAAACCAAAAGAGGTGCTGCCAGAGAATTGGAGAGCCGCCGGAGTGCGCTTGTATCTCGTCCTTGATGAACAATCCGGCGGGAACGAAGAAGCTGGTGCCGGCGTTTCTGTCGAGGTAGAGCAACACTCCCGCAGCCAGCAACACCGGAAAAGCGAGCAGCGCGAGTATTGCGGTTGTGAACCACGCCCAGCAGGTGAGCGGCATGCGCATCAAAGACATTCCCTTGGCGCGCATGTTCAAAAGGGTGGTGATGAAGTTAAGAGCGCCCAGCAGGGACCCGACGCAGAATATCGCAATACTCAGAATCCAGAGATTCATTCCCGCGCCCTGTCCCGGCCCGGCGCTGGGAATTGCGCTGAGAGGTGGGTAACCGGTCCATCCACCGATGGGCGCTCCTTCCTGCACAAAGAATGACGCCAGCAGCACGATGAAGCCTACCAGGGTTACCCAAAACGAGAGCATGTTGAGGACGGGAAACGCCATGTCATCCGCGCCGATTTGTATTGGGAGGAAGTAATTGCCAAAGCCTCCCTGTGGCGCGGTCGTCAGCACGAAGAAGACCATCATCGTGCCGTGGATGGTCATCAGCGAAAGATAGGAATCCGGCTTGATAGCACCGATAATCGGCCAGGTCATGTCCGGCCATGTCAGGCTCAGGCGCATCAGCACCGACAAAATCATTCCGATGAAAACCGCCACCAGAGCGAGCGTCAGATACTGGACCCCGATCACCTTGTGATCGAGACTGAAGATGTACTTCCGTATGAAACCCTTCGGCGGCTCGTGCCGGTGTATCGCCACGTGGGCTTCATGAAGCTCTACTGCGTCTGCTGCCATCACTCATCTCCTGTGCTGGAAGAATGAATTAGTATGACTTCCCTATTTTCGTGCCGTGTTCGTCGTAGATCGTTCCCACCTCGTACATGGCGGCAAATGAGGCCACCTTGGAGTTGAAATCCGTCGGAGCGACCGACATCAACTCTCGGTGCTGGTCCTCAGTTAGCACCAGGAGCGTGCCTTTCATACTGAAGTGGTTCATTCCGCAAAGCTCAGCGCAGGCGAGTTGAAACTGCCCGACTTTGGTCGGCGTGAAATGAACGTGGATCTCCATTCCGGGAACCAGGTCCTGCTTGAAGCGCAATTGCGGGACCCAAAAACTGTGAGTCACATCCTTGGATCGGAGAATCAACTCAACCGGCCGGTTAACTGGAATGACGAGGGTCTTGCTTGTAATGTCGTCCTTTGAGCTTGGGTCCTTCTCATCGAGACCGATAAATTTCTCTTCATCTTCTCTTATGAGTTTGGGATCGGTGCGTCCGAACTTTCCATCCGCCCCCGGGTATTGAAAGTTCCATGCGAACTGTTGCGCTACAACCGTCACCTGGAACGAGCCGGCGGGTGCGCTGCTGAAATGCAGTTGCGCCCAAACGCGTTGGCCCATGACAGCAAGACCTATAAAGATAACCGCCGTCACGACGGTCCAGATGACTTCCAGGCGATTGCTCCCGTGGGTATAGAGCGCCCGCGCCTCTTTCTTCTGGGCACTGGCGCCGTATTTCCAGATCATCCAACCTAGCCCGACCTGCGCCGCCACGAAAGCGATGCCGACCACGACGATGGTTATCATGAATTGCTGGTCGATTCGTGGGCCGTGCTCCGTGATGGTGGTCGGGAACCACCATCCACTGAAGAAAAGGCCAACCGAAGCAAGCGTCAAAATCCATATCAGGACAGCCAGAGCGCGACCCATCGGACCTCCTTTATGATAAGTTATGAGTTATGAATTTTGAGTTTTAAGTTAAAAACAATAACCCAAATC
>JAVHWA010000090.1:0-37559 GCA_032160165.1 Acidobacteriota bacterium
TGGCGATAGAAGTGGTGAAGCCGTCACGCTCAACAACATCGGCGGAGTCTATGATGCTTTAGGTGAGAAGCAGAAGGCGTTAGACTTTCTTAACCTTGCCTTGCCGCTTTTCAGAGCTGTTGGCGATAGACGCGGAGAATCTGCCACGCTCAACAACATCGGAAGAGTCTATGATGGTTTAGGTGAGAAGCAGAAAGCGTTAGATTTTTATAACCTCGCCTTGCCGCTCAGAAGAGCCGTTGGCGATAGAAGTGGTGAAGCCGTCACGCTCAACAACATCGGCGGAGTCTATAAGGATTTAGGTGAGAAGCAGAAAGCATTGGACTTTCTTAACCTTGCCTTGCCGCTTTACAAAGCCGTTGGTGATAGAAGTGGTGAAGCTAATACACTTGGTTGGCTTCGACATACCTGGCTTTCACTAAATAATCCGCGTCTGGCGATTTTCTACGGGAAACAAGCGGTCAACAAATATCAGGAGTTGCGTCAAGCCATTCAAGGACTGGGCAAAGAAACGCGGAAAACTTTTCTTGGCACAATTGAAGGCACGTATCGAAGTCTCTCCGATATTCTCATCGCTGAAGGTCGCATCGTCGAAGCCGAACAGGTTTTGCAGATGCTCAAGCAGGAAGAGGTTTTCGATTACCTGCGCCGTGATGCTTCCGAAGCCGACAAACTCCAGCAACGCGCCGATTTAAGACCCGAAGAGAGAGACGCGCTCAAACGCTACAACGAAATCGCCGACAAAATCACGGCGCTCGGCGCGGAGTTCGGCACATTACAGGACCTTCAAAGCAAGGGCGTCAAACTCACTGTCGAGCAGGAAAAGCGTTACAACGAACTCTCCGTGCAAATCGAGGATGCCAGCCGCGCTTTCCAGGTCTTTCTGCGACAGATTGCAGAAGAATTCGCCAAGCGCACCAGCACGGAAAAAGACTTGCAGGAAAACCTTGCCCTGCAAGCTGATCTAAAGTCATGGGGCGAAGGCGTGGTCTTCCTCTACACGCTCGCCGGTGATGATCGCTACCGCGTCATTCTCGTCACGCCCGATACACAGATAGACGCAAAGACCGAAATAAAGGCTCAGGATCTGAACGACAAGATACAGAAGTTTCGCGCCATTGTGCAGAATCCTAAAACGGATCCGCGTCCGCTTGGGAAGGAACTCTACGACGTCCTCATTAAGCCTATTGAGAAACAGCTTGACGGCGCGAAGGCGAAGACGCTGCTTTGGTCGCTCGACGGCAATCTGCGTCTGCTGCCACTGGCGGCCTTGTGGGACGGCAAACAATACTTTGGGCAGAAATATCAGAACGTCACGATCACGCTGGCAAGCCGGACGCGGCTGGGCGATAAGGTCGAACCAAATTGGCGTGCGCTGGGGCTGGGAGTATCAGAAGCGAGGAAAGTCAAAGAGCCGAACGGAACGCGGGAACTTTCGTTCAGATCGCTGCCCGCCGTAAGAGCCGAGTTGCGCTCCATTATTCAGAGCGCACAATCACCCAACGGGGTTATGCCGGGTCAGAGTTTGCTCGATGCCGACTTCAGCGAAATCGCGCTCGAATCTCAACTATTGCGCAGCTACAAGGTGATTCATATCGCTTCCCACTTCAGCCTCAATCCGGGCGATTCGACACGCTCGTTTCTTCTCTTGGGCGATGGCAACGTTCTGACTGTGGATGAGATTAAGAACAACCCAAAACTGAACTTCAGAGGCGTTGAACTGCTGACACTGTCGGCGTGTCAGACGGCAGTGGTGGAGAAGGACAGCAGCGGGAAAGAGATCGAAGGTTTCGGCTACGTGGCACAGCAAAAGGGCGCAAAGGCGATCCTGGCAACCCTCTGGAGCGTGGCAGACGAAAGCACACAGCTTTTGATGAGCGAGTTCTATCGTCTCAGAAAAGAGAATCCACAATTGACGAAAGCGGCTGCCTTACAAATGGCTCAGCAAGAAATGATCGCCGGGAAGCTGAAAGCGTCAAATGCAAACGGCGAGCGGCGCGACACGAACGCAGCGGACATAGCACCACTGGATTATAGCCACCCATACTACTGGTCGCCATTCGTCTTGATCGGCAACTGGCGATAGGCGGCGCGCAGAAATACAAAGACAAGACGCCCCAGGAAGATTTGCGTCCCCGTCCAGTGAGGAACAGTCGGCAGTATCCGCAGAGAATCAAATGCGAGCCAAATTCTCAAAACTCTTTTTGATATATCTGTTAGGTGCCCTCGTTTCTAATCTGACATCGTATGCCCAAAAAACTGAACTCGTCGTGCAAACAGGGCATTCCTCCGGCGTAACGGCTATTGCCCTTAGTGGCGATGGACGACTGTTAGCAAGTTCCACTCAAGAGAGCATCAAGATATGGGACGTTAAGAACAAGAAAGAAGTACGCTCAATCGCGGAAACTCTAGCTTATCCGTTTTCATTGAGCCCAAATGGAAAAATAGTGGCATATGGGGTTTATGGAAATTCTATTAAACTAAGGGATGTTTTGACAGGCAAAGAAATAAAATCCCTAACGGGACATACAGACATAGTTTGGTCGGTGGCATTTAGTCCAGATGGAAAAACATTAGCCAGTGGGAGCTGGGACAACACTATCAAGTTATGGGATATCGAAAGTGGAAGGCTCTTGAAAACGTTAACCAGTCACTCGGGCAATATCATGAAGGTAGCGATTAGCCCGAACGGAACTACTCTTATAAGCGCGAGTAGAGATAAAACCATAAAACTCTGGGACATTGAAACCGGAACCGAGCTGAGGTCGCTAAGTGGCCATTTAACGCCCATAGAGACAATGGCAGTCAGTTCAGATGGAAAAACCATTGTGAGCGTAAGCGAAGACAGAATGATAAAGATTTGGAATGCGGATAACGGACGCGAGCTAAACTCATACATGGGAAGCTCAAAGTTTTATTCCTTAGCATTTAGTCCGGATGACAAAACTATTGCCTATGGAGGCTTACAATTCGTTGACCTAATCGATATCTCGAATGGAAGGGTTCTGAGGAAACTCAAAGTCAGCGATCGTTCCGTTGACGCGGTCATGTTCGGTAACGATGGCAAATTTTTGATTTCGGATAACGAAGGAACGATAGGGTTTCTGGATATCGAGAGTGGAAAAGAAACAGCGTCTTTGTCAAGGCTCTCCCCAGCGATTCATTCGCTAGCATTCAGCCCAAGCGGAAACATTTTGGCAAGTGGAAGTAGCGACGGAATAATCAGGCTCTGGCAAATGAACGGGAACGACGCTCTACGAATTATGAAAGGGCATTCAGATGAAGTGAGTTCTTTATCATTTAGCCCGGATGGTAAAGTCCTGGCCAGCAGCAGTAGAGATAAGACTATCAAGCTATGGAATGTTGAAACAGGAAAGGAAACGCAGAACCTGCGCGGTCATACGGAATGGGTTCATGATGTGAGTTTTAGCCCTGACGGAACACTCTTAGCAAGTTGTGGAGATGATAAGACTGTTAGGTTATGGAATCCTCAAACGGGAAAAGAGTTATTCACATTCAGGGGTCATTCAGAGGTGATCAATTCAATAGCGTTTAGCCCGGATGGGAAGACTTTGGCAAGTGGGAGTAATGATAAAACTATAAAACTTTGGTCGGTGGAAAGCGGAACTGAAATAAGGACGTTGGTCGGACACGCCTGGTTTGTCTGGGTGGTGGAATTTATTGCTGAAGGTAAACTATTAGCTAGTGCGGGCTTAGACAAGACTGTGAGGCTGTGGGACGTGGGAACGGGAAAAGAGTTGAAGCTCATCAAAAACCAGGTTCCACTTTACTCTAACCGTTGGATAGAGAAAGTTTTTCTTGGAGCCATTGCAAAAAATGTATCCGCGAAACAGATCGATGAAAGCAAAATCGTTCTATTCTCGCCAAAGGGCGATCTCGCAACACTCGTTGCTCTTGGCGAAGACGATTGGGCTATCACGACACCCGACGGACGGTTTGACACTAACAAACCGCTTGACCAGATCGAAGGTCTTCACTGGATCGTTGATGATGAAATCCTGAAGCCGCTCCCGCTAGACGTTTTCATGCGGCAGTATTACGAGCCTGGTTTGCTGCAACGAGTTTTAGCTAATGAGCAATTCAAAGCGCTTCCTGCAATCGCCGATATCAATCGCGTCCAACCCAAAGTCACCATCAGGGAAATCAAGCCGGCTGCAAACGCCTCCGATCTGGCAGATGTGAAAGTCGAGGTCGATAGCGTCACGGAAGACATCAGCATTAGCGCGACGGACAGAACGAAAAAGACGCAACTCATTTCCGGCGTCTTTGATTTGCGGCTTTTCCGCGACGGGCAATTGATTGGTGGTTCTACTCCGCCAGGCAAGCTTGCCAGATACAACGAGAAATCTATCGGGGTATCGGATGCGGAAGAAATAGCGGCCTGGCGTGAAGCAAATGACGTGGCAAATCTGAAAGATGTAAAGTTTGACGCAAACGGAAAAGCCACATTCACTTTCCACAATGTCAAACTTCCGCGCAACAGCAAAAAGCAGACGGAGTTTTCCGCCTACGCTTTCAACGCCGACCGCGTAAAAAGCAATACCGACCGGAGAACTTTCGATTTGCCTGTGGCTCTATCCTCCGCGCCGCGCAAAGGTCGCGCCTTTCTGGTGACGATTGGGGTCAACGCTTCGGATAATCCCGCTTACAATCTGCGCTATGCGGCAAACGATGCGCGGAAGATGCAGGAAATTGTCGGCGAACACCTGCGGCAGTCGGGGAAATATGCGGAAGTCATACAGGTTCCACTCATCTCTGACAATGAACCGGGTAAAGAAACAAATACAGCTCGTAAGGAGATTATCAAAGGCGTTTTTTCTCTACTGGCTGGACACCGCGACGAAGCTGAGAGAGTAATCAAGCTAATACCGAACGCCCCACGAATCAAAGCAGTCGAACCGGAAGATACCTTGATTATCGCTTTTTCCGGTCACGGCTATGCTGACCGAAACGGCATCTTTTATATGCTGCCCGCCGACATTCCCACAGATACAAGGAAACTAACCGCCGAAGCTCTCAAGCGAACGATCTCTTCAGACGAACTGGGCTTATGGATGCGCGACATCACGGCGAAAGAGATGCTGATGATTGTTGATGCCTGCCATTCGGCGGCGGCTGTTCAGGGTAAAGATTTCAAACCGGGTCCGATGGGCAGTCGCGGCCTTGGACAACTGGCATACGACAAAGGAATGAGGATCTTAGCGGCGACCCAAGCAGACAACGTCGCCCTCGAATTAGAGAAACTGCAGCAAGGCCTGCTTTCGTATGCCCTGGTCAAAGAAGGCATCATGGAAGGAAAAGCCGACACCGAAGTGGAATTCAAGCAATTGACCGCCGCCGAATGGCTGGGCTTCGCGGTTAAAGCCGTGCCACATTTGTACGAAGACATTCGCGCCGGAAAAAAGGGGGTTTTAGTTGACGAAAAGGAACTCATACTGGGACGGAAAGATACGGACGTATTAATAGATTTATCCGGCAATCAGCAGATAACAAGTGGAGTTAATTTACAACAGCCGTCATTGTTTGATTTTCGGAAGAAGAAGATTGGCGAAGTTCTCTTTAATCTGCCATGAGAAACGCAACGAGAGAATCCAATCATAAGATGCCAAACACTGGGGTTCAAAACGCCGGCACTGACGTGTATGAATGAAAACTAGCTGATCTCAAAAAGCGAATTAATAGCAGCCCTCACTCGATACAAATCTTGATGGAACTAGATAGAGAAAACAACCAGTCCCGTTGGCAGCAGATGGAAGAAATCTATCATGCGGCGCTGCCATTGCCTTTCATTGAACGCCACGCATTCGTGGCGCAATATTGTGCGGGCGATGCGGCTCTGCAAGAGGAAGTTATCTCGTTGCTGGTGGCTGATGATGGTGTGGCCGACTTTCTGAAGGAGCCTGTCGCGGAAGTTGGGTTAGCGATTCTGGCCGACGAAAACCTCCTCGATACCCAGCCAATGTCCTATCCGACACAGCCTGCCACAGGCGATCTGGTCGGAACAATAGTAGCTGGTCGATACGAGGTCCTTAAGCGGCTCAGCGGCGGCGGCTTCGGAGACGTGTACAAAGCTGCCGACATTAAGATCATGTCCCGCCCTGTGGTCGTCAAAGTACTGAAGGATGATGCGCTGAGGGAGGAGGGAGCGAAACGAGACTGGGTGAGGAAAAAGTTCAAGCAGGAGATGGAGGTCCTGGCTAAGATCGCGGATCCCGGGGTCGTTCGTATCTTCGATGCGGACACTCTCCCTGACAGCAGACCTTACATAGTGATGGAGTTTGTCGAAGGCCCCAATCTGGGTGACTTCATCAAGCAGTTCAAGCGAGAACAGGTGACGGAACAGGGACTCAATTTCAGTGATGTGGCAGAGATAGTAAAACAGGTCGGACGCACGCTCACGGCGGTACATGCGGCGGACATCTTTCACCGTGACCTGAAGCCGGAGAACATCATGCTCCCCCGCAACAAGAGCGGTGACCTGCAAGCCAAAGTCATTGACTTCGGCATCGCCAGGGTCAGGAATTCTCTCGTTGCTCCGACGACGGCGACTGGTCTCTTCGTGGCGGGTACCTGGCCGTACATGTCTCCTGAGCAATTGCAGGGAAAGAAAGTGGGAGCGGCGTGCGACATCTACGCACTCGGGGTCATCGCTTATGAAATGGTGACCGGCCGTTATCCCTTCCCGGCTAAAGACCCTGCGCAACTCAAAGAAATGCAAGAGGCCGGCATCAAGGTCAAGCCGTGTGACTTGAATCCTGAACTTCCGCACACTGCGCAGGAAGCAATTCTCAAAGCCATTTCTTACTACCCGGCTGAGCGTCACAGCAGTGCGCGCGAATTCGGTGACGAATTGTCGAGTGCGCTGGCATATGAACAAGATCTGGTACGGCCCGTCCTTCAGCCGGCAGACGCACCCACGTCAGGTTCATGGCTAAGGTTACATAGAAATTGGGTATTTGCCGCGTCTGCCCTGCTGCTTGCCGGAATCATTGGAGTCGCGCTTTGGCGGGCGTTTAGCGCTACTGAGCAACAACAGTTACACCAGCAGCCAACGACAACAACGCCAAACGCTGGCCCGGAGCGCACGTTGACTTACTGGCTGTCAATGAAACGTCCGCGTGATGCAGTGCCATTTGATTCAATTGGAGCGAAAGTCGTTGAGCCTGGCTCGGAGTTTTGGTTCAACGTGCAGACCACGCGGGATGGCGCGTTGTACCTCTTCGGTGAAGGGCATGACAGGAATGGGCCGAGCGAAACGAATACGATGTTCCCCACGTTGAAAAGCGGAAATGGCGATGCTCGGCTCGGAGCTAATAGAACTGGTCCCGTGACGAAGGGTTCTTATAAATTCAAGGGCGACAATGGAGTGATTTATCTTTGGATCATTTGGGCCGCTCAGCCGATTCCTCTGTTAGACGAAATTGTCGGAAGGTCTTATGACACAGGGGGCACAATCCGCGACCCGACGCAATTGGCGGCATTGCGAGCTTTCGTCGAACAACACCGTACGCCGAAACCGGGGATTGTCGAAGATGAGATCGGTTTCCGGGTGACGTTGAAGGGACGGGACGCGGTGCTGGTGGATGTGCGTAAACTTGAGTATCAACCGTGAGTCTCGAATCGGGAACACATAACGATCAAGAGAAGTTGAAGGAGAATGTGACGAATATGAAGGTTCGCTATCCCAAGATATTGGAAGTCGCCTTTTTTGTCGTATTGCTCCATTGCCTGGGAGGCGGACGTCTAGTCGTCGCACAATCGGCCACACAAACCGAACAGACCGGCGGGCAAAGAGGCGATGTTTATTCTTCAGAGTTTACAAGCACGCGACCGACCGGCAAGTCTACAAATCCCAGGCGTTATCGATATCTAATCAGAACACACCCACGCCCGACCTCCCGAAGTCCCAAAGGGACGGTGTATGCGAGCATCGGCGTGACGATAGGGCGCGCGCGAGCCGCGACCGATGCCGAGGTAAAGGACACCAGCATTGCGAAGGTGAGTGTTTGCGCAGAGCGACAGGAAAATAGATGCGTCCGCTGGCAAGAGATGGCGGTCGAACGCATCTCCGATAGTACTCCGATCACGAACGGAACCCTGATACAGATGATGATTGAGTATCTGGCTTATAAAGATGCGGCAGGCATGAACCAGGATTCCAATCGCCTCGGCTATCTCTATGTGATCAACCGCGTCGAATTCAAAGACAAGACGGCCAGTCCGCCGAGACTGATTTATCCAATTAAGTCTAACTTCGGTGGCCATAGTCTCGTCTTGCCCGGCAAGACCGTTATGCTTCCAGGTCCGCGGCTTCCCTGGCGGGTCACGCGCAACAAAGCTGCCGTTCAGGAATTTGAAACCTATATCATTATCATATCGCCTGTACCGTTGAAGGACACGAATGGGCTGGAATTACAGGGCGACAATCTAAGCGACATACCCCTGGCGTTAGATGAACAACTAGTTAGGAATTGGATAAAATGGTGGGGCGGAGGCGAAGTGAGATTAGACCTCGAGAATGGCGTGGGCCAGCTCTTCTCGCAAAGAGAGCAAGCTGCGGGCGGTGATCCAGCTCAGATGACCAGAGATAGTGCTCTGATCGATGCAGATTTGAATCAAGCCGACCCACCGCCGCAAATAGGTTTCAGCAAAGCCATCAATCCTGGCGGCACGATGCTCATTACGATCAAATTGCCGTTCAAAGATACGACCGCGGCAGCACAAACCGGCCAATGAGAGATGCGCGTTGAGCTGCGCCGATTAGGCAGAGTTGCTCGTCAAGCCGCTCTGAAGACGTGAATCCTAGCGAGTCCAACTCCTGACGAAGATGCACACGGGCGTGCTTAACTATCAGCCCACCTTCAGCACCACCCTAAACCTCGCCTTCCCGCTCATCATGTGGTCGTAGGCTTCGGCGGCTTTTTCCAGCGGGAAGACTTCACTCATAGACCTTACGCCGGCGAGTACGCTGAAGTTAAGCGTGTCCTCAGAGTCTATCGACGTGCCTGAGTACCAGCCCATCACTGAACGGCGGCCTGTTATCAAAAGAAGTCCCGGCACCTCGAGCGGATCGGCTGGCGCGCCGAGAACCAGAAACTTGCCGTTGACTCCCAGTCCTCCTAACACCGAGCTCATGGCTTTGCCGCTGGTCACGGTAGCAACAATCACGGAGGCGCCTCCCAACTTGAGCAGCTCTGCCGCCGGATCCTGCGCCTGACTGTCTATGTATTCGTGCGCGCCGAGCTTTTTCGCAAGCGGTTCCTTGTCTGCACCTCGCGCGATAGCGACAGTCCTAAAGCCCATCTTCGCGGCAAATTGAACGCCCAGGTGACCGAGACCGCCTATCCCCAGAATCGCGACGACATCTCCGGGTCTGGCGCCGCAGTTGCGAAGGGCGTTGTAGGTGGTGATCCCTGCGCACATCAGCGGTCCGGCCTCGACTGCTGACAGCTCATCAGGTATCGAAGCTAACGCTTCTGCAGGAGCGATCATGTATTCGGCGTAACCGCCGTCATAACTAACCCCGCACACCAACAATGAAACCTCGCACGCGAAGAAATCGCCGTGACGGCAGTGTCTGCAGTATCCGCAGTGTCCACCGTGCCAGCCAACTCCCACTCGCTGTCCGACGCTCCAGCCCTTGACGCCGGTTCCCAGCGCATCGATTACGCCCGCGACCTCATGCCCCGGGACGCGCGGGAACTCTATACCAGGCCAGAGCCCTTCCTTAGTAAGCGAGTCGCTGTGACAAACGCCGCACGCTTCCACCTTGACGCGCACCTTTCCGGGGCCGGGCTCGGGGATGTCGCGCTCAACAATTTCAAAAGGTCCATTCGCTCTAGAAACCTGCACTGCACGCATAGTTGCCATGATTCCTCCAACTGGATTTACCACCGATGATACGCCGGATGCCCCGGTTTGACTGCGACGAAAGTTCCACGACAGGTGGCGCAGACCTTGTCGTGTGCGATCAATTCTGCTTCGACGATCGCGCGATCTTTGGTTGACTCGACGACGCGAGCGATGAGCTTGACTGGCGTGTCGGTGGGCGTAGGGCGTTTGAGCTTGATGGCGTAGTCGGCCGTCACGGTCGATGGCGCGTGGTCCAAATGGTCCCTGCTCACCATGTGCCACACGGCTGCCCAATTGCAATGACAATCCATTAAGACCCCGACGATCCCGCCGTTGAGCATTCCGGGGAAGGCTTCATGATATGGCTGGGGCTGCCATTCACAAATGACTTCCTCTCCCTGCTCAAAGCTGCGTATTCGTAGTCCCTTATCGTTCATCGGACCGCATCCGAAGCATGTGCCGTTCGGTGAGTATCGTTCCTGAAGACTTTTCTGGTTCATCTCTATCCTTGACGAGGACGAGTGTCGCGCAACCCGGTCAGAACCAACTGCGTAAGCGGCTGGGACCTAACGGCGGTGTCATCTCGTAAGCGAGGAGTTCTGCAAGTCCCGCCTTGTCCCGCCCGCTGACGCAGGCGGTTCTGACAGACCTCTCATCATTGAACGTGTCCTGCACTCAATTAAAGATCACTTCAACCGGTTGGGGCAGACCCTCGATCGTAAGTACCAACCCCCGAGGACTCGCGACCTGCTGTTTCTTGGGCGCCTGGAAAAAGATCAATCCTCGGCGCTGTTGCGCGGCATCGAGGGATTGTTCCAGATCGAAAGAGTGTTGCCGCACGGCCTCTTCGAAGGCCTTTCGTGAATTCGGATTGTAGAGGTAGATGGCGTTGTCTTTGAGTACGCGCGAGACGACCTGCTTTGGCGACACTGCCTTCCATACCAGGTCGTTATCGCGAAGGCGAAAGCGTAGCTTCTTAAACGATAAAGGCGCGCCGCTCTGGTTGCTGATCTCCAGGCGGACCGGAAGCAGGCCTCCCAACGGCAGGTTGGCTTCAAAGAGCTCCTGACTTTCTTCGTCCGTCAGCAGCGGCACGGCTCGAATCTTAAAGCCCGCCGCGGCCGCATCCTTTCCCTCGGTGATGGGCGCGTCAATCTTTGGCTTAACTTTGTAAAGAGAACCGCCACAACCGTACAGCGCGCAAAGCAGAACCAGCGCCAGAAGGAGGGCGTATTTTCCCTGGCTGTGTTGCTCATTAAGGCGCATTGCGCCCGACTCTCTCATGCTCGCTTTGCGGCTGTCAACGGCAGTGGCGCGCCGACAGTTTCTACGAGCGATCCACGAATTCACACGAACTTTCACGAGGAGGTCATCGGTGCTTCTCGGCGCTCCTCTTGATGGAGCTTAGGATGTCTCTACGTATGAGCCCGCTGAATCTCCCGACGATCCTCCAGTACCGAAGAAATCGCTTCCGGCTTGAATCATCCGTACACTGTACCCTCGTTTCAGTTTCGAGCGTCGTGTAAGCGGTGTGCTCCGTGAGAGAAAAGTTCCAGACGGCCCTGGCGTATCCCGGCTCATCGAAACTCCGAAACCCTTCCGCATCCAATCGTCTTATTCCGCCCGACGGCGTCCAGAAGCGGCCAACCAACCCAAGCAACAATTCCTCATTTGGCTCGTTGCCGAGGCGGATGAATCCCATCTTGAGAAGCTCGTCCAAATTGAAAGCGGGCGCGCCGCACATCCCGCGAAGTCGAAAGAGAAACATGGATAATCTCGCGTGGCTGAGATCAAGGTCGCTCATAGTGCGATAGACTTGATCGACCGGCGCCTTAACTTTCACGCTGTGGTGCTCGCGGACGTCGAATTTGGGCAGGAAGTCATCGATCAGCATGGGCTTTCCGGTGGCGCAAGCTGTTAGCTTGCGCGCAAACTGACAGTTTGCGCTACAGTGCGCCTCATGTTACCGTTTCCGCTTATCCAATTAGTAGTCAAAAGCAATCCGTCTTAATACTCAAAGCGCCTATCATGATCAGACCTTTTCGCGGCGTGTATCCGCAAGTTCATCCGACAGCATTCATCGAAGAGAGCGCGCAGGTAATAGGCGATGTTCATATCGGCGAGCACTCCAGCGTTTGGTTCAATTCGGTGGTTCGCGGCGACGTTTTCTACATTAGAATAGGAAACCGGACCAACATCCAGGACGGTACCGTCATTCACGTCACCAACGGAACGCACGCGACCATACTGGAGGACGAAGTCACTGTCGGACACAACGTGACGCTCCACGGGTGTCATGTGGAACGCGGAAGCCTGATCGGCATCGGCGCGATCGTTATGGATGGCGTCAGGGTTGGCGCACACTCTCTTGTCGCCGCGGGCTCGCTGCTTTCGCCCGGCACTCAGGTCCCACCGCGCTCGCTTGTGATGGGTCAGCCGGCCCGCGTTAAGCGGCCGTTGACGGATGAAGAGGTCGAGGGCCTTAGCGTTTTTTGGAACAACTATGTTGGATACATACGAATGTACAAGGACGAGCCATCGAACCAGTCACGCTCGCCAAAACTGATTCAAGGAGAAGAAAATGCGTAGCTTTCTTAGAGTAGTTATAGGCGGAGTGCTCTTGCTAACGACAGCCGGCGTGGCCGTCAATGCTCAGGTTGCAGATAAGGACAAAACGAGTGGGACCCCGAGGCTGGAAGCGCACTCAACGACGCCGCAGGGCGGTGGCGGGATCGACTATCACCTCAAGCGCGGCGATAACGAGTTTGGATTTTGGGGCGGAGTATCGTTCGCCGCGACGACCGTGTTTGGCGGGTTGCACGACGACGAAGCCAGTGGTCGCCGATTCTTCGTCGCAGCCTTTCGTTATGGCCGAACCCTGGCTGCTAACGAGAGCGTGGCGTTGCAATACACACTGGACGCGATTCCAATCGCGGTGGCGTCGGGCAACATTGTCTCCAGCACAACGGTAGGAGCCGTCACTACCTTCAGACGCGAGACGGCGTACGGAGCGGGCGTGACGCCTCTGGGTCTGCAGCTCGACTTTCGAAACGGATCTCAAGTCAAACCATTCATTCACGTCAACGGCGGACTTCTGATTTTCAATCAGTCACTCCCATTGCCCGATGCTGGAAAGCTCGCCCTGGTCGGCGAGGCCGGATCTGGAA
Organism: Acidobacteriota bacterium; assembly: GCA_032160165.1. Lineage (GTDB taxonomy): Bacteria > Acidobacteriota > Blastocatellia > Pyrinomonadales > Pyrinomonadaceae > QHXM01. Next base: position 13,041 of record JAVHWA010000090.1, read on the forward strand.
TACGCATCTTCACATCGCAAAAGCGAGCAGTGACTCTCGGATTCCGCTTTCATCACATCTCCAATGGTGACCGCTCAGGTTCAAACAGAGGTCTCAATCAGTTTGTGTTCTACGCGGGGTATTCGCTTTTCAAATAATGCCAACCGCCAAGACACAACCAGCGCGCGGAATGCGCGACTTCCTGCCCGCCGACGTAAGGCGCCGCGAATACGTCATAGGCGTCATCAAAGAAGTCTACGAGCGTTACGGGTTCGAGCCGTTGGAGACTCCGGCGGTCGAGAACATTGAAACGCTGATGGGTAAGTATGGTGAAGAGGGCAATCAGCTCATCTTCAAGATACTGAAGCGTGGCGAGCACGAGAAAACCGGTGAAGCAGATCTCGCATTGCGCTACGACCTGACCGTTCCGCTCGCGCGCGTGGTGGCGCAATATCAGGGTCAACTTCCAAAGTTTTTCAAACGCTACCAGATTCAACCGGTCTGGCGCGCGGACCGGCCGGCGCGCGGAAGATTCAGGGAGTTTTACCAGTGCGACGTCGACGTGCTTGGGTCGCGCTCGATGATCGTCGAAGCCGAACTGTGCGCTGCGGCAAGTGATGCGCTGGCGAAGCTCGGGTTCAGTAACTTCACGATCCGACTAAACCATCGTCAGGTTTTAGAGGGCTTGCTTGCCGCAGCCGGCATCGCGGCAGAAAACCGCGCGGACGCTCTGGTCGCACTGGACAAGCTAGACAAGATCGGTCCCGAAGGTGTCGAGAAAGAGTTTGTCGCCCGAGGCATTCCCAGTGAGGCGGGACAAGACCTCTTGAGGTTCTTCGCAGGTCTGGTTGAGCTCGAGCATGCAGCGAGTCTTGCCGCTGACGGTCGTGTAGGGACGGAAGCTGAAGCGCTCAATGCTGCAATACTCGGTCGTCTGGTAGAACATGTCGGCGACAACGAAGCCGGCGCGCAGGGCGTTGACGATTTGCGATCGGTGCTGCGGTATGCGTCCGCAGCAGGCATCGGCGGACGGATCAAAATTGATCCTACACTTGCCAGAGGACTCTCTTACTACACGGGCACGATAATAGAGATCAACGTGCCCGACCTATCCGGCAGTATGGGTGGGGGCGGGCGCTATGACAGCTTGATCGGGATGTTTTCCGGACAGAACGTTCCGGCGTGCGGATTCTCACTCGGACTGGAACGCATCATTGTTGTGATGACCGAACGGGAAATGTTTCCGGCTGATCTGACTTCATCGCCGGCCGACGTGATGGTAACCATCTGGGATGAACAAGCGATTGGCGAGTCTGTTGCGCTCGCCAGGGAGTTGCGCAATGCAGGCTTGCGGGTCGATCTCTATCCCGAGGCGGAAAAGCTGGGAAGACAACTGAAGTATGCTTCGTCGCGCGAGATACCGTACGTAGTCGTCGCCGGGCCGGAAGAGCGCGAGCAGGGTGAAGTGTCTCTACGAGACATGCGATCAGGCGAACAAAAGAAGGCGTCGCGTGACAGCGTCGTCGATGCGATCCGAGAACTGATGAAAGCGCGGCGTTAGTGCATGTCCGACAAACTTCAGTTTGTCGCGCCGGCGCGAAAGAATCCGAGCTAGCGCATTCTCGACAAATCTGGGGATCACCCTTCACAAACGGTCGACAAACTAAAGTTTGCCGGACATTTCTTATGAACGACTCACTCGCCACCCACTATCTCGCCGATGCCATCTCGACCTTCCGAGATTACAAGAAACTTGCTGACAAGGCTCTCGCCCAGGTTCGCGACGAAGAGTTCTTCAGCCAGCTTGACGAAGAGTCAAACAGCATCGCGATTATCATCAAGCACATCGCCGGCAACATGATTTCGCGCTGGACAGACTTTTTAACCTCCGACGGGGAGAAGCCTGACCGACATCGCGATATGGAATTTGTCATCGCGCCTGAGACGACCCGCGATGAGGTGATTGCGCATTGGAAAAAAGGATGGGCGAGTCTCTTTGCTGCACTCGAGCCGCTTAAGCCAGAGGATTTCGACCGAATGGTCATGATACGAGGCGAGGCGCATTCGCTAATTCAGGCGATCAATCGCCAATTGACGCACTACGCCTATCACATCGGGCAGATCGTTTTCCTGGCGAAGCATTGTCGGTCGAGTGCATGGAACAGCTTGAGCATTCCTCGGAACCGATCAGGGGAATTCAATACCTATTTGACGGGCAAGGCATCAAAGAATTCAGATCGAAAGAGCCGCTTTGACGCGTCTGAAGAATTTGTTCGCAACGGATCGGAGCAGCCGTAGCCCGCCTCTCAGGTCAGGGAGGGGGCGATCGAGCGAAGCGAGGAGCCCCGGCTTGGACTGACGCAGTCATCGATACCGGATATTGCACTTCGTATCTTAAAATGATTTCCACTCAAGCTACTTGGTCTATTAAGACAAGACGTCGACGTCATGCTGGATAATTTAGGAAACCTCGAACGCACACACTCCTGCGGCGCTCTGCGTACAACAGATGTGGGCCGCACCGTGACATTGATGGGATGGGTCGCGCGCCGGCGCGACTTTGGCCCATTGACCTTTGTCGATCTGCGCGATCGCGACGGCATCACCCAGGTTGTTTTCAACGAAGAAACCGCGCCTGCCGCCCACGCAAAGGCCAAGGAACTTCGGGGCGAGTATGTGATAGCGGTCACCGGCGACGTCGTCCTGCGCGAGGAAGGACAGCGCAACCCCAAGCTTGCAACTGGCGATGTGGAAGTTGGAGCACGGGAGCTGCTTCTTCTAAACGACGCGCGTACTCCGCCTTTTCAGATCGAGCCGGGATCGTCCGATGCCCTCGCCAGCGAAGATCTGCGTCTTAAATATCGATATCTTGATCTGCGGCGGCCCCAGCTTCAGGCGAACCTGCGATTGCGACATACCGTGGTGGCAGAGATTCGCCGCTACATGAACGAACAGTCGTTTACTGAGATCGAGACGCCGATTCTGATCAAGTCGACCCCGGAAGGCGCGCGCGACTACATCGTTCCCAGTCGTATCCAGCCGGGCAAGTTCTTCGCTTTGCCGCAATCACCGCAGCTCTTCAAACAGCTCTGCATGATCGCGGGGATGGACAAGTACTACCAGATCGCCCGTTGCTTCCGAGATGAAGATCTGCGGGCCGATCGTCAGCCTGAATTTACGCAGCTCGACGTCGAGATGAGCTTTGCTACCACGGAACAGGTCTACAAGCTGATCGAAGGATTGTTTGTTCGAGTCTTCAAACTGATCGACGTGCACCTGCCCGCTCCTTTTCAGCGTCTGACTTACGCTGAAGCCATGGGTCGCTACGGTTCTGACAAACCCGACCTGCGTTTCGGGATGGAGTTGCAGGACCTTTCGCCCCCACTGGAAGGAACAACGTTCGCGCCCTTTGCTTCGACTCTGGAAAGCGGCGGCCAAATCAAGGGGATAGCAGTCAAAGGCGGCGCCCATTTCTCTCGAAAAGTCCTGGACGAGTTGCAGGAGTTCGTGAAGCGTTATGGAGCAAACGCCCTGGCTTGGATCAAGCTCGGCGATGAGACTTCGTCATCGCTACTTAAGGCTTTAGGGCAGGAAACAATCGAACGTCTTGCCGTTGCTGCGGGCGCGCAGAAGAACGATGCCGTGCTGATCGTCGCGGGCAAATCCAAAACGGTGGCCGCAAGTTTGGGCGCGTTGCGGAACGAGGTTGCTCGACGTGAAAAGCTTATCCCTGAGGGTGTCTATGCTCCGCTTTGGGTGACCGAATTTCCCATGTTCGAGTTTCACGAGGATGACGGGCGCTACTATGCTATGCATCATCCTTTCACGTCGCCGCTCGATGAAGACCTGCCGCTATTGAAGCGCGCGGTCGATGGGGGCGAAACGGAGTTGCTTGGGCAGCTTCGCGCGAAGGCGTATGACACGGTCGTCAATGGGGTAGAAGCCGCCGGCGGATCGATTCGAATTCACCAGCGCGATGTTCAGGGATTGATCTTCAAAGCTCTGGGGATGACGCAGGAGACAGCGCGCGCGAGGTTTGGTTTCTTTCTCGATGCGCTCGAATATGGCACGCCTCCCCATGGGGGCATCGCCTCGGGAATCGAGCGACTGTTGATGGCTTTGACAGGAATCGAAAATATACGGGACCTGATGGCGTTTCCAAAAACCGCATCGGCAGCCGATCTTATGATTGATGCACCGGGCGAGGTTGATCCCGCGCAGCTCGACGAACTGAAGCTGAGGATTGTAGAAGTCCAAAGTCCAAAGTCTAAAGTCCAAAGTTCATTAGAGGAAAAGGAAGCCAAAGAATTCTCAGACGAATTGGAACAAGCCTAAGGAGAAGCGAACGTGGATGAATTGCTGACCAAAGAGAACCTTGAATACCGCGCGATGGCGCGCGAGATTGCAGACAACTTTGTGCGACCTGTGGCGGCGGAACTTGACCGTACCGCCGAGTACCCCTGGTCCGTTGTGCGGGCGTTGCAGGACGCGGGTTTGATGGGCGTGTGGATTCCGAAAGAATACGGCGGCCGCGGCGGCGGCGTGATGAACCTTTGCATCGTTGTTGAAGAACTATCGAAAGCGTGCGGAGGAGTCGGAGTTACATACGCTGTAAATGCGTTGGCGTCGTTTCCCATTATCGTTGGGGGGACTGAAGAGCAGAAGCAGAAGTACCTGCCTGATATCGCCCAGGGCAAAACCCTGATGGCTTTCGGGCTTTCAGAAAAAGCATCGGGCTCCGATGCGGGAAGTCTGAAAGCGCGCGCCGAAAAGCGCGATGACTTTTATGTCCTCAATGGCGATAAGAAATGGACCACCAACGGGAACGCCGCGACGCTGTATTCGATCTTCTGCTCGACCAATCCTGAGCGAGGCGGGCGCGGCGTATCGGCATTGCTGGTAGAGAAGGGAACGCCCGGATTTGAGATTGGCAAGAAGGAAGACCTGATGGGCATTCGATGCGTGCCTGTACACGAACTTCACTTCCACGATTGTTTCGTTCCTTCCGAAAACCTTCTGGGCGGCAAAGAGGGATACGGTTTTAAGCACGCGATGATGACGCTCGATCTCGCGCGACCTGGCGTCGCGGCGCAGGCCCTCGGTCTGGCGCAAGGCGCGCTTGACCTCGCCGTCAAATACACGATGGAGCGTCAGCAATTTGGCCAGTCGGTGGCATCGTTCCAGGGTATTCAATGGATGCTTGCAGACATGGCGACGAAGGTAGAGGCTGCGCGTCAACTGGTTTATGCGTCAGCGCGGGCGATCGATGCGGGCGCAAAGAATGTTTCGAAGTTGGCAGCGATGGGAAAAGTCTTTGCCACCGACGTCGCCATGAGCGTCACCACAGACGCGGTCCAGCTATTCGGCGGCTATGGCTACTGCAAAGATTATCCCATCGAAAAATACATGCGCGATGCGAAGATCACGCAGATCTATGAAGGCACGAACCAGATTCAGCGCCTTGTCATCGGCCGCAGCTTGATCAAGGAGGCGGCTTCGGCGCAGCCGCGCGCGGAAGCAGCCGAAGCGTAAAAGCGGGGGCCGGGGGCCGGGGGCCGAGGGCCGGGGGCTGGGGGCCGGGGCCGGGGATTAGTTGTCTTAACTCGAATCAGGGAACCCGGACCAATCCTGTTGGGCGAAGAGAATGTTTCAACGCAGAGGACGCAGAGGACGCGGAGGAGAGTGAGTTCTGAATTATGAATTATGAATGTTGAATTGAAGGCAGCCTTCGTCTTCCTTTTAACTCATAATTCAACACTCAACATTCATAATTTGGCCTATGACCCCTGCGTTTAATTCCTCCCAACTTACCGACCAGCGAGCGCGCACCTGATATGATTACGCTTTCGCCGGCGCAGGTCGAAGAGATGTACGCGCAAGCGCGCGCTGAAAGCCCGGCTGAGTGTTGTGGGCTGATCGGGGGGAGCCTCGAGGGACGCGCGCGCGAGATTTACCCCTTGCGCAATGTCGCATCGGACCCACTCGGGGGCTACGAAGCCGCGCCGGAAGAGTTGTTCGCTGCTCAACGTTCAATTCGCGAGCGTGGCGAGCTGCTTCTCGGGATCTATCACTCACACCCGCGCTCAACTGACCCGGTGCCCTCGGAAACTGACGTTCGCCTGGCTTACTACCCTTCGGCAATCTATTTTATAATTGGGCTCGCCGGCGGTGCTGAGACGTTGCGCGCCTTCAGCATTTCCCAACAGGATGGAAAGTGGACGGGAGTCGATTACGAGATAGCCGGATAGCTTTAGTTCAGCCTTTTGCGGCTTTTCCGGAAGATCGTCCGAACTGAATGACACAGTATTTCGTAATCACTCTATGGCCATGCAAATCGCAATGAAAAGCAAGTACGACACTAATCCGCTCGATGAGGACTATGCCAAACGCGCCGACGAAGCGTGGGGCGAGCCGCGACGCGTCGAACCTCTCAAGGGAAGCAAAGAAGAATGGCCCGCGGAGGCCCCGACAAAGCGGTACGACTCGTCGATTCCAATGTCGTATCCGTCGATTAATGTTCCTCCGACCTATCAGGCCCAACGAGCGACCCCTCAAGTCTCTCCGCGGGCGGCTATTTCAGCGCGCACAGTTCCGGGATTGGGTTTGCCTGAAAAGGTCACGCTCGCCCTGCCTTACGCTCCGTTCTTCATTGGTGCAGTAGCAGGAGCTGTTGAGTTGTTTGTTACGCCGCGGAGTGAGGACCGAATTAGATCCAACGCTGCGCATGCGCTTGTGCTCCATCTGTTCAGCATAGCGATTTCAATGGTCCTCAGTACCATCGGTAGTGTCACCGGCTCCGGCCTCGGCGCGAGACTGTTCTGGATCGCCTCAACCATTTTCTTCGTCATCGCAACCATCCGCGCCTGGAAGGGAGACCCTGTTCATATCCCCGCGGCGGACGATGCCGCCGACTGGCTCGAGGAGCGCATACACCATAGTCATTCTCAAAAGCGGAAGTAAGCTGCCCGGCTGATTTCTCTTCTGTGTTAATCTCCACTCGTAGTTTCTTCCACAGAATAAATCCACGTCTGAGTCATCCCCATCTCCAGAGGCTCTACCGCAAAGTTTGATGATCAGGTTAACGAAATAGAACAGAATCGTAACGTTAACCAGCGACAATATCCCCGACGTACGCGTTATGGGCGGGTTTTACGAGGACGACGATGAACCTCGAGGGGCAAACCCGGGCGCAACGCGCTTCATCAAACGACAGCCATCGAGTGACCGCAATGAACGCGGCGATCTGTGGCAGAGACTGACGTGCTCTCTCCCCCTGCGCGTGGATTTATGAATAGTGGTAGGAATGATCGGGGGAGAAGCAAAGCTCGCAAAAAGAGCGGCCCGCCCTCGATCCACCTGAGAGCGTTCCGCTCTTTTTAGTTTTGCACGAAGAATGAATGCGCCGGCCGAGGTTAGATCGGCGTTCCGGGAGGAGAGAGAAAATGAGAACCAATCATAAACGTCAAAATGCGATGTTGGTCGCAAGCTTTATGGCGCTCGCGCTGTTTGCGGTGCCGCTTTCCGTGCTTGCACAGACGAGAATCGCTTATCACAGCAACAAATACAAAGTAACCGATGATGTCGAGATCGGAAGACAGACCGCGGTCGAGGCCGAGCGACAGTTTCCTATATTGCGAGACGAAGAGGTGACCTACTATGCCGAGCGTGTAGGTCAGCGTCTGGTTGCAGCGATTCCGCCTGAGTTTCAGCACCCTGAATTCAGATACTACTTCAAAGTTGTTAACGCGCGAGACATCAACGCATTCGCCCTGCCCGGTGGCCCGATGTACATAAATCGCGGCATGATCGAGGCGGCGCGCACAGAAGGCGAAATGGCCGGCGTGATGGCTCACGAGTTGAGCCACGTCGCGCTCAGACACGGAACCGCGCAGGCCACTAAAGCTCAGAAGTACTCGATCCTGGCGGGCGTCGCCGGTATCGCAGGAGCCATTCTCGGCGGTCCGGCCGTCGGGCAGCTCGGCCAGGCTGCGGTCGGTACTTACTTCCTGAAATTCAGCCGCGAGTACGAGACGGAGGCGGATGTTCTCGGATCGCAGATCATGGCCCGAGCAGGCTATGACCCGCGTGATCTTGCGAATATGTTCAGGACGATTCAACAGCAGGGCGGAAGTGGTGGTCCCGAGTTTTTGAGTGACCATCCGAACCCCGCTAATCGTTATGAGCGGATCAATCAGGAAGCTGCGATGCTCCGCGTAGACAACCCAATTCGCGAGTCTGCCGAATTCGTTCGCATCCAGCAACGCTTGAGAGGAATGGGACGCGCTCCATCCATGGCAGAGATCGCTCGCAGCGGCCAGCGTTATCCGACCGATGGGGGAAACCAGCGCTATCCGTCCGATGGTGGAAACAACTATCCTGCCGGCGAGACGGTTGGCGGTCGCGTAGCGTATCCCTCATCGCGATATCGCTCCTACAACGGCGGGAACCTGTTCAGCCTCAGCTACCCGGATAACTGGCGCCAGCTCGGCGACACCAACTCCATCTGGTTTGCTCCTGAAGGCGCGTACGGTCAGGTCCAGGGAACGCCGGTCTTTACTCACGGAGTCAACGTTGGATTGATGCAGCCGCAAAGCAGAGACCTGCGACAAGCGACCGATACTTTCATCAGCTCGCTTGGACAGGGAAATCAAAACCTGCGCCAGCAGAGCAACTATCAACGCGCAACCATTGATGGACACAATGGGCTGGCGATCAGTCTCTATAATGTCAACGAGGCGACGGGCCGACCCGAGACGATCGGGCTGTACACGACGCTGCTTCGCAATGGCGAAATGTTCTACGTTATTTTTGTCGCCCCGCAGAACGATTATCGCAACTACCAGACGGCGTTTCGCACCGTGCTGGGATCGATACGGCTCAACGACTGAGAGCGGGTCGCTCGCAATAACCAAACAACAAAGAGAGAGCAAAAGGCCCGCTTAATCGGCGGGCCTTTTGCTTATTTCGCTTTCAAGCTAAGCTTGAGCGCGATGCAAGACAGAGCTGTTCAGCAACGCCAACTCATCAAGGGGAGCTTGATTGCCGCCGGCTGGACTCTGTTCGGGCTCTTCTTTGCCAGCGAGGTTGTCGTCAGCCACGCTTACGCGGGCCGACCTCTCAAGATTGGATCAGCGGTCGCTGCATGGTTGATCTGTGCGTTCCTCTGGTTTGCCGCCACGCCTTTGATTTTGAAACTCGCTCGGCGATTTCCGCTGGAGCGGCATGAATGGCCACGGAGCCTAATCATTCACCTGGCAGCGGGGACGCTGCTTTCGTTTCTGCTGCTGGGGCTATGGGTCTTGTTAGCTTCCGCAGTCGGGCTGGAGGCTAATCAGCAGCCTTTCCTCCCGGCGTTCCGAAATCAATTGGTTTCGAGTCTTCACGCCGAAGTCCTGACATACTGGATGGTCATCGGCCTCAGTCACGGGATTGACTATTACCGCAGATATCGTGAGCGCGAGTTGCGCGCCTCTCAGCTTGAAACCAGGCTGGCACAGGCTCAACTCGACGCGCTTAAGATGCAGCTTCACCCGCACTTTCTCTTCAACACTCTGAACTCAATTTCGGTGCTCATGGCTGAGGATGTTAAAGCTGCGCGGCGCATGCTCACTCGCTTGAGCGAGCTGTTGCGCGCCAGTCTTGAGAATGTGGGAACCGACGAGGTGTTACTAAAGGAAGAGTTGGAGTTCCTCAACAACTATCTCGAGATCGAGCAGACACGCTTTCAGGACCGGCTCACGGTACGGATGCAAATCGAGCCGGCCGTGCTCGACGTGCGTGTGCCGAATTTGATCCTGCAACCTCTGGTGGAAAACGCTATTCGCCACGGGATCGCCCCTCGAGCGCAGCCGGGTCTGATTGAGGTTCGCGCTCAACGCGTCAACGGCATGGTTGAGCTTCAGGTGCGCGATAACGGCGCCGGTCTTGGGTCCGCAACTCCGCAGAATGTGTTGAAAGGGATCGGCCTTTCAAATATCCAGGCGCGGCTGAAACAGTTCTATGGCCTGGATCATCGCTTCGAGATGCGCCAGCCCAACGAGGGCGGCTTGGAGGTTACTATCGCTATACCCTTCAGAAACGGGACCACGCCGGGCGGCTCGATCAAAGATTAATCATGGAGAAGATTCGGACAGTTATAGTTGACGATGAACCCCTGGCCCGTCGCGGCATTCGCGCCCTGCTCAAGGAAGAGAAGGACGTCGAAATCATCTCCGAATGCCGCAACGGACGCGAGGCGGTCACCGCAATCGAAGAGCAAGGTCCCGATCTGGTATTTCTCGATGTGCAAATGCCTGAGCTGAACGGGTTCGATGTGCTGGAAGCTATTGGCGCGGAGCGCATGCCTTCTGTAATTTTTGTGACTGCCTACGACAAATATGCTCTGCGGGCGTTTGAGGTGCACGCTGTTGATTATCTGCTCAAGCCGTTGGACGGCGAGCGTTTCATCGGGGCTATGCAACGAGCTCGATTGCAAATAGAGGGCAATGGCCTCCACAAGTTGAGCCGGCAGTTGCAGAGTCTCCTGGCCGATCTGAAGCCGAACCAGAAGTACACAGAGCGCCTGGTGATCAAATCAGCCGGACGAATTTTCTTTCTGGGAGTGGGCGAGATTGACTGGATCGAAGCGGCTGACAATTATGTGCGGCTGCACGCGGGACGCGAATCGCATTTACTGCGCGAGACAATGAACAGCCTGGAGAAGAAACTCGATCCGGACCAATTTCTGCGGGTGCACCGCTCCCGCATCGTGAACGTTCGAAAGATTAAGCAGCTGCAACCGCTTTTTCGCGGAGAGTACGACATCATGCTCCAGGACGGTCAGCGCCTCGAGTCCGGTCGCGGCTATCGAGATAAACTTCAGAAACTTTTCAGCGACGCTAGCTAGTAGTCAGGTTCCCCTTACCCCACGCCAATACCCTCTCACGCCCTGATATCCGTCCTTCGCCACAAATCGTTACCCGCGAGTGGTCTTATCCACCTATGATCCGCTATCCGCGGAACGCATCGCTGGAAATGTCAATGAGTGGCGTAGCCACCTTGCGATGAAGCGATCGATGCTGTTTAAGCCGATCGGATCAGGGAGAAACCATGAAAATCTTTACCGCTGTAATTATTCTGTTATTGATGGTCAGCGGCGGCTTTGCTTCCGCGCAAGTCGACGCCGTGCAGTCGGTGCAGAAACTTGAGCGCGCCTGGCTGGATGCTTACGAGCAACATGATGAAAAAGCGATGGACTCGATCGTGGCGGAGGACTTTGCCATCACTTTTCCCAACGGGGAGATGCAAACAAAAGCCCAGATAATCGCTTCCCTCAAGAGGCCGCGGCCGACGGGCGGGCCGGCGATGAAGTTTCATACCGAAGACGTCAAAGGACGAGCTTACGGCAATACCGTGATCCTCAACGGGCGTGTCGTGACCGAATACCAGCGCGACGGGCAAACGATGTCAAAAGACCAGCAGCGCTATACGGACACATATGTCCAACGCGATGGGCGTTGGCAGGTAGTGGCCTCGCACTTGTCAAACGTAACGCCAAAACCAAAATCCGACTAACGTAAAACGCTCTCGCCACACAGCAAACGGAGAAACAAATGAGGACCACAATTCTACTCTTGTTGTTAGGCCTGACTCTTTGTGGCTCGGAACTCCGAGCGCAGACAACGGCTACCGAAGCGGACAAGGCGGCGATAAAGCAGACGGCCCTGGACTATATTGAAGGCTGGTACGAAGGAAATGCGGAGCGCATGGAACGGGCGCTGCATCCGGAATTAGCGAAGCGCATCATGCGCACTAATCCCGAAGGCCGAAGCCGTCTCGAGCAAATGAGCGCCATGTCCCTTGTTCAGGGCACCAGACGCGGTGGCGGTAAAGAGACGCCGAAAGAGAAACAACAAAAGGATGTCACCATCCTGGATGTTTTTGAAAATGCCGCCAGCGTGAAAGTTGTCGCGTCCGATTGGATCGACTATCTTCACATGGCGAAATCGAATGGCCGCTGGGTGATCGTAAACGTGCTATGGGAGCTAAAGCCCAAAGCGAAATAAGTGTCCGTCATCGGTTCTGCACAAAACTCTGATTTCGTGTTCTCGAATGTCCCTTGGCGCGATTCGTGGATCCTATTGCTGCTTCCTAAACGCACGACCACGAGCCTACACGAAATCTCACGAAGTGACGCGGACCGATAATGGTAAGCGACTCGGAAATCAGGAGTAGAACATGCGTGCATTTGGTCATCTTCTATTGGCAACCCTTCTTATTCCGTTATTCGTATCTTCCGGCGTCAGACTGTCAACAGCCCAGGCTAACTCAGCTCAGGAGCTAGCGGGACTCTGGAAAGCAAAGAAACGTTTCGGCCCAGACGCCCGCGGCCCGTTGATCATTGAGAAGCATGGAGCCACGTACCTGGCAGACATGATGGGGCGGAGAATGCAGACCCGCATTGATCAGGGCGAACTCACGTTTGATCTTCCGGACCATCAAGGCACGTTTCGAGGCAAGTTCGAAGCGAAAAATATCCTGGGTCATTGGTTTCAACCGGGAACGCTGGTGAATGGCGGTGACCCCGCATTGCTTGTGGAAGCCACGCCCGTGCTTCTCAATCCCGACGGGCCCAATCGATGGGGCGGCATCGTCGTTCCCCTCCAGGACGAATTCACTTTTTATCTGAAGGTAGATAAACGGCCGGACGGTTCCGTTAGCATTCTGCTTCGCAATCCTGAGCGCGATTTAGGTAACGTGATGGGCGTCGAGCGGCTGACCCGCGAAGGCAATGTGGTGAAGCTGATCGGCAAGCGCCGGGGTCAGAAGGAGGACCGAGAGCTGGCGACCGGAACGTTCGATCCTGCAAATCAGGTGCTCTCTCTGTTCTTCCTGAATCGCGGCCTGAGCTATGATTTCATGCGAGACGGTGACGAGAGTGATTTCTATCCGAAGGGGAAGAATCCGGGCCACTATTCTTATAAGCCTCCGCCGGCCCGCGATGACGGTTGGCCTACCGGCACGCTCGAGGAAGCGAACATCGACCGCGCTGCCATCGAGAAGCTCATTCAGATTGTCATCGACACGCCTGAGGCGGCAGTCGATACTCCACAGATCCACGCCATCCTGATAGCGCGCCACGGCAAGCTGGTATTAGAGGAATACTTCCACGGATTCAATCGCGACATGCTGCACAACACGCGTTCGGCGTCGAAAAGCGTCACGGCCACCTTAGTCGGCGCAGCGATGCAGGCGGGCGCACCGCTCAAGCTTTCAAGTCCGGTCTATCAGGTCATGAATGGAGGCGCCTTCCCGCCGGACCTTGAGCCGCAAAAGCGAGTGATGACGCTGGAAAATCTGCTGACGATGTCGTCCGGCTTCTTCTGCGACGACAACAATGAGGCGGCGCCCGGAAACGAGAACGGCATGTGGGAGCAGACCGCCGAACGCGATTTTTACCGCTTCTATATGAAGTCACCGCTGGACAGAAAGCCGGGCGAGAAGTCGGTCTATTGCAGTGGCGATCCGAACCTCGCCCTGGGAATGTTGGGCCGGGCAACAGGTGAAGACCCGCTCTACATCTTCGATCGACTCCTGGGTGGTCCAATGAAGATCCACAACTATGCGTGGAACCTCGATCCTGCGAGGCATCTGTATGGTGGTGGGGGCGTGAGTTTCGCCCTGCGCGATTTTATGAAATTCGGCCAGCTTATGCTTAACGGTGGCACCTGGCAGGGCCGCAGGATTTTGAGCCGCGACTTCGTCTCCCGCGCATCCTCGCCGCTCAAAGATCTCGGCAGCCTGACATTCCGGAAATATGGTTACCTGTGGTGGAACAGAGAGTACCCATATCGGGAGCGTAAGGTCTACGCCTTTGCTGCGCTCGGAGCCGGCGGCCAAAACGTCATTGTAATCCCCGACCTTGATCTTGTGCTCGCCAGCTTCAGCGGAAGTTACGCGACCAGGGGTTACAGACGCTTCTCAGACGAACTCGTTCCCGAAAACATCTTGCCGGCTGTGCGGAGCGGTAGGCAGTGAGCGGTGAGCAGTGGGCAGTTAGCAGTTGGCAGTAGGCCGTAGGTCTCTATCGACCACCATCCTGCATTCTGCCCACTGCCCACTGCTAACCGTCCTTCGCTTCCTGCCACAGCGATTCCATCTCATCCAGGTTCGTCTCTTCAAATTTGCGGTCTTGTTCGACCAGCTTTCTTTCAATGTAATTGAAGCGCTTGCGGAATTTTCTATTGGTCAATTTCAGCGCAGCTTCGGGCTCGATATTCAACCGCCGCGCGATGTTAGTCACCACGAACAGCAGGTCGCCAATCTCTTCACGTACGTGCTCGTGAGCGTCCTCATCTTTTGAGTCGTGGTGGGCTTCGATTGCGGCCTTAAGTTCTTCAACCTCTTCCTCTAGCTTTTCAAAGATGTCTTTGATTTGTGTCCAGTCGAAACCAACTCGCGCGGCTTTGGTTGATAGTTGGTGAGCCTCCATCAGCGCAGGGGCCCTGGTCGATACGCCATCAAGCAGTGAAGAGTCGCTGGTAGTGTCCGCTCCGGCAGCACGTTTCTCCTCGGCCTTGATCGCTTCCCAGTTACGCAATACCTCGGCTGAATCCTCGGCTTGTGCATCGCCGAAGACGTGCGGATGTCTGCGCACCATCTTCGAATGTATGGCATCGGTGACGTCCTGGATATTAAACTCGCCGCGCTCGGCCGCCACCTGTCCGTAAAATACGATCTGAAAGAGCAGGTCTCCCAACTCGTCGCGCAGCTCGGCTGGCCTCCCCTGGCGAGCCTCCTCGACAGCTTCGAAGGCCTCGTACGCTTCCTCCAAAAGCATGGGGGCGAGCGTCGCGTATGTCTGCTCGCGATCCCACGGGCATCCGTCAGGTGATCGCAAGCGCGCCATTAGCGCCACTAGATCGTCAAATGTAGCCATAGGAATTGTTCAAGGTTCCACGTCCAATGTTCAATGTTCGATATGCGAATCTCGAATTGTTGCAAATTAGGCCCCATTCTACGGCAGCCATTGAAGCCATCCAAATGCACGCTACAGTCAGGCTCGAACATTGAACGTTGAACATTGAACCGTGAACTTGTTTGCGACTGCGCGAACCCAAATGCTACCATCAGATCACATATTAAATAGCTTAGGAAAAAATCATGAGTGAAGAGAATCCAGTTTTCAAAGTCACCGATCGCAGGCTTTTCAATTCGGACGGGAGTCCACGCGAGATAGAAGAAGCGAGCAAAGCGGAGACGAAAAACGTTGAGTCCGCTCCGGCCGCGCCAGCTCCAGCTCCAGCGACAACGGAGTCAACACCGACTGCTGAACCGGCCAATGCCGCGCCTATTGAACAGGCGGCGCCAACCAAACAAACGGATAAGGTCGTGACTGCATCCCCGAATGCCGACTCTGACGGCACGGAGTCACTCTCCGACGATGATCAGGTACACGGTGAGATTCCTGGAGTCGACGATCCCACCAGCTTCATCAACTTCCTGATGTCGATCGCCTCAAACGCCGCAGCCGCTCTGGGCATGATGGAACATCCGGCTACAGGAGAACGCTCGCTCGAACCTGAGCTCGGCAAGCATTGGATCGACGTCCTGGGTATGTTGCAGAAGAAAACCCAGGGCAATCTATCCCCTCAGGAGAAGCAGATCTTCGAAGGCCTGCTCGCCGATCTGCGTATGCAGTACGTTTCACTTGGCAATGCCCCTCAATCCAAACCGCCGCGTTTCAGCGGCAGTGATATCGTTGGCGGCAAATAAGGAAGTTGGCAGCAGGCAGTGGGCAGTTGGCAGAAGCAGTCGAGAGTGAAACGAGCCTGTTGCCACTGAAGGTCTTTACTGCCGACTGCACACTGCCAACTCTTATGAAGCTGACCTTCCTCGGGACGGGGACCTCGACCGGCGTGCCGTCCATCGGCTGCGACTGCGAGACGTGCACCTCGAACGACACGCGCGACAGGCGATTGCGTGTGTCAGTGCTGATTGAGCATGGCGGGCAGACAGTTCTGGTAGATACGTCGTCGGACTTTCGTCAACAAGCACTCAGACAAAACCTCAGATGGCTCGACGCCATCTTCATCACCCATTGTCACGCCGACCACATCTTCGGTTTGGATGACATCCGTCCCCTCAACTTCCGCCACGGGTCTCTCGGAGTTTACGCTAACGAGTATGCCTGGAAAGACATCCGCCGCATTTTTCAGTACGTGTTCGAGCCTTCGCACTTTGGAGGGGGACTCCCGCAGGTAAGTCCGCACACCGTGGTCCCCGGCGCGCCATTCTGCATCGGGAAAGATCTATGCATCACCCCGCTCGAAGTCATTCATGGACGTTTGCCGGTTATGGCGTATAGGTTCAACGATTTTGCTTACGCTACGGACTTGAGCGAGATTCCACCTGAGACCATCGACAGCCTGGGGAACCTTGATGTACTGGTCCTCGACTGTCTTCGCTTCAAGCCGCATCCGACGCACCTTTGGCTCGATCGCGCTCTTGAATATGTTTCGCAGATCAAGCCCAAGCGCACGTACCTGACGCATCTTGCGCACGATGTTATGCACGAGCGAGATTCACACAAGCTGCCGGACGGAGTTGAGTTTGCTTACGATACCTTGGTGATAAGTGATGAGTGATAAGAACGAACGCGTTCTTGTTCCTATCACTCATCACCCATCACTCATCACTCTATGCGCCTTTTTCACGGAACAGATAACGCCGAGATCGCACGACCAACTGTCTTGACGTTGGGGGTGTTCGACGGACTCCATCTCGGACATCAGTTCATTATGGGGACGGTAGTCGAGCGCGCACGAACGTGCGGCGCCGTGCCAACAGTCATAACCTTTGATCCGCATCCCCGGGCTGTGCTTCATCCCGATTCGGCCCCGCCAATGCTGCAAACTTTCGATCAGAAAATTGAGGCGTTCGGCGCGCTCGGAATCGAACAGACGATCGTCATTCGCTTTACCAGCGAATTCGCCCAAATCGAAGCGGACGTTTTTCTTCGTGACATAGTGCGCGACCGCCTCCGTGCAGTCGAGGTCTACCTCGGTCGCGGGTTCGCCTTCGGACGGAACCGCGAAGGCAACATAGAGCTGTTGCGAAAGGCGAGCGGGCAATTGGGATTTCGCGCGGATGAAGTGGCAGAGGTGAAGTTGCGCGGGCATCGCATCAGCTCGAGCAGGATCCGCGGCGCTCTCGCCGACGGACGTGTGAATCTGGCGCGAAGAATGCTGGGCAGACCATACGGAGTTGAGGGACGCGTTGTTCGCGGCGAAAAGCGCGGGCGCACGCTCGGCTTTCCCACGGCGAACCTGCGTCCGGAGAATCGAGTGATACCCAAAGCGGGCGTCTATGTGACAGCGACGCTGATCGAGGGAGCATGGCGCCGAAGCATCACCAATATCGGTACTCGTCCCACATTTGAGAGCGGCTCGAACCAGTCATCGGTCGAAACTTATGTGATGGATTGGGAAGGGAACCTCTATGGCGACGTGGTGCGGGTGCGGTTCCTCCATCGACTGCGCGACGAACGAAAGTTTGCGTCCATTGAAGAGTTGAAGCATCAAATCTCACGCGATCGTGATCGGGCTTCGGCATACTTCGAGCGAGGCGGAGTGCGGCGATGGTTGGCGGTCGGGTAACGTCAAGAGGCGCCGATGTCCAAGGTCGATAGTCCAAGGTCCGCCTCGGATCCCGCCGCGGCGAAATCAGAGGTCGCGCGAGGGTACCGAACCACGAACGTTGAACGATTTCCGACCTTGGACTTTGGACACTCGCGAATATTGAACCGTCACATGGCCCTTCAGGAACAAGACAGACAAACGGCCCTCGAGATCGCGCGTACGCGCGGAGATGGTTTCAAGGAAGACCCCTTAATCATCATCCCCGGCACGCACGCGCATATCCTCAAGGATAACGAGGCCATTAGCGCGCACGGCCTGCGCGGCTGGCGACGCGCCGCTCAGGTCGCGCGTGTCCTGGGGACCCTCTCTCTCTACCTCTTCCTCGACAGCTATGACATCCGCGCTACATACAGCAGGAGATTCTCAAATCGTAAACGAGAGGAAGCAAAACAGCGCGGAGCGGTGGCGCGGTTCCAGGAGTGGACCCGATCAGTCGATCGACGCATTCTCGACCGCTTCATTCGCATTCTTCGGTTTTTGGTCTTTCGCGGTGCCCAGGGCTCGAGCCGAAAAGAAGCGCGCCTGGATAAGCAGGCGATATGGCTTAAGGAGAAACTCATTGGTCTGGGCCCGACGTTTATCAAGATCGGCCAATCGCTCGGCGCTCGCGGTGATCTTCTACCGCTCTCGTACGTAAAAGAGCTGGTAAAACTTCAGGACCAGGTCCCGCCTTTCTCAAACCAGGAAGCGTTCGGTCGAATCGAGAAGGACCTCGGCAAGAGCGTTCATGAAGCTTATGCGGAGATTGATGCGGAGCCCGTTGCCGCCGCATCGCTCGGCCAGGTATACCGGGCGCGACTTCACTCGGGCGAAGAAGTCGCGATTAAGGTCCAGCGGCCGGGCCTGGCGGAAGTCATTGGCTTTGACATTGCGGTGCTGCGACGCTTGACGGAAATCATGCGGCGGTTTCCACAGATGAACGAGAACGCCGATTGGGAGGGAATGCTTCGCGAATTTTCTGAGACCATCACCGAAGAGATGGACTACATGCAGGAAGGGCGCAACGCGGACCTCTTTCGTCGCAACTTCGGAAAATGGAAAACGATTCTGGTACCGAAGATCTATTGGACGCACACGACTACACGCGTGCTGACCCTGGATTTCATACGCGGCACGAAGGTGGTGGATCTGGAAGGCCTGCGCGCGAAGCGCTTTTCACCGGTAAAGGTCAATCGCCTGCTGGTCAGGACCTATCTCAAGCAACTGCTCGAGGACGGCTTCTTCCATGCAGACCCACATCCGGGGAATCTGCTGGTTATGGACAACGGCCGGCTCGCCTTCTTCGATTTCGGAATGACGGGAAAGATCACGCCGCGGCTCCAGTCGCTGATGATCACCGCCTTCTTTCACGTCGTCAGTCGCGACGTGCACGGGCTGGCCCAGGACCTGATCAATCTCGATTTCTTAAAGCCAGGCGTCGATCCGGAGCAGATACGCCCGATCGTTGAAGGACTGTTTCAACACTACCTCAACCTGAAGCTTGGCGAGGTGAACTTCAAAGAGCTCACGTACGATTTGGCGGACGTGATGTACGAATACCCGTTCCGACTGCCGGCCAACTTCACTTACATTATTCGGGCACTGATGACACTCGAAGGGATCGGCATAGTGACCGATCCCGAGTTCAGCTTCTTCGACACAGCCAAGCCCTACGCCAAAGAGTTCATGCTAAAACGCGAAGGCAAGATGTTCCGCCAGCTCATCGTAGACAAATTGCTGGGCCGCGACACCGACGGACGCATTGAGTGGGGCAAGATGTGGAAGCTGGCGAAGATGGCGGCGAAGATGTATCTTGAAAAGTGAAATGCCTTACAATACGTAAGGCAGAGTGTTCTGACCAGAGTATCGAGATGAGTTCTATTACCATAAACATTTCAGAAGAGCATCTCTTGAAACTCAGAGACATTGCTGCGCGATTGAAAGTATCGCCGGAAGATTTAGCGCGTATGAGCGTCGAGGAACTGATTGCTCAGCCCGAGAAAGATTTTGAGCGCGCAGCAGATTATGTGCTTGAGAAGAATGCAGAGCTTTACCGTCGGCTGGCGTAATGCGCTACCTCACGCTCAAAGAGATTCTTGAACTTCAGCGTCGCATCATTGAACAGTCTGGCGGGCTTACGGGCATTCGAGATGTAGGAATGCTGGAATCAGCTTGCGCTCAACCGCTGATGACATTCGGCGGCGACGAACTCTACCCTACAATAATTGGAAAGGCTTCAGCCCTGGGCTTCTCACTCATCAATAACCATCCCTTCCTTGACGGCAACAAACGAATCGGCCACGCAGCAATGGAAACCTTCCTTTTATTGAATAATCACGAAATTGGTGCGCCTGTTGATGAACAAGAACAAGCCATTTTGAAGGTGGCATCAAGCGAGTTAGGACGAGATGAATTTACCGAGTGGCTGCGCAACCACATTTTAGAGATGACCGGATAGGAGGCCGCATCGAGCGGGGCAAGATGTGGAAACTGGCGAAGATGGCGGCGAAGATGTATCTGGAAAAGTGAAGATGCATTACAATCCTAGGGTGAGAGTTCTCACCGGAGTTGTCGATATGAGTTTGATCACTACCTCATCGAGTGTAATGGGTAATGGACCAACAGTGCTCGATCTGCAAAACCTCCTTGCTCAGAAAGAATCTGAGTCTCTTGACTTCAAGCGAGAATTTCATGCAAACAATGCAAAGTTCCTTCACGACATATTGTGTCTCAGCAATTCCTTCTATGAAGGCGATAGATTCATTGTGTTCGGGGTCGCGAATGATAAATCTGTTCATGGCATAGAGACTGATCGCAACAGAAAGACGAGCGCCGACATTCACGATTTTCTCCGGCAAGTATACCTCAACAAAATCCCACCGGTAGCCCTTACATTTCATCAACTCGCTGGACATGAAATATGTGTGCTTCAAATCGCTAATACTCCGAAGAGACCATATTTTGTTCGCAAAGATTTTCGCGACGGGAAAGCTACTGTGAGGGCTGGCGTAATCTATACAAGGTTGGGGGACACGAATATCCCTCTGAACGAATCCGCGCCGGAAGATCACATCGAAATAATGTGGAAGGAACGCTTCGGTCTGTTTAGACCGAGCCATATCAAGCTTGAGAAAGATTTTCCGGTTAAAGTTGGAGACTCGAGAGAACGTGTCTTGGACGAGCTCGGCAAGCCCAATGCTACGGGTTGGAACGTTGAACACTACTACTCAGAGGGAATCGAAATTTCCTACGACCAACATTTCGATACTGTCGATGGGTTAATTGTTTACCCATTGCCGTCGGGAACCGCATTCGAGGGCACGGTGTTCGGGATCAAGTTAGGTGATGCATTCGCCAGAGTAAAAGATACCGTTGGGCGACCATCGCACTGGGGGCTTGCCTACGAGAATAGTTCGATAGCTGTCTGGGAAATTGAAGACAAACTTTTAGTTGTTGAGTTTTGGAGGAGTAGCAGCAATAAAACGACTCTCCTTTCGTCACAACAGCTTGGAACCGTGAAATCCATCGCCTATTGCAACCGCAAGTCCTTTGTCGGATATAACGCACTCGTGGCAATTGCTATCGAACAAATTAAGCGCAGCATAGCTCCGACAACTTTCGAACGGGAAGGCATCCTAACGGAGGAACCGGAGCTTCACAGCCTATTACTTAACGAGGAATATGAAATGTTGGGTGCACGGCCTTGTATCATGGGCGGCGCAGAAGTAGTCGTTGGTCTAATAGAATCGAAAGTTGCCTGTGCATTTTGGGTATATCCACTGCAATGGCAGGAGCCTGTGATTCGTGCCATTTACAAGCTCTGAGAAGACTCCGACCGGCAGTACAGCATAAACGAGCCTCCGATATAGCAGATCAAGATCTCAGTGATTGTTGATGGTCAGCACAATCTCCTGCGAATCGCCATCGACCCGGCAGCGCGGTTGTCTCTTAAACCCAAAAGAACGTCTACAAGGGTGACAGGCCTCCCGAACGTTAGCGGGATGCTCATGTCTAGACTGCGCCCGTCCTCTCCTCTTGCTCGCTCGTGTGGCGAATGCGGCGCCATAAGTGGTCATAATATGACAACCCTAGTGCCCACGAGGATACAACGCGAGGCAGACCGACTCTTGGCGTTGAGATTTCACGAGGGCGCAAATTCTAGAGCTGAAAATAAGAATGACGAGGTGTCATGAATAAGGAAGAGGCCACACGCGCGATCTTCGGAGTGAGTCGCTCAAATGACTACAAGGAGTTGACTCGGCTTACGAACTCCCAAGAGACCGCGATAAGCGAGGTACTTATCTTAACTGATCAGCTCGATGCTCTTTATGACAGGTCGGTCAGCAGTGTTCTGTTCGCAGCCGCCATGCGAAAGGTGCGAGATACTCACGATGAGAAACACGGAGCACTTCCGAAGAAAGATCTTCGAACTGACCTATTACGAAGTACATTAAAGGCATATGGAGACGTTCATACCCCCATGGAGAACCCAGATGCTGTTAGCCTTCAAGATTCCATTGTGGAGACGATGGTCGCGGCGCGGATGCGTAAAGCCTTTCTTAGGAAGATCTTGTCCAATGAATTGGATTCTGAAGGACATGCCTTCTTAAACTATCTGCTTGGAGACGGGGAATCGAACCGTATGGGAATTAAGATTCCACTGCCATCATTTACGAGGATGCCTGACGCGAAGGCTCACCCATTTCCGATTCAAGTTAGTTTTCAGACACAAGAATTCATCCAAGGCGTTTTGTTTTACGTCATGTTTGCAGATGTCACGGCTGGGGAGTACGTCCGCATGCCTAACGCCCTTAATAAGATTCAGAAGAAACTCACTACAGAAGGTATGAGTCAAAAGGCTTGGAATGATGGATGGACCTATCTGGAGAAGTACAAAGTCATTTTTGAGAATACTGTTTTTCAAAATGCTGCCATCTTCATGCGGAGTCACTGGGATTGGTACGTTAGACAAATTGGCGAATTTGTACAATTTGCGAGAAATCACGTACCGAGCCCAACGCTCAGCCAGAAGCAACAACAGCGTCTTTCCAAGATTGGGTGGAAGGGAATTACGGATCAGCTATCGATTCTTGAAGATTCTTCTGGAATTAAATTTGGCATCTCGACAAAGGTTTTATCGGATCTCAAGGAAATGTCTCTTGTGAGAAATCTCGGTATGCATAATAGGTGGGAAGTCGATCAGTCGTACCTAGACAAGAGTTCCTCTTCTAAACTCGCCCTCAGAGAGGTTAGATTAATTGAAATTGGGGAACTTCAGAGCTGGAGTAGCAGTCTTTCTGAACTTATCAATGCAACGTCGTTTCAGACTGCCGTTAAGTACGTTTCGGCTCCAGATTACACTTACTAGAGGTGCGCGCTACTTACTCGCGGATGGATTAGAGGCCTAGAGAAAACCTATTTCGCCAACGGCCAGCTCTGCTCGTCGATTATCCTTCGAATCGATCAAGAGTCAGGGCGCTCTTTGGCTTTGCGGCTGGCTCGTCGCGAATTGACATGATGAATGGAGGCATTCACCCAAGCCGTTCGGCTGGATCCGCGACATGTCGACGCTAACCTCAAGCTCGGGCTCGAATATGTCTTTTTGGGAAAGAAGGCCGAAGCGCTTCAGCAATACGAGGTGCTTAAAAACCTCGATCGCGAAGTAGCCGAAGAGCTCCGCCAGATGATCCGCTGAAATCGAAGGCGACACGACGCGCCCGGGATAACGGCGGAGGTCACAGGCCAGCCTTCTCCGATTCTTCGGTCGCTCGCCGACCCCGCCGAACATTTCCTCCAGCGGTCGTGTCGATCGAAACTGCGGCGACTGCGACCGCTATCGATCAGTTATTTCCGCATCGAGTGTCTCGGGCGAATTGTTCACGACTTCTTTGATCAAGGGTCCGCTGGCTGAATCTCGAATGTGCCATACGTGACCAACGAACGTGTTGGGCGTAGCGCCCTCCGCTAATCAATGAGCGCAGTTGCAACGTTCAGACATCCGCTTCATCGTGCTCGGCTCCCGGACCAGTTTCGTTAGTGGCTGCGCTCGGCGGGTTGCTTGACGTAGGCTCGCTGAGCTGCGAAGGCGCGTTTGCCTGTGCAGGGACTTTCGCCGTTGGTGGGTTGTTAGGTTGGTTCGGTGGATTACCACTGCCTCCGTTCGACTCGGTAGGATTGCTGTAACGCCCCAGGATATATCCTGAGAGTCCACCCAACAGAGCAGCTAATTCCTTGTCCTGCAAAACCCCGGTGATGCCGAACAGGATGATGGCAATAACGATCGAGAACAGTGTCAGAAACTGGATCCCGGTCTGACCCGAAAAGATCGCTCGCCGGATATGCTCGTCCCTGAATGAGAGAACGAAGAAGCCTGTTATGACCAAAAAAATCAACGCTGCGCCGACTAAACTCATCCACAGCTTGAACGACTGTTCGGGAGTCCAGATCGACGCGATCCGCTGCTGAACACATTCGAAGAGCCGCTCTTTTGTTTCGAGCTCCTCGTTTTTCGCCCTCAATTCTCCCTGCAAAGACTCCTTGGAGTGCTCTGACATTGAAACGATCAACTTGAGCTGATCCAGTCTGAGCTGTTCCTCGGGCTTCTTGTTAGGCTTTGTCTCGAGCGCTTCCAGTTCCCCAAGTTTCCGGTCGATCTCAGATTGTGCCAGCGCGTCATCAATTTCAGATGGCAGCGATGCGATTCTCCCATTCAATTCCTGAATCTGTGCGCTTAGCGATCCTTTGAGGCTGGCGAGAAAAGGAAAATCGTTGCTCTCCTTGATTCGCGAACAGTCGAGACCCGGGTACTGTCCGAAAGCAGCGGGTTGGCAAGCGAAGAGCAGGCCGAGCGAAAGGACCAGGAACAGATAGCCTTTGAGGGGTC
>JAVHWA010000140.1:0-29004 GCA_032160165.1 Acidobacteriota bacterium
TTTGATGATTGTTTCATTTAGTCATTGGTTCATTTGAACATCGGCCAGAGTCATTACTCCGGGCCGAGTTCTGATGAGGTCAGTACCGAAACGCGGTAGCGTCGGGTCAGACTTGGGTATAGAGAAGGTAAAAGGCGACTATTCGATGCCAGGCAGGCTCGCGAACCGTACGGTGTACCCGACGCTACCGCGTTTCGGTACTGACCTCGTAGCCACACCGGCGGCGAAGGCAGGGACTCTGCCCCCTTCCTGACCTGAGAGTTATGGAGAGGGACGTGGTGACATCTAGCGGCGAGTGGGGAAAGAAAAATACCCGTCGATTGAGTGGAATCAACCGACAGGTATCTAGTTCGAGCCCGAACGATTTCCGGATGTATCGAAGAGCGGGGGCTTCGCCCCCTTCCAGACCTGAGAGGTGTGGCGCAGGAATTGAGGCGCCTAACGCGCGCGCCTGGCTTGATCTACTGTAACCAGAGGGACCTGACCGTTTTCTACAGCACGATTCATTCGATCCTGCTTGAACTGACTTCCAAGCTGCTCGTTAGTCAGCCTCTGCGGGGTAATCAAAGGCCGTCCGGCGGGAGGGCTTGGCGTCGTGTCGGCTTGCGATGGACCGCCGGCTCCATACTTATTCATCCACCACAAAGCGCCTATGATGACTGCGATTAGGACGATGGCGATGGCGGCGGGGGAGATCCTGGGTGAGTCGTCGTCGTAGGACATATCAGTTCTGTCGCCGATTGACAGCGGGTTTAGTAACCAGGGATTTAAGCGTCACTATCGGGACGCAAGCGTGCTACAGAGACGAAGAGCGGGGGCGAGGCTCGTCCCTATGCATCGGGAAACGCGCTGCCCCCTTCCTCACCTGAGACCTAATCGACAGTTCGCTTTAGTGTCCGGCTGAAAGCTTGCCGATCAACGTGAACAGCGGCAGGTACATGGCGATTACGATCGAGCCAATAGTTACACCCAGGAACGCGATCAACAGCGGTTCGATCAGCGTTAACAGGTTCGCGATGGCCGAGTCGACTTCCTGTTCGTAAAAGTCCGCGATCTTGGAGAGCATCGCGTCGAGCGCGCCTGTCTGTTCGCCAATGCCTATCATCTGCGCGACCATGTGCGGGAAGACTTCGGTGGCCTGCAAAGGCTCAACAAAGCTTTCGCCTCGCTCGACCCCGGCGCGCACTTTCAATATGGCTTCTTCGATAACCACGTTGCCGGCGGTCCGGGCGGTGATGTCCAGCGATTGAAGGATAGGCACACCGGATGAAAGCAGAGTCGAGAGCGTTCGCGAAAAGCGCGCGACAGCGATCTTGCGTAGAATGCCCCCGAGGATGGGAAGCTTGAGCATCATCCCATCTAGCCTCCTCCTGCCGTTTTCAGTTTTGTAGTAGGTGCGTATCAGCACTACCGAAGCGATGATAGCGCCGAGGACGACGAGTCCGCCGATGCCCGCTATGAACTCACTTGTACGCGTTACGATCTGCGTGGGGATCGGCAGCTCTTCGCCGGGCCCGAGCAGACCTACGAAGATAGTCTTGAACTGCGGGATCACCACGATCATGATCACGGCCACAGCGGCCACCGCCAGCAGGACTACCGCCGCCGGATAGATCATCGCCGAGATGACGTCTTTTTTCAGCTTGACGATCTTTTCGATGAAGGTCGAGAGTCGCTGAAGAATAAGATCGAGAATACCGCCGGTCTCTCCGGCCTCAACCATGTTCGAATAGAGGTTATCAAATACTTTCGGATGGCGTGCCATTGCGGCCGCCAGCGTGGAGCCTTCTTCAACGTCCTGTCGCACCTGCATCAAAGTCTGCTGAAAATATTTGTTGTTCTGTTGCTGAGCCAGGATCTCAAGACACTGGACCAGAGGAAGGCCGGCGTCGATCATGACGGAGAACTGCCGCGTGAAGATGGCGAGGTCTTTCGACTTGACCTTTTTCGATCCGCCGATTTTAGGAATGCCGATCTCGCGACCCTTCTCTTTGACGGAAGTGAGCGTGACCTGTTCGCGGCGGAGGATCTGACGTAAGGCTTCGCGGTTCTCGGCCACCCGTTCACCGACGACCATCTCATTGAGCCGGTTGCGGCCTTTGAAGACATAAGTGGGCATTTTAAAAAACTCCTGATGCTTCGGTCGCGCCTAAGAGCGAACGACTGAAGAGGCTAAAGAATTGGAAATGGCGTCAAACTCAGACTGGCTGGCATCGAATGTCTCAGGAGAGGCGCATAAGACGACGACGTAAAGGCGACCTTGTCTCTCGAAGACATTGATGACGGCACGCACCGCCACGCGGCGCGCTATCACCTGGTCGGCAATGATTCTAAGCCCTGTGTGAGAACGTGAGGTTCCCGTTTGGACGGAAACAACCGAGGCGTTGCTACTGAGGAATCGCGAGGCGAGCCTTTCGGCAAAGCGGCGCTGCTCCTCCGCACTAAGGTTAGCAGGGTCCGCGACCGTGCTGTCAGAAACAACATAAACGTTGGCCGTCGCCGAGGCGAAGCCTTCAGCGTCCATGCGACGAAACGAGCGCTGGTTGTAGGCCCTGCCGGCGCTTCCGCCTTTCGGATTCACGCGCCAACCGTTGTTGGGAAAGTTTAAGGTAAAGATTCCGGCAGGGTCGCGATAATAGCCGCTGCCCGGAGATCTCACGGCAGACGAAGCAACGTGAGCGGTGGCCGCGATCGGTTGCGTATAGAGTACTGGTCGGTTGAGCAAATCTTCACTGGTCAGAGAGCGAGCAGGGCGACGCCCCGCGTCTTGTGCGCTGGCGAGAGCGAGCGAGCCACACAACAAAAGCACGAGCGCGATGGCAACCCGGCTGATGTGTAATTTGTGATTCGTGGTCTTTCGCATTGTTGGTTTCTTGCGCCGGTTGTTATGGGGATGAATGCAAACTGAAAGTTGCGCTCAGCGTTGGCCCCAACCTAATAGCTTGCTCTACCGTCCGGGACGAACACCAATCGGCCTTGCCTGTGCGTACGGGCTGGGGTGCATGCCGGGTCTTTGACCCCCGCCGTTTCCGTTTGCGTTGCCGGTGTTAAGACCAGAACCGCGGTCGATCAACTCTCGTAGCTCATCGGTATTCGATGAACGCTGCATGGCAACTTCCAGATTGATCTGGCGTTTGTGATAGAGCGTTGCCAAAGACTGATTGAAGGTCTGCATCCCGTACTTGTCCTGGCCGGTCTGCATCATCGAATAGATCTGGTGAACCTTGTCCTCGCGGATCAGGTTACGAATAGCCGCGTTGGGGACCAGCACCTCGAGGGCCATCGCGCGCCCCGTTCCTTCTGCTCGTGGCAAAAGTGCCTGGCAAAGGATTCCTTCGAGGACGAGCGAAAGCTGTGCTCGCACCTGCGACTGCTGTTCGGAAGGGAACACGTCGATGATGCGGTTGATGGTCGAAGCCGCCGAGTTTGTGTGAAGGGTGGCGAACGTCAAGTGGCCCGTCTCTGCTATGCGAAGCGCCGATTCGATCGTTTCAAGGTCGCGCATTTCGCCTACCAGGACGACGTCAGGGTCCTGACGAAGGGCGGTTCTTAACGCTTCCGCGAATCCGCGTGTGTCGGCGTTGACTTCACGTTGATTGACCAGGCAGCTCTTGTGATTGTGTAGAAACTCGATCGGATCTTCGATAGTCAGTATGTGCTCGTGACGATCAGTATTGATTTTGTCGATCATCGCCGCGAGTGTCGTAGATTTGCCCGATCCGGTTGGCCCTGTGACCAGGATAAGACCGCGCGGCTTGTTGCACATCTCCTTGACGATGGGCGGCAGGCCCAGCGCCTCGAACGGTTTGATCTCGTAGGGAATCGCGCGAAAGACCGCACCAACCGCTCCACGCTGATTGAAGATATTAGCGCGGAATCGTGAGAGACCTTTGACTCCGAACGAAAAGTCGAGCTCCAGGTTCTCTTCAAAGCGATGCTTCTGCGCATCCGTAAGAACCGAGTATGCCAACTGCTTTGTGTCCGCGGAGGTGAGCACCTTATAGCCTTCGAGCGGGCGAAGGTGCCCGTCGACGCGAATCTGCGGCGGAGTGTTCGTCGTCAAATGAAGGTCTGATCCCCCAAACTCGGAGAGCTTTTTCAAGAGCTCAGAGAGCGTGATTTGCGGGACAGATTCGTTTAAAGCCATAAGGATCTCCTAAGACGATTGTGAGAATTGATCAGATCTTTGAAATTGCGGCTCGGGGCTGTTAGCTGCGGCGTTTCACCAGTAAGTACATGCCGGCGAGCCGGCTATTCGGTAAAGCACCGACGCTCTCCTTCAGCGTTGAGAAGTCCCGACAGAGATCGCTCGGCTGTTCGCCCGAAACGAGGCCATAAACTGGGCCGAGTCGTCGGCGAGTCGATCAGAAGCTCCAAGAAGCGAGCTGGTTGCGAGACTGTAGATACGACCGTCTACTTCCATGAAGTAAAAGGCCCACGAGAGTTGCGGGGTGCGACCGTCGCTCGAAGCTGCGGTCTGTGCGAGAACTATGAAGACCGGCTTGCCACCGATCTCACGTTGAAGATCATTGACCACCCAGCCATTGGCGGTAACCATCTTGTCGATCACGGATCGACGAAGATCGGCGAATAAGACTCCGCCCAGTGACCTGAGCCTGGGCCTGGCGGTGACGTTGGTCTCGCCAGTGGCCTGAGCAGTGACGACGGAAAGAGTTGCCGCGCCGACAAATTGTCCGTCTCCAGCGCTGACGACAAACTTTGATTCTCCATTCGACGCGACTCGCCTGCTCCAACCGCCTGGCAGACTGGAAACGGCGTCAGGGATTCTCATATCAAGCCGGGACGAAGGAAGAATGAAAGGTGTGGCGACGTTGTTGTGACTGGCGACCGGCGTATTCATCATCTCGCCGCGCATCATCGCCTGCAACGCTCGTTTGCGCTTGAGGGCGGCACGCTGACGACGAAGGCGTGTGCGGTAGCGGCGCCACCACGCGCGAGAATGACGGCGTCCCATATGGTTCCGGCGACTAACACTGGAACCGCCAAAATTGTGCGCTTCAGAATCAACGAGGGGCAGCGTCGCAGCTACTGAAACGAGGACTAACAGGGATAACACGACAGCACGTAACATAATCATTTACCTCGTCAGGCCACCGTCTCCCGCACGACTTCTTCGATGGTGGTAACTCCGTTGCGTATTTTGTGGAGGCCGGACTCGCGAAGCGTGATCATCCCGTCGTCCATAGCTTTCTTGCGAAGCTCGAGAGCGGATGCTCCGATCAGGATCAGTTCGCGAATATCGTCCGTCACTTCCATCGTTTCGTATAGACCGACGCGGCCCTTATAGCCGGTATTGTTACAAGTCTGGCAACCGCGTCCCTTGTAGGTCATCATCTGTTTGGCTTCATCAGCCGTGAAACCGATTTCTATGAGGGCTTCGGGAGGCATGGGATGCTCGCCCTTGCAGTCTTTGCAGATGCGACGGATGAGTCGTTGGGCCTGGATGAGGTTTACCGAAGTGGCTACGAGGAACGGCTCGATGCCCATGTTCATCAGACGCGAGATGGTGGAGGGCGCGTCGTTGGTGTGAAGAGTTGAGAGCACCAAGTGGCCGGTGAGTGCGGCCTTGATCGCGATCTCGGCTGTTTCGAAATCGCGGACTTCGCCGACGAGGATAATGTTCGGGTCCTGGCGGAGGAAGGATCGAAGCGCCGCTGCGAAATTGAGACCTATCTGTTCCTTCATCTGGACCTGGTTGACGCCGGCGAGGTTGAACTCGACGGGGTCTTCGGCGGTCATGATGTTGGTCTCGCTTGTGTTCAGCGACTGAAGAGCGGAATAGAGAGTGTTGGTCTTTCCCGATCCGGTAGGACCGGTAACCAGCACCATGCCGTAAGGACGTGAGATGTTTCGCTGAAACTTGACTAACGACTCCGGCTCGAATCCCAGCTTCGTCATGTCCAGCATCAGGTTTTCTTTGTCGAGCAGTCGAAGCACGACCTTTTCGCCAAAGAGGGTGGGGAGAGTTGAAACCCGGAAGTCCAATTCGCGCGAACGCGAATCGACTTTGACCTTGATCTTGATGCGGCCATCCTGAGGAAGACGCTTCTCAGATATGTCGAGTTTCGACATGATCTTGAGGCGCGAGATCATGGCATCGCGCATCTTCAGAGGTGGATGCATCACGTCGTAAAGCACGCCGTCGATGCGGAAGCGTATTCGCAATTCTTTTTCGTAGGGCTCGATGTGGATGTCTGAAGCGCCGCGCCGCAGCGCATCAACCATGAGAACGTTTACCAGACGCACGACAGGTGCGTCTTCGCTCATGCGGGAAAGAGTGGAGAGGTCTATCTCTTCGTTGTCTTCGATAACCTCGAGGCCTTCGGCAGCTTCGGTATCGAAGTCAAGACTATCGAGCGAGACTAGGTCGGCGTGGGTGATACCGCCGTTGCGTCCTATGCCCAGGTTCTGGCGCAGGCCGCTGATTTCCACTTCGGGCTCGCCCGCTGTGGAAAGCTCTATCTCGCGAGAGGAACCGTAATACTTTGCGATCGCCTCCTGAACACTGGCTTCAGAAACGACCACCGGCTCGATATTGAGACCCGTCATGAACTTGATGTCGTCCATCGCGAAGACGTTGGTGGGATCAACCATCGCGAGTGTGAGGCTGGCGCCGACACGAGAGAGGGGGAGGACAGAATACTTTTGAGCCACTTCCTGAGGGATCAGGCGGATGACCGATGCTTCGATGTCGAAGAGCTCGAGATTTACGGACGGCACGCCATATTGGCGCGAGAGCACGGCTGTAATCATGTCATCGGAGACGAGCCCCATTTTGACAAGATTGAAGCCAAGCCGGCCACCGTGACCGCGTTGGTAATCCAGAGCTTCGCGCAGTTGCTGCGCACTGAGCAGGTTTTCACGGACGAGAATTTCGCCTAGTTTGGCTGACATCTTTAGAAGTTCCAGTAGAGAAGCGCTTCAAAGGGGGTAGGAGCGGGAGAAGCCCCGCGGAGCGGATGCGAACAGGAGCACCCAGCATAAAGACAATGCAACAATGGCCAACATCGTTGCACAACGCATATTACCGTTTATCCCGGGAGGAGTCAAGGTGATTATTTAGCCACGCAAACTGACCGAATAGCCGTCTTAAAGTTATTGCGGATTGCGGATTGGGATTGCGGATTTGGAAGTAGTAAGGGTGCAGATTGGGGTTTGTCGTGCTCGGAATTAAGAGGCTGGGGAGGGCGGATCGCGGGCTAGTAAAGGCCGAGCGGTTGAGGCGAATGGAAGATGCTAATTGCGGACCACGGATTGAAAAAATGAGCAGTCCGTTGCTCGTAGTCCGCAATCCGCAATCCGCAATTGGGCTGGCTATCCCCGACGGCGTCCGCCGGTGGTAGTCGTGGTCTTCTGAGGTTTGACGTTCTCCTGGCTCTTCAAATAGTCCAGAGCGTCCTTGGCGGAAGCCTTTAGCTTATGAGTGTCGGGCGCCTTGTCGACGAAGAGTTGCAGGTAATTGGCGGCTCTCTGGAAATTGGCCTTGTCTCCGGATTGGAAGAGAGCCAGACCTGAGCCGAGCATTGCGTCTATGTTCTCGGGATGTTCGGTTAGTATTTTCTGGAATTCAGCGAAAGCCTGATCGGACTTGCCCGCGTCGAGAAGCATCTGGGCCATGTCAGTCTGGGCTTTGGCCTTTTTCTCGGGATTGGTCTCAACCGCTATATACTCCAGAAAGGCAGCTTGCGCGGCATCGGCTTGGCTTTGATCGACCTTGGAAGCTACCAGCCGCATAGCTTCTGCACGAGCTGCCATCGCATAATACTTGTTCGCGGTAAGGGTCGTTTGGGCGGCGGCATCGGTAGGCACCGGCAGCGCCTTTATCATATCGACCGCTTTGGTGGCCGCCTCAGCCGCGTCAGAAAAGTCCTTCTTCGCCTTCTCCAGGGCGGCTGGCTTCGTAGCCTCGTCCTTTGAATTGATGGCGGCGTTGTACGCGTCGACCGCGCGAGCCCTGAGGGCCACCGACTTGTTGGTTAAGAGTGAAGGCGCTCCCGGATGCGCCGGATCGGCGTTGATGCCTTCGGTGTAAAGAGCGATCGCTTCATCGTACTTCTTAAGCCCAAGTGCTTCGTTACCCGCCTTAAATGTCCGCGTGACTGTCGAATTCGATTCTTCGATCTTCTTGTTGCCCGCCTCGATCTCGGCATTCTTCGCCAGTAACTCTTCGCGCTTCTTGCGGTCTTCGGCGCTTTCAGCCGGTGCGCCTCCTCCACTGCCGGAGGTGCCGGTGCCGGCCATCGCCTTCGCTTCAGCTTCGGTGGGGCGCTTGCCGTTACCTGGAGATAGATTCAGCTTGTAGTTAGTCTCCTTACCGGCTTTGGCTCCTGCCACTGCGTCCGGTCTGGCGTTTGGCGCGCTTGCCACGATGATATATGTGCCCACGAAGGGAAGGCCCGCGTACATGAAGTGGCCCTTCTTATCGGTCTTATTCGGATAGTGACCCGGTAAATCCGTTCGATATACGTCGATGGTTGCCCCGGCAGCCGGAACTACAGTGCCGTCAGCCTGCGTCATGGTTACTTCACCGAATAACTGTCCAGTCTGAGCTGAAACGGCAAGGTTGCTGAAAATCATCGTCAGCACAGCGACGAACGCGAAGAAAAAGTATTTACGGCGCATAATGAGCATTCCTCCAACGAGTATCAAACCCTCTACCAGAAGGCCTGATTAAGATGCAGGGGAAAGTAAACGAGTTGTCATTCAAATACTTGATAAAGACGCCTTTGTCAACGCTCAAGCCAGTAGAGACTAGAGCGGATCGAGCTTGAGATTGCGCTTGATGAACTTCGAAGTCAGAATTTATATCACCATCAGCAGGCTGTCAAAGTCGCCGATACCGCTTTGGTACACGGGAGCAAAATATCCGGATTCCGCGTCCATGCATCGAGGCATCGAAGCCGTTCACTGAAGGCGTCAGAATAGGCAGTAGTTCGTGATAGCATAGCGCGACCAGACGGGTCAGGAACTAGAGCCCCCGTGAGCCAGATAAACGCAGCAACTCAAAAGCTTATCAACGACGGCGCGGCACGTATGCTTGCGCGCGCGACCGACACGCGTCGGCTTGATGTTGCGGCTCTCGCTCCGCGCGTGCGGGCGGCTGTAGATAAGTATCTCTTGTCGGCGGACTCCACCGCCACGTCGCAGGCAATCAGCGAGTTCATCGATGGAATGCATGCAGACGACCTCTGCTTGATCGTCGCTTGCGAAAGAAGCGACGAACAGGCCTGGAGCGATTTGGTCTCACAATTTGGCGCAACGGTGCGGTCAGCAGCGCGCTCTGCCAGCTCAAACGAGGATGCCGCGGAAGATCTGGCGCAGTCGATTTGGGCGGAGCTGCACGGGCTGCGGATACGGGATGATGGACGTCCGTCGGGCAAGATCTCTTACTACTCCGGTCGTGGTTCGCTCGGCGGATGGTTGCGCGCCGTCGTAGGCCAGCTGGCTATTGATCAGCACCGCAAATCGTCCAGGTTGGTGCAGACGGAAGTTGATGCGGACTTTGATCGACTCGCTCGCGAGACCCATGACGGAGAGGAATCGTTCAGCTCGGCAAGCGCTGCGTCCGATCCGGAGAGCGCGCTCGCAGAACGCAGGGCTGCGGCTGATGTAGAGACTGCGCTCGGCCGGGCAATAAGCGATCTGGCCCCCGAGGACCGCCTGCTGGTCAAGCTCTATTATTTTGATGGATTGCGACTTCGCGAGGCAGGCGCCGTCCTCGGCGTTCACGAAGCAACCGCCAGCCGTCGTCTGGCTCGAGTCCACGTAGAAGTTCGCGAGCGCGTCGAGGAACTTCTGATGAAGGAACACGGCTGGACTCAATCCGAGACAAAACGCGCTCTGTCACAGGCCGCTATGAACCTGGAGAGCGACCTCGAGCTGATGTTGACCTCGGAAAAGACATTGAACGACAAACACGTGGCGACGGAAGAATAATTCCGTTTAATTAGACAGAGGAGGCGTTATTAACTGCAAGCAGGGTGATGTTCAGCCGTTCTTTAGGCAGTTACCCTTCGGGGGGCGTTAGAGTGATCCGTGATGAAGAATAATGGCAGCACAGAGATCGATCAATTGATGCGGCGGCTGGGCCGGCGCAGCGGCCCAACCGCGCGATCCGAGAGCCAGCCTAGCGGGCAGATCGAACCGGCTGAAAGTGCTGCTCACCTGGACGCCGACGAAATGAACGCGTTCGCGGAAGGGGCCTTGCCCGACAGCTCGCGGGCGCGCTACTTCGCGCATCTTGCAGATTGCGATAGCTGCCGAAAGCTTGTCACCGATTTAGCATTGGCCGCAGCTCCCCCTGAGGCGACCACAGTCCCGCTCACGGCGACGGCGACAGTGTCACGCAAATCGTGGCGCGATTGGTTAGCGGCTATTTTTTCTCCGCCGGTACTGCGCTACGCAGTTCCCGCCGTCGCCTTATTCGCAATCATTATCGTCGCTCTGATAGCTACTCGCACACAGAAGAACGAGACAACAGTTGCTCAGAAGGAAGAAAGCGGCAGGTCCTACGCTCCGTCGATCACGGCTAATTCAAATTCGACGGCGAATACGGATATGACTCAGCACGTAGAACGAAACATGACTGCCAACTCGGTGGCCCCCAACGCGCAGACAACTCAAGCTCCTACGGGGACGGCGACGGCGCCCCCCGCGACCAAAGCCCCCATGGCCGAAGAAGATTCGCCTGTGGTCCGTCGTGAAGTCGCCGCGACGCCAGCCCCCACCATTGACGACTTGGGGAAGCAAGGAAGGCAGTTCGGAGAGATCGCCCAGCGTGCAGAACAAGAAGTGAACACGGTCGCGCAGCAACCCAAACCTGCGGAGACTGCGCCCCCGGATATTGCTACTCGAGATAAGCAGGCAGATGAGAAGAAGCCAAAGGTTGCGGGAAAAGATGACGACGTGACTATCAGCGATCGGGCCGTTGGTGGCGCAGTCGCTACCGAGTCGCGAGCTGGGGCGGCCAAGACCGTAGCCGGACGACGGATTGAGAGTCTTCCTATAAGCCGGCCCGCAGCTCCACCGAAAAATGAACCGATACTTTCGGCCACGGAGAAGGAGCGTTCGTCAGACCAGAGAAACGTTGGCGGACGGAAGTTTCGTCGTAATGCGGGGGCCTGGGTAGACACTGCATACACAGCTTCTCTGCAGACTACGCATGTCGCGCGCGGCTCCGAGCAGTTTCGCGCGCTGATAGCGGACGAGCCGGGTCTTCGCGCGATCACAC
Source organism: Acidobacteriota bacterium (assembly GCA_032160165.1). Classification (GTDB taxonomy): domain Bacteria; phylum Acidobacteriota; class Blastocatellia; order Pyrinomonadales; family Pyrinomonadaceae; genus QHXM01. The sequence continues at coordinate 11,252 of JAVHWA010000140.1, forward strand.
GGCAACTCGGGGGCGAGGTCATCGTGGTTTGGAAGAGCAGAGCGTATCGGTTCTATTGAGACGCGCCGCTCCCCGGGTTGGTTCCCGCTAAAAGACTGTCCAAGGTCCAATGTCCAATGTCCAAAGTCCGCCTCTGAACCCTGCCGCGTCGAGATCAAGCTCGCGCTTCGGTATCAAAGATTGGACTTTGAACGTCGAACGGGTTTGGACTTTGGACTTTGGACTTTGGACTTTAGACATTGGACGTTCGACATTGCCTTGCCCTTCCACTTCGCGTTACTTTAGCGTCGTTCCACCACACCTCTGCTGAAAACCGAAACGGAGTCGAGATGAAGATCGTCCCAAGGACGCGTTGCGAACGTCTGTTGATCACTAAACAGATCGCCCTCCTCGTATTCATGACAACGCTGGCACTCGTTCCGACTGTGCACGCCCAACGAGGGCGCAACGGCAAGTCAGAAGCCGATAAGGCCTGGCAACGACGCCCGGAAATAGCGCGGATGCTTGCAGAGATCAGCGCGGCAAACATCGAACACACCATCCGCAAGCTTGTCTCCTTCGGCACGCGAAGCACTCTATCGGCGCAGGACAATCCCACGCGTGGAATCGGCGCCGCGCGCGATTGGCTGTATGCAGAGTTTCTCAAGGCCGCCGAATCATCAGGCGGGCGGATGACCGTGGAGAAGCAGAGTTTTGAGCAGGCCCCGGGCAAGTTCCAGCGAATCACGAAGCCGACTGTGGTGACAAATGTGGTTGCCACATTGCGAGGCACGCAGCCGGGTTCCGAGACTCGCATGTACGTAGTAAGTGGACACTATGACTCAATGTGTACCAGTCCGACTGATGCCGAGTGCGATGCCCCCGGCGCCAACGACGATGCGTCGGGCACCGCAGCAGTTTTAGAAATGGCGAGAGTGATGGCGACTCGTAAGTTCGATGCCACCATAGTCTTCATGGCTGTGGCCGGCGAGGAACAGGGACTAGTCGGTTCGACATACTTTGCGGAGCAGGCAAAGCAGAAGAAGTTGGATGTCGAAGCGATGTTCACCAACGATATTGTAGGCAACACGCTGGGCGGAAACGGTGTGCGCGATCGGAGGACGTTGCGGGTCTTTTCTGAAGGCGTTCCTACGAATGAAACGACTGACGAAGCAAATGTGCGGCGCGGTGTCGGGGGCGAAAACGATTCTGCTTCCCGCCAGCTGGCTCGCTTCATCAAAACGGTTGGCGACGCGTACGTTCCCCAGACGCGGGTGATGATGGTCTACAGGCGTGACCGTTACCTGCGCGGCGGCGATCACATTCCATTTCTCGAACGAGGCTTCGCGGCCGTCCGCTTCACCGAGCCGAATGAGGAATACAAGCATCAGCATCAGAACGTGAGAATCGAGAACGGCGCGCAGTATGGCGACCTTCCGCAGTTCGTTGATTTCCCTTACATCGCAGAGGTCGCTCGCATAAATGCCGCCAACCTGGCCTCATTAGCGCTCGCACCATCCCGGCCGAAAAACGTCGGCATCGTTACCGCCCGGTTAACTAACGATACGGACCTGAAATGGGACGCGAACAAAGAGCCGGACCTCGCAGGCTACGAGATAGTGTGGCGCGACACGACCTCTCCGAAGTGGACGAATTCGCTCTCGGTTGGGAACGTGACGAGTTACACAATGAAGGGTATGTCGAAAGACAATTTCTATTTCGGCCTGCGCGCAGTGGACAAGGAAGGAAACAGGAGTTTCGTGAGTTTCCCGAGGCCAATGCGGTAGGGTGAGAATCGCGATAGATCGAATCCAGAATAGCCGCGTAGCGGCTGGGTTTCTTGCCGTGCATTTGCGGTTCGCGAGATGAATCTCAGCAGGTGGTGAGCGTCGCGTGGGCTAGAGATCTGCTGCCCTTACGTGGTTTTCCCTAAATCTTTCTCAACCTTACCCGCTCCTCACGCGTCTAAATCCACAGCGAAACGAGGATTGACGTTTGTGGCGGAAAATATCAACTAACCTACATTGCCTAAGAGATTTGCGACCAAGTGAGAGTCTTGAATATGAGCTCAATAAACAGCCTTTACCGTCTCGCGCGGCCCGCGCTGGCGCTTCTTTCCGTTTGGATGCTGCTCGTCGGCACGCTCGCCCTGGTTCCAACGGCAGCCGCGGAACCGACAGCCCGCCTGACGGAAGAACAACGCATCACACACGTGCTCAATCGCCTGGGTTTCGGCGCGCGTCCCGGCGACGTCGAGCGCGTTAGGGCCATGGGGCTGGACCGCTACATAGAACAGCAGCTCCATCCGGAAAAGATCAGCGACGAAGTGGCTGAGGCCAAGGTGAAGAACCTGGAAGCGCTCAAGCTCTCGACTCCCGAATTGTACGCGAAGTATCCACAGCCGAATTTGATCTTGCGAGCTATGGAACGCAGCGGAAACGTTCCACCCGAGTTGGCGCCACTCGTCGAGGCACAGAAGAAAGCGCGCGAGGCCCAGAACGCTCCCGCCGCTCCGGCGATGGGTGATAACAGCGCGATGGCCCAGAAAGATAAGCCGGGCGAAATGGCGCGGGAAGACGTCAGTCCGCAAAACAATCCCGCAGCCCGTCGAGCGTTCGTGGACTGGCTGGCGAAAAACGGAATGCGTCCGCCGCAACAGTTGACGATGGAGCTGCAGGCGTCGCGCGTCTTGCGCGCCGTGTATAGTGAACGCCAACTGAACGAAACGATGGTTGATTTCTGGACGAACCACTTCAACGTGTTCGCCGGTAAGGCGGCCGATCGGTGGCTCCTGATCTCATATGACCGCGATACTATCCGTCCGAACACGATGGGAAAGTTCTACGACCTCTTAAAGGCCACCGCCGAAAGCCCGGCGATGTTGTTCTACCTCGACAATTTTCAGAGTGTCAGCCCGAACGCCAACATGCGCCCTGGACAGATTGGCCAGCAACGTCGCCCTGGACAGGGCCGCGGCCTGGTCGATCTCCTGATGGGTGACGGCGCACGCCGTAATCGACAGCAACAACCCGGCGGCGCGGACATGCCGCGGCCTGCGCAACAACAACAACGGGCGCGCAGGGGGATCAATGAGAACTACGCCCGTGAGTTGATGGAGCTTCACACGCTGGGCGTCGAAGGCGGATACACACAAAAGGACGTACAGGAGGTAGCGCGCTGTTTCACCGGGTGGACGATCTTTGAGCCACGCGGTTATCGCGGGGCAGCCTTAGGCGAGAAGGACGACCGCGCAGGAAGCTACTTTTTCAATGCGCGGGTGCACGATGACGGCGAGAAGACTGTGCTGGGTAAAAAGATCCCGGCCGGAGGCGGCGTCAAAGATGGACTGATGGTGCTGGACATTCTCGCCCATCATCCGTCGACCGCTAAGTTCATCGCGACGAAGCTGGCGCGTCGATTCATCTCAGACAATCCGAGCCCGGCGCTGGTCCAGCGGATCGCGGCCGCGTTCACCAGGAGCGATGGGGATATACGAGAGACTTTGCGTGCTGTGTTTAGTTCTCCCGAGTTCAACTCGGCAGAGAGCTATCGCGCGAAAATCAAGACACCGTTTGAGCTGGCGGTGAGCGCCATACGTACGCTTGGTGGCGACACCAACGGCGGTCCCGGACTGAATCAATGGATCTCCCGTATGGGGGAACCGCTCTACATGTATCAGGCGCCGACCGGATATCCCGACATGGCGGAAAACTGGGTGAACACGGGAGCGCTGCTGGAGCGGATGAATTTCGGCTTATCGCTTGCGAGCAATCGCATACCCGGCACCCGAGTAAATCTCGAACGCTTCGGCAACAACGGCTCGAAGGGCTCGCCAAATATCGAAAGCATGATGGATCGGTTTCTTGATGTGATCGTGCAGGGAGATGTCTCGCCCAAGACAAAAGCCACGTTGTTAAAGCAGCTGAAGGAGCCATTGCCGACACCGGCGCAGCCCACTGCGACCGAGGTCAGCATGGCGAACGATGAAATGGTGCGTCCAGGCGTCGGCGCAGCCGCAGGACTGGGCGGCGGGCGACGCGGTCAGCAGCAAAGGCTCGCTATGGTAGACCTTTCAAAGGTAAGCAATCCTGAGGCTGTTAAGGTTGTCGGTTTGATCCTGGGCTCGCCGGAGTTTCAGCGACAGTAAGGAAGTTTCGAGTTCGGAGTTTCGGGTTCCGAGTTGATGCGAACTCCAAACTCTGAAACTCGGAACCTGAGGTACGAGAATGAACAGAAGATTCTTTCTAAAATCGAGCGGCATTGCGCTGGCTAGCGTTGGTGCGATGGGGAACATTCCGTCCTTCTTACAACGGACCGCGCTTGCCCAAACCGTGAACCAGGTAACCGGCGGACGTCGGAAGACATTGATAGCGATCTTTCAGCGCGGCGCGGTCGACGGGCTCAACGTAGTAGTGCCTCATGGCGAGAGCGCCTACTATGACCTGCGTCCGACGCTTGCTGTTGGCAAGCCAAAAGGCCAGGGTGATTCGCGTGAAGCGGCCATCGATCTTGATGGGTTCTTCGGTCTGCATCCTTCGTTGCTGCCGTTCAAGCCATTTTGGGATGCGAAGAGACTCGCGATCGTTGATGCGGCCGGTTCGCCCGACAACACTCGTTCTCACTTCGACGCTCAGGACTACATGGAATCGGCGACCCCAGGGAGAAAGGGGACTCCCGATGGCTGGCTCAACCGCTACCTGCAAACAAAGCCGGATCCGAAGGCTTCACCGTTTCGCGCCGTGTCGATGACGCAGAACATGCCTCGCGCCCTTTATGGACGCGCGCCCGCCGTCGCTATCACCAACGTCGCAGACTTTTCAATTCGAGCGGGCGCCTATTCACAGAACGTGCAGGGTGGATTCGAAGCGATCTACGATCAAAGCGTAAACGATAGGCTGGGAGGAACGGGCAAGGAAACTTTCGAAGCCGTCAATTTTCTAAAGAAGCTCAACCCCGCGCAATACAGACCCGAGAACGGCGCTCGCTATCCGACTACTCCTTTCGGCAACAATCTTCTCCAGATCTCTCAGATGATCAAAGCCGGAGTTGGACTCGAAGTCGCGTTCACCGACACCCCGGGTCTCAACTGGGACACGCACTCGAACCAGGGTAACGCGCGTGGGCAGCTTTCCAATCTGCTGCAACAATTCTCCAGCTCGATCAGCGCGCTTGTGACCGACCTCGGCAGTCATATGGATGACGTAGTGATCATCACCATGTCGGAGTTTGGTCGCACAGCTCGCGAAAACGGAACACGCGGTACGGACCACGGTCATGCCAACGCGATGTTCGTGATTGGGAATAAAGTGCGGGGCGGCAAGGTCTATGGGCAGTGGCCGGGCCTTAAATCAAACGACCTGTACGAAGGGCGCGACCTTGCACTGACCACGGATTTCAGAGATGTGTTTGGCGAGCTGGTGCAAAAGCACCTGGGCAATTCGGATCTTCGGGAAGTGTTCCCGGGCTACGATGCCAACGCTTCGAAGTTCCGCGGCGTGCTCTAATACCGGTCCAAAGTCTAAAGTCCAAAGTCAGTGGCATCGACCCGGTTCGACTTTGAACTTTAGACTGTTAGCACGCATATCAGGGAGCGTGTCCTTCCCTTTTTGTTCCGCAGTCTTTGCTGGTTAAGGTATCGTCCTCTCCAGAATTATCCTGTGCAAACTTCTGAGTGCGAGAGGTCGAATTCGCAGCCGCGGGCGTGCCGGCGGTAGAGCCGTTGTCATTCTTGTTACGTTGAATATCTTTGGTGGTCGTTTGAGCACACGCAGCCCCTGCGAGTAACGCGGCCGCGATAAGCCATCTCTTCTCCATCGCTCTCCTCTCTCGGTTACGCCTACGACAACAAAGCCGAGCGCATGCTGGATTCCATTCGCTCGATAGCCTCAATCGCACACTCCTGTACGTAATCAACCAAGGGTTGAAAGTCTCCCCTCGCGGCGGAGACTAACGAGGACACGTACGCATCTCGCCGCTCCGCGAGAGCGAGCATCGGAATGGAATTGGATCGGTAAGTGAAAAGTAAGGCGAGCGATCTGGCAACCCGACCGTTTCCATCGGCGAAGGGGTGAATGATCAATATCGAGTAAAGCGCGTACGATGCCTGTAAGACAGGATGAGCCGCGAGGAACAAGCTGCTATTTAATTCCGAACAAAGCTTCTGCATCTCTGAATGAGTGAGCTCCACCGGCGCATATGCCGGGCGGATCCTGAGATGAGGCCGGACATGATTCTGAAATCGTTTGTACTCACCTAGGGGTAGGGCCTCTTCTCTCACGCCGCTGGCAGTGTTTACGCTATAGAGCTTCTGCGTGCGACAAATCCTGGATTGGAGCTCACGGATCCATTCCTCAGTTATTTTGCGATTCGATTCGGCAGCTTCAATCACACAGTCGAACGCCAGCAGCTGTGATTCGATCGCGGGCTGCGCCTCTTCTCCTTTTTCACTGATCGCAGCCAGCCACATTGCCGATTGAACGGCCTCCGCATCCGGGGATAGTTTCCTTTCATTTTGAAGACCGATTGAGTCAACCGCCGTCCTGATAATTACTCGCATGCGCCGAAACAGATCAGATGCGACATCGCCAAGTCCGTTAAGACCCGCCATGGCTTTGTCCCACCGCTCGATGTCAACCCGAGACTTTCGCCAGTCAGCGAATAACGGAATCCCGCGATACGGGATCACCCCGCCTTCAAGTTTGGCTTCAGCGGTTGTCATGATTACGATCTGGCTGACCTTCGACGTCTAAGATGGCTTGTTGCTCACTTGGCAATGCGAACGAACGTTCTCGTTAGAGTTCCAACTTGCTCATCGGTCCACTGACACGACGTTGTGCAATAGGAGTAGTTAGCAGCGGTCAGAGTAAAAGTGTTGCTGTCCGGTTGGACTTTGATGCTTGCTGGAACTGCACGTGGGTTCAAAGAGGGGCAGTCTTCTTTAGAGGCGCGAATAGTAAGCTCGGCTTTAATAACTTCCCCGTCAACGCCAAAGTTGGTCAGAAAAATATCTCCTTCCTCAAAGCCATAAGTATTCTCCATCGTTTCAAGCAGCATCCCTCGACCCTCCGGTTCGATTCTGGCGAACTGCTCGGTTTCTTCAATCTTCCATTCGCCAACGATTCGCCGAAACGACTGATCGATTTCGCCCGTCTCGGAACATTTCAGGGAATCCCGCTCATCGCGAAGAAGAAAGATTCGGCGGCCCACATCCGTCTGCTCCTCTTGCAGTGCCGGCAGCTCGGTCTTCCTGACGCGAATCTCTCGTTGGTTGACGTAGGCCTGCAAGTCCCCCGTGCGATTCACAAGCTCATTCGCAAACTCAGGCCGCATCCCGGTCAGGCTGCCGACCACTGCGACTGCTACCCCAGGAACGTGATTGATTACTGTGCTCAGGTAAATGGTTTGACCCCCACCCTGGAATGATTGCAGCCGTCCCAGCTCATTTTCCAGTTTCGCAATCTGCTCTCTAATCTCCGGCGCGCGCTGCTCTAAGCTTGCCACCCCGCTTTGGATCTCCCGGCAGCGCTGGTCCTTCCAATCATCACCGTAGGCGTCAGCCGCGAGACCCAAAACGACGAGAGGCAACAGCAGGAGCGTTGTAGAAAGCTTTCTCGATCGAACTGTGAGATTGGAGTAGTTCAGGGCCGGGCCTCCTCAAAGATAATACCGAGCTGTCGGGAGAAATTATGGCTCCCTGTTGAGGGAGCACTCTCAGGCTTATCGTTTGGCTTGTAGTAGCTGGAGTAAACCTTGCTTGCCGAAATGGTCGGCCCACACCTTCGCTATCGTTAGCGCAGTCTCTCCCTTCTTGTTCTTCACGTTTACATCAGCGCCTTTGTTGAATAGGGCTTGGGCCATGTCTGTCAGCGCCTTGTCAAGACTCTCAACCCCGTTATCAGGAACATCCGGCGGAAGGTCAGCGGCCTCGCGAATACTCAGCATCAGCGCCGTGTTGCCATCGCCCTCTTTCGCATTAACGTTGGCCCCTTTGGCAAGCAGGGCTTGTACTGCGTCAAGTTTGTGTTGAGCGGCTGCGGCCATCAATGGGGTCAGTCCTTGCTTATTACTTGCATTTACATCCGCCCCCTTTGCCAGCAGGACGTTCATGATATCCATGAGTCCCGTGTTATGACGCACGATGGCGATGGTTAAGGTCGTGTCCCCTGAATTGTCCTTGGCGTTCACGTCGGCGCCTTTGGCAAGCAGGAGATCAAGCATCTCAGGCGCTGGTTTAGCATAGGCGGCAGCGAACATCAGAGGCGTCCAGCCGTTCTTGTCTTTGGCTTTCAGGTCGGCGCCCTGATTGATCAGGCTTTTCGCCTTCGCCTGATCATTGCTCATCAAAGCGTCAATCAGGGGATCGTTACTTACTTGTTTCGTCGCATCCTGGCCGTCTGAGTTTGTTGCAATGGGTGAAGCGATGACGTTTGCTTCAGATGTCGATGCCGACTTATTCGAAGGCTGCGCACAGCCTGCAGACAATAGGAACACCAGGTTGAGAATGAAGAGTCGCTTCATACCTTCTCCTTGCTGAAAACAGCCGCCGGGCAGAGCTGCCCTTATGCGACGAGGACCGAGTTCTATTTTTGCATCAGCAGCGCGCCGCAGTGCCGGCAGACTTCGTTGCCCGCGGGAGACTCTTTGCCGCACTGTGGGTTACGACATCTTTGCGAACCTTGATTAACGCCGGGCGCCACATTCACAGAAGGCGGATTCCAACCCCCATTGTTTACACCTCCTGGGTCATAAGCAGGCTGCATCGCTAATCTATGGTGACGGCGGAAGAAATAGAATAGGGCGGCAAGAATAAGCATGCTCGCGAGACCTATGCCGATGTACAGAAGTATTCGACCTGTGTGGCTGCCAGCACCGGAATAAGAGGTGATGGCGCCGACGCTACGGTCTGTGACCTGCACCTGTTGGTTGGCTGCAAGTGTAAACGGCTGTAGCGAAGTGTTGGTGGGCGTGACCTCAACCTCGCCCTCTTCGACTGCGACGGTCGTGACTCCGGTGGTCGCATCGTAGCTGACCATGTAATTCGTCTGCTTGTGCGTAACTTTGACGGTCGATGTTGTCACGATGACCGGGCCCGGCCCCGGATCCCACACAGGAGGGACGTTGGGGGCGGGCGGTGGCTGCGACGGCTTGGAAACGAGCAGGCGCTTGATCTCAATCCGGGTCGTACTCTCGGTCAAGAGTCCGATGAACTTTCGGCCTTCGGCGGTGATAAAAGCGCCTATGTTTAGTTGCGCTGTTACTCCAGACTGCGGCACCGAGATATTGATCTGATAAATTCCACCCTGGCTTTTCAGTTGAATCGAACTTCCCGGACTTAGTTTGATGGTGTCGTTTTTGAAAAGGTTCATCCCGGACTCTGCCGGTCGCGGCTCAGTCGGAAGGCTATCAAACTGCTCTGTGACTTCCACCTGACCTTGAAAAAACTCTACCGTCGCAAAACGAAGATCGCAGAGTTTCTCCACATAGACTTTAATGTATGGAACGTTATTGTCTCTCCATAGTCCGGCGTCCAATGGAACAGTAGCCACTCCGTTTTCATCGGCCGGATAGGTGCCGACCATCTCCTGTTTGGGAAATGGTCGATAGACTTCGACCCTGGAAATCCTCGCCAGCCCGATGAACTTATCGCCGATGGCTCGGGGATCAAGATTAGGGTGGTGAAAACTAACTTTGTATTCGCCGGGCTCAAGAACTGTTTTACCATGCGCGAGACCATACTTGTTGAGGCGGAACTCGCTACCAAATTTGATACTGGAACCTTCCCAATCGAAATCTTTGCAGTCTTCTGAAACGGCGGCCAAGCCAATCTCTTTTTCTCCCCCCGGCAGCGAGCCGCCGTGTTTGAGGTAGATCTGCAGAGTATAATCCCATCCATTTTCATCGGCGGTAGTGCGACCGGGAAAAGAGAACTCAAGATCGCCTTCGTCAGATTTGGCCTGCCCTCCGGAGTTAGGGTCCGGCGCCGGGATGCTGACCATACTCGCTACAACGTATCCCTGTAAGGAAGCCTTGACGTTATGCTTGCCGCCAGGGACGATTGCGAGTGACACACCGCCGGCGTCCGTTTTCACTTCCGAAGGCCCGATCTTGACGGTGACATTGCCCAGGGGAGAGGCACCGACGAATGTAATGATTTTGACCCTGATCTGTTGGTCGCCGGTCTGGGTACGCGCGAGGTCCGCGAAGACCAGAAGGGTTAACAACGTGATGAGCAGTTTGATGCTGAGATGGTATCTGGCCTTTGGTTGGGAGTGTTTCGTGACCATGTTGTCTTATTCATCCCGCAAAGCACAGAAGGCCGCTATCGTTTGAGCCCGCCTTCGGATTTCGTGCTCTACAGTCTCAGCGCGCGCAGAAATTCTTTCCGGCACGCACCGTTTTACCGCACTTCAGCCATAGCCGCTTTATTTCTTCGGGGTGTTGGTATTACTTATTGACGAAGCATGTTGTAAAATACCAGCGAACTTCCATGAGCCATCCTCTTTGACGAAGCCCGCTTTTCCCCATTCGCCCGTTGAAGCTCTAATTTCAACCGTCGTTCCGTCTCTAGTTATCTCCTCGTTACCTATCTCTGACCTGAACGACGTGATGAATTCTCGGAGTTGGGAAAGGTTTTGTTCGCCAGACATACTTCCCCGAGACCTTGTTACCTCGTCCAGCGCAGCTTTCGACAATAGTTCTTTCATCGCTGCCACGTCTCTCCTCGACGCCGCATCATAGAGCGCTTTCCACGCCTCTGTCGCCGTCGAGGGATTGGAAGTTGTTGAAGACGAGCCGGGGTTTGTTGAAGACGACCGGGAGTTTGGCGTAAGCGTGCCGTTGTTTGCCGACGATGACCCCCTTGTCAGGAAGTAGATTGCGACCCCGGCTCCGCCCGCCAGCAGCAGACCGATCAAGACGCCGATCAGCAGTTTCGACCCGCCGCCACTGGGAGCGGGTGGCTGCGCCCACTGTTGCTGAGGCGCAGGTTGCGGCTGTGGGGCATATTGTTGTGGAGCATACTGCTGCGGCGCGTTGCCGTAAGGCGGTGCTTGTGGCGGCGGCTGGGGATTGGAAGCCGGAGCGTCAGGGACGAGGCGTGTGCCGTCCTCCGGGCAAAATGGCGACGCATCATCCGCGTAAGTCACGTTGCATGTCGTGCAGCGTAGCATTTTATCTGTCTCCTTTTGTTGAACTCAATTATGGCGAATTGAAGGCAGCTAACGCTCAGCGCGACCAACTAGATCCCGTATTTCGAAGAAGCATTCGGTGTGTCGGTCCCCAGGTTTCGATGATAGGAGAGGCACTTTTATAGCTGATTTCGCAGTAAGTCAAGAATCTTTTGGCACCTATTGGTCGGCACCAAATTCTCCTATAACAGCTATTCACCAGGCAGGAGTCAGGGGGCCTTGGCTTTTCGCCCGATCAACGAACCCGCCCGAGCCGGTTGATGAAATAGAGCGTTACCACGGCGATGAGTGAAACGATCACCGCGAGTGTAAAGGCCTCATTGTCCCTGCCCGCCTGCACGGCATCGTAGATTGCCACTGATGCAGTCTGTGTCTTGCCTGGTATGTTCCCGGCTATCATTATCGTCACACCGAAATCGCCCAGAGCGCGTGCGAAGGCGAGGGCAGTTGCAGCCAGGACGCCGCGCATCGCTAGCGGAAGCGTGACGCGAAAGAAAATCCGCCGTCCATTTAGTCCGAGGGTGCGCGCCGCCGCTTCCAGTTGCGGGTCCACGCTCTCAAACGCGGCGCGCAAACTCTTGGTGACAAGCGGAAGTGCATGGATGGTCGCCGCAATGATCGCGGCCGTCACTGTGAAGGTGAGCCGGATACCGAAGTTTCCATAAAGGAATCCCCCAAAGGCGGAGTCCCTGCCCAGGACGACCAGCAGGTAATAGCCCAGCACAGTTGGCGGAAGGACCAGCGGAAGTGTGATGATCGCATCGACGATATCGCGTCCGGGAAAGCGTCTGCGGGCCAGCAGCCACGCCAGCCCCGAACCCGCGACCAGTGCGATCAACGTAGCCGCGCTGGCGACGGCGAACGAGAGTTTAATGGGAAACCAGTCCATCTCGGTTCCGGTCATTCTCAGAATCCCCTCATGGGTACAGGCGTTCCGAGTTTAAGCTTTAGCTTGGCGCCTTGTGCAAACCTCAACCTGAAGGTTGAACTCTAAACGCCTGATGGCCACAATCACCGCGAGTCGCTTGACGCTGGAAAGCTACCGTAATAGGTTTGGTTCCCGCAAGAACTTCGCGGCGACCTTTGCTGAGATCTGGTCCGAGATAAATTGCATACCCACATACTAGAGTTCGAGTCCCTACCTTCAACCAACTCCGAAGCAGCGCGGCAAGCTCGCCAGGGTGCGCGCGAGGGATTGTGTGTGATCGCGCGCGAACAGACGATGGGACGAGGGCGTGATGGCCGCAGCTGGATTTCTCCGCGGGGCGCCGGACTCTACTTTAGTATCATCCTCAGACCGGATAAACTCGAATTGTCTTCATGGCCCCTTTTGACATTGATGGCTGCGCTGGCCGTGCGAGACGCGCTCGAAGAGACAGTTGGCCTCGAAACAGACATCAAGTGGCCCAACGACATAATGGGAGACGGGCGCAAGCTGTGCGGAATTCTTGCGGAAACGATCGAGACCGACACCGGACGCGCGGCAATCCTCGGCATCGGTATCAATCTGGATGAGCATGCATTTCCACTCGATCTTGAGGGCATCGCGACTTCAGTCACCGAATTAACCGGGGAGAAGCCCAATCGCCAGAGGCTGGTGCAAGCGCTCGTCAGCGCCATAGAGGGAAGATACAAAACGCTCCAGGCAGTCAGTGGTAAGGAGGAGACGATTGACGCCTGGACTCGTCACTCGTCATACGCCGACGGCCGGCACGTCAGGGTCGCTACTGGCGCCGAGGTGTTTGAAGGAGTGACCCGCGGCCTTGAGCCGGACGGCGCATTGCGTGTAGAAACAGTTATCGGAGAGCTAAGGACCGTCCACGCGGGAGACGTTTCGTCGCTTCGCGAGTCCAACGTCCAAGGTCCAAAGTTCAAAGTCTGAAACCCGCGTTCTTGACTTTGGACTTTGGACATTAGACATTGGACTGCCTTTCACTCGTATGCTTCTAGTCATCGACACCGGTAACACGAACACCACGCTTGGCGTCTTCGACGGCGACAAGCTGGTCACGCATTGGCGCCTGACGACGGCCCGCGTGCGTACCGTAGATGAGTATGGCGTGTACGCCCGTAATCTGTTCGAGTTCGCTGGAATCGATTACAACGCGATCACGGCTATCGTCATCGCTTCAGTCGTACCACCGCTGAACTACACTCTGAAGAGAATGTCGGAGCTGTATTTCAATCTCACACCCTTAATGATCGATCACACGATCGACCTGGGTCTGGAGATTCTCTATCATCCGCCATCGGACGTGGGCGCAGATCGCCTGGTGGACGCGGTGGCAGCTATTCACAAGTACGGCGCGCCGTGCATCGTGGTTGATTTCGGGACCGCCACCACATTCAACGCAATAGATTCCAGCGGCAGATACCTGGGCGGGGTAATCACCCCGGGCGTCAGCATTTCATCTGAGGCGCTTTTCCAAAGAGCGGCACGCCTGCCGCCCGTAGAGATCAAGCGGCCGCAGTCGGTCATCGGCTCATCGACCGTCGGCTCGATGCAATCGGGACTTTACTATGGGTTCGTTGGACTGGTGGATGGGATTCTGCGACGGATGCTCGAAGAGCTCGGCACTTCAACGCATGTAATCGCCACCGGTGGTTTGGCATCTCTTATCGCCACCGGATCAGAACTGATCGAGTCGGTAGACGAGACCCTGACGCTCGACGGACTGCGATTGATCTATGAAAGGCAAGGGGCTGTAGGCCAGGTGACGGGGGCCGGCAAGATTTCACCCGGCACCTGACCCCCGACACCCGGCCCCTTTCTATGAATTACTTCAACTACTTCACCGAAATCGAGGACGCGTTTGTTCGCCGCCGCGGCAAGCATCTCTTGCTGAGTCCGATGGACTGGGCGCTGATCGAGAGTTGGAAGGAGATGGGCGTGCCGCTGCACGTAGCTCTTAACGGCATCGAGCACGCCTTCGATTCCTTCGAATCGAAACCCAGGCGACGAAGCGTGCACTCGTTGTTGTATTGCCAGGAGGAAGTTGAAGCGCAGTACGCTGAATGGCGAGACGGCCAGCTCGGGGGCGGTGGGGACGCGGATAATGGTGGGAGCAGGCCCGAGACCGCTGAGACCGATTCGACGCTGCCTTTTCCGCGCGCGGAGATTCTCAATCATCTGGAGAGAGCAGAGGACGCGCTTCGGGTCATCCCGCTGGTGAGTTATACCTCGAGCGAAGATGATTTTCTCCAGGCAGTGGCCCGCGCAGCGACCCGCCTGATAGAGGTGAAGAAGAATTTCTCTGACGCAGTTAGACCGGACGCGGAAAAGCTCGAACAGTCGCTGACAAGTTTAGACAACATGCTGGATGACGCGCTGCGTACAGCCGCCCCGCCGGAACTGCTGGCACGAACTACGGCTGCCGCGGAAGAACAGTTGGAACCCTATCGCAAACGAATGGAGCCTGCCGTCTTTGAGAAGACACTGGATAATCTTGTCCTGAAGCGCCTGCGCGATGCGCAAGGCGTACCCCGCCTCAGTTTGTTCTATCTCTAGAATCTTAAATGAAGCAATGAGCAAGAACGCGCCGCAACCATCCCTTGGCAAACAAACGCCGCAAACCGGGACATCTACCAATGCAACCATCGAAGTTGTCATTGAACGCATACTGCCGGGCGGAGTTGGATTAGCGCATTCCGAAGGGCTGACGATATTCGTCGGGCTGGCGGCTCCGGGCGATCGACTACGAGTGCGCATCGATCGAGTGCAAGGACGTCTCGCGTTTGCGTCGATTGTTGAAGTGTTAGCGCCCTCAAGCGTAAGAGTGGAGCCTCCGTGTTCATACTTCGGTCGCTGCGGCGGATGTGACTTTCAACAGCTAAACTATGAAGCTCAACTTGCCGCCAAGGTCGACATCATTCGCGACTGCCTCCATCGTATCGGAAAGATAGAGTTCACCGGTGAGATTCCGATCACGCCTTCGCCGAACATCTGGCAGTACCGGTCACGCGCCCAATGGCAGCTAGACGCTCCGAGAATGCGACTTGGATACTTCGAACGCGGCTCGCATCGTGTTTGTGACGTCGCCGCCTGCGCTGTCCTCGTTCCCAGTCTCGAGGCCACGCTCGAAGCGTTGCGCGCAAAAATGAAGAACGGGGAATTGCCTGAGGGGTTGACGGAGTTCCAGGCGGTGGCAGCCGATGATGATAACATTTCTCTCGCGCCTGGAATTCCCGATCTGCCTACGCATGAGATCACCCGCACGCTCGACGGAGTGAAGTATCGTTTCAATGCCGAAGGCTTCTTTCAGGTTAATCATGAGCTCCTAAAGCCTCTCGTCGCCGCTGCCATAGAGGAAGCACGTGGCGAGTTGGCGCTTGATTTGTATTGCGGCGTTGGGTTATTCACGCTTCCACTTGCGACGCGGTTCCAGCGCGTCATAGGAGTGGAAGCGAGTCCGCCGGCCATCAGGTACGCGCGCCGTAATGTGGTGGATGCAGGAAGAACGAACGTAGAACTACAAAGCGCGCGAGTGGCACAGTGGTTGGTTGCGAACCGTGATCGGCTCGAGCGGGTAGACTTCGTTTTGCTTGATCCCCCGCGGACCGGCGCCGAACAGGGCGTGATCGAAAGCCTGAACGCGCTAAAGCCGCAGCACATCGCCTACGTCTCATGCGATCCGGCGACACTTGCCCGTGATTTGAAGGGACTGTTAGCCGGCGGCTACCGTCTGACTTCGATCAACGCATTCGATATGTTCCCGCAGACGCACCATGTCGAGACTGTGGCCCACCTCGCTCGGCTGGCGGACCCTAACAAGCAAAGTGATCGAGAATAAAGCTAAGGGTTTGGATGGTAGTGATGCTAGGCCTTTCACCATCAGCTCTTATACTTTGATGTGAATGGACAAGAGTGCCTAGCTTGGAGGTAAGATACGTTAATCGAAGGCTGACACAAAGGTGATTTAGGAAGATGCTACTCCAGCAAGAGATTCGTATCTCCGACCAGAGCTCGCGTAGCTACGCGAAGGCTTCGGGTTGTGACTTGCACATCGAACAGACGCTGTTCGGGTACCGTCTGAATTTCAATTTCGCGATCGAGACATACCCACGCGAACCGGAAGAGCCGCTGGTCACCTTATTGGGATGGGAGATGGATCTCAACTATAGAAACGAAGCGCGAGTTATCTTGGTGGGTAGGATGCTCTCTGACCTGGGCGAACACCCTCGAGACCTGGGACGACACAGATTCACGCTTAGTCGATACTTCGATTTGAGAAACAATGAATTTCTGCAGCTCGTAGACAGGTCACATCGAGGCAATGTGACCTTTGAGTTTCGCGCAACGCCTGTACTCTCTGGCATTCCCCACAACGGTAGCACTGAAGAAGGTCGTTTGGTCATTCCGCATTCCGAGTGGTTGCAGCTGCTGAACCGGACAGGGATGGACCGTTACGAATTGATCTCAATTCGAATTCCAGTCGCGTCGAGTCATCTTCACAAGCCATTTGTTGACGCGGTGGCAAAGATTCGGGAAGCGGAGTCGCAGTACACGCGAGGTGAGTGGAATGGAGCTGCTTCGTCATGTCGCAGTGCGTGGCGAACAATATTATCCAATACTCCTCCCGGCGTTCCACCGTTTGAACATTTATTGGCGCCCGTTATTGGCGATCCGAGACGTAAAGCTTTTGCGATGACGCTTATCAAAGGTCTGCATGACATCACGAATGAAGCCGTGCACCTTGAGGGCGATGTGAAGAAAGGAACGCTGCCGGCTGACCTCACTCCGGAAGACGCCCTGTTATGCATTCATTGGTACACTGCCGTAATTGGCTATCTGTCCTCGCTTTGAGTTTCATTCGCTATGCTTGTCACCCGGTTCCGCCTGAAACTAACTTGATTCATCCTTTGTGACGATTCACCCCAAGGGAGCCTCTGTATCCCTCTGTGTACTCTGTAGTGAAATCTTTACAGCAGGGATACGACACAGCTCCATCCATGTGTGTTTTAGCCCAGGCTTTCGCGTCGGGCGTTTCTTAGATTGTTGATGTGGTGGCGGCGAAGGCGTCGAAATGTACTGTGACACCGCAACGGCGTAGAGTAGATGTCTACAAAAACTCAGCATCTACAGCGAGTGCGCTAATCTCTTGACGTGAAATCCCAAAGAGAGATACCTGTCTTTCAATCGGAAATGCATTCACAGCGGGGTTGCGGACATACGAGATTCGTTGGCCGGTACAGCCGTAGTAGTCCATTATTGCCAAGATGTGAGTGTCCCCAAAGCGTTGTGCCGCATGCCATTCCTCCTCCGTCAACACAGGTCGACAGAGTCCAACCGAAGACTTAACTTCAATGTGTAACGTCTGGCTTCCTTGAGTTGCCTCCAAGTCATAGCCGAGACTCCTGACATTGGCTACATAGCTAACGGTCCAGCCTGTACGCATCAAATCGTGAGCAACAGCGATCTCAGCGCCCACACCAGTGTTCAGCTCAACTGGCTCAGCTAGGATAGGTAGAGGCCGTGGTACGCTCGACGATGAGATTACGACAGACACCTGTTGCGGAATTGGGCCGCCGCTAGAAATTGCAACCACGCCTGCATTACCCGGGCTGTCCGGCTCTGCGTCAAAAATCTCC
>JAVHWA010000032.1:0-9023 GCA_032160165.1 Acidobacteriota bacterium
CCAGCGATTCGAATGTCCGCGTCGGGATGATCTCTCCAGTGTCCTCAACGATTGCAACCAAGCCATGAAGCGAGTCCGCCAATGCTTTTTCTGCGACCGCTCTCGGCGCAATCAGTAAGTGCCGCAAGTTAAATAAGTTCATATTCGCAAAGAGCTCGCTCGCTAATAGTAGACGTCCAACAGAGATACGAGGCCGAGCAGATTATTATGGGGCAAATTAAGCTCTGAAGACTTACCTGCCAACAGGAATTGCAACTAGAGCCTAGAACGCGAGTTCGCATTCATTTGGCATATTCAATCAGCACAAGATGTTATGACCTAGACTCGCGATATGATATCTAAATAACGTAAAGTGCGCAATCATGAGTGGGGAGCCAGCGCATTCGGCTGGTCCCCCTGGTTCCTTTTCCCAAACGAGTTCACGGTGGTAGGGGGCAACGCTGGAATCCAGGATTCTGCCCGCGGGATATTTGCTTGAATTGCTACAACCTCAGAGGACCCGAGCAGATTGAAGACATTGGGGGAGTTAGTTCATGGCTTGGTTGCAATCGTTGAGGGTCATGGTGTGATGATGCGGACACGGCGTTACAGAATCGCTCGCTCACCCAACGCTTGAGAAATGCCGCGCCCGCAGCACGCGTGGCGTTGTGTCCGTACAGCTTGCACCTCGTGGACACAGTTCATCGTTGTTGGATTGAGGAGCTCTTTGCGATATTCTTGAACCATGATTGCTGAGTCCCTTCTAGCGAAGGTCTCTAGTCTGAGCCCAGCCGATCGATTGAAGCTCATCGGTGCGGTATGGGCCACGCTGTCTCCCGACGATCTTCACGTGACGGACGCTGAACGAGCTTTGCTTGACGCTCGATTGGCGGACATGGATAGAAACCCGGACGATCAATCTCCCTGGTCAGAGGTTAAGGCTCGTCTTGGACGCCTCGACAAATAATCGGAAGTCCAATTGCGTCCGCAACGCGGACGCCATGATAGTAGCCCAGCGATTCATCGCTGGGATCGGCGAGCCCATAAAACCTAGTCCGTGAATCGGACGGCTGAAGAGTATGAATCCTCGATCGTCGACGTCGGTTTGAAACCGCTGACGAGTCAGCGCAGCCGAAATTCTGTCGCCCGCTAAAGCGGGCTCTGATGTTGTGTCAAAAACCTGTACCCCGCACTGAAGCGCTGGGCTACTTTCAATCGTCCGCTACGCGGACGAAAATGCGCCGTCCTCATCTGATTGATGACTCAAACATCGACTCAGCCGCGTCCATTGGCAGCACTGGCGTTGGTTCTGATCCATCTGGTCGTTTCCACACTTCATGGTTGGGCGCATCAAGCAGCGATCGTAAAGCTGACCACGTTCGGTTACGTCTACGTGACGATTGTCATCACGCTTGGGCCGTTGGTGGCCGCAGGTTTCCTCCTCACGAGAAATCAGAAAACAGGAGCGCGCCTGTTGACACTGTCGATGTTTGGCAGTTTCATCTTTGGGGTGTGGTATCACTTTCTTTCGAATACCAGCGACAACGTTACGCAGGTGCAGGGGCCGTGGCATTCAACGTTTTTTTGGACTGCCATCGCGCTCGCGGTCATTGAAATCGCGGGGGCGGTGGTTGGGTTTCGGATCTTTCGCGTGAGCTCAGAACGCGCGCGATAGCGAGGGGATGCGATTCAGGATGAGTCTCTGATCTCCTCGCAACCACCACTTCGCGCGGACCCTTCCCCGTGGGGACCCTTCGACAAATCGATACGATATCGGCCAAACTACCGCCTTCAAAGAATTCGGAGGTTGCTCATGAAGCTCGCCTGGTATTGTCTTTCCACTGCTTGCCTCGTAGGTATTTTCTGTATCGCGCTGGCTGCGCAAAGCCCGACACGTCAGCGTTCGGTCGCACGGGTCCAACCTGCTCAATCAAAGTTAGTTGACGTCGAAGGCCGCAAAATCAGCTTCAAGGTCGCGGGCGCGGGCTCGCCAACCGTGGTGCTGGAGTATGGTTTGGGTGGTAGCTCCGGCAATTGGGACACTGTTTTTCCAGCGGTCGCCCGTTTCACACGAGTGGTTTCCTACGATCGCGCGGGATACGGCAAATCTGAACCCGGGCCGGGACCACGTTCGCAGGAGCGACTGGCCAAAGAGCTTCACACTCTGCTTCACAACGCCGGAATCCTGCCGCCTTATGTCCTCGTCGGTCATTCTCTCGGCGGAGCGAATATTCGCGCGTTTGCCTATCTCTTCAAAGACGAGGTGGCTGGCCTGGTCTTCGTCGATCCATTCAACGAACGCGTTTTCACCTCTCAGACAAAAAAAGAATTAGACGTGGCCATGGACCAGCAAGCCGCAGCGATGAAGGGTGCACCCGCCGGCGCAGAGGCGGAATGGAAATTTATCTCCGGTGAGGTACGCAATGGGTTTCCGCAGCTACTCACATATGGTCCTCCTCCCGACGTGCCTATGATGATAATTATCTCCGGGCGTGATCGCCCGCCGCGTTGGGCAACATCTGCGATCGAGGAATTTACGCCATGGGTCACCCACGCCCGGGAAGCCGGCATGGTGTTCACAACCGATGACCCACATAACGTCATGGCCGCCGATCCGGAGCTGGTGATTTCTTCGATCCGTCGTGTTGTTTTTCCCAGCGTGCAAAATGTGCTGGAGAAGGAGATCAAGGAAAAGGGGGTGCCGGTGGCAATCGCCCGTTACCGGCAAATGAGGTTGCGTTATCCCATCGAGTACCTTAAAGAACTAACTTTGAATACTCTGGGGTATCAACAACTCAACGCGCGTCACGTTGAAGAAGCGATCGCGCTTTTCAAACTCAATGTTGAGATGTATCCGCGAGGATTCAATACGTACGACAGTCTCGCGGAGGCTTACATGGTGCACGGCGACCGCCTCCTGGCCATTCGAAACTATCGCAAATCGCTGGCGCTTAATCCTCAAAATACAAACGCCGTGGAAAAGCTGAAGCAGCTCCAGTCCAATCCCTGAAAATAGATCCAGCCATGCGGAAGACCGTGATCAATTTGTCCTTCCTGCTCGCGCTGCTGGTCGGCGAAGGGCACAACATCTGGCTCAAAGTTAAGTGAACCCGTGATGCGGCCCCTTGCTGTAAGTAATGGAACCATTCCGGAGTCTGAATGGAATATGACCTGTAGCTGCAATTCATAATCGATCGGTTTAGCGCAAGGCCCGCCATCCACCAGGATCTTCACAATCAGAAGGAAAATTTTGTATGACTAATTTCAAAACAATAATTACTGTCTTCGGACTCCTTTTCGTGACGGCGGTTGCAGCGATTGGGCAAGGCACTCCGCTCGTCGACGTGCCCATCAATTTCCGCGGACCCATGCCGGTGCTGGAGGTGATGATCAATGGCAAAGGGCCATTCCTGTTCACATTCGACACCGGTGCCGGATTGCAGGCGGACTTCGACCCAGCCCTCGTCGCGCAACTCAAACTGCAGACCAACGGCAAAGTCCGCGGCGGCGATCCATCCGGGAGGAACGCACAGGAATACGATACTGTTGCAGTTGATTCGATAGCTTTGGGCAACGTCGAGTTCCGTAACGTAACCGCTATCTCTCGGCGCCGACGGATGTCGCTGAATGCTCCGAAAGTTGATGGCATCCTGGGGTTTAGTCTGTTCAAGGAGTACTTGTTCACGCTGGATTTTCCGGGCAAGCGTCTGCGCCTCGAGCATAGCGAATTGCCGGAGGCGAATGGCTTAGACATTCTCAACTTCGATGATCCGCGGCACGTTCCTGTTATAGATCTCGCCGTTGGCCGTACAAGGATCAAGGCCGACATCGACTCAGGAAACATGATGGGTGGATTCGTACTCCCGGAATCGTTGGTAAACAAACTGAGTCTCATGTCCAAGCCAGTCACCGTGGGCCGAGCTCAAACCGTCAACAACGAAATTGAGATCAAGCAGGCGAAGCTCAGCGACCCAATCAAGTTTGGACGCTTTGAGTTTTCACAACCGCTCATCACCTTTCCCGCAATTGCCGAAGTTGCGAATATCGGTTTAGTGATCCTACAAGATTTCGTTCTCAGCTTTGATCAGAAGAACAAGCGAGTGCGACTTGAGCGACCTGCGCCCCGGAAGGAAACCGTCGCGCTGGCTGATGTGCCGCCAGCATTGAAAGATTACACAGGAAGGTACGGCATACGTGCGATCTCTTTTGAAGAGGGCGCGCTTCACCTCCAACGCCTGGGAGGTCCAAAGATCAAGTTGGTGGCGGCAGGTAAGGATGAGTTCACCTTGGAGCTGGTTCCCACTGCACGAGTTACTTTTGTTAGAGGGGAAGGTGGGAAGGTGATTGAAATGCGGGTTCTGAATCGGGCAGGGGAGTGGGAAAGCTCGAAGAAGGATCAGCCGTAGCTGAAGCCTGAACGTTGACGCCCGAACGTTGGCCTTCGGCAACCATTTTTCTAATTTAGACTGGTTGAACAGAGATCGCGTGACTCATCGGCACAAAGCTGCTGCGCCGCTTCACGGTCATCTATGATGACAAACGCCACCGAATAATCTTCGAACCAAATCGAAGCTTCGCTGAACCAGATTGACTTCGCAACTGCGAGCTAGCGACGCTTAGCCGTTTTGCTCGTAGCGGCCCGCTTACTCGCTAATGCTTTCCTGGAGGGCTTGGTCGCCACCGCTTTCCCCGCGGGCTTGTCTGGCACTGCCTTCCTGGGAAGGCGCTCATGTATGACATTGTGTGTCGCCTTAATTAGCGCACGCGCATCGACGCGTGTGTGGCCGGGCGGCGCCACAAGAAGATCGGTTTTCGTGAGAGCAGCCCAAAGCGTTGCATCCTGGAAAGCGATCGTGCCGCCGCCGCGCTTCTCCTGTGAGACCATACGGTTGATATCGCCTACGCAGATCCAGGCCGGGTCGACAGTGATCCCCCATTTGGCGTGGTCGTGTGTTTCCGGCCAGGTCCACGGGATACCCAGCGGGCTGAAGTCGATATACTTAACGTCGAAAGTTTTGTGAATGCCGTCGCTATCCAGCACGGGCGGGATTTTGCCCCGGATCCACGTTTCTATGTCCATGTCGGCCTTTAGCGTCGGGCCCACCAGGTCGTTCCAGAAATCCTTGTTCCACTTTCGATTCTTGGCGATCACCCTGAACGCCAGCCCACCGCGCGATTTGCATTGAATGGCATTTGCATCGCCAGTGGTATTCGGGTTCAAAGTCTGCGTGAGGAGATAGAGCGGATCCTTCTTGTCGAGAGACGGAGGAATGCGAGGGATATAAACCTGTGGTTCCTGGTGATTGGCCATCTGGTTGGCGATCGCGCCGGCGGTGGTCAGGTCGAGTGAGATACACAGATAAGTTTGCCCGTAGATCGGTGTGGGCATGTCGGAAGCCGGGGGGTCCGCGAACTTGGGCCATGAGTGCAGCAACCAGAACGCCGTTTTCGATGCGGTGTCGAACGCGATCACACCTTTGGTGTGTCCGAAACTGCTGCTGTCCAGCCGCTTCGCATCCGATGGCATCTCGTCGTTGTACAGAATCCACCCGGTGGTGGCGTCGGGTTTATTGAATACGGACTTTAGCGTCAGGTCCACCGCGCCCTTACCGTCGGTCAGCAAGTTTGGCGATCTGGCGACCTTTCCCACGTTCGGGTCGTAATAGACATATTCGTACCCGGTGGCGGATGGACTGCTCGCTTCTTTGGCGAGTTTCGGAACCTTGTACGCGAACCACCAGTCGACGGCTTTGCCATTTTCATCCAGAGCAGAAATCTTCATACTCTATGTCCCCTTCGAACACGTCCTTTTGGTGAGAACCTCGATGTGGAAATCGGTCTCCGAGCAAATCAGACGCTCGCTCCCGGGTGATATATCATTGACAGGACAATCCTTGCGTATGTTAGCACACGCAGTTGCA
Organism: Acidobacteriota bacterium; assembly: GCA_032160165.1. Taxonomy (GTDB): domain Bacteria; phylum Acidobacteriota; class Blastocatellia; order Pyrinomonadales; family Pyrinomonadaceae; genus QHXM01. The sequence goes on from JAVHWA010000032.1 coordinate 5,901, forward strand.
AGTTTTTTCCAGCCTTGAATCGAGTCCGCGAAACCTGTAGTGGGAGAGTCGAGTCTATGCTCCGGTCGCTGCCGCTCCCGGTACTAACTCAATCGCCACTTAGCGGTACTCTTGTGATAGTCTTCATTGCTAATGACTATCCTTGCGAAACCGCTCCGAACTGCACTACTGCTTCTGATCTGTACAGCGTCTCTAAACGCGAAACCCCTCCATCACTTCGTCTACTTCGGCACGGACCGGGAGAAGATCAAAGACACGAATTCTTTTCTCGCCACAAAGGCATTCGAGGGCGCGCAGGTCTCTTATTTGTGGAGGCAGCTGGAGCCAGGGAAGGATGAATATGACTTTAGTCTGATTCGTGAAGACCTGGCGTTCCTCACCGCAAAAGGTAAGAAATTGTGGATTCAGATTCAGGACGTGACCTTCAGCGACCGCTGGGTTCCGGTGCCGAAGTACCTGATGCAAGACCCGCTATACAACGGCGGGGCTGATCATCAATACAAGTACGAAGAGGATAACGAAGAGCACGCGACGACCTCTGGTTGGGCAGCAAGGCGTTGGGACCCCGCAGTGCAGGAAAGATTTCATAAGCTGCTATTTGCACTCGGCAAAGAGTTCGATGGCCGCATCGAAGGAATCAATCTTGCCGAATCATCCGTTACCTTCGGCCATAGCGGACGCCTTTATCCGAAGGGCTACACGCCGGAGGCTTATCGGGATGCGCTCATCACTAATCTAAAAGCGCTCAAGCGCGCATTCCCGAAATCGATCGCTTTGCAGTACGCCAACTTCATGCCGGGTGAATGGCGGCCGACGAAGGACAAAGGATACTTGCGTGCGGTTTACGAAGCCGCGCGCGAAGCGAAGGTCGGCGTTGGCGGTCCCGATCTGTTGCCCTACAAGCCAGGCCAGATGGGCAGTAGCTATCCCTTGATCAGGGAAGTAGCAGGCAAGGTGCGTGTTGGCATGGCCGTTCAGGATGGCAACTATGCGCATGTCAATCCGAAAACCGGTAAACGGGTAACCATCGCCGAGCAGATGCAGTTCGCAACCGAATACCTGAAAGCAGACTACATTTTCTGGTGCACCGAAGAGCCTTACTTCTCGAACGAGCTCGTGCCCGTTATGCAATCGCTCAAGCGTTGATGCTGATAAGACCCGGGTCGAAGTAGATGTCGCATCGCCCGCCCAACGAACTGCTGGAATACCTGAGACACTACGATCCTGAGATTGGCGATCTAACGCTCACTGTGCGCGAGTTTGTGCTCAGTGAGATGTCGCCGCCGCATGAATATATTCTCAATGTGTCTTACACAGTGGCGATGGGATTCGGACCAACCGCACGAATGGGTGACACTGTCTGCATGATCGGCGCCTATTCTGCCCACGTGAATCTAGGGTTCAACCAGGGCGCGGAGTTGGAAGATCCGCAGGGGCTTCTGCAAGGCACAGGAAAGAAGATTCGTCACGTCAAAATAAAGACGGCTGCTGATTTGTCTCATCCTGGAATTAGAGATCTATTACGCGAGGCCTGGGAGCACGCGGGTCTTGGTGAACCAGACAGGCGGGACCGGACTGTCACCAGGGTGATAAAGGGCGGCCCGAAGAAGAAGGGAAGCAGGCCGCGGCAAAGGTGAACCGGGTTGCTGATTCGGCCGGCGAAATAAGCATCGGAGTAGCATGGATGCGAACACAGGAAGAGAAAGCAAGAGCGTTTCAGGCGCTGCATCATCGCGATACCGCATTCATAATTCCCAATCCATACGATGCGGGAACCGCGCGACTGCTGACCGAAGTTGGTTTTGAGGCGTTAGCCACCACCAGTGCCGGCTTCGCGCACTCATTAGGCAAAGCAGACTACGGGTTGACGCGCGAACAGGTACTGGTACACGCCGGTGAGATCGTGGCCGCCACCGACCTGCCGGTAAGCGCAGATCTCGAGGGCGGATTCGGGGATGACCCTGAAACAGTGGCGGAGACTTTCCTCCTGGCCGCAGCGACGGGGCTCGTCGGCGGGTCCATCGAGGATTCAACAAACCGGGTTGACAACCCGATCTACGAACTCGGACTTGCTGTTGAGAGAGTACGCGCGGCGGCAGATGCTGTGCGCTCGCTTCCTTTTCCCTTTATGCTCACGGCGCGATGCGAAAACTATCTGGTGGGACGGGTGGACCTCAAAGAGACGATTAAGCGACTCCAGGCTTATCAGGAAGCAGGGGCGAGTGTTCTTTATGCGCCTGGGCTTACGACTCGCGAAGAGATTGTAGCGTTGGTTAGCTCTGTCGATCGGCCGGTGAATGTATTGATGGGACTGCTAGGTATCAATCTCACACTCGCTCAACTTTCAGAGATGGGCGTGAAACGAATCAGCGTGGGCAGCGCCCTCTCAACGGTTGCACTGGGGGTCGTACTGAAGGCTGCGCGAGAGATGTACGAGTCTGGCACCTTCACGTTCACAGGCCATCCGGGTAATTGTCGCGAGTTGAGAGAGATGTTGGACAATTGGCGATGATCAGTGAACTCCAATGCTGGCTCGGCCCGCTTCAGGATGTCTCCAGCTGAAAGGCGCAAACGGGTATTCCTATCAACGACCTGCCTGATCGAGCCCACCAATACGCGCGCAATTGGCGCGTGGTCATTGAAGCGACGTTCGAAACACAAAGCTCTCTAATCGCGTTCGGCAGCCACAACCACCAGCCGGTTGCTCTAAAAGTTATCAAGCAACAAGGAGACGAGTGGCGGTCGGGAGAGGTCCTGGCGCAATTCGACGGTCAGGGAAGCGTCAGGGTCTACGAGCAAGTGGCGGGCGCCGTCCTTCTCGAGCGCCTAACTCCAGGCAATTCGCTCGTCGACATGGTGCTCGATGGCAAAGACGAGGAAGCGACGACCATCCTCGGCAACGTGATCGAGCGAATGTTCGCTCGCGAATCCCAACTATCTGGCGTCGAACCATCAAAAGCGTTCGTCACAGTACAAGACTGGGCGCGCGGATTCGAACGTTATCTCGCGACCGGCGATGATCAGATTCCAGAAGAGTTGGTTATGGCAGCGCAGGGAACCTACTCTGACCTGTGCGCTTCCCAACGCGAACTGAGGCTGCTGCACGGCGACCTGCACCACTAC
>JAVHWA010000068.1:0-9835 GCA_032160165.1 Acidobacteriota bacterium
ATCTCGGTGCGATCTATGCCGCGATGGCGCGCGTCTATCGCAGCATCAGCGAATTCACCATCGCTCGCGACCATTCGCAGAAAGCCCTCGAACACTATCGCGAGACTGGCGACTGGCGTGGCCTGGCTGAAGCCTATTTCGGGATCGCGATGGCGGACACGCTGGAGGGCAATCACGAAGCAGGGCTTGAAAACTTCGAACAGGCGTTGAAGCTTGTCGGCGATCACCCGGCCCCTTATCTGCTGGGAAAAATCTACTCGAACCTGGCCGGCGCCTGCTGGTTCCTCAAGAGACCCCAGGAAGGAATACGATTCCTCGAAGAAGCCATATGCTACTACGAGCGCACCGAGCATAAAGCCAGCGCAGCACTCGGCTATAACAACCTGGGCATCAATTTGATGCTGGTGGGCGACTGGAACCGGGCGCATGAAGCATTGGAGCGGGCACTCTCTCTCGCGTCAGAGATAGATGAACGCAGCGCGCAGATTCCCACAATACTCGACTCGCTGGGTGATCTGAGTATCCTTCGCGGAGATCTGGATGATGCGCGCAATTATCTCGATCGCGCAGTCGCTCTCGCCACCGAGAATGGCAACAAGTGGTATTCGGGCCAGGCCCTGCGCACGCTGGGGCGATGTTATCTCGCGATGCGCGACGCCGAGAGCGCACTTGAAAATGGAAATCAGGCCCTGCAACTAGCCGAAAACATCGGCGATCGCCAGGCTGTCTGCGAATCGCGTCTGATACTGGCAGAGGCGCATCTGCTCTCGGGCGATCTCGGCTCCTGCTCGAAGGAGCTACAGGAAGTTACCGCGCAAACGACCGATTCCATGACTGACCTCGGTTTTGCCGGCGAAGCGCAGCGGCTCAACGGCCTGCTGGCGATGGCTCTGGATGATTCAATCGGGGCCGCACAACATTTCGCGCGCAGCGTTTCCATCTTCGAAATGCTGGGCGACCGCTATAGAGGAACTCGCGTCCATTACGAACTGGGACGCGCGTACGCGGCAACGCAGCCCGAGCGCGCGGCGGAACAACTGGGACGGGCCGTTCATACATTCCGCGAGCTTGGGGCAAAGCTTGATCTGGAAAGGGCCGAAGAAGCACTCGCGGCGCTTGACCGCAATGCGCCCGACCAACAGGACGAACGTTCCGCGATAGCCCAGTTGTTAACGCTTCGGCTTGCTGAGGCCGTCGCTTCGCGCGAACTTCTCCTGCGCGAGCTGGCCGCGGTGCTGGATCAGGAGACGAATGCGAAACGCGTTCTTATCTTCGAGCCCTCGGAAAATAATCACTACCGCACCGTGGTCGCGCATGGTTGCACCAGCGACGAAGCGACCCAGTTGGTCAATGAGTTGTCAGCAGCGAAGACGGATGAAGAGAGACAGAAGCTGGCAGCGTCAAAGGGCGGATCGGTGATCGAGCTGCGGGCGCCAAATGCTCAACCAGCAGTGCTGTTCATCTCTCCGCGCGAAGCGATCACCTTGCCGGGTAGCATTTCTATCGATCCTCTGCTGCGTGTGGTCGAGCTGGGAATGGATGTCTGCGCCTTGCGCGCTCGTACACACGCGGGACCAAGCGCGCCGGATAGCGACGCGCTCGCAGGCTCGAGCTTGATGCCTGGCTTCATTCACTCGAGCCCCGCGATGACCCGGCTTGTGGAAGAGGTCCACAAGATTCGCTCTTCCGATGTCACTGTGCTTGTAACCGGCGAATCCGGCACCGGCAAAGAGCTTGTCGCGCGGGCAATCCACGCTATTTCGTCGAGGCGATCGAAGGTATTCGTCCCGTTCAATTGCACCGCCGTCCCCAAGGAGCTTTCCGAAGGCTATCTGTTCGGCTATCGACGTGGCGCCTTTACCGGCGCAGTTTCGGATTCACCGGGCGTCATACGTTCGGCGGCCGGAGGGACGCTGTTTCTTGACGAGATCGGCGACCTTCCACTTGACGTGCAGCCGAAGTTGCTGCGATTCCTGCAGGAAGGCGAGATCCAACCGCTGGGCGAGCAGCGTCCGGCGAAAGTCGATGTACGGATCATCGCCGCTACAAATACAGATCTTGAAGAGATGGTGGCGGGAGGGCGGTTCCGCGAAGACCTTTATTATCGTCTCAACGTAATTCGTTTACGCGTGCCACCGTTGCGCGAGCGTCGTTCCGAGATCCCCACGATCGTCAACTATTACATCAACCACTACTCGGCAAAGTTCGGACGGCGCGATGTCGAGATCACGCCTCAGGCGATCGATCTGCTAATGGTCTCGGATTGGCCTGGCAATGTTCGCCAGCTTTGCAACGAGATCCAGCGAATTGTTGCCCGCGCAGAAGACGGGGCCGTCCTGACTCCGGACCAGCTTTCGCCCGAGCTGAGAAGGATGTCTGCCCCGGCAACTCCACAGGGTATGCTGACACCGCTCAGCGCAGTGACCTCGGCCTCCGGTCAAAACGTAACGCTGGCCGACGCGCTGGCCGAGCTTGAGCGACGCATGATCAGCGAAGCACTTCGCAGACACGGCGGCAACATTTCGAGGGCCGCGCGCGAACTCGGCCTCACCCGCCGAGGTCTTTACCTCAAGCTTGAACGCCACGATCTCTCGGCAAGCGCTTAAAGCGAGAAGTTTTGAGTTTTGGGTTTTGAGTTTTGAGTTCTCATGCGGCGCGTCCCATTGCAAGCTGAGATTGAGCGTAAGAATCCAACTTGAACTGGAAAGATAAGAAACTCAGAATCCGAAACCCGAACTCCGAAACCCGAACTCCGAAACCCAAAACTCAGAACTCAAAACCGCCCCGCACCCTTCTCCGCGTGCTATACTCCTCAGCCAATCCAACTCTCCCATATTCTGTCCGGAGGTTTCCCCCATGACGGCCGCAAAGAGACGCATCCTCTGCGTTGATGATGACGAGGATATATGTTTCATGCTCACTCATCTGCTGGGGGATGAGAACTACGAAGTCACTACCATCAAGGTCGTTAGCGAAGCGTTAGAGCTTGCCCGCAACGAGTCGTTCAATCTCTATATCCTGGATGAGTGGTTTCCCAAACAAGCAGGTCTGGGACTTTGCCGAAAGATACGCGAATTCGATCCGCACACACCGATCATCTTTTATTCGGGAGCTGCGTTTGGCTCAGACAAAGACGAAGCTCTTTACGCCGGTGCGCAGGCTTACGTCGCCAAGCCGGGAGTCGAAGAATTGATCCAAGTGGTCCATCGTCTGCTGTCCGACCAGCATGAGTCCGCTCCATCGACCCTTTTGGCGACGGATTGATAGATAGCTTAAGTGCGGCTCTGCCGCTGTCCAGTGCGGTGAGCCTTCGGCTCACCGTCCGACACTGTTATAAAACTGCGAGGCCAAGCCTCGCAGAAGAAGGAAGGGGACCGCTCGCTGATGCTGAGCCTCACCGCACTGGACAGCGGGCGAGCCGCATCGACCATTGACGCTTGAATCTCACCCTTCCCGGCGCAGCTTCCGCTAATCTCATCGGATTGAAACTCACTGACGCCCCCCCTTGCCCCCCTGCATACTTGCTAACCACTGTATATCTGGTAACCACTTAGCCGATTGATCCAGATAACCCTACAATCCTCAAAGAAACTCAAAGAAACGCACAATATCCTCACAAAATAACCCAAAGTGGATACCTGTTATCCAATCTCCTCACCCCGAACGGACCTCATCTCGAACCGCTCTCAATCACGCTCAACTGTAAAAATAGTTGGACTTAAGCTGCATAGCAAGTTCTCTTCATAGCATGGCACAACAGTTGTAAAGGGAAGTGGCAGATCGTTGATAGGAAAGCTGGATCAGGAAGGAAGCGGCCTAATTCTTGAGCCTTCGGGCAGCCTCCTCACGGTGCTCGACACCCTGTCAGCGATCTCGTCCTTTTGAATCCATAAAGAATTTGAATTTCGTGCCGATCCCCCTCGCATAAGCGGGCTTCCACAGTAGGCACGACGAAGCGAACAGGAGAAACAACATGTTTCGTCGAATCACAGCAACAATCAGCCTTCTGAGCCTGGTTCTAATTACACTCGCTCCCCTTTCAGTGTTCGCAGGTCCTGCCAATCGCCAGGGCAATCGCCAACAGGGTCGTCTCAGCAGCAAACTCGCCCCCGAGTTCAAAGTTGCCGATACCTCCAAGGCGACCGTCCGCGTTTTGATCCAGACCAAAGGTCAGCCGTCAGTTGCGCAGGACAACGCAATCGCCAACACCGGTGGCCGCAAGCGCGCCAGCTACGCCGCCCTCAACACGCTGGTGGCTGATGTTCCCGCCGATCAGGTCGCATCGCTCGCGCTTCGCGACGACGTCGAATATGTCTCGCCCGACCGTCCGGTCAAGGCTGAGCTCAACTTAACCAATGACACAATCGGAGTTTCGCAGGTCCAGGTAGCCAACGGCGCCTCGGGCGTCACCGGCAAGGGCGTCGGCGTTGCAATTCTCGACAGCGGCATCAGCGCGAGCCACCCAGACTTTGCCGGAACAAATGGCAAGTCGCGAGTGGTAGCATCGGTGGATTTCACCGGTAGCGCAAAGAGCGGCGACGCCGACGGTCACGGCACTGGCGTCGCGGGCGTTGTCGCCGGCAACGGCAAAGCATCAGCCGGTTATGAAGCGAACTACGCAGGCGTCGCCCCGGGCGCCAACCTCATCGACGTTCGCGTGCTTAACGAAAACGGCGTCGGCCGCACCAGCAATGTCCTGGCCGGACTGAACTGGGCGATCGAGAACAGCAAGAAGTACAGCATCGGCGTTATCAACATGAGCCTCGGCTCCCCGGTTCGCGAATCGTTCCACACCGATCCTCTCTGCAAAGCTGTCGAGCGAGCAGTCCGCGCCGGCATCGTGGTGGTTTGCAGCGCAGGTAACATGGGCCGCACCGAACAGATCGTTGGCCACAACGCCGATGGCTCGCCGGTCTATCAACTCGCTTACGGAACAGTAAGCAGCCCGGGCAACAGCCCCTACGCAATCACAGTCGGAGCCACTGACACACACAACACCGTCAAGCGCTCAGACGACACGGTCGCTTCCTTCTCTTCAAAAGGTTATACACGGTTCGATCACCTGGCCAAGCCTGACATCGTCGCGCCGGGCCGAAAGATCAACGCCGCCATGTCGCAAGTGCCGAATCCGACGCTGGCGAATACTTATCCGGAACGCATCGTCAAGCCGGCCTCTTCCAGCGCGATGCAGAACGCCTACTTCAACTACTCAGGTACCTCGTTCGCCGCTCCGGTCGTAGCCGGTACGGTCGCCCTGATGCTCGAAGCCAACAAGTCTTTGACACCGGCTATCGTCAAAGCGATCCTCTCGCGCACCTCACAGCGACTCAAGGGCGCGACCTATGCGAACAAGGCGCAGACGGCTTTCACACAGGGCGCGGGTTTGGTCAACGCGACAGCCGCCGTGGAAATGGCAAATGCAGTCGTTCCCAATGCTGACAAGCTGAACGCCGGCAAGCAGATCTTCAAGTCGAAAACCACGCTCGGCACGCTCACCCAGTCGTTCACCATCGGTGGCGAGAAGGTCGCGGCCAGCAAGAACGTCCTTTACGCAGACGGCGTGGTCTTCGCGAATCACCCGGTGCTTACCAACGGGATCATGCTTGGTGACGGCATCATGCTTGGCGACGGAATCATGTTGGGTGACGGCCTGATCCTTGGTGACGGAATCATGTTGGGCGACGGAATCATGCTCGGCGACGGCATCATGTTGGGTGACGGCATCATGCTCGGCGACGCAATCGTCCGCGGCGATCACCTGGTGCTCAGCGGCGGGATCATGTTGGGCGATGGCATCATGTTGGGCGATGGCATCATGCTCGGCGACAAGATGATGACCAAAGACGGCATTATGCTTGGCGACGGCATCATGTTGGGTGATGGGATCATGTTGGGCGATGGCATCATGCTCGGCGACGGGATCATGCTTGGCGACGGCCACCTCTACAAGGACGGAATCATGTTGGGCGATGGCATCATGTTGGGCGACGGGATCATGCTCGGCGACGGCATCATGTTGGGCGACAGTCTTCTGGTCTCTGATGGCATCATGTTAGGCGATGGCATCATGCTCGGCGACGGCATCATGTTGGGCGATGGGATCATGCTCGGCGACGGCATCATGCTCGGTGATGGCATCATGGTCACTGACGGGATCATGCTCGGCGACGGCATCATGCTCGGCGACTAAAACCAAAGCACGCTCGAACAGAAAGAGGCGGACGGAGAATCAACTCCTTCCGCCTCTTTTTCCATACGAGAGGTGCATTTATGTCGAGACCGGATTAATCGCGTCGGCCCGGCTTCCAAACTCTCGCTCAAGCACCAGACTCAGACCCATGATGAAATAAAAAACCATTACCACCTCAGAATCGCCAAAGTTGTAATGGACCATTCCACTGGCGATGAATCCTACCAGCCCGCCAAGCGCGCCGAGAATCAGCCCTCTCTCGATCCAGCCATCCACCTTGCCCGCCCGCAATAATCTCCATAGCACTCCCGCGTAGACCAGGACCAAAGCGATCCAGGCGACCAGTGCCGGAATTCCCCGTTCGACAGCCAGCTGCAATGGCGTCGAGTGCATGTGCCCAATGGGGATTCTGCCGTTGTCAAACAGACCCCACTCTCTCCAATGTCCTTTGATCGAATCCATTCCCACGCCGACCAACAGATGGCGCGGCCTGCTGATAAGCAAATTAAAGCCCTCGCGCCAGACCGTTTGTCGCCAGGTGATCGATTGGTCCTGCTGATCGTAGAACCCGACTTTCCGTTGCTGCTGCAGCACAAAAAGTCCGGCCAGCACCAGCGGCAATGCACAAGCGAGTGTGACGATGAGAACGCGACGACTGGCCCCGGCCAATACGATCACGAACGCGGAAAGGAGAAATGCCAGCCACGACGCGCGAGTTACTGTCAGCAACAATGCGCCGCCCAATCCCGCCAACGCGAAGAGCAGCATCCCGCCAGTCAAAGTCCGCTTCCTTCGTAGAGCGATGAATAAGCCAAGGCCGACTGAGGCTATCAGTTGAAGCACCTCGGCGTAGGTTGTGTAATGACCGTAAAAACCCGAAGCACGCCAGTCTCGCCCGCGCGACCAACTCGTGATTTCCAGTCGTTCCACCGGGGAAGCCCCTTCAAGGAGGTGTCCGCGCGATATTCTGAGCACCGGAGTCCATTCGACGCGATAGATCTTCACCAGCAGCGGCCCGGTTGCTTTCGCATCGTCCAAAGCCGCCACCAGTTCTTCCAGACTGTGCAAAGGACGGCCGTCGATTTCCAGTAAGGTATCGCCGCTCTGAATTGGCGTCAGTGTTTCGACTCCAGTCTCTGACACGAAGATCGCCTTCTGCAGCGGACTGTTGGCCGCAACACCTTCCACTCGCACCCCACGTCCAACAACGCGAGCTGCAAAGGTGTAAAGCACATTGATCATGCAGGAAGCGACGAGCGCCAGGATCAAAGCGCGAAGCACTCGTCTCGATCTAACGTTCTGCGCCACCAGATAAACGATCGTGAAAAGACTCGCGGTCCGAAGTCTGCCAAGCGAGACATCGCGATCGTATGAGAAGAGCGACGAGAGAAAGGTGAGAATGAAGAACCCGATCAGAAGGTAATCAATCGGAGTGCGGAAGATTCGCGGGCGCGGGCGGACAAGAAAGCGCGCGCCCCAGAGCACCATTCCACACATCCAGGCGATTTGTGCGGCTGCAATCGAGTGCGGAGCGAAGAGCGCAAAGGCAAACAGCCAGAAGATCACGGCCCGCTCGAGTCCCTGGGCGAGCCGGTTCGTGATTGATCTAGCAGGGCCTTGGTCAGCTTCGGTCACAGGTGAATTCATCTCCGACAAGCACTGGGTTTCGGGTTAGAATGAGCGCGTATCCTGCAACTCGAAACAGCATTTTCCAAATCCACCGGATTATATTCGACTGACAGAGAAAGAGCATGCGCAAATCAGCCTGGACCCTCGCGCTTATCATGATTTCGGCGTCGCGTTGTTACCTGCAGATCTGTGAGGGCGGGGAAGAAATTCAAAAAACGGTCCACGAACTGCCACGAAGCACCACTAACAGGAGACTTCGTGTTCATTCGTGTGGCTTCGTGGATCCATTCTTTCGTTCGGTCCCATTACACTGACCTATGAAACTCACTCGTCACACGGCCCTCGCTCTCTGCGCGATGCTTTCGTGCGCTCTTGCATTTTCTTCTGCCAATGCTCAGCGCTCAAAGAGAAGGTCGCCCGCCCGCAAGCCGCCGAATAAAACGGCCGAGATACGCTTTACTTCCAGCAGCGGTGCGTCAGGGATTCCATTTCAGTTGTATGACAACGGCATTCTCCTGAAAGCTCAGGTCAATAACTCTCGCCCGCTAACATTTTCAGTAGATACGGGCGCCGGAATCTTCGGAATCATTACCGCACGGGCGGCGAAGAGGCTGGGCTTAAAACCGAAAGGGAAATTTAGAACCGGGGCTGTGGGAGGCGACATCGAATTCTCATCTGTTAGTGGTGTCTCCATTCGACTCCCTGGTGTCGAACTACTCAATCAGAAGGTCGCGATTCTTCCTCTCGATGATTCATCGGACGACGGGCCGGAAATTGAAGGCGGATTCGGCCATGATTTCCTTAAACACTTTGTAGTAGAGATCAATTACGCCTCCGGAATCATCAATCTCTACGACCCTTCAAGCTATCAATATTCGGGTTCAGGCGAGGTCGTTCCGGTCGAGATCGTGGACAGGAGTCCCCTGATGCGCGCCAGAATGAGGACCGATAGAGGTAGAGTCGTCGATGGCCGGTTCATCGTTGACACAGGTTTGAGCGGGACGCTGGTCTTCCATGCTGCGGTCGTTAAAAGGAAACACTTGCTGAATGGCGTGAAGACGATTCAAGCCGCAACCAGTGAAGAGATTGGAGGGCAATACAAGAGACGCATCGGCCGCGTGAAGAGCCTGCAGTTTGGGCGACTGGTTATAGAGAAACCGACGGTTAGCTTTTCTGTGTCGGGAGATCCAGGCGGTGAATCCGACATCGACGGCGTAATCGGGACCGAAATCCTCCGACGCTTCACGATGATTCTTGATTATTCTCGCCGGCGGATTATTTTCGAGCCTAACTCTCACCTGGCTGAACCTTATGAAGAAGACATGAGCGGCGTTGCTCTGCTGCCGATTGGTAGAGGTAACGAGAAGGTTTTTAAGGTGCAGCAAGTTTTGGCGAACACGCCCGCAGCGGAAGCGGGACTTCGGCGGGGTGATGTAATCACTGGAATCGAGGGCACACCCGCCCATAGTTTCACGTTGTATCAGATCAGCAGACTCTTTGTTCAGGACGGGCGAGAAATCCTGTTTGGCATCAGGCGCGGCCGCAAGCAGATAGAAACCAAAATCAGATTGCGAAGATTGATTTGAAGGTGGCTCTGTTTCTTAATTCCGCGATCCGCAATCAATAGGCATCGTCGCCGCGCAGCATCACGGGGATGGTGCGAATTAGAATCTTCAGATCCAGCAGAAGCGACCAGTTCTCTATGTAGTACAGATCCAGTCGAACCATCTCATCAAAGGGCAGACGATTACGTCCCGACACTTGCCACAAGCCCGTCAGCCCGGGTTTCATGTCGAGCCGCTTACGGTGCCACAGCTGATAGGCTTCGACTTCGTAAGGAATCGGTGGACGCGGACCGACTACGCTCATGTCTCCGCGCAACACATTCAAAAGCTGGGGAAGTTCATCCAGACTCAAGCGTCTAAGCCAGCGCCCAATTCGAGTAATGCGCGCATCAGACACCAGCTTGTACGCGGGACGCTCTCCATCGACCAGCGTAGCGTCGGCGTTTCCCGA
>JAVHWA010000100.1:0-36298 GCA_032160165.1 Acidobacteriota bacterium
AAAAGTCGACGTCGAAGAATTGTCGGAAGCGGCTTAAGCAGCCGCTAACAAATCGGCAATTCCCCGGGTACACCAAACTCGGTAAGTACTAGTGTGTACCTTTGGCGATAGTTTTTTCAGAGCAGCACAGAGTAGAAAAAGAATTCTGAATGCTGAATTCTGAATGTTGAATTGATGACAGCTTTCGTCTCTCTAAATTCAAAATTCAAAATTCAAAATTCAAAATTCAAAACTCAGAATTCATAATTCAGCCTCTGTGACCTCTGTGTCCTTTGTGGTCAATACCCACTGGTCGAAGCAGGAGCGCCCCCGAATGTCCTCAGGATTGGTGAAGAACTTCGGCTCGAAACGAAACGTACTCCTCAGGATCTCTCGAAGAAGCTCAGGCATGATTCGCCCTGTTTGATGATTCGCCAGCGACGAAGCTCATCATATTCCTCCTTGAGCTCATTCTTATGATGATGTTCGACAACCAGAAGCCCGTCTTCCTGCAAGAGCGGCAGCCGCCCGAATGCTGAAAGCACTGCGGAGTAATCGGTTGAGTAAGGAGGATCGAAGTATGCGATATCCCACGGCTCTCCATTGCGATCAGAGGCACGACGCAGAAAGTCCAGCGCTTCGGCCATCACCACGTCCGTTTGAGTCTCTGGAACGCGGCAGAGATCCAGGTTCAATTCGACCAGGCCGCACAGTTTCCTGGAGCGGTCAACGAAGGTTACATGCGCGGCGCCACGAGAGAGTGCCTCAATCCCTACCGCACCCGACCCAGCACAAAGGTCCAGGAACCGCGTGCCCTCGATGCGAGGGGCAATAATATTGAAGAGGGTCTCTCTCAGGCGATCTGAGGTCGGCCTGACCTGCAGCGAAGGAGGGCTGCGTAGGTTTCGCCCGCGATAGATACCAGCGATGACTCTCATGATAAGAAGTGGACAGTGGTCAGTGGGCGGTGGTCGGTGGTCAGTGGTCAGTGGTCAGTGGTCGGTGGTCAGTGGTCGGTGGTCGGTGGTCAGTGGTCGGTGGTCAGTCGTCAGTGGACCACGCTGGTCAAGCAGTTCGCTTCATCACATTTCTGATCCCCCCACTGCCTACTGCCCACCGCTCACTGCCCACCGCTCACTGCTAACTGCCGACTGCCAACTTCCCCCGCCCACTGACCCCTATTTCCCCTCGTAGAAGCTGAGACACGATTCGCCTTGCTTGATTACTCGCCACCGGCGAAGCACGCCAATCGTTGCCTCCAGAGGCGTCTCAAAGCGGTGCTCGACGACCAGGACACCGCCTCTCGGTTTGAGCGCCGCGCCGCTGCCGAATACCGCGAGAACAGGCGAATAGTCGGTCGAGTAAGGGGGATCAAGGAAAGCAAGGTCCCATACCAGCCCGTCGAGCAATACAGGGCCGCGCAGAAAATCCATCGCATCGCTCAGAACTAATTCGCTCTGATCCGCGCCGGCACCGCACTGTTCCAGGTTCAGCTCGATGGTTTTGCACATCTTCTCGGAGCGGTCCACGAACGTTACCCGCGCCGCGCCGCGCGACAGAGCCTCGATACCGACCGCTCCAGAACCGGCGCAGAGATCCAGAAAGCGCGCATTAATAATCCTTGGTCCCAGAAAATCGAAGAGCGCTTCCCGTAGTCGACGAGCCGTCGGACGGACTCTGGGCGACAGCGTGCTTTGTAACCGACGATTCTTATATTTCCCTACGAGGATGCGCATCGGTGCCTGTGCTCTAAACTTAGACTCTGCCGACATATTGCTGGGAGCTCGCTGCCATGCAAACGTGCCGACTAGTCTCAACGTTTTTCGCGCTTCGCGCTCATTGCACACAAGGATGCGTGCGTTCCCAGCGATGCGTACGTTCCCAGCGAGACCTGCGGCCCCAGCGATGCCATCCGCGTCTCAGCCGACGGCGGCCAGTCCGAAGCGGGCGTCCGAGCGGACGCGTTTGATCAGTCTTACAGTATCTGACTTGTTCCTGCGCTGGTTCAAATAGTACTCCGCTTCCTTGCGCGCAGCTTCCAGAAGCCCAAAGTCGCGCACAAGATTGGCCACTCGAAAGGTAGGCAGGCCGGACTGTCGCGTCCCCAAGACCTCTCCCGGGCCTCGAATCTCGAGGTCCTTTTCGGCGATACGAAAACCATCGCTGGTCTCTTCCATGATGTTAAGGCGCTCGGATGCGACTTCTGTCTGCTGGTCGGACGTGAGAAGCACGCATTCGCTTAGTTCCGCGCCGCGCCCCACTCTTCCGCGCAATTGGTGGAGTTGTGAAAGTCCGAATCGCTCGGCATGTTCGACTATCATCAGAGATGCATTGGGGACGTCGACGCCGACTTCGATAACCGTGGTGGTAACCAGAATATTGATCTCGCCCGCAACGAAACGATGCATCACTTCGTCCTTTTCTTCCGACTTCATCCTCCCATGAACCAAGCCGACGTTCATTTTGGGAAAGACCGTGTCTCGCAGATATTCGTATCGCTGGGTTGCGTCCCGAAGGTCCATCTTCTCGGACTCTTCGACTAACGGATAAACGATATAGACTTGTCGGCGGGCACGCAGCTCACGGGTTATTAGCCGTTTCACTTCCTGGCGCCGGTCGTTCGTGTAAACCGTGGTCTTCACCGGCGTCCTACCCGGCGGCAGCTCGTCAATCACCGATACGTCGAGATCGCCATAGGCGGTCATGGCCAGCGACCGTGGGATTGGCGTCGCAGTCATCACCAGCACATCAGGATTAAGCCCGCGCGCGCGAAGTTCCGCGCGTTGCAGCACCCCAAAGCGATGTTGCTCGTCGATTACTACAAGCCCGAGTTTGTCGAAAGCCACAGCTTCCTGAATCAGCGCATGAGTTCCGATGCAAGCATGTATCTCTCCCTTCAGCAGGTCTTCGTGCAGCCTTCGCTTTTGGGCCGCGCGCAAACTTCCCGTCAGGAGCTCAACGCGATACGGGATCTCAGCCAGTAGCCGTTTGATATTGCGCGCGTGTTGCTCTGCCAGTATCTCTGTCGGCACCATCAAGGCAGTCTGATAGCCGTTCTCCATCGCGGCCAACATGGCCAGAACCGCAACTATCGTCTTGCCGCTGCCAACATCGCCCTGCAGCAGTCTGTTCATGGGAGAGTCCGACTGCATGTCGTGAAATATTTCGGCCACCACACGCTGCTGCGCTGTTGTAAGCCGGAAAGGAAGAACCGACGCTAATCGTCTTCGTACTGAATCCGTAATCTCGATCAACGCGCCTTTCTTCTCTTTGACTCTCTCGCTGCGCTGCAGCGCCAGGGCCAACGCTACCCAGAAGAACTCTTCGAAGATAAGCCGCTGATGCGCCGGGCTGGCCGCGCGCTGATAGTCTGCGAGCGGGGCGTCGTCGATGGGGAAGTGTACTCGGCGTACGGCGTCCGAGCGAGAGATTAGATCAAGGCGAGAGCGCAACTCGGGCGGAAGGGTTTCCGTAATCGCTTCATCCCTAATCAGGCCCAGGATCCCATGTGAGATCTCGCGCAGACGTTTGGAACGAAAGTCTCCCAGCTTGCGATAGACTGGGACGCGCCGTCCTACATGAATTGCAGCGAGTTGAGGATCACTGCTGCCTTCGTCTTCGTGTTCGGAGGCTTCGTCGGCGAGCGAATCGGCGCCGGCACGCCTGGTCGATACGGGTGCCGGCCCTACGCCCTTCGAATCGATGCCTGATCGCGTATGAGCATCATCGTCGCCCGGGTCGTCTTTGGCAGGCATCATCTCCAGTTCGTCGGGTTTGTTGATTCGCAGTGAATAGCTGTTACGACGCGAGTCCCATTCCCATCGACCGAAAGCTACGAAGCGAGCGCCACGGGAGAAACGCTTCGTGTGGTAGGCGATTATCCGCTGGGCGGCCGCGCCCGAAACGAACCACGAGACGACGACCGGCCTTCCGGTTCGGCCGGGATCGCTCGCCGAAATCTCGAAGATGAATAGTTTGGGTTTGCGCGGGCTCCGGTTCTTTCCCACCTGGAATCCTCCAGCCACGCGCACAAAAAGTTCAAGCGACGCCTCCATCCCATGACGCAGGTCACTGATCCGAGCCAGGTTCGAGCGGTCTTCATAACGCGCCGGTAGATAGTTCAGAAAGTCTTCGACCGTCGCCATTGACCCATCTGTCTTATCGTTGAGGGAGGCAAGGGCGATCGCGAGGTTTCGCGCGGAAGTTTGACCGAGGCCCGGAATATCGAAGCGATGAAGCGAGACTATCGGAGTTTCCAGGTTGATGGGGGAAGTTTCTGCCATCGCGCCCGATAATAGCATACGGCCTTAAGCGCTTGGCATGCGACTTCAGGCCATCAGTACGCGAATGTGGTTAATGGGATAAGCGGAACTTTTGGGCGAATGCGAACTGGCAGGCAATGAGGATTGCCCGCCTGCGTTCCTTACAATTGCAAATGTACTACCGAACGGCGATCAGCTTGCCACTGCTGCCGAGCTCGCGCAGTGCTCATCGAAAGCCGCCGTCAATTCCTGCGCGATCTGATCGGGACCGCGGCCTTCGATCTGGTAGCGCTCCATCATATAGACGAGCTTCCCGTCCTTCAGAATTGCGATCGACGGCGAGGAAGGTTGATAGCCGGTGAAATAGCTGCGCGCTCTGGCTGTCGCTTCGACGTCTCCCCCGGCGAAGACGGTGGCCACCCGGTCGGGTCGCGGCTCATGCTCCAGTGCACGGGCAATGCCCGGACGGGCCTTTCCCGCAGCGCATCCGCAGATAGAATTGACGACTACCATCAAAGTGCCTTTGGATTCGCTGACGGCCTTGTCGACGTCTTCTGTGGTCTTCAATTCTTCGACGCCGAGCCTGGTTAGCTCTTCTCTCATCGGGCGGATCATGATTTCGGGATATTGCATCTAATTAATCTCCTCTTGTGGGTGTAGGTAATCAGTATTGAGTCTGAGCCTCTATCAGTCAAGCGGGTAACGCGGGGCGAGTTCGTATTCCACTGTGATGCGCGAGTTCAAAGCTTCATGGCTGGCGCTATTTGAGGTTGTTGATCGCGATACTACGCGGCTCGTCTCCGTCGCCT
This sequence comes from Acidobacteriota bacterium, assembly GCA_032160165.1. GTDB lineage: Bacteria > Acidobacteriota > Blastocatellia > Pyrinomonadales > Pyrinomonadaceae > QHXM01. Next base: position 5,051 of record JAVHWA010000100.1, read on the forward strand.
CCGATTGAAATACTCCACACCGGCGCGGGTAACGAATAGGCACCCATTCGCTCAGCCCACTCTATTACAAAGACGGCACTCATGTCCGTCAGCAACTCGTCCAGATCAACCGCATGCGCTGCGGAAGGCCCGTCGGCTAGTCTGTAAAGATCTATGTGATAAAGAGTCAGGCGGCCCTCGCCATGTTTGTTCACGAGAGTGAATGAGGGACTGGTCACTTCTTCCGGATCGAGCGAGAGCGCACTAGCAATCCCCTTAGCGAAGATTGTTTTTCCCGCGCCGAGGGTGCCGCTAAGCAGAATGATCTCGCCTCCGGTCAGGCCCGCTCCGACGCGCTGACCCAGGTTGAACGTCTCTTCGACGGACTCGGAGGTCCATTTCCCCGTAGGAATCGTTCCAATGGCGTTGATGCTCAAGGTCGCTCTCCGATCGGATCGATGCGGCAGATGGCACTGCCGAACTCGTCGCTGATCTCGGAAGCGGTTAGCGAGCGCATCCCGCGCGAGCCCGCTGCGATATCTCCCGCGAGTCCTCCGACATAAACAGCCGCGATGGTTGCCGCCAGCGCGTCAGCATCTCCCTTGAGCGTGGCATAAGCCTGCGCGAGGAAACCGGCGATCAGCCCGGTCAAGGTGTCTCCGGCCCCCGCGGTTCCTAAGCCGGCGTTGCCCGTTGGATTGATGAAGACCCTTCCCTGCGGAGAAGCGACGACCGTGCGCGCTCCTTTTAGAACGAGTATTAAATGATGTTTGCTTGCGAATTCGCCTGCTATCCGGACCCGCTCGTTAAGCGCAGCTTTATCGTCCGTACCCATCAAACGCAACATCTCGCCCGGGTGGGGAGTGAGAATCAGTGGCAGCTCTTGTGACCCGCGAAGGTCGACCCACGGCGCGAGAGCATTCAGCGCATCGGCATCGATCACAACCGGCGTCGTTCGTTGTTCGATGACCGCGCGGACGAAGCGTCGAGTGCTTTCATCATCGTGTGTCAAACCTGGCCCGATCGCTAGCACAGTCGCTCGTGTCATGAGGTCAACGGCGTCTGCAACCCCTTCGAAGCCGACTGCGCCGGAAGAAGTTTCGGGCAGCGATGCAGTCATGATCTCGGGGATGGAACGAGCGGCGAGCGTGGGTTGGGCCGAGATCGACGTCGCTATGGTTACAAGCCCAGCACCGCTTCGCATCGCGGCTTTGCCAGAGAGCGCGGTAGCCCCCGTCATCTCACGAGAGCCTCCGATGATCAATACGTGTCCGTGTTGATTCTTGAAGGAGCCGGGACGGTACCTGGTCTTTACCAACCAGTCGTGAACCTCCGCCTCCTCCGTCAGAAATAGCTTAGAATCGGTCGCCTCCAACAGAGCGGCGGGCGAGCCGATATTGGCTACGACCAGCTTTCCGCAACTATACGCGGCGGGTGCCAATACGTTTGCTGCTTTCGGAGCTGTAAAAGTAACGGTCAGGTCGGCCCAGACGGCTTCGCCTATCGGGTTCGCTGAGTCGGAGTCCAGCCCCGAGGGTATGTCGAGCGAAACGATGAGTGGAGTTTCTGAGTGTGAACGCTCACGCGCGCGTCGCAAAAGCGCGAGATGCTCGACGCCTTTTGCGTAGATGCCTTCGAGGGGTCGCTTGAGTCCAGTCCCAAAGAGCGCGTCTACGATGACATCATAGCTGTGACGCGAGCTCGCCAGATCTTCCCAATCAGCGACAGTGATGCATTCGACAAATCCAAGGGGAGGCGGCTGGGTGTGGGTCCCTGCGTCAAAGTCTGAAAGACGCTGTGCGATCTGGAAGTTTGTACGGGCAGCATTGCGAGTTTCCTCCGCCCGGCCGAAGAGCACAACATCGGCACGGGCCCCAGACAGCCAGAGCTTGCGCGCCAGTGCTGCACCATCGCCTCCGTTATTTCCCGGACCGCAAAGGACGCGAACATGCTTACCCTGAAGGCCATCCTGGAATTCAGCCGCGATTGCCCGCAGCGCGGAGGCGGCAGCCTCTTCCATCAGAACATGGGCCGGCGTGGAGAATCGTTCCGTCGTTAGACGGTCGACCTCACGCATGGCTGCTGCGCTTAAAACTTTGAGCATGTTCGTGATGATAAAGAGAGGGCAGGTGAAACGCAAAAGAAATGACGACAAAAAAAGAAGGCTCGTCGCCTTCAGCTTCTGCCGTCAACTTTTACCCCTCGAAACCCCGCCTGCCTGCCGCTTCGCCAGCCAACCTTTTCCTGTTCGGTATCGTTAGTAAACGGCTAATAGAGACGATTCCCCAAAAAAACTTTCAGGTCGCGCGAAGAGGTTCGGCCCTACGAAAATGCGAAAGCCGGAGTCTGGTGAAAAACCCGACTCCGGCTCTCGTCTAGAAACACTCTCAAACAGTTGCCGCACCAACCAGAAAGAAAGATCCAGGTAAAGTCCTATTCCTTCGCCGCTTTGCGTTTCTTCCTCATGCGCGCGGCCACTCCGGCCAATCCCGTGCCGAGAAGAAACATCGTCGCTGGTTCCGGAACTGGAGTACTTGCTTTGCCCAAGCCAAGATAGAAGCTTTCAGGTCCGCCCTGGGCGTTCGTGATAGTCGCTTCCAGACCGAGGCGAAGGTTCGGGTTGTAAACCGCTGCCAGTCGGGCGGCCGCTGCCGCATCCAGACTGAAGAGATAGTCCGCGGTGCCCTGGCCGTTGCCGAGCAAGCCTAAAGTATGAGGGCCATCGATCATGTTGGCCGTGAAAACAACGTTGCCGTTGGAATCGTAGGCCCGCAGGATAAGGCTCGTAACAGTGACAGGCGTGCTTCCAGGGCCGGAACCCGGCTCATTGATGTTGAAGCCGATCTGAACGGCCGTGTTGTTCTGCGTTATGCCAAGGTCGGCCAGCGACACAGTGTTGTTTGTTCCGCCTCGGGTGGCGTTGCCAAAGGTCTGGTCACCGCTCCCGGTGAACTTGATGCCGCCCGACTCCGTGGACGTGCTCCCGGGAGACTGAAGTGACAAAACGGTCCTAAGCCCTACCCCATCCGGGTGTAAGGTGCTTGGCCCGACAAAAACGATGCCATCCGCATATGCGCTCTGGGCTGTTAAGCCGAGACATACGAGCGCAACGGCGCATAGGGCAACTGTCGTGAATACCTTTTTCATAATCGAATCCTCGCCTGTGTTCTGGTTGGTAATTGCTGCTAATTGTGCCCAAACTGGAACGTTCCAGCCTGAACTTGAACGACTGATCTCTAGCTTGTGGCCAGGTTATCTTCCTTCACGCCACTAGAAAACTCGGAATAAGGAGCAATTTCCGGAAAAGATACACTACCAAGCAAGATTTGGCCACAACTTTTTGCGCGCAGCCCAAAAGTGGAGCTGATTAAATTTTGTTTGCCAGGCCAAGGCTAACGGGTCCGCCGAACGAATCGCCTCAGTCGGTGAAAGACCACGCCCGCTTCCGGAAGTCCAAACAGGGTCGTGAAACCGAAATAGGCGAGTCCATAAGGCACCAGCACGAGAGCCGCGGTATATATGGGACGTCCGGTTCCAACCAGCAACTTGATTCCCCATCCGAGTGCTGCTGCCAGCACCGCCCCGATCCACAACTTCGCGACGAACATCAAAGGCAGGCCAGTTTCCCCGATGCGCTTGTTCAGCGTACGCCGCAATAGCGCAAACTCGACCCAGCCTGCTATTCCAGCCGATGCGGTCAGCCCCGCGGCTCCCCACCGTAGGTCTAAGCCAAGCGCGGGAGGCAAAGGTATCGCAAAGACGTAACCCAGTCCTATGGTCAAGGCGACTCTGATCACTGCGTAATGCAGTGGAGTGCGAGTATCGTGCAGGGCGTAATAGGTCGATGCGTAAAGTCGACCGAGGGTTGAGGCCAAGAGGCCGACGGCAGAACCCGCGAGAATAGCCCAAACATAGACGGCGTCGTCGTGAGTAAACCTTCCGGTTTGATAGAGCGCGGCAGCCATGATGTCGCCCAGAGCAAGAAAGCCAACGGCAGACGGCACGATGAGGAAGGCGATCTGGCGGAGACCGGTGTTGAGCCTCTTGCGCAGTTGGGATTTGATTTCCTTATCGGTGCCAAGCGCGCTGGACATCGCGGGCAGTTCCGCGGCAGAGACAGACATTCCAAACAGACTCACGGGCAGCGTGTACAAGCTCTGAGCAAACGTGAGCGCCGCGACGGCACCCGTCCCTAACAGACTCGCCAGCAGGGCATCAACGAAGGCGCTGATCTGAACCACGCCGCGGCTGATAAAAACAGGAAAGAAGTTCCGCACTACGGTGCGAACGCTTTTCGACTTTACTTCGAGTATAGGACGTAGCCGTCCGATCAGCCGAAGTACGGTGGGAAGTTGAATCGCGAACTGTAGAGCACTTCCGATGACAGAGCCCCAGGCTACCCATTCCGCCAAAGTAAATTGAAACTGATCTACATTGCCGCCCTTAACAATCCCGCGCCCACCGAACCATATAAGCGAAAAGATGATGGCTGCGTTCCAGATGACCGGCGCTGTATAAGAGAGAAAGAAGCGGCGGTGGCTGTTTAGCACGCCGAGACACCATGCTGAAAGCACCAGCAGGCCGGCGCCGGGGAAGAGTATCTGGACCAGGCGCTCTGTCAGGTCATGCGTAGCTCCGGTGAATCCGGGCGCGATAAGCGTGACCAGATACGGTGTCGTCAATACGCCGGCGAGAACAACTATGGAGGTGACAAGCGCAAGCAGAGTCAGGACGGCGCTGGCGACGCGATCAGCCTCGAGCTTGCTCTTGCGCGCGAGAAGTCCCGCGTAGACGGGGATGAAAGAAGCGGAAAGAGCTCCTTCGCCGAAAACGTTCTGAAGAAAGTTTGGAATCCTGAACGCCGCATTGAAGGCATCTGCCGCGGCTGACGTGCCGAAGTAATGAGCGAAGACGCGTTGTCTGATGACGCCCACGACGCGGCTTAGCAGGATCCCGGCGCCAACCAGGAAGGCGTACTTGCCCGTGCTGGCTTCCTGCTCGCGTTGAGCGATTTCGTGCTCGGCAGGGAATTCTCCCGCTACACTTCCGACAGGGACTTCCGTCTCACCGGCAATAACACCCGCCTCGTGATGCGTCCCGCGCTCCTCCGTTGTATCTGCTGGTGGATCTGGTTTCATCGGGTGAAAATATAGGTCTGGGTTCTGTTATCGAAGGGGTCGGTTCCGGAGGATAATCTGTTCATCTGTGGTTACAGCTCGTAGTCTTTTATCTTGGTCAAGAGGGTCTTATAACTGACGCCCAGGGCTTCAGCCGCGCGGGTCTTATTTCCCAGGTGCGACCGGAGCGCGGTGAGAATCTTGCTGCGTTCGACAAACCTGGTGGCCCGATCGGCGACTTCTGCGAGTGTGCCGGACATATCCAGTTCGTCGAAGACCTCTGCTGCAGGGACGCTGCCTTTTACCAGTCCCAGGTCTTTCGGTTCGAGCACGACGGAGTCGGCCAGAATGCAGGCACGCTCGATTGCATTCTCCAGTTCACGCACGTTACCGGGCCACGCATGGCTCCGAAGCGCGCTGACACTGGCCTCGCTCAGGGTCGCCTCGCGCCCCCGCATCTCTTTCCCGATTTGAGCCGCGAAGTGATGCGCGAGCAAGACGGCGTCTTCGCCGCGCTCTCGCAGTGGAGGTATTTCTACGGGAAAGACGGCCAGCCGAAAAAAAAGGTCGCTGCGAAACTCTCCCTGTTCCACCGTCCGCCTCAAGTCTTTATTAGTAGCCGCTACCACCCGTACATCCACCGGTATCGAGGCGCGGCCGCCGATGCGGTCGATCACTTTCTCTTCAATCGCCCGAAGTAGTTTGCCCTGGACCGCAAGAGGCAGCTCGCCTATCTCGTCCAGAAAAACCGTACCGCTCGATGCCAGCTCGAACTTTCCCAGCCGGCGATCTCCCGCGCCGGTGAATGCGCCCCGCTCGTGTCCGAATAATTCGTTCTCGATCAAGGATTCCGGAATGGCGGCGCAGTTGATTGCAACGAACGGTTTGTCGCGGCGAGGGCTGAGATGATGTACAGCGCGGGCGAAAAGTTCCTTGCCAGTTCCTGATTCGCCCAGCAATAGGACGTTGGCTTCGGTTTGCGAGACGCGTTGCGTTTCCGCCACCGCGCGTTTGATAGCCTCTGATTCACCGATGATGCGGGGAAACCCGTAGCGGCGCGACCACTCTTCGCGTAGGAGGATGTTCTCCGTCCGCAGTCGTGCCTGCTCCAGCGCGCGCTCGACAAGTAGAAGTAAGTGGTTCGAGTCGACGGGTTTTTGCAGAAAGTCCTGGGCGCCGTCCTTCATAGCCTGGACAGCTTCGTCGATGGAGCCGTAGGCGGTCATCAGGATGACGGGAACGTCAGGGTCGGCAGCGCGAGCGGCTCGGAGCACATCCAGTCCGGAACCGTGCGGCATACGCAGGTCAGTCAATACCAGACGGTGAGGCGCGCGGGAAATCTCCTGCGTTGCCGCGCGAGCATCAGCGCTTTCGGTGACAGTGTAACCGGCTTTCGCCAGCGTCAACTGGAGAACTCGCCGCAGGCTGTCCTTGTCTTCAACGAGCAGGATGTCTGGCATAGACGCAGTAGGAAACGATCATTGGTCAGAAACGCGGGCTCCTGATCAGACCTCTGCATCATTCATCGTTCGACGTTGGTGTGTCAAGCGTGTTGTGTTTGGCACAAAACAACCGGGCGCCGCTCTTCTGGAGCGCGCGCCCGGTCGGTTTTATTTTGTTGCCTGCTCTATTTCTCAACCACCCCGAGGACCTGGAAACCGGGAACAGTCATACTCGCCTCGCCCACAGCGTTCGAATTGTACTGGATCGTCGAGTTGCCTCCGCCATTGGTGGTGAAAGTCGGGTCCTGAAAACCTCCGGTCGAACCGAATTTGGCAATGACGATGCCGCCTGAGATAGTTCCGTTTCCACCGCCATTCCTATGAACGCTGCCCCCGCCAAGTACCAGGATCACGCCATTGAAATCCGTGTTTCCATGCATCGTGACGTCTCCGGTAATCACTAGAAGTCCATTGCCATTGTTTCCCGGACCCAAATCGACGTCGCCGTCTACGAAGGTCAACTTTGGCGCACCTGTTGTTCCCATATCGCTTGCGTCCGGCTGGCTCGTGAAGTAGCGGCCCCGCCCGACGGCGTTGCTCTGTAGCTCTGCAAGGAACGCTCGGGCGTTGTCTGCATTTTCGAGCCACTCGGGCGTCGGGGTCGGCGGCACGCCGGGGAAAGGAGAGGTGGGTCCGAGTACGCTGACGGGTGGACCGACGACTTGAGTAGGACGCTGAATTCCCAGGAGTGTTGGAGGGACGTCAGGAACCGTAACGGCGAAAGCGGAGATTCCCGAACCTCCAGCCGCGTCATTGCCAGTGTAAGTGACCGAGTTGCTATCTCCCGTATCGAGGGTCAAAGCAACGGGTGGCGCGCCATCGGCCCCACGTAACGTAATCGTTGCGGGCGCCTGAAAACCGTTGAGTCCGGATCGATACACGATCATGTTCAGGACTTTTCTCGCGCGCTTGGGACCATAGCCTGTTAATTGGATACTCATGCGAGTGGGCTGATAGGTTGCGAGAACGTTGATCTTTCTTAGCAGCACAGGCCCTTGATCGTCCGGATCGGTGATCAATACGCTGAACGCGTTGGTTCCCACAAGTGTAGTTGACGCGCCGTTGATTGAGGGTCCATTGAAGGGAAGCCAGTTCGCGAGCGTTGGATTCAATACTAGGTCACGGAAAGTTAATTCCGTTTTGCCGACAGCCATTGTGCCGGCAGGAATGTCCTTGGTTCGCGCGATGTTCAGAGTTCGTTGCAACCCCGCTTCGGCGGCATAGTAGGCCTGCATTTCGGCAGTCGCGTCGAGTGGATTGGTGGCGGACATCGACGTCGTCAGCAGCAGTACACCGCCGGCGGATAGCAGCAACGTCGCGATCAGTAAGACGGAAATAAGGGCCGCGCCCTTCTCGCCGGACCGTTGCGAGTGCTGAGAGCTCGAAATCTCTTGGCATGGCATCGTGAGAATTCCTTTCGGGGCAACGAAGTCGTTCAATAGCGGCGAACGACGGTCGGGGCATTGCGTAGCGTGATCTCGGACGTCAGAAGGACCTGTGACTGGGGTTGGCCGACGGTCGCCTGTAGATCGACCTGTATTGTTATCCTTACTCGGACTGCAGCGGCGACCACCGCCGGAGTAGCGAGTGTCGATGTGGCGCCGGCCGCATCGATGTATGCGATCTGCATTGAGTCTATTCGACCGGCCAGGACAGTGCTGGTGTTTGTACTCCTGTCGTAGCGGACGATCGCGAAGGTCGGCGATCCCTGATAGACGTATGTGACGTCCTCATCCGCCTGACCTGTCGAACCGTCACTGTTGTTGAGATTTGCCCTCATGCGTATCTGCGCGGTAATAGAATCGGTTGTGGTGGTTGGATGGCAATCGACGGCCACCAGCCCGTTGTAATCCAGCCCGAAGCCGGAGTTTCCGATTTCTCGGGACATGATATTTAGGGCACGTTGAGCGTCAGAGAGGGCATCCGACTTTTGATTCTCGCGCGCGCGTGTTCCTAACGAGCTCATCAGCACCCGACTGGCCCCGGCCATCATCACCAGTACGATCGCCATCGCTATCAGCAGTTCAATCAGTGAGAATCCGGCTGACCCGTTGCGATTCGCATTCGCGATGCGATCTGGCGAGTTCATCTTTCCGGTGATGTCGAGCGTATACGTCATGGCTGGTCCGATTGTGCGCGTTGCGTAACGATCGTCAGACTAGCGGCAGCGCCCGTTGCCCAAGCTGGGCCAGCTCCCGTCGGAGTCACGGTGACGGTTATCGTCTTGATCGTCGGAGTAGTGTCGACAATGGTTGAGACGATCGTATAAGGACGAGCTCCCGAGCCGTTCAGTCCGCCGCGCATGACATTGTTCTGTGTGATGGTCCCGGCGGTTAAGACCGAGTCAGTTCCTGCCGTCGAGAACCTGGCGCTGCGAAGTGTCTCGAGAGATTGCTGCGCGACCGCCAGGGTCTGGGCGCGGTCTGAGCCGCTGGTATTGTTGAAAACGGAGAATGCGAAGAGCGAGGCCGAGCCAAGCATCACTACCATCATGATCACAAGTGCAATCGACGTTTCTATGAGCGTGAAACCACGCTCATCTCCATTGGCGTTCGCTCCTATTCTGATGATGCTTTTTTCCTTACCGCAACTCATATCGCAAGTCTCCGCACGTTGCCTGATTCAGTTCTACTGAATGGCTTTCGAATTTATGTTCGAGGTGGAGCTGATTCCAGTATTGACGCTGACACTGGCGGCGTTCACGTTCGGGCCCATCGTCGCATCGCCGGTACTGGTCAGGTTGATAGGATTGACATTCCCTCCCGCGTCTTGAAGACTGAAGGAAAGGCTCAGGAGGTTCCCCGACGCGTCTACCGGACGTCCGCGCCAGTTGTATCTAATAGTTGTGGGGACGGTGATACCGGCAAAGGTTGCGCCGTGCGTACCTGGGATCGAAACTGTTCGAGCCGGGTCGAGGGTGCCGTCGCCGTTCTGGTCGATAATTATGCTGTACGAGCTCGTACTGGTGATGGTGACACTGGCCATCTCGCCAGTCGACATTGGATGGCGACGCAGCGAGTCGAGGCGGGCTTTTTCAAGCCAGGCCGTAAATTCGCGGGACGAATTGGTAAGCCGCATAGCTCGCTGCGCGGCCCCAATTCGCATGACTGCGAAAGCCACTACGATTGAGACCATCATCACCACGATCAACAGCTCAACGATGGAAATGCCCCTTTCGGCGCCCTTTTTGTCGCTTCGGTGAAGATCGCTCTGCTTCAGGTCAAACATTGAATGCCTCATTCGAATTCCGCGTCTCTAGTACTCGCGAATGCCGCCGACGCTGGCGCCGACAGCTCCCATTGCGCGAGAAACCGCGAGTGAATCGTATTGAAGGGTCGAATTGCCGCCGCCGTTCGTATTAAAGGTCGGCGATGTAAATCCCCCGGTCCCGTTGCGGTCAAAGGCTGCGACCACCATAGCTCCGAAGACGTTGCCGTTGCCTCCGCCGTTGCGATTGACGCTGCCACCACCAAGCACCAGGATCACACCACTGAAACTGGGATTGCCGCTCATGTTCAGATCGCCTGTCACTATTAGGAGACCCGAACCGCCATCCAGATTACAATCACCATCCACGAAGGTGATGCCCTCCGCAGAAGTGTTCGAGGCGGTGACTGACACAGAGCCGCCCGACGTACTGGGAGTGAAATAACGGTTAACGGCCTTGGCGGCGGCTTCCAGATCGTCCAGGGTAGTCCGCGCATTGTCGGCGGATTGGAGGAAGTTTGGAGTCGACACCGCGAAGCTCTGTATCGCGCTCGAACCGGGCGCTGCGCCCGCGTCGAGGTAAGCGATCTCCGGATCATCGATGGTGTCATGCTTCTTGATCCCGGCGTCTGCCACCGTCACATCGCATCCCGAAACAGCGAAGGTAGGAAGCTGTGCTTCGGCGGCATAATTGTCGAGTCCTGAATAGTTCTTGGCCCCGCTGTCGCCGGTGTCGAACACCATGGGGGTACAGTCCTCCGCTCCACGCAGTGTCAACGTCGCCGGCGCGTCAAAATCGAAGACACTCTGGTTCAAAATCATTTCCAACCGCTTCATTGCTCCCTTCGGTCCATAACCCGTCGAGCGAACAAGAACGCGTTTGGGCTGAGGCGCCGTGACCGTGCCGGTTAGGGATTTTACTCCGCTCAGAATGAGAGGATGATTGAATACCAGCGGATTGCAGGCTCCGCAAAGATCGAACGTCGTCCCATCAGCCTTTACGGTTGTGCCGCTGAAGGCTATCTGCAATGTACTGGCAACCGCCGTCACGTCGCCCGAGATGCTTGCGCTAATCGTGTCCTTCGCGGCCCAAGGTAGCGTTTGATTGAACGTTAGCTGAAATCTGACCGGACTGCCTGAAGGAATCGAGGCCCCACTGGCGACCTTCGTAAGGACGAAGCTGCCCAGTCCAGAGGAGGCAGCGGGGTATGCCGTCAGGGTGGTCGTCGATTGAGGAACGTAGGTAAGCGTGAAGGCGTTAACTCCTGGACCAGTGCACGTGAGGCTCGCTCCTGAAACGGTACATCCGGAACTGCCTACGTCGAATTTGCCTGAGGTGGTATAGCGGACAACCTTACTATTATCCAGGTCAGTGGCCGTCACATCAAAGGCGATGAGATTGTCTGTGCCCGGCACGACGACGTGGTTATTTGAACCGTAGCTAAGCCATCGCGACAGCCGGGCGATGTTTTGGCCGGTCGACGCATCGCCGGACACGTTCGATTCGGCCGGTTCGACGACGGCGCGAGCACTCGCCACCGGGGTCGTACTGCTGGCCCAGACGTTACCGCGCAAGGTGTTGACGGTACTCTGAAGGCCGGCCTCCGCACCGTAGTAGGCTTGCATCTCCGCTGTTGAATCAATGGCGTTCGTTGCCGACAAGGTTGTTGACAGAACGAGCGCGCCCCCCGCGGTCAATAGCATAGTGGCGAGCAGCAGCGTTGTGATCAAAGCAGCACCGCGTTCGCCTCGGCGGTCCGTCATCGCATCGCTGCTGTTAATGATAGGCTTCATCGGGTCGACCTCTTGGACAACGATCGGGGATTGATACATCTAGTAGCCAAAGGTATTGGCATTGCGCAGATTCACATCGGAGACGAGCAGTGTTTGAGACGCCGGCTGATATCCGGGCGATCCGGGCGTGCCCTCGGCTGGAAGATCGACGCAAAGTGCCAGTACAACATATTTGGCATTCGCGATGTTGGCGTTGGTCAGTTTAGAGACGCCAGTCGTAGTCACCGTAACTGGTGTGGCGCAGGTTCCGGTCGTGTAGTTTACGTTTTGATCGAAGTAGAAAACATTCAGTGAGAAGACTCTGTTAGCCAACACCGTCTTTTTCAAAGGATCACTATCGGCCCGGTTCTTGTCGAAGCGCACAAGATACTGAGTGTTGTCGGCGAGGAAAAACTTAACATCTTCACCTGCTTCGGTGACGCCACTGTCTACCTCCCCAGTGTACTTATTGAGGTTGGCAAGTATTCGTATAGAGTTGTCGTCATTCGAGTCCTGCCACACGATCCCATTGGTCTTCATTCTGAATCCGGAGTTTGCGATCTCGCGTGTCATCAAGTTCAGCGCGCGCTGCGAGTCGGCAAGCGCATCGGTGCGCTTGTTCTCTCTCGCGCGTACCTTTAGCGATCTGGCGATCAATGTGGTCGCGATTCCCATCACCACCAGCGTAATCGTCATCGCAATGACGAGTTCTATCAAGGAGAAGCCGGCTTGGTTGTCTTGATCTAATTTGCGATTGCGCATTCTGCTCGTTTCCTCTCCGGCAGCGCCGGCCCCGCAGCTCAACTTCTATGAGGTCCGACCACGTTCAGCGACCGTTGAGTTGTAAGTTTCACTGAGCCAAAGAAGGATGTGGCTCGGGACCAACCGGGACCCGCGCCGATCGGCTTGACCTGAACGGTGATGATCTTGACTGTCGGCGGGTTGGCGTTCGAGGCCGCAGTTGTATCAGCGTCGGTGTCCACGTCTTTGATTGTAGTTATGACCTCATACGAACGGCCTCCGCTCACTGTGGTCTCACTAACGCCCGTGTCGGCTGTCTCCGCCAGGCCGCCGCTGGGAAATGAGTAGGCCACGTCGCGAGTAGTGTCGTTGAGCGGTAGCGTCCTCAGCCATTCCATGCGCTTCTGCGCGACCGCCATTGAAAGCTCACGGTCGTTGGCGCCGATATTAGTCGTGGCGGCGTAGAAGAAGAGGGAAGCAGCGCCGAGACCTACGATCATCATAATGACGAGCGCGATTACCGTCTCGATGAGGGTGAATCCTCCCTCTGAGCTGCCTTTTGTGCCCGTGGCTGCCGATGCGCGGAGTTGCATTGATGTGTTCTTCATCGTGTTTGCCTTCATCAGTTCACCGTAATCGGAACTGTCTGCGAGCCGCAGTTCGGGCTGGTCGTAATGCTCACCGATCCATTCTGCTTCTTGACGGTGACACTGAAGGAAACTGTCCCGCCGCCACTGGGTACGCTGGCGGACGAAGGCGATACCTGGATCTGTCCGCTGTTACTCGAGCTCGCGCTCACCGTTCCGCTACCAACCAGATTGCGGACCAATACCGTAATCGCGCTTCCGCCATTTTCCGGCAATGACAACGAAGTCGGGCTGACAACGATTGAACACGGAACAGGCGTCGGCGTTGGAGTTGGCGCCGGTGTGGGCGTGGGAGTCGGAGTTGGTGTTGGTGTCGGCGTGGAAGTCGGTGGAGGTGTCGGCGTCGGAGTGGGCGTCGGAGTTGGCGTGGGCGTTGGTGTGGGAGTGGGCGTTGGTGTCGGCGTCGGTGTGGGAGTAGGTGTCGGAGTTGGCGTCAAGGTCGTGGAAGCAGTATTGCCGTTTGAAGGGACGGAATCGACGATCACGTCACCGGAGACGCTGTTATTATTTAGGGTGATGGACGGAATGTCCTCATCCTGGAAGACCTCGGCGTTGAGGGTGATGTCACCGCCGCCGGTAATGTTCACGTTACTGGTAGTGCCGCGCTCGTTGATCAAGCCGATAGAGACTTCACCAGTCGTTCTCCCTCTCCAATCGAAGGGAACGGTATACGCGTTTCCGAGAAAAGTAACCCCTGACTGAAGTTGAATCGTTCGGGCGGCATCAATGACACCGTCTTTATCAAAATCCATGGTGACGGTAAAACTCGTTCCCCCGTTGCCGGGGACCACGACTTTCGCCCTCAAGTCGGGCGTCGAACCATCGGGTGGCACCGTGGCGTGGCGGCGAATTGAATCGGTTCTGGCTTGTTCAAGATAGCCGGCCAACTCGCGTTCGGATGCCGAGAGTCGCATAGAAGCGCGCGCTCGCGTAACGCCCAGGACAGCGAAGGTCGAGACTATTGAAATGATCGCGAGCGTGATCACCACTTGGATCAGGGAAAATCCGTTTTCGCGATACTGGAAATTCCGTCTGCGTGCTCTGCCTTGTCTCGTTGGCCTGATCATTGCCGCCTCCATTGCGTCCGTTAGCTCAATTGCCAGTAGAAGGGTCGTTCGACTGCTGGTTCACACGGTCAAAAGAGACTCGTGTCCCCTGTGCCAGTGCAACGGGCATGCCACCTGGATTGGTGAGGAAAACGCCGCCGAAAGCTGTCCGCGCGAATGTAAGCAGGGCTGAAAGCGTTACCTTGAGTTACAAGATGTGAAGCGCGCTACATAGTGGCAAGAACTCAGGCGAGTGGATTGAGCGCGTCCACCTTCCTTGGCTTACTTACTTCCTGCGACCTCTGCTTATGCGTTATTTCGAGAGGAATTGATTGATCGCGGTGAGCGGCAGTGTCTGGTGGGTCGAATGGAGGTGTATCCGCGAGCAGGTCCAAAGGAGCGCATTTCCGTGGCGGCTCATAATTTGCAATTGAATCAGTCGCGCGCGTCACGCGTGCGCCCGAACAAGGGGGTCCATCCAGCTAGAGCAACCTTGAGCGTTGATTGTCGATCATTTCGATTGAAGGGCAGATAGTGCGGGCTTTCCTCAATCGACCGGCAATCAACGCGAAAGAGGTTCAATCAAATAATCACGGGATCGTCCCCATGCGCGTGGCTCCGCACGCTATCGCGCGTGTGGGGCGTAAAGCGTCCCGGCGACTCTCAGGCCGCCGGGGCGCTTTTAATTAAGGAAAAAGGAAAAAGGTAAGAGGCAAACGTGAGAAAAGCCCTGGGGTCTCAGTTTCCCTCGTGCCTTATACTTTCGTCCTTTTTCCCTTTCCCCTTTTTCCTTAGTTTGATCCCGGCTCGTATTCATCGCCGCCGGCGGGCATCGAACGAAGTTCAGTGCTTGCGAGTCGCATAGCGGGAGTGATCGGCCGGTATTTGAAAGGTGAGGGGCCGCCACGCGCGTTCTGGATCTGAGTTATCAACGCGTCCTGTCTCTCGCGAAATCGGTTCACGTTTCCGCGTTGATTGAAGATAACGAATAGTAAAGTCTCGTCCCCGCGAGTGCGCAACTGTCCTACAAGCGCGCTCACTCCGCCATCCGTCCGTATGAGTGTGCCCGTCTTGGCGATGACGCTGCCGCGTGACTGATCGACCGTATAACGCTTCTCCAGGGTGCCCGGGTCAACGCCCGCCACCGGCATAATGTCCGAGGGCGATAGGTTGCTCTGCGCGAGTTCGGCACGTAGCCCGCGAAAGATCTTCATCATCACGCGCGGAGATATGCGATTGACGCCGAGTCCGCTGGTCGAAGCGAGCTTGATCTCTCCCGGGGCCAACGCCAGCTCGCGAGTAAGGAAACGCTCGACGCCGGCAGCGCCGCCTAGTGTCTCGCCGATGCGTTCGGCCATAAAATTATTCGAGAAGCAAAGCAGCACCTTTAGCACGTCGACCAGTTTGCTCGAGCGATGAACTACGATCGTTCGCGCTCCTACCGGAACGGAGTCGACATAGACCGCGCCCATCACTGCTACGCTCGGATTTGTTCGAAGGGCGTCCTGGTCCCCCACAATGGCCCGCTCTTCCAGCCACGCCCGAGACGCGGCCGCAGACCGCCTGGTTACATCGAGAGTATCGTAGAGCGCGTTGCCTGATCGCTGGGCCGACCAATCGAAATTCATGGTAAAGCCGGGCGCGACGATCAAATCACCGGTCACAATTCTGATTCCGCGCTTGTTCAACTCGCGCGCGACCATCACCGCGTGCTCGTAATGGAACGAGGGGTCGCGACCCGAGACGATTAAATCTCCTGTCAGCGTGCCGGTCGCCGGATCCAGCGTTCCCGTAGTCCAGACTCCGGTTGTGAACCGGTAATCCACGCCGAAGGTCTTAAGCGCGGCCAGGGCCGTTCCCAGCTTTACAACGGATGCGGGGTTGAAATTCTCGTCCGCTTCCTGCTCCATCAAAATCTTTCCATCAACCGACTCCACCAGTAAGCCTTGCGTAATTATCACAGGCGCGGGCGGAGCGATATCCGGAGTAACCGTCGACGGAGGGATTACGGAAGCTGGGATGGATCGACCGGCAGCTGGTGATACCGGCTGCGTCAATACAGTCGGAACAGTGTTGTTCGGCGCTCGTTGCTCGGTCGATGTAGTTTGGCCAAAGGCCCCTGAACCGTTAGCGCATAACAGGAAGAGGAGAGATAAGACGAAAGCTGCTCTGATCTTGATTGATTGCTGGGTCATTCTGTTCGCCATTACCCCCTCAAACGGACGCTATATCATATCACGCCTGCCTTCGCCTCCGGTCCCAAAAACTTTTTGGGGCAAGACCGGCGCCTCGCTTTGATGCTACGTGTTGAACTAAGAGATGCACGCGGCTGTCGTCGCCTACGCATCCATCACGAGTCGATTCGTAAGCGCGTTGACAATGCTGCAATCGCGCTCCTAAAATCGCGGCGTCGACCAAACATTCGTGCGACCAGACAACCAAACAGTCACCGTTGAAAACATACACGCAACGCGCGATGCGCGGAAGCACGAGATCCGAGCGCGGCTGGCAGAATTTCGCTCGATCTGGGAAAGCGCTTCAGACGAGCGACTCTGGGAAGAGCTTGTCTACTGCGTCTTCACTGCCGGCGCGTCGGCGCGGATGGGACTCCGCTCCATCGAAGCGGTCAGGCATCTCCTTCAAAGCGGAGACAGGGCTGACCTGACCAGGGCACTGCAGGGAGTCCATCGATTTCCTTCGGCGCGGCCCGGATACATTGTGGTGACGCGTGATTATCTGCGCGAAGATTGTGGGATGCGACTGCGTGACCGGCTGGGGCGCTTCGACGACAGGCTTGAGCGCCGCGACTGGTTGGCTGGCGAGGGGCGAATCAAAGGGCTCGGTTATAAAGAAGCAAGTCACTTTCTGCGCAACATAGGTTTTAGCGGTTACGCTATCCTGGATAAGCATGTCCTGCGAAGTCTTTCGGAGCTCGGTGTCATCGATTCGCCGAAACCTCCGACCACGCGAGCGCGTTACATAGAGACAGAGGAACGTCTAAAGCGGTTCGCACGCAAAGGGCGAATTGATTTCGACGAACTTGACCTGGTTCTCTGGTCAATGAAGACCGGAGAAATCCTGAAATAAGGATGAAGGTGAAGAGATGAATGAATAGCTGGTCACAGACCGGCCGGTCGTCCTTTATCTCTCTGCACTCCGATAAAGCCCCTATGCAAGTTATTCACAAAGCCAGCGCTGGGCGAATTAGCCATGGCGGCTTGTTTGCGATCGCACTCTGTCTTGCATTAATCAGTTGCTCGACGCTCGTCGCGCGCGCCGACAACGCTCGCTCGCGAGCTGAACGGGCGCTGCGCGAGGGCGAATTTGAGATAGCGGAGAAGTTGTTTCGTGAAATACTGGTCAAAGACTCACATGATAATCAAGCGCGACTCGGCTTAAGCTATGCCTTGCTTAAACTCAGGCGGCTGCAGGATGCTTATGATCACGCCGCGCGAGTGGTCGCCGTCGAAGCGCTCTCTCCACGGGCTCATGCCATCCTCGGCTCGGTAGTTCTCGCGAGCGGTGACTTCATGATGTCTGTTGAAGAATTCCGGACCGCGCTTAGCCTTAACGGCGACGAACCGCTTGCGGTTGCAGGTCTGGCGATGGTCGATTTCTATGAGAACCGATTGACCGCGAGTTTGGTTGGATTGCGACGAGCCGTCTTTCTGAGTTCCAACGACCCTGACTTCATCTTCAATCTGGCGCAAGCGGCCGCGCGGGCCGAGCGTTATCGAGAAGCCGCCGACGCGTATGAACGCTTTCTCAGGATCGCGCCCCACACAGATGCGGATCGCCGTGCGCGCATACGTGGGTTGATCGATTTTCTGCGCTACCTGGGGACAGTGAACAGACTCTACGAAGCGAACGGCGCGGGTCAAATC
The DNA here is from genome assembly GCA_032160165.1 of Acidobacteriota bacterium. GTDB lineage: Bacteria > Acidobacteriota > Blastocatellia > Pyrinomonadales > Pyrinomonadaceae > QHXM01. The sequence continues at coordinate 22,947 of JAVHWA010000100.1, forward strand.
GTTGTTCCGTTTGAGATGCCCAACAACCGGCCGATCCTCAAAGTTCGCATCAACGGAAGAAAAGAACCGCTTCGGTTCGTGCTCGATACCGGATCGGGCATTTCTGTCATTTCAGAAGAGACTGCGAAAGAACTCGGACTACACGCCGTTGCCCGCGGTGGTATGGCCCGGGCGATCGGAGGAAAGTTTGAAATCGTCTATGGCTTCATCAATTCGATGGAAATCGGGGAAGCGCGCATCGAAAACGTTCCCGTTTACATACGCCGCTTCTACAACGACGACGTTCCGGTCGATGGCTACATAGGCCTGGCGGTGATAACCAAATACCTGGCGACCGTTGACTATGGCGAGCGGACGTTCTCACTCAAGCGCCAGCATTCGGCCACCGGCGGCGACCCTCTGCCGCCGAACGCGATCGAAATTCCCATTCGTACCACTTCCAGCGGCTTCCTTAGTGGTGAGGTCCGGCTGGAGGGAATCGACAAACCCCTCAACTTCATCATTGATACAGGCGCCACGACTTCGGTAGTCTCAGAGAAGCTGATGGAATCGGAAGAGATGCATGATTTCAAAATTCCGCAGCGACTGCGTGTTTACGGCGCCGCCGGGATTGCCGAGGGAGTTCAGCGTCTGGTCCTTCCGCGCGTGTTGCTCGGCAGACAGGCGCGTGAAAAGTTGGATGTGGCGGTACTGGACCTCGAGCCGGTCAACGAGACGACTGGGTTTGTGCAGTCGGGCATTATCGGGGGGAATTTCCTGAAGCACTTCCGCGTGAGTTTCGACTTTAGGAGGTCGGTCATCCTGCTGGAGCCGCTCAACGCTTCCGCATCCGCCGTCGAAAAACAGCCTCAGACCATCGAGTCGGGTCAGTTATGAAGCAGAGCCTCTATCTCGAAACATCGGTCATCGGCGCCTATCTGGATAACGGCGAGCCGTTCCGCCGCGACCTGACGATTCGTTGGTGGGAGCACGAGATGCCTGAATATCGTGCAGTGACTTCACAGTTGGCCCTACGCGAGCTCGAGCGCGTTCCGGAACCACACCGCACAGGATATCTCAAACTCGCAGGCCAGCTCGAGCAGGTCGAACTAACCGACGAGGCCGCCATCCTGGCCGAAGGCTACCTCTCGCGCGGGATCTTTCATCGCAAGTACATCGCCGATGCGTTGCATGTCGCGCTTGCATCGTTCCACAAGATCGACTATCTGGTAACGTGGAACTTTGGACACCTTGCCAATGTTCGTCGACAGGCACGAGTTCGACTCTTCAATACAGCCGCGGGTTTCTTCGTGCCGATGATTGTGACTCCGGAATTCCTCGTATCAGAAGCAACAGAAACAAAAAAATCATAAACCGTGAATCGTGAATGTTGGTGGTTGACGTTTACTATTCGCGGTTTTCCATTTACGATTCAGCAGTGATGTACCGCAAGCCAAGGTTTCTTGAAGAGCTGCATGCGATCCGCGAGGAGATGTCGCGCGAGGCGGATTACGATGTAGACTTGTTTACACAGATGTTGCGTTCGGGAGTTAAGCTGACGCACGGGCCAGAGCGCAACGTTCGTGGATTCAAGAGTCGCGCGCCGCGCGAGCTGGAAACGGTTAACGACGCTCCTCAGCGCGGACGTCGTAAAAGAGGGTAGTTCTGAGTTGTGAGTTTTGAATTCTTAGATTTGAGTTAACTTTTGAATGCAGTAGCGAGCTCCGAGTCCAGCAACTCAAAACTCAAAACTGGGTAAGTCATGGATGTGACCTTCGAAACGATCGGTCTTGAAGTGCCAAGCGAGAAGGCATTCAACTATCTCGCGGAACGCGCTGGTGATCAGGGCGAACCAACGCAGCTTTCGCGGCGCGGAGCGGTGTTGCATGGCCGCTGTTGGAAGCTGGGCGAGGGCTTGGAAGTCTGGACGGTACTTTACGAGTCGGGCACAGGCGATATCTTCTATGCGGATTGCCGGCCCGGCTTTCGCGCTCGCTACATGCAGCGAATCAGTCCGTGGGCGCTGACCGAATACGATGAAGAAGGCGAAGCAGTTGTTCACGGTTACTGTGACGGAACAGATACGGAAGTCCTTTTTGAGCTGCAGAACCTGACGGAAGTCGGGCCCGCCGGATTTCGCGCGCAGGAGCTGCACGTGGGCTTATGCGGTCTCGCCTATCGTGCTCGCGTCTGTAAACAGTCTGTCAAATCTCATTGGCACCCGCTCGAAAAGTCCGCGCCATCTCGGGCCGCGCACGAGAACGATTGGAGTCTGACGGGCCGCGTCATCGCATTCAAGCCGCTTCGCAATCCATTGTCCGGCAGCGAACTCTATTGGATCTATCTCGATCTCGGTAGATTAAAGCTCGAAGTCCTCGTTAATGGTCGAGCCTTGCGGGGCTCGCTGGCGCCAGGGGCAATGCTGGCTGCGGAAGTCTGGCTACAAGGCCATGTCCTCGACGCGCGCGCGTTGCAATCCCGCTACGAAGGTGTCGATCTGGCGTATGCCACCGCGAGTTTCTGGTCGGGATTGAAGAGAAGGAACTGAACAGGAATCAGGACGTAGGAATCAGGACTCAGAATTCAGAATTCAGGATTCAGAACTCAGAACTCAGAACTAAGAATGAAACGTACCGGCCTTTTATACTGAATCCTGAGTCCCGAGTCCCGAGTCCTGAATCCCCGGTCCTGAGTCCTCTCTTATGAAACGGCTGCTAATCGCTATCCTCATCATTGTCCCGCTCGGTCTTGTCGGTGCTTACCTCTTCAGTCAATACTGGATTCATCGCTTTGACACTCTTATTTCGAAGCAGGCGACAATCTATCGGCTTGATCCCGATCTCGTCTGGAGCATCATCTATGAAGAGACTTACTTCCGCGATTGGAAGTTAGGCAAAGACGGCGAGATTGGCCTGATGCAGGTGACTCCGGCGGTTGGCCGCGAATGGGCTGCGCAGACTGGAATGCACGAACTCGAGCGCCAGACGCAGCAGGACCCGTTGAGCGTCTTGCGCGACCCCGTGCGGAATATTCAAATCGGTTGCTGGTACCTGGAAAGGCTCTATCAGCAGTATCGCGATATGCCGGGAACGGAAGCCAGGATGATCGCCGGATATAACGCTGGCCCCAGCCGCGTGGAGAGCTGGAGCCAGACAGAACCTGGCGCCTCGCCTCTCACCGAAGAGCAGTTTATTAACAGGATCGACATACCTTCCACTCGTGCATACGTCACCTCAATTCTCGAACGCTATCGCAAATTGAAGACGGAACACTCGCGCAACGGCTATCCCCAGGCTTCGATCACGCCGGAGACGGCGCCTTGACCTACCGGCAATTGCTGTCGACAAATCCCGACTTCCGCCGGCTCTGGATCGGGCAAGTCATATCTGAGATCGGCGACTGGTTGAATAATATAGCCGTCCTGGCATTGACGATCGAACTGGCGGGCGCAGGACATGAAGGACAGGCAGTCGCTTTCTATGCCATCGCGCGACACCTGCCGCTGTTTCTGTTTGGCCCGCTCGCGGGGGTCGTTGCCGATCGGGTCGACCGCCGGCGCGTGATGATCGTGGCAGACATTGCGCGGGCACTGTTGGCGCTCGGCTTTCTGCTGGCGAACATGACGGGCCGGCTGTCGATGATTTACATCGCCGGCGCCTCACTCTTCGCCGTCTCGTCTTTCTTCAACTCCGCCAAGCGTGCTTCGATACCCAACGTCGTTTCGCACACAGCCGCTCTCTTAAGCGCCAATTCAATTTCGGCTTCGACTACGGCGGCGACCATCGCGATCGGGTCCGCGCTCGGCGGACTCTTCTCGACTTTCATCGGGCGCAACGCTGTGTTTGTTCTCAACGCGATTACGTTTCTGATATCAGCAGAAATGATCCGCAGAGTTAGGCTCGTCCGGAGAACCCAGAGCGAGAAGGAGAGCGCAGGTCGTGTGCCCTCGGTACTGAATGAGCTTGTCGACGCCGAGTCTACGGTCGCAAAACCAAGACTTCACTCCGCCTTCTGGAAAGATTTTCGCGAAGGGCTGCGCTACGTAAGAGAGAGAAGCGTGCTGCGCGTAATTTTTGTGGTGGGAGCGGGGTGGGGCCTGGGCAACGGTGTCGCGCGAGCGCTGTACAGCATCTTCGGCGCGCAACTGGGAATTGCGGCGGCTGGTGCGGTGGTCGAACGTCCCACCGACTTTGGGATTTCGGTGCTTTTCATCGCCATGGGTATCGGGGGAATTATGGGGGCGCCCATTGCACGCCGCTTCAACTCGGCTAAGAGCGAGAGCCTGGGATCTCGCATGGGGCGGTCGATGATATTCGATGGGTGCGGGCTTACTCTCTTCAGCCTGATGCCGACGCTTTGGACCGCCGCTGCCGTCCTGGTAGCAAGAGAGCTCAACTTTGCGATTTGGTGGACCGCTCAACAGACAATTATCATGATTGGAACGGAGGATGCATTTCGTGGTCGGACCTTTGCTTCATACGAAACCGTGACCACGCTGATGATGGTCGGCTCCATGTTGGCAGCGGGTGCGGCCGCGGACCGATTTGGCATTAGACCCGTCGCCGCGACTGGAGGAGCCGTTATTATTCTTTCCGGCGTTCTTTGGTTTGTTCTGCGCCGAAGCCAGAGCCCGAATTCAAGGTCGGACACCGGTGACAGCCACGCACCCATTTACAGTTGAAGCACATGACGACAATCTACTGCGCTCACTGGGTCATACCAATCGGCAACCCGCCGATAGAAAACGGGGCCGTTGCTGTTGAAGGCCCAAAGATCGTTGCTGTGGGCGAACGAGCGGCGGTAGCGGCCCGGTATTCTGCTGCCGACGTACGCGACTTCGGTGAGTCAGCCATTCTGCCCGGCCTAATCAACACTCACTCACATTTGGAACTAACGGCGATGCGCGGCTACCTGGAGAACGAGGAAGGAGACTTCTTCGCGTGGCTGCGAAAGTTGACCACCGCGCGGCTCGAGAGGATGACGCCCGACGATCTGTATGTTTCCGCGGCTTGGGGAGCGGTCGAAGCCGTGCGTGCCGGAGTGACCACCCTTGGTGACGCGAGCGAGTCGGCACGAACCAGCATGGAAGCGCTTAAGGCGGTTGGTCTGCGGGGAATAGTTTATCAGGAAGCCTTTGGCCCCAATCCGGCGGACGCACGTGAGAAGTTTGAGGAGCTTAGCGAGAAACTGCTTGAGCTTCGTGGCCTGGATACTGAGCTCGTGCGAGTCGGAGTATCTCCTCACGCTCCATATACGGTCAGCGGGCCGTTGCTCGAATTGATCGCCCAGCTGGCGCTGGAGAAGAACCTGTCTTTAATGATGCATGCTGCCGAATCGGAGGCAGAAAGCTCGTTCATGCGCGATGGCACTGGACCTTTCGCGATAGGGTTGGCGCGTCGCGGAATCGAATGGCGCTCGCCCGGGATTTCCACCATCCAGTACTTGGCGCGCCACCAGATAATGAAGACACGCCCTCTACTAGCGCACTGCATCACGGTCGACGAGGCAGACATCGCGACAGTTAAAGAGGCTGGCGCGGGAATCGCGCACTGTCCAAAGTCGAACGCCAAGTTTCGACATGGACGGGCCCCGTTCGCCGCTTTTCTCAACCGCGGGATTAATGTCGGTCTCGGCAGCGATTCCGTGGCCAGCAACAACACTTGTGACATTCTTGAAGAGGCCCGCTTCGCCACGCTGCAGGCGCGCGCGGGAGCGAGCCAGAGTGAGCCGATGGTGACTGCCGAAGCCGCGCTGCGGGCTGCGACATCAGGAGGAGCGGCAGCTTTGGGAATATCGGGAATCGGCGCGCTGGTGGAAGGTGGAGCAGCCGACATCGCGGTGGTTGGGTTAAGCGGAGCGCATCAGCTCCCCTCTTACGATCCCATGACGACGCTGCTGTTCTCATCCTCCGGTCGCGATGTGCTGATGACGATGGTCGCGGGAAGGGAAGTCTATCGTGATGATCGCGTGGTCACGGTTGACGAAGATCGTCTGCGTGGACGAATGAAGGAGATAGCGAAGAAAGTTCAAGGTTGAACGATTGAGTTGGATAGATTCAAGACCTCTGCAGAGCTCCACGTTCGCCGCTCTGCCGCCGTCCAGTGCGGTAAGGCAAGCCTTACCCACTGAAGCGCGGCAGAGCCGCAAGCTCTACCTGCTAGACGCTCGCTGCGATGGCTTCGTCGAAAATCTCCAGTGCGACATCGACGTTCTCGCGAGTCAGGATTAGCGGTGGCGACCAGCGGATCGTGTTCAATCCTGCCCCTAAAAGGATCAGACCCCGCTCGAACGATTCGATTTCGATTCGGTCCCTTAACTCGGGTGCGGGTGACATAGAAACTCGGTCCTTAACAAATTCGACGCCGAGCATCATGCCCAGTCCGCGAACGTCGCCAATGCAATCATACTTTCGCTCGAGCTTGCGCAGCCCGGCTTCGAGATAAGCGCCGACCTCTGCGCTGTTCTTGATGAGTTCGCGCTCGAGTAGTTCGATCGTCTTCAACGCCGCGGCAATGGCGACGGGATTGCCTCCAAAAGTCGACGCGTGAGCGCCGGGTTTCCAATTCATCAGATCGGCACGCGCCACGCAAGCTCCGAGCGGAAGGCCCGAAGCGATTCCCTTGGCGATACAGACGATGTCGGCCTTTAGATCATAGTGGTCGCTGGCGAACATCTTTCCCGTTCGGCCCATTCCGGACTGGACTTCATCGACAATGAGCATGATGCCTTCGCGATCGCAGATCTGCCGCAAGCCGTGGAGAAATTCGCGCGGCGCCGGCACGTAACCGCCTTCACCTTGCACACACTCCACCACAATCCCGGCGCATTCCTCGGGCGGCAAGGTAGTCTTGAACAGCCGTTCCTCAATCCAGTCGAGACATGCTCGGCTGGCCGTCTCGCCGTCGGTTTTCTCGCCGCTGAAAGGGTGGCGCAGAATGTTTGGGAAAGGGACGTGTGTGACATCGAGAACCTGGCGATGAAAGCCTTTGCGCTGGGCCACACGCGAAGAAGTCAGTGAGAGCGAGCCCAGCGTGCGGCCATGGAAGCTGTTGAAAAAGGCGATGAACTTTTCGCGACCGGTGGCATGCATAGCGAGTTTGAGAGCGGTCTCGACTGCTTCGGTTCCGCTATTCGCGAAATGCGTTCGCGTAGGTCCTTCGATGGGCACGATCTCGTCAAGCTTGCGCGCCAGCTTTGGCATATGTTCGTAGTAATAGTCTGTGCCGCACATGTGAATGAGTTCGGCGGCTTGTTCCTGGATTGCGCGGACTACCTCGGGGTGGCAGTGGCCGGTCGAACAGACAGCGACGCCTGCGTTGCAATCGAGAAAGAGGTTGCCATCAACGTCGGTCACCCAAACGCCTTCAGCGCGTTTGGCGACGAGCTTGAACGAAGGCCTGGGATATGACGGCGTGATGAATTGATGGTCCGCCTCTACTATTTTCTGGCCGATCGGGCCGGGCAGGGCGGTTTTAATCTCGGGTCTCTTGTTCTGTGTAAGCGTAGTCATACACTCTTCTCCTTAGTACGAGCGAGGGAAATGTTCAGTCAGTTGTGCCGGAGAGAATTGAAAAGAGTGGGCGGCGCTAGTCAGCGAAGAGATCGGCGCGGTCGTCGAGTGGTCGGAATTGTGAATCGCGTAAGTAAAACATAGAAAGCGGATGTTGAATGTCAGATGTCAGATGCTGGCGTCCAGATGATTGTTACCAGCATCTGACATCTAACACCTGGCATCTTCGCTTGTCAACGTCGTTTCCAGCGAACGCCGTCCTTCTTGTCTTCCAAAACAATGCCGCGCTGGAATAGTTCCTCTCGAATTTCGTCGGCGCGCGCGAAGTCCCGACGCCGGCGGGCTTCCTGTCTCTGATCTATCAACGATTGGATATCCGCGTCGAGGCTGATCGCCTGCTTGTCTTCGAATATGTTCAGGACCGAATTGAATCGTTCGAGAAGCACGAGCAATTCGCGCTTGTTGTCTTCGCGCAGCGTGTGCTCGTCGATCGCGGTATTTACCTCGCGTGCGAGATTGTGCAGTACGGCCAGCGCTACCGACGTATTGAGATCGTCATCAAGCCCGGCCTCGAAGTCTTTAAAGGCGCGCTGAGCCACTTCATTCAATCGAGCATCAGAGCCCATGTCGACGCGGGCTTCAGTAAGCCTGCTTCGGAAGTCTCGAAGTCCCATCACCGACTTTTCCGCGCCTTGCAGTGCTTCAAATGTGAAGTTGAGCTGTTTGCGATAGGGGACGCTAAAAAGGAAATAGCGAACGGCAACGGGCGCGAACCCGCGGGCGGTGACATCGCGGAACGTGTAGAAGTTGCCTTTCGATTTGGACATGGATTCACCATCGACCTTAAGGTGCTCGAAGTGGATCCAATAATTTGCGAAAGTCTTGCCGGTTGCTCCCTCGCTCTGGGCAATCTCATTCTCATGATGCGGAAAGACCAGATCGATTCCGCCGGCGTGAATGTCGAAAGTCTCACCCAGATACTTCATCGACATGGCGGAGCATTCTATGTGCCAGCCGGGACGGCCGCGCCCCAGCGAAGTATCCCAGGCCGGTTCGTCCGGCGACTCAGCGCCCTTCCAAAGAGCAAAGTCGCGCGCGTCCTCCTTGTCGTACTTGTCAGTGTCGACGCGCTCACTGGCACCGGCGATGTTTCCCGCAAAGTTTATCTTCGACAGCTTGCCGTACTCCGGAAATGAACTGATGCGATAGTAGATCGAATCGTCGGAACGGTAGGCGTGTCCTCGCTCCTCCAGGCGTTCGATGAGTGAGACCATTTCCGGGATGTGCCGTGTCGCGCGGGGGACGGTGTCGGGACGCGCGCAGCCCAGAGCGTCAAAGTCGTCCCAGAGAGCGTCGATGTATTTAGCGGTGTACTCGTCGATCGTTTGTCCGTTCTTTTGCGATAACGTAATGATGCGATCTTCGATATCGGTGATGTTCATCACGTGAGTCACGCGATAGCCTTTGAATCGCAGGTAACGAGTCAGAAGATCCATCAAGATCGCCGAGCGAAAATTTCCTATGTGACCGTAATCCCAAACGGTCGGGCCACAGTAATACATTCGCACTTCGCCATCCACCATTGGGCGAAATTCTTCAGTCTTGGCTGATAAGGTGTTGTAAAATCGCAGCATTGTTTGAGTGATAAGCCGACTGTGAGCCTCAGGTTTCTGTCTTCAGCATTGTAAAGGTCAATCGATGGAGCGGCAACGATAGGGAGCTGTCGTGCCACGGAGCTGACCTCTCTCCTGCCACTCTTGCCCTAGGAGGCGAGCAGTTACTACCCACTGAAGTGTGAGAAGCCTCGCGGCGCCAAATCTCGAACGGTTGGGCCGTCTATCAGACTGATTCGTCCTGCATCCTCAGTGATGTCGCCGATGTAGGTGACAGGTACATCACCCAAATGTGGCGGAAGCCGCTTCAGGTTGCGCGGGGGTATGGTGAAGAGTAACTCGAAATCTTCACCGCCATTTAGGGCGAGCTCCACTGGATCAAATGCAATCCGCTGGTGAACATCAATCAAGGACGGATCGATCGGAATCTTTTTGGCGTCGAGTCGGGCGCCGACGTTGCTTTCGCGACAGAGGTGCGAAAGGTCGGACGATAGCCCATCGCTGATGTCGATCATGGCCGTCGCCAGGCGCGCCTTGTTCAGTGCCAGGCCCCACTCTACCCGCGGCTGCGGACAGAGTTGCCGAAGCAACAAACTATCAGCCGCACGCACGGACTTTGAACGCCGCGCGCTGGTTGAAAGGCACGCGCCGTGCTCGAGTAATTGCAAGCCCGCGGCCGCGCCACCAAGCGAGCCGGTAACGAAAATATGATCGCCCGGCTGCGCTCCCGAGCGGCTGATTGCGGTTCTACGTCCCAGGTCTCCAAGAACGATTGAATCGATAACGACTCGCTCAGGGGTCTGCGAAACATCGCCTCCAATCAACTCGACGCGATGCGACCGGGCGAGCGATAGATACCCTTCGTAAAACTCGTCGACGAAATTGGACTTCCAGACTTCCTGAGGTACTCCAATTGAGAGCATTGAATAGCGCGGCAGCGCGCCCATCGCCGCGATGTCGGAAAGGGAGACAGCCAGCGCCTTGTGTCCGAGCAGTCCTGGAGTCGTAGTGTTTAGTCGGAAATCTATTTCTTCGACGAGCAGATCGGTGGTGATTACCGTGTCTCGCCCGTTATGTTGCTCAAACACCGCGGCGTCGTCGCCGATTCCAAGCTGAAGGGAAGTACCGGCGGAGGAACGATGGTCCAGCGTTTGTTTTCGAAGCTGATCGATGAAATCAAATTCGCTGCGAGAGGGAGGCGCCGACTGAGAGGCTCTCGCTTTCTTGTTTTTCATCCCCCATCCCTTGTCCTCATCCGTTAAAGATTGCGGCGGAGGGAATCGAGTCCGTTTTCGATGGTTTCGATCGAAGTGGAAAATGAAAAGCGTAAGTGGCCTTCGCCGTGCTGACCGAATACTATCCCGGGAACGGTCGCGACCTGCGCTTGCTCAAGCAGGATATCGGCTGCTCGGCGGCTATCGGCGTCTATGCGCTTAACCGACGGAAAAGCATAGAACGCTCCCGCGGGCCGCTCACAATCTAACCCGAGTTCGTTGAGTCCCGAGTACATAAGGTTGCGTCGCTCGAGGTATGCAGCGCGGTTCGCGGTCAGGAAATCGGAGCTGGTGGTTAAGGCAGCAACGCCGGCCCACTGAGTGGGAGTTGATACACCGTTGGTTGAATAAAGGAGAGTTTTCTTGAGGCCGGTCATCCACGGCTCCGCCGCGACGGCGTAGCCGAGTCGCCAGCCAGTCATGGCGAACGACTTCGAGAACGTAAACGACGTGATCGTTCGCTCCATCATTCCCTCTAACGATGCCATCGATACGTGTTCGCCCTCGTAAACCAGGTCCTCGTAGGCTTCATCAGCGATGATAACCAGGTCCCGTTCCTGCGCAAACTGCGCGACAGCCTCCGCTTCCTCGCGAGTGAACACAACTCCGGTAGGGTTTTGTGGGGTGTTGTAGTAGATCACCCGGGTGTGGGACGTAGCATATCGACTGAGCGTCAGCGCGAGACCCTCGCTTCTGGCTTCGTGTGTGGGGACAAGCACAGTCTTTCCCTGACAGTGGGATATCAAGTCGGCTATCGGCGTCCAGTAGGGAGAGAAAACCAGCACCTCATCTCCCGGGTTGACGGTAGATTGGAAGGCGCCAAATAGGCCCTGCATCCCGCCATTCAAGACAATGACGTCCTGCGCTTCCGCGGGAATTCGATTCACCTCGCGAACTTTCGCGGCTATCGCCTGTCGCAGTTCCTCTATACCCGAGGACGGCGAATAGCGCGTCTTGTTCTCGGTGAGCGCCTGCGTCATCGCATGTTTGATGTAGTCGGGTGTGAAGACATAAGGTTCGCCACCTTCAAATTGATAGACGGTCGCCCCCTCGGATCGGAGCTTCATGATTCGGTTGCGAACTGTGACGATGTCAGAGAAGCCTACTCCGTCGAGGCGTGCTGCCAGACGCAATAGGGTTGGGGTCGTGGGCACGTCTGCGGTGAACCTCCGATGAAGACGAGTGGAATGAAGCGGGATTATAGCGTGACGTTTCTGCAGAGTCCACCGGCGACTGGCTGGGAATGGAACAGCTTGAGTTCACAAATTAGGCCGCCAACCGGGGGTAAGCCTGGGACTAGTTGATGATATGGGGTCGTCATTGATCCATATCGTGCAATCGAGCAGAGAAACCGACGGGTACGCGGGGCCCAGCTTGTTGCGATTAGATTATGATTGACCACGCTCAGGACTAAAGTGCGAAGTAATGGGGAGAACAATGGGCTGCCCTTGCCAAAGCCTGGAAATTGGAACAGAGCTTGCTGCTATTAAGGCGCGGGAAGCACTCGCAAAACAATAAGGAGCCTATTCAAATGATTCTACAGAACAAAATTATTCCTATCGCTCTCGTGGCAGCGCTGGTCGGCGGAACCGTCGGGGCTTTCGTCACGAACCGTTCAGACACGGCAACCACGCCTTCTAGCACAGCTACTACGGCGCGGGCGGGTGGTCTGCTTGATAGCCGGATTTCAAATGACTCTACTGCCGCAACGCAGCTCGCTTCTCAGACCGGTGAAGCTGCCGACCCGTGCTATCGAGCCGGATTCCTCGACGGCTTCGATGCCGCCAAAGGTAGCGCTTCGAATCGCGATGTCGCGCTTGCATCGAACGTGGTACCGTCGCGCGTAGTTTATACATCGTCGCGTGGGCGGACGCGCAGCTACGCTTCGCCGAATACGCGGAGAGTTTATTACGATTACAACCAGCAGCCCGCACGACGATCGTTCTGGCAGAAGCACCGCGATAAGCTGACCGTGGCAATGGGCGCAGGCGGCGGAGCGTTGCTCGGCGGTTTACTCGGCGGCAAGAAGGGCGCAGCTATTGGAGCGTTGGCCGGTGGCGGCGGCGCCGCGGTCTACACCTACAAAATACGCAAACGCAATCGCCGTTACTAGTCTGGTTCGAATAGTGCACAGATGAAGCACAGTCTGAAGAAAATCGCGGCCTGCGCCGTAACTTCAGCGTTTCTATTCATCCCAGCAACAAACACATGGGCAGCTCACCTTTCGGTGACTGCCCATACGTTTGCTCAGGGTGGGATCGCCCAAGTCGACGCTACCTCATCGTCTGCATCGGTTGATGTAAGGGCGCGGCGTTCATCCCCCACCATCCCTTCCACGGTTCGATTCCAGGAAGTGTCGGGACGGGGACTATTGGTCAGCGTTTGGATCAATGCGAGCGGCCCTTATACCTTCGCGGTAGATACCGGCGCGGGAGCAACGATTCTCTCGGGACGTGTTGCCCGCGAGGCGCGGGTGGCGCTGAGCGGAAGCCGCTCATTGATAATTGGTGGACTTAGCGAAAGGGGATCCGCCACCGGACAAGAGGTCTCGCTCAGCAGGATTGCGGTCGGCGATAGCGAGAACGTCCTTCCGTCGAGGGGACACGCCGTAGTTATAGAGGCGTTGGCACCAGGCCTCGATGGTGTGCTTGATCCGGCCGAGGCTTACTGGCCTCTTGGATTCGAAGTCGACATGCCTCGCGGTCTGATGTCGGCGTTCGATCCGCGATCGATGCCTTTGCGCCGTATGGACGCCACCCCTGAAGCAGCGGTGGTGCCCTGGCTCGCAGACGGCGGCACTCGTCGGCCTTTCGTGGCGCTCGGCGGCGGACGACGCGCACTTATTGATACTGGTTCAGGCCTGGGCCTGGGCGTAACCGTCGACGCTGCGATATCACTGGGCATCGCGCCGGGACGGGGACGATCTCGGGTCGAACAGATAAGAGATCTGGGAGGTGGTGCTGTTACTGCACATAG
>JAVHWA010000168.1:0-12643 GCA_032160165.1 Acidobacteriota bacterium
GCAGAACACGCCCTTCCAGACGGTGCTCTCGCTGGGCGCGCTCGTCGCCTTTATACAGTACTCGCAGCAGCTCTTTCAGCCGATCCGCGACATCTCGGATAAATACAACGTCCTACAGGCCGCGGTCGTGGCCTCTCACCGCATCTTCAGGACCCTCGATCTGCCAATCGCGGTCACGACACCGGCTAATCCTAAGAAGTCCGGACGAGCGTTGGGACGTATCGAGTTTCAGAATGTCTGGTTCGCTTATAAGGATGAAGATTGGGTCCTCAAGGATGTGACGTTTACGGTGGAGCCGGGACAATCCGTGGCGCTCGTGGGACACACCGGGTCCGGCAAGACGACCATCACCAACCTGCTAATGCGCTTTTATGACGTTCAGCGCGGCCAGATACTGCTCGATGGTGTGGATGTCCGCGAATGGGACCTTCAGGCCCTGCATGAAAACTTCGCAGTCGTTCTACAGGATGTCTTTCTCTTTAGCGGAACGATCGAGAGCAACATTCGACTGGGACACACCGGAGTTACGGACGAGCGCGTTCGTTGGGCGGCGGAGGAAGTCCATGCTGACCGTTTCATTCAACGACTGAGCGAGGGATATAAGGCAGAAGTTAGAGAGCGCGGCGCCGGTCTTTCGGTGGGTCAGAAGCAGTTGATCTCGTTCGCTCGCGCGCTTGCCTTTGATCCAGCCCTCCTGATCCTCGACGAAGCAACCAGCTCGATTGATACAGAGACCGAGCAACTGATTCAGCGTGCCATCGAGCGAGTCATGCGCAACCGTACATCGCTGGTGGTTGCTCATCGGCTCTCAACAATTCAACGAGCCGATCGCATCATCGTGTTGCATCACGGCGAAATTCGCGAGCAGGGTTCGCACCAGGAACTGTTGGCTCAACGCGGGCTCTATTGGCGCCTGTACAAGCTGCAATATGCCGACGAGTCTCGCGATGAACAAACCTCCACTGAACCTTTGAACGGACGGCTGCAATATGAGACCTAAGACAGGGCTGAATGCCAGAAGGCGAAAGGCAGCGGAGAGATGATCTCTGCTGCCTTTCGCCTTATCGCCAGTGCTTTCGGGTGGTACTTACTTAGGAGTCGGTGTTGCGGCGGGCGGAGGCGGCGGCGGATTGAACTTCGAATCATCCAACGCCACGTTGTGTTTGATCTCGGTGTACTTCCTCGTCCAGCCGTCTCTTGCATCGATATACGACTGGCGGTAGGTGAAAGGTAGTTTTACGCCATCGACTTCTCTGTAGTCCTCAAAGTCCGTCTGTTCCGGAATCGAGGCCAACATTGTCTGAGTTATCGTGACAATGCGGAGGAGTAGTCCGGTCTGAGCATCGAAATACAGCTTCTCGATGCGATTAGGGGCCGTCTGTGCGGCAAGGACATACGCATCACGGTCGCCCACTTTCTCGCGGTCAACGATCTCGAGGCCGGGATAGATTTCCTTGAGCTTGAGGTCCCCGTAAAAATCTGCCGCACGTTTCATTTGTGCCAACTGGCCCCCGCTCAATTCTCGTTGCCCGCGTTGATTCTTAACCCAGCCGACCTTGCCGTTGTAGCCGGACAACATTACGCCTTGTTTTGGAGTCGTTAGGATTGATGTGACCTTGTCAGGGCTAGCCTGGTAAGTCTCTAAGGGTATGGAAGTGCCGTCCGCCAGGATTTGCGTGCCCTTCATAGATCGATTCTTCAGCTTCTCATAGGCGGCTTTGCCCCCTATCGCCTGAATGTATTTCTCGAGCACCTGATCAGTGGTCGGCAAAGGCTCTGCTGCTTTCGCAGCTTCCCCCGCGGGCGCGGTCAATGGAAGCACTGGCATTACCTGGGGCTCTGTGTGCCCTCGGTGACAGGTGTAACATGTGATTCCGCCCGTACCCCCGAACATGTCTTTGTTGTCTTTGTTGATGCCAAACTGCATCAGCATCATTTTACGCGCGGTGATCTTCGTGGGCTTGTCGTCCTTTTCAAACTCCCAATTTCCGCCAGTGTTGACATGGCAGAACGCGCAATTTACACCGAGTGAAGCCGCCATGAACTTCATCACGGGGATTACCTGCGAGTCGGGTAGTCCTTTGAGGACCTGTATATTCTTTCGCACCTGCTCCGCGGGCTTATCGCCTTGTTGCAATCTAACAGTGGCGAGCGACGGGAGATTCGAACTGCTCGTCGATGTTTGCTCTAATCCATCGGTACTAATGGCGGCCGCAGCGCCGTGAGATTTCTTCGCATGGCTATTGCTGATCATACCCAGAACGCTTGCCAGCATAAACAAGACCAAAGCCAATAGCTTGAGATTCGACTTTTTCATTTGATGTCTCCAACGAGTTTTCCAAAGAGTATTGCGGTTCACGCGAGGTATTCTCACGCTTGCCTGAAATTTACGATTAAGCGGTCGAGCTTCGCTTCCAACTTACCTCGATGGCGGCGGTTCGGTCAGGATCGAGGCTTCATCGGAATCAGGGTCTCGAGCGAGTGATAAATCTGCAAATACATCTGGGTCTCGCGGGGTATTAATACACGCCAGCCGGAGCCGCCGCGACGGATGTATTGACCAAGCTTTGCCGGATTTGAATTGTATCCTGCCGCCATTAGTTCTGACTGGCTGGCGATGCCGGAGCTCAGCGCAGCGGTAACGTCCTCGCTTGAGGCCAGCAGTTTCCATGTATCCAACACGTAAAGCAGCATGGCTTCGAGCGCATTGCCGTGATTGCGCATGCCGTACACAAAGTCTGGATTAAGACCGATCGCCGGGTGCATTCGCCTGAGCATTTGATAAGTCGACGGGATCATCTGAACCATCCCGCCGGCTCCGGCAATACTGACCGAATGTTTGTAGGTGTCGAGTTCGTTGAGAGCGTAAAGCGAGTAAATCTCTTCGAACAGTGCCTTACGATTCTCGTTGCGAAAGCGAGTGTGGTCCGCGTGCTCGACAGTACAGAGCCGCTCCGCGATGTCGACCAGGTTCGAAGGAACCGCGACGCCCTTGTCTCTCAGGCGCCGGGCAGCGAGGTCGAGCATCGTATGGATGTACGCCTGGCCGGTTTTCACGACTTCCGGTGAAAGCAGCGCGGGATGTGCCGAAGTGTAGTAGGCCACTTCGTGAAGGGCGCCGTTACGCTCGATCGGGTACTCGACCAGCAGCGGAACAAAAGCTCTCCCATTCATGTCAAAGACTGTTACCGCAGTGTTGACGCCGTTGGCTCGGATAATGTGGAGCTGAACCGGCGTACCGAGCGACGTTGTCAGGTTGAGCTCCGATCCCTTGCGAAGAAATGTCTCTTTCGGGATTGTGAGCAAATGTATCTGTGACGTCCCCTCGTACAGTGCGGCGAGCGTGACGGTAAATAGAGAAGAGGTATTAAGCGCGGTCAGAGACGATCGCGATCTAAGAAGGCGGCCAGCTTCCGCCAATCGAGCGCGAATCTTGCTCATCGAGAGCTGATGTCCCGGCGGCAACCCTAACTCTCCACTCTGCGCGGTCGGTATGGTCACGGTCGCGGGTCGCGGAATTACCGAAGGCATTACCGCTGGTTGGCTGGGGCTCTGCGTCGTTACGGTTCGTGGCCGTGTCGATTGCTCGGGGGTGGTTTGCGATTGAGCGGGCGCAAACTCAATTAGCAGCCCAGCCAAGAGTAGGCCTAGTGAAGCCTTCGCGCGTCTATTCATACTAACTATCTCCTTAGGTCGGGTCGCCTGCGTGGGCAAGTTCGACTAAGATTCTCTCGCGGGCCTTTCGGTTGTCAACACATATCTCAAAGCCGAGTTTCCCCTGCAAGCGCCAGAAACGCAGAAGAGCGCGCCACTTTTAGATGACGCGCCCTTTATTGCCCCCCGTTTACGAACCCTGCGTATTCGATTAGTCAACCGCGAAGCTGACATTGACGACTGCCGTAATGTCTTTCTGCAGCGCCGATGTATCGTTGATACCCGAATCCGAAACCTCGTTTGAGTCGGCCGCTGTAATCTGCATGACGCCCATACGCGCCTGTCTTACGCTGCCGATGCTGCTGCCCGTGCTCGATGCCACCTGCTGGGCGCGGACCTTAGCGTCCTTGGCCGCCTCAGCCAGCATTTTGATCTTGAGATCGGCGATCTTCGTGTAGTAGTACTCCGGCGCGCCCGACTCGAGAAGAATGCCTTGATTGATCAGTTCGGTCGCCTCGCGCGCGATCTTTTCAACCTTATCGACATCGGCAGACCTTACCTGGACTTCCTGCCGCAAGCTGTAACCGGTTATCTTGCCGCTCTCATTCCCTTCGCTGTCCTTCTCGTGCAAGGTCTGCGACGAAATTGAGGAGATCGTAATCTCATTTTCCGGAACGCCCTTCGAGATCAGATACTGCTTGACTCGCGGCACGCCGTCCGACAGCGACTTGTATGCATCCGCCAACTGAGTGGACTGGTACGAGACCCCTGCGCGCCAGATCACCAGGTCAGACTTGATGCGCTCGCGGGCCGAACCTGTAACGGTGATCGTCTGATCGCTCTTCTTGGTCTGGGTGTAGGCCCATGCGAGTACGATTGACGATAAGACTAAGGCTGCTGCCAGGGCGAACCCGGCATTGAAAACGTTTCCATTTCTCTCTGTGCTCATTGTTTTAGTGGCACCTCCTATGCCGGGGATTAGACGCTGTGCGCAGGCGTCTTTGCATAGTACAGCGCCCAGTGAGGCGCTGTGGATAGCCACAGGAAAGGACGATTGGAGGCGGGGATCAGAACTCGCGTAAGCTTCCGGCCAAGGCGCCGACAGCGGACTCTGCCAGGTCTTTCAATGCGCCGGTTTTCTGCATCAGTTTGAAGCGCATAGCCACGATGTGGCCCACTTTCAAGCCAAGGCTGCTATCCAAAGCGCACAACTCTTCGACCAGCGACTTTTCCGAGACCCTCTCGAAAGCGCCGCGCAATTCTTCGGTAGCATCCACGCCCTCTATCAGTATTACTTCCACATCACCCCCGCCTCGCGCGCGACGTCGAGCGTGTTCTCGCAGCCGCATCCGTGCATCGTCGTGGATCTTCCCACTTGCGACGACAACCAGATGCGTAGCGTCGGTCTCGATCTGTCGGCTCAACGCCTGCCTCGCATGGACGGCGGTCACGTCCCCATCTCGCGTCACGAACAGAAACGAACCGTTGCAAACGCTGACCATTATCTGGGAACCGCCGTCATCCGACGGAGGCCCGATGGCAATATGGCTATCGGGTATGCGTAGCTCTCGCAGGCTGGAATACATGCGCGTGGTTAGCCACGAGCCATCCTCCAGCAACTGAGAGGCGAGCTCTGTGGGATTGATGAGGTCTTCAATTTTTTCGTCGGCGATGGCGGTCCCGCATTCGCTGCAGGTCGCGTTGCTGGCCGTAATGACGCTCAGCGCATCGGGTGAAGGCAGGCGGAAGAGCGAGCGGCCCTTTCGTCGGCAACTGATCAAAACTTCGCGCCGCAACAATCCGGCGTCGGCCATTCTGTTTATTAGTGATGCAGTCGAGCCTTCGTGTTCCGAACTCGAGAGTAGCTCAGACACGCGACCTTCCGCCTGGGACTCCGTAATCCGATGGAGCAGTCTCCTGGCTTCGAGGTCTTCCAACAACTCGGCTGCGCGGCTCGAGCCAACGTCAATTCGTCCCCCGATCACAGTGGACGGCTCAACCTCCTGACCATCAACTGCGAACGTGGCGGCAGTGGCCCGATCCCGGGTCTCCCACTCGATATCTGCGTTTGCGCCGTTCTCGCCCGAACTTGTGGAACGCGTCGCGTCGAGCGCATCGTCTATGTTGCGACAGAACGCATCCAGATTCTTCGTCGCATCGAGCATGTCGGCTTCATACACTATGCCCGCTCTCATTCCTGCCTTCTCGTCATCGTCGTTTCCAAAAATGAGGAAGAGCACAAAGTCTTCAAAGCAAAATACGTCGCCGCGCAAATAGGAGCCGTCATCGTCGCTTTCCGACCAGGAAGCGATCGCACGCTCCATCTCATCCACTCGATCAGGTCCAAGCAGCGCCTGCTCGTAACAGTGTAGACGCGTCGATCGAATCAGGGGCGTCAAGCCCTTTTCCTGCAACTTCTCAAGCAGGGCCAGCCGCGCAGCGCTACCTACGCTTTGCTTTGAAGTCTTCCCCTCAACGAAAAGCATATGCGAGTCTCCTCTTCAGTCCGTATGGTCGCGCATGCTATCACGGCATGCGGAAATATTTCTACGTTTCTCGACCGCACATCGACGCAGATTGACCGACAGTGTTTTGTGATGGAACGAGTGTACGCGGATGCTTCACCGGACGCTCCCCCTCATTCCTGTTATCTGACCCCTTTTGGTTCGGATGCTATAGACCCAAAGTGATTCATCACAAAACGGTCACATTGGTTGTTGTAATACCCCTAAGTGCTGTGTAGAATGGCGTTTGTGGTTAGGAACACCCGCCGCAACTACGTAATCCAATAAAAGTAAGACCCGATTAATAAGAAAGAGAGAGTCGTTCCCCGTCTATGGTTTTTAACAAATTATTATACCGTGTTCTCGCGGCCTGCTTTGCGCTCACTGTCTTCGCGATGACCGTCGCCGCACAAACTGACACCCGTTTACACCAGGCAACCAGCATAACAACAACGTCGATCGAAGCAAGCGGCACGCCCCGCTTGGAAAACGATCTCGTCGTCATATCGCGCGCTACACCTGCAGCCGCCTCTCGCAGCGCGGCGCTGCGCTTCGACCAGTTGCTTCTCAATGCGATTGATACCCGACTTGGCGCACGCTACGTCTGGGGCGCAGCCGGTCCGCGAGTCTTCGATTGTTCAGGCTTCGTCTGGAGTTCATTCCAGCAGATCGGCGTCGATTTTACTCGCGGCAGCGCCCGTTCATACTGGGCCCGTTTTACGCCGGCACGCGAAGATGAGAAGTTCAAGTTCGGCACGTTGGTATTCTTCAACGGCCTGTCACACGTTGGGATCGTCGCCGATGCGAATGGTTTTTTCCACGCCTCGCGACACAAAGGCGTCGTGTATCAGGCATGGAACGAGCATTATCTCAGCCGCATCGATGGATTTCGTCGGGTGCCGCTTCCAACGCAGCTGCTAGCCAACGCGGAATAGATTTTCTGAAAAAGAGGTTGAGGCCGGTGCCGGGAATCCCCCGCATCGGCCTCCTGCTTTTTGATAAGGCGTACCTTCAGCGATTGTTGAGCGGATGTGAGATGAACCCCGCTCGCTTCTCATCGTCGCGCGATTCCCACACGACGGCGATCTTGTCGACAGCGACATAGCACATCTGCTGGTCGTCGTCTCTCAGATGAAGCACGCCGCCTTCGACTCTGATAATCTCACCACTCAGACTCGCAGCCCCGCAGCAAAACACGTCTACCTTGCGGCCAATCATTTTTGAAAGAAATTCCTGCATAAAGCATACCTCCGAAAGCGGTAGTCGGGGGCCAGGTGTCGGGTCTCAGTTCCAAGTTTAAGGGTTTCAAGTTGAATGCCGGGATGTCGCTCCACCTCGAGCGTGAGTAGTCTTCGTAAAAGCTCCCGCCTGGAATCTGGAACCCGAACTCTGGAACCCGAAACCTGGCCCCCGGCCCCAGACACCCAGCACCCGGGCCCTGACACCCGGCCCCCAGCCTCCATTCACCTGTTCCCATTCTTCTTCCATTCCCAGATTTTCTCGCTGCTGTTCTTGTCGCGCATTACCTTCTTCTCGACGTCGCGGAAGGTTATCTGCACCAGAGGAACTACGCCCGGATCATCCTGCTGGCCTCTCTCAAACTGTAAAAGGTCGTAATAAGTGCAGCGGCTGCGCGCGGGGTATTCGCGACAAACCGTGGGACGCGCGTGATAGATGGTGCATCCCCGTGTTTCGGGATCGAGAAAGCGACAGGCTTCTTCGAAGATAACGTCCTTCTTGCGACGGAGCACTCGTTCCTTGCTGGATCTGTCGATTTTCGTGTAACGGAGCTGTGCTGTGTCTACCGACACGCCAAAGTGGCGCGCCAGCCGGTTCAGGTCGCGCTTCGTGACCTGAACGCGCTCGTAGATCGAACAGCAGTAGGCTGGGCATTTTGAACAATTAAAGTAAACGCGTGGTTGTTCGTCGGTGACTTTTTTCCCCATCGGCTCCCCGCAGCCAAGGGATGAAGACGACGGGATGCGCGATGAACGACCAATCTTGAGGATTCATTCGATCCCTGGTCGTCCCTCATCCTTCCACCTTCACCGCCTGGTTACCTTCTCTTGGATTTTCCGTATTCAGACAACAATAATTGCATGAACTCCGCCCGTCGTTGATACAAGCGCTTTGGCTCGCGAGGCTGGTGGCGAGCCAGCGCATAGGCCGTTATGATCGGTAGCGCGACCGTCGAATCAACATAACACACAACCGCATCCGGCAAACGCTCAGGATCCACCTTACCCCACGACACCGCCTCGCCCGGCGTCGCGCCCGAGAGGCCACCTGTATCCGGACGCGCGTCGGTTATCTGTAGAAAGTAATCGTGGCCGCGCTCGTCAATTCCAAGGACCTCCTGGATCTGCGGCTCTGTCTGCAGCATGAAGTTCTTTGGGCTGCCACCGCCGAGAATGAAAACTGCCGAACGCCCCCCGTGTTTCTTTCCCTTATCTCCGCTGCCGTGTATCGCGCCGCGCTTGCCAGCGAGGACGATGGCCGCAGTCTCGTTCACGTCCAGCGATGGATCGAAGGCAAGCTTGTTACCTTGTAAGGCTTTTGCGGCCACGTTCATCCCGATCGATGAATCGCCCGGGCTCGAAGTGTAAATCGGAACGCCGTACTCGTAGGCCGCAGCCAGCAGCGATTTGTTTTCCAGTCCCAGCTTCCGCTCTCGCTCTCGAACATACCGCCCGCAGAGATAATGAAACTCCGCCGTCGACATCGTCTTTTGAAATTCCTTGCCCTCAATAATCTTCCGGAAGAAGGCGTCGGTGTCCAGCAGCACGCTGTAGTCAAAGAAGATGTCATAGATGCGTACCACCTCTTCCTCTCTGAGGACAATGTCCGAAATCTGCGAGCTTCCCTGATGCAGGTCCAGTCCGATGCCAAAGTGAGCATCATGGTACAGGTTGGCGCCGGTGGAAATGATCCAATCGATAAACCCGGCCTGGATTAAAGGAATTAGTGCGGAGATTCCCAGGCCCGCCGGAGTCAACGCTCCCGTGATCGACATCCCCACCGTCACATCCGGTTCGAGCATCTTCTGCGTGAAGAGCTGACAAGCTTCGCGCAGCCGCGCCGCGTTGTAAGCCAGGAAGGCGTCGTCGACCAGGTCTGCCAGCCTGGTCTCGCCGCGGATTGGCCGTGGATCAATCCGCCGTCCCTGTAGGTACTTGCTGCTCTTTTTCGTCATTTGTCCTTCCGCCTTTGGCGAATCCTTCCAAACATGTGCGACACAGACAGCCACTGTAACGCGCGCCCAACTCATTCCTGGCCGCGTCGCTCAACTCGATCTCCGCGCACCAACAACTCCCGAGCGCCGCACCGCAGGCGAACTCATTTCCGCAGGCTTCGCAGATCGCCTGGTTGGTCAGCAACGGCAGGGACCTGTTGTCGGATTGAGGAGAGTTCATGATTACTGGATCTACTCCGCCTGGGCCCTCGTCTCTTGTGCGCGGCGGAGGCGCACCCGGTTAATTCGCCTGTCATCGGCTTCGAGGACCTCTACGTCGAGGCCGCGAAACGTGAGTCTTTCTCCTACGTGCGGCACGTATCCTGATTCACTAATAACGAGTCCCGCGATGGTGGTGAAATCGTCGTCCTCTATTTCCATTGCGAACAGCCGCTCGATCTTTCCGATTTCGATCGAGCCCGGCATCTCGTAATAGCCGTCGCTTCCTTCGACGATCTCCACTATCTCTTCCTGCTCCGTGTCTTCGTCCTCAATCTCGCCCACGATTTCTTCCAGAATGTCCTCGACAGTGACCAGCCCGGCGATTCCGCCATATTCGTCTATCACCATCGCCAATTGCGCGTGCGCCTTTTGCATCTCTTCCA
Organism: Acidobacteriota bacterium; assembly: GCA_032160165.1. Classification (GTDB taxonomy): domain Bacteria; phylum Acidobacteriota; class Blastocatellia; order Pyrinomonadales; family Pyrinomonadaceae; genus QHXM01. Next base: position 9,996 of record JAVHWA010000168.1, read on the forward strand.
GTAGCTCCGCCACCGGCTTGGTTTCAGGGACGAAGTAAACCGGTCGAAGGAATGAGGTTATTTTTTCATCCTCCTTGCCTTCGGGCCAGCACTGAAGCAGATCGCGCACATAGATAATTCCCTCCACGTTATCGATCTGGTCACGATAGACGGGCAGTCGCGAGTACTTTGACTCGATGATCTCGTCGCGCGCTTCGCGCACAGTGGCGGTAATGGGAAGGGCGGCAATCTCTGTGCGTGGTGTCATCACTTCGTTGACGCGCGTGTCGCCAAACTCGATGATCGAGTGGATCAGCTCTCCCTCTTCTACTTCGAGAATTCCTTCTTCCGCGCCGACGTCAATCAAGGCCTGAATATCACCGCCGTTGTCTTCGTCCTCTTCAGCACTCCCGTTATCCGAGCCAGGACGCTCGCGCCGCATGCGGTCGAACATTCTATGAAGAGGGTCCGCGGCGAACGTAAGCAGACGATAGCTGGGCCGCAGCAGCGGCAGCGAGATAAGCAGGATTCTTTCAGGATTGCGCAGCGTGATAAGCCGGGGAATCAACTGTCGGAAGATGAAGGCGATTGTAAGTCCGGCCAATAGCGCGATTACTATCAATCGACTCTGTGAGAAGGCAGTTGCCAGCGGAAACACGCGCAGCGAGATAGCCGTGATCAGGACGGTGACCGCAACAAGCATGATCTGCACGGCGGCCGAGACGGTGAAACGGAAGCGTGGCCGGTTCTCGAGAATTTCTTTGAGGAAAGGCCTGGAACGTGAAGTGGAATGTTCTTCCGCTTCGCTGATCAGCAGGCGGAGGCCCACGTCACTCAACTGGCCAAAAGCCATGTCTACCGTAGCGAGAAACGTCAGCCCCACGAGAAGCAGACAGGTGATTCCAATTTCGATACCCATAGATGGTTAATGGTGAATAGTAAATGGTAAATGGCCATGAACACAAAGCCGGTGCGTCCATTGGCCATTCACCATTAACCATTTACCTGCTCATATACCAAGCCGGCGGCGCAACCGAAGCTCGAGTTTATTCATTTCGCCATCGTCGGTTTCGTGATCGTAGCCGCATAGATGAAGCACGCCGTGTAGTATCAATTGTGATACTTCATGCGTAAAGGTAAGGTGGTGCTCGGCTGCCTGACGTTGTGCCTGCTCTACAGAAATCACCACGTCGCCCAGAGTTGGCCCCTCCATCTGCTCAAACTCATCCTGCTCCGCCGGGAACGATAGGACATCCGTGATCCCAGACTTGTGTCGCCACATTCGATTCAACTCGCGCATCGCGCGGTCTGATACGAAGGCGAGAGTCACCCCCCCACCGTTCGCCGGAGTAACGCCTAGCACCTTTGCCACAAAGCGCTCCCATTCGCGGCTGTCAATCGTTAGCTTGCGCTGACGGTTTATAACTTCAATCATAGCTCTGGGGCGGTAGCCCGAGTATTACCGAGGGCGTCCATCAGCGCATCACAAATGCTTTTCCCAACGGTCAGGCTACAGCACCTCAAATATTGCTCTTGCTCGAGTGCGATTCGTAGGCCTTGATGATCATCTGCACCAGCCTGTGGCGAACCACGTCTTTGTCGGTGAAGTAGATGAATTCGACACCCTCGATCCCGGCCAGTACCCGTTCGGCTTCGATCAGACCACTGCGCTTCCCGGTCGGGAGATCGATCTGGGTGACGTCCCCGGTTATTACCGCTTTCGAACCGAATCCGATGCGCGTCAGGAACATCTTCATCTGTTCGCTGGTCGTGTTCTGCGCTTCGTCCAGAATGATAAAAGCGTCCGATAGAGTTCGGCCCCGCATGAACGCAAGCGGCGCGACTTCGATTACGCGCTTCTCCAACAGCTTCGTCACGCGCTCGAATTCGATCAGATCGAAGAGCGCGTCATACAGCGGCCTCAAATACGGATCGACCTTGTCCTGCAGATCTCCGGGTAGAAATCCCAGCTTCTCGCCTGCTTCGACCGCCGGGCGCGCGAGCACGATGCGATTAACCTGTTTCTGCATCAGTGCCTGCACCGCCATCGCGACGGCGAGATACGTTTTACCGGTCCCGGCTACGCCAATCCCGAACACGACGTCCTTGTTCTGAATCGCTTCGATATATCGGCGTTGGTTGGCGGACTTGGGCGCTACTTGCTTCTTGCCGGCAGGGTTGAATCGGGCCTTGGTGAAATAATCTCGCAACGAGTAGGCGCGGTCTTCTGCGATCTGCGCGAAAGCTTCGCGAAGCTCCTTGTCGGTGAAGGTCTTGCCTTCGGTGAAAAGGTCCGCAAAGTCTTCCAGGATTCGTTCCACCGTACCGACGTCCTTCGGGTCACCATCGACCGACAGGTCCTGACCGCGCGCGTTGATCCGCACATCCAGGAGCGATTCCAGGTATTTAATGTTTTGGTCGTGAACACCAAAGAGCGTCTCCAGACCTCTGGGCGGGAGTTCGATCTTCTTCAAAAGTTGCAAAACTCTCCTTGCTGGTGGTGAAGGTTCAGGACAGGGGCTGCGTGCGAATGAGGGTGAGCAAAGTTCCGTAGCATATGTTGCAAACCGGACGCTACTACATGGCGCTTGGGGTGTCAATGCGGGTTGAGTCATAGCTAACGCCGTTCGTTAACCTTGGGTGCTGGTTCAAGTCGCGCAGGCCGGATT
>JAVHWA010000002.1:0-35793 GCA_032160165.1 Acidobacteriota bacterium
ATCTCTTCGCCCAGGCCTCGCTATTGACGCTTTATGATCCGGACCGTTCCCAGACTCTTACCTATCGAGAAGAGATTCGTCCGTGGACGTCGTTCGTTGCGGGCATGAGCACAGCCATCGAAGAGCACAAGAAGAACAAAGGCGAAGGGCTTAGATTCCTGACAGAGACCGTCACCTCGCCGACGCTCGCGTCTCAGCTAAGAAAAGTTCTCACGGACTTTCCGGCGGCGAACTGGCATCAGTACGAACCTGCCGTCCAGAGCGGAGCGAAAGCTGCTGCCATTTCCTCTTTCGGCGAGCCAGTCAACACTATCTATCGATTCGATCAGGCCGAACGAATCCTTGCGATCGACTCAGACTTCCTCGCTTGCGGGCCGGGAAACCTGCGATACGCTCGAGACTTCTCGGCGAAGCGACGCGTTACCGAAGAACATCGGGACATGAATCGCCTATACGTGGTCGAAAGCACCACCACGAACACGGGCGCCATGGCCGACCACACGCTGCGATTGAGTCCCAGCGAAATCGAAGGCTTCCTGCGCGCCGTGGCATCCGCGCTGAGAGGTCCTGACGTTAATTTTCCCGCCGGTTATGCGAGCTCAGAGATTTACAAGAAACATGCGAACTGGATAAGCGCATTGGCGGAAGACCTGAGCGCGCATCGAGGCGCAAGCATTGTCATCGCCGGCGACGAACAATCTCCTGAAGTACACGCATTGACCCACGCGATGAACGCGGCGCTGGGCAACGTCGGCAAAACGGTGATCTATACTGAGCCGATCGAAGCCCGGTCGGAGGATCACATCAACTCGTTGCGCGCGTTGCTAACCGACATTGACGCTGGGCGCGTGCAAACGCTTGTGGTGCTTGGCGGCAATCCTGTTTACACGACGCCCGCGGACCTCAGACTCGACCAGGCGCGGATGAACAAGATCAATCTGCGGATTCACCTCGGTCTATATAAAGACGAGACAGCGGAACTCTGCCACTGGCACATACCCGAGAGTCATTACCTTGAGGCGTGGGGCGATACCCGCTCGTTCGACGGAACGGTCTCGATCGTTCAACCGCTCATCATGCCGCTCTACGCCAGCAAGAGCGTGCACGAACTGCTTGCTGTCTTCTCAGGTCAGTCGGATCGTGCCGGCTACGACATCGTTCGAGAATTCTGGAGGGCCGAGATTTTCGCGGGAGGTCGAGGGCAAGACAATTTCCCGCCGCGCGGCGTGACTCTGGGAAGCGCAACCGCAACCGCCCCGCCCGATTATAAGGATCAAGAAGGTTCGAATTTCGCGACCAAACCGGTTCTAACCGCGCAAATTATGAGTCCGACCACCGACTTCGAGATGGCCTGGCGGAAGGCACTGCACGATGGCTACATTCCGAACACGGCTTCGAAGATAAAAGAAGGCTTAACCGTTAAAGCGCAGAGTGCGGATAGCACCCCACCAGCCCCCGGCCCCCAACCCCCGACACCCGGCTTAGAGATCGTATTTCGTACCGACCCCTCGATTCACGATGGGCGCTTTGCCAACAACGGCTGGCTTCAGGAATTGCCAAAGCCCGGCAGCAAGTTGACCTGGGACAATGCGGCGCTGCTCAGTCCCGATACCGCAAAGCGGTTGGGAATCAAAAACAAGATAGGCACTTACGGCGGAGACGTCTTTGTCGACACGGTTAAGATCAGCTACGCAGGTCGCTCAGTGAACGCGCCGGTATGGATCTCGCCGGGGCACCCCGATAACGTAGTGACCGTTCATCTGGGCTATGGCCGCCGATTGGCGGGCCGCGTCGGAACCGGAAAGGGCTTTGACGCTTATTCGATTCGAACGGCCGATGCGCCGTGGTTTGGCAACGGCGTCACCATCGAAAAGACAGGCGATAAATTTTCACTTGCCGTTACTCAGCTTCATCACTTGATGGAGAACCGCGACATAGTTCGGGTCAACACGCTTGCGGACTACTTGAAAGAGCCGGAAAAGCTAAGAGAGCAGGGAGAGAACCTTTCGGATGAGGAGTCTAAAGACCTTTCCATGTATCCGCCATACGACTACTCCAACCGCGAGTACGCGTGGGGAATGGCGATCGACGTAAATTCGTGTGTCGGGTGCAACGCCTGCATTGTCGCATGCCAATCGGAAAACAATATTGCGGTCGTCGGCAAAGAGCAGGTTCAGCGCGGGCGCGAGATGCACTGGCTGCGCGTTGACAGCTACTTCAAAGGCGTGGATGAGAACAGCTCTGAAGGTCCCTACTTCATGCCGGTGCCCTGTATGCATTGCGAGAACGCGCCGTGCGAGCCGGTTTGCCCGGTTCACGCGACGGTGCATAGCGCTGAAGGCCTGAACGACATGGTCTATAACCGCTGCGTCGGTACGCGCTATTGCTCGAACAACTGTCCCTACAAAGTTCGCCGATTCAACTTCCTCCTCTATCAGGATTGGAACACGCCGACATATCAGTTGATGAGAAATCCGGAAGTTACGGTCCGCAGTCGCGGCGTGATGGAGAAATGCACCTACTGCGTCCAGCGCATACAGTGGGGCAAGATCGAAGCGGAGAAGGAAGGCCGCACACTGAAGGACGGCGAAGTGGTAACGGCATGCCAATCGGTTTGTCCCACCGAAGCGATTGTCTTCGGCAACATCAATGATCCTGAGAGCCAGGTATCGAAGATGAAAAAGGGCGAGCGCAACTACTCGTTGTTAGCTGATCTGAATACGCGACCGCGCACCACCTATCTTTCGGCGCTGAAGAACCCGAACGAGAAGATCACGGAGAAGACTTAGATCACATGGCAGAAGTTGATCCGCCACATGATGACGTACACCAAACGCAGACCGCTCCGGTGATTGGACCGGGGCACACGTTTGCGTCCGTCACCGATAAGATCAGCGCGCTGACGTTGAGGAGGAGAACTCCGCTCGGCTGGTTCCTCGGTTTTGGCATCTCCTTCATGCTGTTGCAGCTGTTGCTGCTGTCGATAACCCATCTGGTTTTCAACGGAGTCGGCGTCTTTGGGACGAATCAACCCGTCGGTTGGGCCTTTCCCATTATTAATTTTGTCTGGTGGATCGGTATCGGGCACGCGGGCACACTGATCTCGGCGATACTTCTTCTCCTGCGGCAGGAGTGGCGAACTTCGATCAACCGCTTCGCAGAGGCGATGACGCTTTTTGCGGTGGCTTGCGCGGGCATGTATCCGATCTTTCACCTCGGCAGGCCGTGGCTGGCGTACTGGCTTTTTCCCTATCCAAACACGATGGGCATCTGGCCACAGTTCAGAAGTCCGCTAATGTGGGACGTGTTCGCGGTTTCGACCTATGCGTCGGTCTCCGCGCTCTTCTGGTTCATCGGTCTGATCCCCGACTTTGCCACTCTGCGTGATCGCGCAAAAAGTCGTGCCTGGCAAATGGTCTACGGAATGTTGGCTATGGGATGGCGCGGAAGCGCGCGTCACTGGCACCGGTACGAGACCGCATATTTGCTTTTGGCTGGATTGGCCACTCCGCTGGTGCTCTCGGTCCATACGATTGTCAGTTTCGACTTCGCCGTGGCGCAGGTACCGGGTTGGCATGCCACCATCTTTCCACCTTACTTCGTTGCGGGCGCGATCTACGCGGGATTCGCGATGGTTCTGGTGTTGACGATTCCGCTGCGCAAGTTTTACGGACTCGAAGACTTCATCACCGATCGCCACTTGCAGAACATGGCGAAGGTGATGCTGGCCACCGGCTTGATCGTCGGCTACGGCTACATCATCGAAGTGTTCTTCGGCTGGTACAGCGCGAACAAGTTCGAAGGTTACATGATCCGGAACCGAATGACGGGACCGTACGCGGTCTACTACTGGGCGTTGATCTTCTGCAACATCATCACGCCCCAGTTTCTTTGGATGAAGCGGATAAGAAACAGCGCGGCGGCGCTATTCGTGATTGCGATCATCGTCAGCATAGGGATGTGGCTGGAGCGGTTCGTGATAGTAGTGACGAGTCTGCACCGTGACTTTCTGCCTTCGTCGTGGGGCATGTATTCGCCGACCGTTTGGGATTGGTCGATGTTTGTGGGCACGATTGGCCTGTTCCTGACATTGCTATTCCTGTTCATACGATTTCTGCCGATCATCTCGATCTTCGAGATGCGCACCATACTGCCGCAGGCTGAAGTCGAGGAGGAAGCGTGAGGAGAAGTGATCAGTGGTTGGTGGTCAGTGGTCGGCTAAGAGTAGCGACGCGCTGTTTTGGCTGTTCACCGACCACCGACCACCGACCACTGGCCTCTGACCACTGATTGCCATGGAATCGAAACCACCACTTTATGGCCTGATGGCGGAATTCGATCAACCCACCGAGTTGGTCGAAGCCGCGAGGCGTACCTATGACGCCGGCTTCCGACGCATCAACGGCTACTCTCCGTATCCCATTCCCGAACTGTGGGAGGCGATCGGTTTTCATAAGACGCGGTTGCCGATCATTGTTTTGATCGGCGGCATAATCGGCGGCTTGGGCGGATATTTCATGATGTATTACATGGAGGTCATCGACTATCCGCTCAACGTGGGAGGGCGTCCATTTCACAGCTGGCCTGCTTTCCTGCCCATCACGTTCGAGACGACGGTTCTGTGTGCCGCGCTCGCAGCCGTTTTTGGAATGCTGGCACTGAACAAATTGCCGCAACCGTACCATCCGGTCTTCAATGCGGAACGCTTTGCGCTCGCCACACGCGACCGGTTCTTTCTTGTCATTGAAGCCAGGGACCCGAAATTCGATCACGACAAAACAATGGAATTCATGAAGAGCCTGAATCCCAAAGAGGTGATTGATGTCGAAGTGTGAAAAGTGGGGGTCAGGTGTCAGGGGCCGGGTGCCGGTGAAAGCCGACGGCCGAAGACTTGTTTTCTGCCTACTGCTAACTGCCAACTGCCTACTGCTTTTGGGTTGTCGACAGGACATGCAGGACCAGCCGCGGTATGAAGTTTATGAATCGAGTGGATTTTTCAAGGATGGTCTCTCTTCCCGACCGCTGGTTCCCGGCACGGTTCCACGCGGATACCTGCGGGCAGATAAGCAATTGTTCACGGGTCAGAAGCCCGCACCCCAGGGCAACACGAACGTTCTCTCCCCCGCATCGGGCACCGCGACTACGCCGGGCGCCGGTGGAGCAAATATGCAAGCTCCACCGAATACCGGTTCCCAGTCAAACGCGGACTCTCACCAAAGGGAAATCCAACAACAGCCCGCAGGCGACCCTAACGATGTCGAGGAGTTTCCTTTTCCGGTAACCGCCGAAGTGCTGAATCGTGGGCAAGAGCGCTACCAAATCTTCTGCGCGATGTGCCATGGCTATACAGGCGAGGGCGACGGAATGATTGTCAGACGGGGATTCCGGCCACCGCCTTCTTATCATGAGAAGCGTTTGCAGCAGGCGCCGGTGGGTTATTTCTTTCGAGTGATCACCGAGGGGTTCGGGGCGATGCCGAGTTATAAATCACAAGTCCCCGTCCAGGACCGCTGGGCCATAATCGCGTATGTTCGCGCCTTGCAACTTAGCAAGATGAACCAAGCTGCGCGGGCTGCGGTGCCGGCAACAACAGGCGGAGAACCGGGAGGGCATCAATAGTGCCTGAGGCAACGGTCCAGGACCTTTCCTACGCGGCCCCGCCGGAAACCGGTCGTTACCAGCAGCGCGCCTTGATCGTGGGCGGGATCTTCCTGCTGCTGCTGATCGTGGGCGCTTTTCTGCCGGGCAACGATGGCGGAATCACACAGTTTTTCCGCTCGTATCTTGTCGGATTCATGTTCTGGATTGGGGTCACGCTCGGGTGCATGGGCTTATTGATGCTGCAGCATTTGACTGGTGGAGCATGGGGCCTGGTCATTCGTCGCCTGCTCGAAGCAGGAACACGAACTCTGCCTCTAATGCTGCTGCTCTTTCTGCCCATCGCCATATTCGGGCTTACGCATCTTTACGAATGGACCCACATCAGCGAAGTACATGATCCGAAGGTTCGAGAGATTCTGGAAGCGAAGCAGCCTTATCTAAACGTAACTTTTTTTCTTATTCGCGCGGCCGTCTACTTTCTTATCTGGCTGGGATTGATGTTCTTTCTCAACAAGTGGTCGGCCGATCAGGACCAAACCGGGGACCGTCGAAATTCCAAATACATGGGGCGAATCAGTGGCCCCGGAATTATTCTGTTTGTCTTTACCACCACGTTCGCTTCGGTCGATTGGGTGATGTCGCTCGATCCTGAATGGTTCTCGACGATTTACGGTCTGCTGTTCGTAGCCGGATGGACGTTGAGTGCCTTTTCGTTTGTGATCGCGATGATGGTTTGGCTGGCGACACGCAAGCCTCTGGAAGGTGTTGTGCGAGCTCCGCATTTTCACGACCTGGGAAAGTTGCTCCTGGCCTTCGTGATGCTCTGGACTTACTTTTCCTTCTCGCAGTTTCTCATCATCTGGTCGGGCAATATCCCCGAAGAGACGAAGTGGTACCTTCACAGGTTGCGAGGTGGCTGGGGCTGGTTTGGAATCGGTTTGGTGCTGCTTCATTTTGCATTGCCTTTCGTGATGCTGCTCTCGAGAGATTTGAAGCGCAACGCGCGCAAGCTGGCTGCAATTGCCGGACTTATCTTTGTGATGCGTTTCGTTGACGTGTACTGGCTTATTGTCCCTGAGTTCAATCGCGGCCATCTCAGTTTCAACTGGATGAGCATTGTGGCGCCCATTGCTTTCGGCGGACTGTGGGTGTCGTTTTTCATTTGGCAGCTCAGGCTGCGGCCGCTCCTGCCGGTTAACGACCCGTACTTTGAAGAAGCTGTCGAACACGGGCTGCACGGCGGACATTAGGGCGAGGCAGCAGTACGCAGGAGCAGGAGCAGGAATAGGCGTGATTGGTTCGAAGGTCAAGTGGTAATGAAAAAGTCAAAGCGCGAGCACATTATCGGCGACATTCACATGACTCCGGACGTGACCTACATCCAGAACGTGGATGTAAGCCACGAGAAGAGTGATGTCAATGTGCGCTCGATAATTATGTTCGCTGTCGGACTCCTCGTCTTCGGGATCATCGTTCAGGTACTGATGTGGCTAATGCTTGGCTACATGGAAAACCGCGCCACCAACGAGGAACAAGCGCATCCGCGCAGGCCTATGTCACTGAGCGACAAGGAAAGGCTTCCGCCCGAGCCCAGATTACAGGCCGCCCCCGGCTTTGGAATTAACCTGGGCGATGGGAAGGACCCGATCAAGCTTGAACTCAAAGAGCCTGCGGCGGAGTTCAAAGAGATGGTCAAGATCTGGCAAAAGGCGCTCAACGGAGAACCTGATCCACGAACCGGCAAAGTGAGCATGCCAATCGAGGAAGCCAAACAAAAACTTCTGAGCGAAGGCCAGTTGCGAACAAGGCCAGCGGCCGAGGGGCAGCAGCAGCTCGACCTCCATGGAATGGACATACCGTCGTATCAGAGTTCCGGCAGGATGACGGAAAAGAGAGACCAGTAAGAGCAGGAGGCAGGTGCAGGAGGCAGGAGCAGGAAGCAGGAGGTGACGGGGAACGTGGGCTGGAAATCAATGGAAGTCGGTCGGCAAAAAGCAGAGGAGAGGGCCCAACAAATGAAGCGTGGGTTGCCGCGCGGTTTTCGCTCCCTCCTGCCTCCTGCTTCCTGCTTACTGATGTTCGCTTTCTCCTGCCTCCTGCTTCTGCCACCTGCCTCCTTCGCTCAGGGCCGGCTCTACGACGGCTCGGCACCGTTATACAGTCCAAGACCAGAGCTCGGTCCAGCGGGAAGCGGTCTGCCTCCGGCGCTGCGTGATGTAAGAATCGAACAACGATTGAATGAGCAGGTTCCGCTCGACCTGCAGTTCAAAGATGAGTCTGGACGCACGGTGGAACTTCGACAATATATCAATGGCAAAAAACCCGTTGTACTGTCGCTGGTCTTCTATAAGTGCCCGATGCTCTGCGATCAGATATTGGTAGGCCTGCTGGGCAGCCTTCGAGCACAGTCTTTTGACGTAGGTCGCGAGTTTGAGGTCCTTACCGTTAGTTTTGATTCGAGGGAAACACCGGAGATAGCTAGCGAGAAGAAGCGCTCGTTCATCGAGCGTTACAACCGTCCAGGGGCCGACGCGGGTTGGCATTTTCTTACAGGAGACCAGGAGAACATCAGGCGACTAACCGATGCGGTCGGGTTCCACTTCAACTACGACGAGAAGACCAATCAATTCGCACATGCTGCCGGAATCATGATCCTGACGCCTGAAGGTAAACTGTCCCGTTACTTCTATGGCACCGAGTACGACGGAGGGAATCTGAGACTCGGGCTAATCGAAGCTTCCGGCAACAAGATCGGCTCAGTGGTCGATCAACTACTACTCTACTGTTACCACTATGACCCGACGACGGGTCGCTATGGTTTGGTTGTAATCCGGATGATGCAGATCGGCGGCGTAGTCACCGTCATCGGGATCGGCATGTTGCTGTTGCTATTGCGTCGACGAAACGAGAAGGCAAACGTAGCGTTGAAGGTGAGGGTCGAACAAGGAGGGACGGCGTAGCTTTCATGCAGTCGTGGATTCCATTCATGCCGGAGAAAGCGTCCACCTTTGCTGATCGGGTGGACGGCCTGTACTTCTATCTCGTCGGCCTGACAACATTCTTCGCGGTGTTGATCAGCCTTACCATCATCATTTTCGTCGTCAAATATCGTCGCCGCTCAGCGAGCGAAGTCCCGCGACCGATCGCCGGTTCGATAAAGCTGGAAACGCTTTGGTCAGTCATTCCGTTCCTGATTTCGATGTCTATCTTCGTTTGGGGCGCAACTGTTTACTTCGATCAGTATCGCAAACCCCCAAAGGATGCGCTCGAAGTTTACGTTGTCGGCAAGCAGTGGATGTGGAAGATCCAACACACGACGGGTCAGCGCGAGATAAACGAGCTGCACATCCCCGTCGGTCGCAAGATCAAACTGATCATGACGACGGAGGACGTGATCCACGACTTCTTCGTTCCCGCCTTTCGCACCAAGGCCGATGTCGTGCCCGGACGCTATACGACGCTTTGGTTTGAAGCGACCAAGCCGGGCAGATATCACCTTTTCTGTGCTGAGTATTGCGGCACCAACCATTCCGGAATGGGCGGATGGGTGATTGTGATGGAGCCGACGGATTTTGATCAGTGGCTCAGCGGCGGAGCGAATCAGGAATCGCCTGTCATCGCAGGCCAGAAGCTCTTCCAGGCCCAGGGGTGCGTGTCCTGTCACGGCGCCAATGGCGAAGGCGGAAAAGGACCGCCGCTGATTGGGGTCTTCGGCAGCAAAGTGAATCTTGAAGGCGGAAGCTCAGTCGAAGCGAACGAAGAGTACATACGCAATTCCATTCGCAACCCCCAGTCGCAAATCGTCGACGGATTTCGCCAGCCACTGATGCCGGCGTATTACAGGGAACAGTTAAGCGAAGAAAATCTCTTACAGATACTGAGCTATATCAAGTCGCTGAGTCCGGCGAAGACGCCGGGCACGGGCGGGACAACGAACGCGAACGTGGGGGCACCGCAGAAGAAGGCGGAGGCAGTGGCGCCATCTCCGTCGCCAAAGGTGAACCCTGGGAGTACTAAATAGCCGGAATAGTCCGCAAGGCGGACGACTGAAAATAGCCCAGTCCCGACCAGTCGGGGCTGGGGCAGGAGTCCACATGAGAGCAACTAGTCCGCAGCGCGGACGACTGAAGGTCTACAGTTCTTCCGCGACAATGTCGCTTTCAGTCGCCCGCTTCACGGGCTCGATAAGTACAGGTGCGAGATACCCAGCCCCGACTGGTCGGGACTGGGCTATTTTCAAACGTCCGCTTCGCGGACTTGCTTCTGAATTCCATGGTGAGGTCAGGAAATAGTAAGAATTCCAAGAGTATGGAAACAGTAACAAAGCCGGTAATCGAGCCGCCACGCGTCAACTACCTTAATAAGGAGTACGGCATAAAGTCGTGGCTGCTGACCAGGGACCACAAGCGCATCGCGCTGCTTTATCTCGGCTCGGTAACGCTGTTTTTCCTGCTGGGCGGAATCTACGCGATACTGGTTCGCCTCGAGCTTCTGACCCCACAGGGCGATCTGTTCCAGGCCAACACATACAACAAGATCTTCACACAGCATGGGATCATCATGGTGTTCTTCTTCCTGATCCCTGCGATCCCCGCTGTGCTGGGAAACTTCCTCGTCCCGCTGATGATCGGCGCAAAGGACCTGGCGTTTCCCCGTATAAATCTACTTAGTTGGTACATCTACGTCCTCGGTGGAATCTTTACTCTCTGGGCGCTTATCTCGGGTGGAGTCGATACCGGCTGGACCTTCTACACGCCGTTCAGCACTACCTATTCAAATTCATTTGTCATACTCGCCGGAGTCGGAATTTTCATAACAGGCTTCTCGTCCATTCTCACCGGGCTGAATTTCATCGTCACCATTCACACCATGCGAGCGCCCGGGATGACCTGGTTCCGGATGCCACTCTTTATCTGGTCGCACTATGCGACCAGTCTGATCATGGTATTGGGCACGCCGGTCATCGCCATCACAGTGCTGCTGCTCGCGTTCGAAAGGCTGGCCCACGTTGGCATCTTTGATCCCACTTACGGTGGTGATCCCATTCTGTTCCAGCACTTGTTCTGGTTCTACTCGCACCCGGCGGTTTACATCATGATCCTGCCGTCGATGGGTGTGGTCAGCGAGTTGATCGCCAACTTTTCGCGTAAGAACATTTTCGGATATTCGTTCGTCGCCTTTTCATCTATCGCGATCGCGGTGTTTGGCTTCCTCGTCTGGGGCCATCACATGTTCGTGAGCGGCCAATCGATTTACGCGGGAATGATCTTCTCGTTCCTCAGCTTTGCCGTGGCGATTCCTTCGGCGGTCAAAGTATTCAACTGGACGGCGACGCTCTATAAAGGCTCTATTTCCTATGACACGCCGATGCTTTACGGGCTCGGCTTTATCGGGCTCTTTACGATCGGCGGAATGACCGGGTTGTTCCTTGCCGCCCTGGGCCTGGATGTCCATCTGACGGACACCTACTTTATCGTCGCCCACTTTCACTACGTGATGGTTGGTGGAACGTTGATGGGCTACCTCGGCGGACTGCACTACTGGTGGCCGAAGATCACGGGACGTATGTACCCGGAAGGGTGGGCCAGGTTTGCTGCGCTGGTGGTATTTGTCGGCTTCAATTTGACTTTCTTTCCGCAGTTCATCGCGGGCTACATGGGAATGCCTCGTCGATACCACGTCTATGCGCCTGAGTTTCAGGTTCTGAACGTGATGTCCACCGCGGGCGCTTCCATCCTCGGGTTTGGGATGTTGATACCGATGATTTATTTCATATGGTCGATGCGGTACGGAAAGATAGCGGCGGCGAATCCATGGCGCCTTCCCGGACTGGAGTGGAGGACATCAAGCCCGCCCCCCACAGAGAATTTTGAAGTTACTCCGGTTGTCACCTGGGAGGCGTACGAATTCGCGCCGCCCGAAGCAACCAAGGTAGTAGGCAAGCTGCAGGCTGGGGAGAAGCCGGACGTTCCGGCGCTGACGTAAGAAGGTGCCGGCTTTCGGGTGCCAGGTGTCAGGTAGAAGCAATGCGGCACTCACCTGGCACCCGGCACCCGACACCATCACTCCGAAGGAGTCAACACTTGGCAGTAAGCCACGTAGAAGGACATAGCGCGCAGACGGCACTGGCGCACCATTTCGACAATATGGAGCAGCAGCGCGAGGCTGGCTCCATCGGAATGTGGGTGTTCCTTGTCCAGGAGATCATGTTCTTTGGCGCGCTGTTTCTTGCCTATTCGATCTTTCGCGCCAAATTTCCCGAGGCCTTCGCTGCCGCCAGCAATCACCTGGACATCAAGCTGGGAGCCATCAATACGGTTGTTCTGATCGTCAGCAGTCTGACCATGGCGCTGGCAGTCTATTACGCGCAGGTTGGAAACCGTCGGATGCAGGTCATATTTCTCACCATCACACTGCTGCTCGGCCTTACATTTCTTGGAATCAAGGCCATCGAGTATCGCGAGAAATATGTAGACAATTTGATTCCCGGCAGCTTGATCGCCGGTCATCCCTTTAATCCGAATCTGGAAGAGCTCCGTCTCCCTGCGAACGCATCGGTGCATAACGTCGAAATGTTCTACTGGATCTATTTCGCGATGACTGGCCTGCATGCGCTGCACATGATCATCGGAGTAGGCATCCTGGCTTACCTCATATTCCAGGCGAGGAAAGGACGCTATACACCGGAGTATCATTCTCCGGTGGAGATATCAGGCTTGTACTGGCACTTTGTGGACATCGTGTGGATCTTTCTCTTTCCGTTGTTATATCTGCTGGGAAGGCACATCGGCGGCGGTCATTGAGGGCTTGAGTAATGTCGGAACACATAGTTCAAAGGAAGGTGTACTTCGCGATCTTTGGCGCGTTGATGGTCTTCACGGCCCTCACGGTGCTAGCCGCGTTCCAGGACCTCGATCGCTTCTTTCCGGGCGCCAACACAGTCCTTGCGTTAACGATAGCCGTCATCAAGGCGACGCTGGTCGTTCTTTTCTTCATGCATGTTCGTTATAGCTCGCGGCTCATTTGGGTAATCGTGGTGGCAGGGATTTTCTGGCTGGGGATTATGTTTGTGTTTACGATCAGTGACTATCTAACGAGGCCGAGTGGGTTATCGCCGTAGCGCAGGAGGCAGGTGCAGGAGGCAGGAGCAGGAGGCAGGAGCAGGACGCGAGAAGATCAGCGTTTGAAACTCTCTGGATGTGCAATCATGCTTCCCAACATTCTGCCAATCTCCTCGTAACTGGATCTTAGCCGCGTCCGTTGATCTGCGGATAAATACCCACAATCAGACGCGAAGTCTATCCACACCTGGGTTTCGGTTGCCTCGCCGTCGGCATCGGCCATCTTACTGACAAACCTCTTGGGATATTGTTTCTTGCGATATCCCTCTGCAATATTCGCTGCGACGCTGCGTGAGGCGCGGCGAATTTGGCTTGTCAGTGAGAATCGTTCATCGACCGGAAAAGACTTTGAAAGGTTATAGATCTCCCTGGCTAGGGTGAAAGCCAGTTGATATACCTTTAGATCTCTAAAGCCTCAGAGTTCGGTGCAAAACGTGAGGTCGACACAACCAGCACCCCAATTCATTGGTGGTCGCCTCCTGCTTGCTCTTCCCCCTGCGTCCTGCTCCTGCGTCCTGCGTCCTGCTCCTGCGTCCTGCTCCTGTGTCCTGCCCCTGCCTCCTGCCCCTGCCCTACGTCTCATCCCTTAAATAGAGTCCGCCATCGCGAATAGAAATAGTCTTTCCGCAATTCGGGCAGTCGAGCTGCATGGTGGCGTCAGTCGTCTTTATCTCAGCACCACAGACAGGGCAGGGAGCGTTGATCTCATCACGCGCGAAGACCCCGCGCATCATGAACAGCGGGACCACTACGCCCGCCAGCATCAGTGGGATGCCAAAGAAGAGCCCGAAGCTGGATTCCTGACCGAGGGTGAGGCTGATGACGAGCCCGCCGATAAAGAGCAATAATCCGAGTGCGATGCTGAATGAAAATCCGTAAGCTTCGTCGAAGGTGCGTCCAGCAGGCTTGACCGCATCCGTTCTCTTCTCTGCCATTTGAAGTTACTCCTTCAGAGACGACGTTGATTGCCAAAAATTGGTCTTGATGCCGACGCACGTCGTAGTGTCTTATTTATTTCCGAGACGCAAATTAGCATAGACACTGAATGACGACAAGATAAGCGCCCAACGCTAGCGGCTCCTTTTCACACGGATTGTCCGACAAACTTCAGGAAGCTCTGAACAGGCTCCTTCGAACAGAGATTTCTGAAACCTGCGAAGCGGGTGTCAGCATAAAGCCTGGGGTGGAGCGAAGCGGAACCCCAGGTTACGTCAGGGAACGTAGTCGGGAGCCCGCGGCGCGGGCTCAGAAATCTTTCCACGAATGGACCTGGGGCTTGCGCCTCAGGCTTTATGCTGACACCCGCTTCGCGGGTTTCAGAAACTCCTAATCGCCGGAAGGTATTCAGAGTTTCCTTCAGTTTATCGCACACTTGCAGCCCACTGACCCACTACCTGGTTTCGTTTCGATTTGTACCGCGCTGCCTTCGGCTGTTAAAGTA
The DNA here is from genome assembly GCA_032160165.1 of Acidobacteriota bacterium. Lineage (GTDB taxonomy): Bacteria > Acidobacteriota > Blastocatellia > Pyrinomonadales > Pyrinomonadaceae > QHXM01. The sequence continues at coordinate 14,164 of JAVHWA010000002.1, forward strand.
TGCGGTTTGACCAGAAGGGCAATTTTTCATATGAGGCAATTATGAGTGTTCAGACGATAACATCCCTTGAAGTATTCCTAAATCAGCAAACGGATGAGCAATGGTCACAGGCGATCGCCGACCTTCTTCCTTCTATTCACGAAGTCGATAGGGCCGCTACCCAGATTTGGTTTCGCTTCTACCCGGTTGCGCTCTTGCGCGCCCTCGAGCAGGCGGACGATCCAAAGAAACTTGCTGCAGAACTTCTACTGCAAGGGAAGTTCTACCTGAAAGACCAAATCGATGCATCGCACGCATTTCTTTACGGCCATCGTTTCTGGCCTGAAGTCAAAAAGGCGGTGATCGCGCGCGCGAACGCTTCGCAGAATGCGATAGACAACATCGATTTGGCGGAGCTGGTGCGCGAAACCGCGAACGGTGTCGCGGAGCAGATGAAGGCGGATAAATCGCTGCTGCTGGGTATCTCGGCCGTTGGTCTGATGACGTTGCAGCAGGTCGGACTCGAGGCTTTCGAGGCTTCGCCCGGGGATATCCACATCGATGCCAAACATGCGCGCAAATCTCCTGATCAGGTCCTGAAAGCACGGGCGCGCGATGACGGCCAGGGTGTCTTCGGATTTCTCAAGACGATCAATAAAGATTGGACCGTCACTTTTGACGAGAACGACGATTCAGCGAAATACAAAATGAAGAACGCGACCGATCTCGCTTACGGCGCACAGGATGATCGCACTCGCGATTGGCGAGCAATCGATCCGCGCCGCGGCGAAGGGCCGATTCCGGTGGAATGTCGGTCGGCATCGTGCGGCACGTGTTGGGTGGGTGTGATCGGGGGCGCCGAAAAACTTTCAGATGTCGCGCCGCGGCTCGAGGGCAAACGTATGAAGGAGTTCGGCTATATAGATACCGCCGACTCGAAACCACTCATTCGACTCGCCTGCCAGGCGCAGATTTCCGGCGCGGTCTCTATAGTCATCCCACCTTGGAACGGAGTCTTCGGCAAGTTTCTCCGCTCTCGCGAGCAAGCGGTTTCCGACTCCGAGAAGAACCTTAAAGAATCCATTTAACCGCGAAGCGGTTCGGAGAAGGTAGCCAGACGTGAAACGTCTGGTCATTTTGGACTCGAGCTTCGCGCTCTGAAGGAGCGCGAGAGACTTCGAAGCTCGGTCTTGGCCGCAGTTTCAGCGCGGCCATTACTGATTCCCGCTGGCCCAGACGTTCCACGTCTGGCTACCTTCTCGTTGCGCCTTCGGCGCAGACGTTTCTCCACGACCTACGAAATCTTCCTTCAAGAGGACCGGAGAGATTACACTTGGCTCAGACTGGAAACCGTAGCGGTGCAGCGTCAATCGCTTCGCCGCTTTTCCTTGTGCTTGCAGCCGCCGTGCTCTGGAGCACGGGCGGGCTGTTCATCAAATGGACTTCACTCTCCGCGTTTGAGCTGACGTTTGGGCGATCTCTGTTAGCGGCTCTCACCGTTGCCTTCTTCACCCGCCGCGAAGGGTTCCGTCTCAACGCGATGACGGTGCTGACCTCGCTTCTTTATGCGGGCCTGCTTCTTCTTTTCGTGGTGGCGACGAAATTGACGACCGCGGCCAACGCGATCTTCCTGCAGTACACCGCTCCGATCTACGTGCTGGTGCTGGAACCGCTTCTATTTAAGGAGAAGTTTCGTCGCGCCGACCTGATCGCGGTCGCGGGTTGTATCGCGGGGATGTCTCTCTTCTTTGTAGGCAAGCTGCGGCCACAGGACGTCAGTGGCAACCTCGCGGCACTCGCCTCGGGTCTCTGTTTCGCCTTTTACATCCTGCTGCTTCGGCACCCTCAGTCCCAGCGTGTGAATCGAGCTTCATCGGTCATATACGGCAATCTGCTGTTGGTACTCCTGGCAGCCCCCGCCGGTCTCGCCGCTCTCGGGCACATGACGGCGCCTGACACGGTGAGCGTGCTCTATCTGGGAGTGTTTCAGATCGGAGTGGCTTATACGCTTTTCACGCTCGGCATGGCTCGCGGCGTGCGGTCGCTTGATGCGGCCATCGTTGGATACATCGAGCCGGTACTGAATCCGATCTGGGTCTTCTTGTTCTTGGGAGAGCGTCCATCCGGCTGGGCGCTGGTTGGAGGCTGCATAATTATCGCTGTGGTGGCGTCTCATACGATCTGGGGGAAGAGGAAACCGGCGGTGAAGATGGGTGAATGACCTCTCTACTTGGATCGCGAGCACTCCATTGACGGTGCCCCTAGTGGGTTCTTTGTGAGAATGTCGCCTATCGACAGCAACTCGACGTATAATCAGCGCCATGAAAATCAAAGTTGTCGTGCATGAAGCGGAAGAAGGCGGCTACTGGGCCGAGGTTCCAGCGATTCCCGGATGCGCCACACAAGGCGAGACGTTTGAGGAGTTGCTTCAAAAGCTCTACGAAGCAGTTGAAGGATGCTTGTCCGTTGACGTATCACCGACGCAAGTAACGGGAGATGATCGTGTGCTCGAGATCGCCGTGTAAGATCGACTCGAAAAGCATTCGGGTCGATTTCGGTTGATGAAGCAGGTCCAGCGACAAGATGAAGTCAATCTCTGGTAAAGACTTTGCAAAGACGCTTGAGTCGCACGGTTGGGCCTTATTGCGTGTCCATGGCAGTCACCACATCTAGGGCAAATCAGGGAGTAACGTTCGACTCTCAGTGCCTATTCATGGAAATCAAGCCCTCGAAACAGGCTTGCTTAAACACTTGCTGAAAATCGCGGGGCTGGGCGAGAAAGATCTCTAGTTGCAACTTCTCGAACACCTCACTCTAAACCATCCAATTCCTACGTCCCGCGAAATACTCTGGTGATGCCTTCGGATGCTCGCGCCTAAATCTATTGAAGCGAGCCAGCAGGCGATCATATCTCTTACCAGAGGCATTCATCTGGTGGTGAGGAACATTCTGCAGGAAGCGCTCGACTTTCCAAATATTCTTCGACGAGATTCTCCAATCGTACTTACCAAGATCGAGTAGATTCGCGACGCCATAGTGCGTCAGTTGAGCAGTCGGATCTATATAGGGATCGTAGTAGCTCCACGCCAGCGCGCTCACGCTGCGAAACACCGGCCACCGGCCGTGCAGTCCCAGATCGCGCGATCGCCCGACAGAGCCCCAACGACCGTTCTCCTTGAAAATGAATAAAGCGTGATCCAGGCCGTCCTGCGATACGAGGCTTAACATCAACGGCGGAAATCCGTGTTGCTCCATAACGGTGGTAGCGAAGAGCGCGCCTTCGAGACACTGTGCGCTTCCACAGCGCAGCACCTCGCGAAAGGAACGGAGCGTAGGGCCCTCTCGCTGCCAGTTGTAATCGAGCGAACGCAGATAGCGCTGTATGGCAGCGGGTGTGCGATATCGTTGGATTATCTTCCATTCTTTCGCGGTGAATGCATCGCGGCCTGGCGGATTGTTCATCGTGAAGTTTGAAGCGCTTCGAGCGAAATTGATCATTTAGGATTCTCTTACTATTTACCATTTACGATTTACCATTGACCAGCTTGCACCTTGCACGAGCCTTAATATTTTGTCAGTATGTTCCCCAGCATGTCACAAATACAGATGACGCGGGCCGAGCAGGAAACAACTACCGCGGCCGAGCGTCTTACCTCGCAAATGGATAGCGCGCGTTCGGCAGTCGCAGTGCGCTCTACCTCTGATATAGAAGAGCTCGAGGCGTGCGCAGCCAGGCTCGAGCGTGCCGCGCGCGATCTGGCCACAGCGCTACGCGAGTTGGCTCACGAGCGACGCGCTGCCGCGGACAAAGATCCAGCTTAACCCGGAATCGCCCGTCAGGGGGATTCCGTTATCAGCGCTTGATATCAACTTTGGAGCAGCCATGACTTCACTTCGAACACAAAAGATATCTCAGGAGCGTGGGCATAAACGTACCAGCTACGAACTCGAGAACATCGGCATCACCGATGCCGCGGTCGTCAGTTGGAACCTCAACACGCCCGAGCTCTACGAAGAGATAATCAGACGAAATGAAGGGATCTTCTCCGATCACGGAGCTTTGATCGTTGACACCGGCGAGCACACGGGCCGTGCCGCAAAAGACAAGGCCATCGTCCGCGAACCTGATTCTGAGGACAAAGTATTTTGGGGCGAAGTCAACAAGGAATTTCCGCAGAGCGCATTCAATTCAATCAAGGAACGGATGATGGCGCATCTGAAGGGACGCGACCTCTACGTCCAGGACACCTTCGCCGGCGCGGACCCACGCTATCGTCTTCCAGTGCGCATTATCACCGAGCTTGCATGGCACTCGCTGTTCGCGCGCACGATGTTCATCAATGGCAATGCCAGCGACACGGACCACAAACCGGAATTCACCATCATCAACATTCCGTCCTTCCACGCTGATCCCGAGAAGGATGGAACACGCTCGCCGACTTTTATCCTGATGGATTTCAGCCAGCGGTTGGTCCTGATAGGCGGCACCTCGTACGCCGGCGAGACGAAGAAAAGCGTCTTCACAATTCTTAATTACCTGCTTCCCCAGCGTGGCGTGATGAGCATGCACTGCTCGGCCAACGTGGGAGACAAAGGTGATGTTGCGGTGTTCTTCGGACTTTCGGGAACGGGAAAGACGACGCTCAGCGCCGATCCAGAACGTAAGCTCATAGGTGACGACGAGCACGGCTGGTCCGACGACGGCATCTTCAATTTCGAGGGCGGGTGCTACGCGAAGGTGATCAAGCTCTCTGCTGAGGCAGAGCCCGACATCTATCGGACGACGCGTATGTTCGGAACAGTTCTCGAAAACGTGGCATACGATCCGGAGACTCGCCTTCTCGATCTTGATGACGGATCGAAAACGGAGAACACGCGGGCGGCATATCCGCTGGAGAGTATTCCTAACATAATGCCGGAAGGCTATGCGGGTCATCCGCAGAACATCATCATGCTGACGGCGGACGCCTTCGGGGTCCTGCCTCCTGTTTCGCGCCTCTCACCCGAACAGGCTATGTATCACTTCCTCTCCGGCTATACCGCAAAGGTCGCAGGCACGGAGAAGGGAGTTAAGGAACCGGAGGCGACTTTCTCGACATGCTTTGGCGCGCCCTTCATGGTGTTGCATCCGGGCGTCTATGCAGATTTGTTGGGAAAGAAAATGTCGCAGCACAAGGCCACGTGCTGGCTGGTCAATACCGGCTGGTCGGGCGGCCCGTACGGCGAAGGTCAGCGAATGAAGATTAAATACACGCGTGCGATGATTCGCGCCATTCTCAACGGTTCGCTGGCCGATGTCGAGACTACCCCTGACCCGATCTTCGGCTTGAACATTCCTGCGTCGTGTCCGGAAGTTCCCTCAGAGGTGCTGGTCCCGCGAAACACGTGGAAAGACAAAGACGCCTACGATACAAAAGCTCGCGACCTTGCGCGGCGCTTCAACCAGAATTTCAAGAAGTATGCGGATGGCGTTTCAGAAGGCGTGCGCGCCGTTGGGCCCGCCGCCGACTAGCGCGAGTTAATCGAATCAGTTTGCAAGGGCGGCCCGGTTGGGCCGCCCTTTTGTTTTTTGTTAACGGCGTCATCAGGAACAGATTCAATCCCCGTCAATATCAGGGTAGACGGCTACGATTTTCAACTTCCCATCAATCTGAGCCATCACAATCTCGAACGGGAAGACTCTGGCGTACATGAACAGTGTGCCCGGCGCAAGTCCGAAGGTTAGCGCTTCGAGTCTTTCGCTATCGAAACGGTAGACCCGAGACTCCTCAGAGCGATTTGGTTCCACATGCCGCGACTGTGCGGCTCCAACCTCGGTGCGCACCAAGCTTTCTGTATCCGATCTCAGTTTCTGTGCTGCTCCACGCAACAGCACATTTATTTGCTCAAGCTTGACCGTGATGTTGCTAAGCCGCCCGACATCGTGAATGGCGGCCGCGCGAAACGTGGCTTCGGAATCCTCTTCGCTTTCCGCGCCATCATTGTCGCTGTCCTCACGAAAGAGCCCAAAAGCCATGTCGAGCAGTTGATCGCTCTTGGCGATGCTGAATGCCTCCCTCGGAACGGACTCGTCTTTGAGTTTTAGGTGTTCTCCCCATGCGGTCTGTTCGTGGAGCGCATCCTTTCCCTCGAGTCGATACCGAGTCTTAACGTTATCCCAGGAGGCGTCACCCAATCGCTGCGCCTGATTCCAGAAGTTAATATACGCAAGATAGGCGCGCCGCAAATCGTCTGCGCTCGCCTGTAAAATGACTTCCTGCCCGCAGAAAAAGAAGAAGTCGCTTTCAGGCTCTTGATCACGGGCGAAACCCCTTATTCGCTCGACGAACTCTGTATCGAAGAACTCGGAGATCAACGGCCCGAAATCTTCGGTCTCGCGTAATCGCTTCGCCAAACGCAGCGCCAGCTCGCGCGCTTCCCGCTCCTCTTCCGGCGTCGCCTCCTGATCGTCGGTTGGAACGGCCGGCGAGTTCAGGCGGTCCAGTGATGGACGGCCAGCCGCCGCTATCCCGATAGTGGCGATCAAGAGAAATGCGATGATAATCCTACCTCTCATATTGTTCCCTTGGGTCTAGCGCCGTCCGCACATCGACCCCGTGTCGATGTGCTAGTCACCCTGCGGGTCAGAACCGCCGGCGTAAGCGGGCAGGTTGCCGTGCGGGGTTGACCGCGTTCTGACAACACTCTAACGCTGCTCCAGAACCCACCCGCTGACGCAGGTGGTTCTGACCCGAGCGGTGACGATCACCGTACTGGCGACAATGCATCAATCGTTCACCGGAAGCGCACGTGTCGCGCGCATTCGTTTGACGATCTCCTTTGAGATATCCTCAGCGGCTACCAGCCCATTGATGGCGACCACTTTTCCTTTGGTGACGACTACACTCGATTCAGTATCCACCACCCTAAAGATATAGTTCAGCATCGTGCGATGAATCTCGATCACCAGATCGGCCTTCGAGCCGTCACGAACGAACGCCAGGTTCCATTGCCCGAATTCAGGAAGCTTGTCGAGCTTGTATTCCAGGTACTCCGGATCTATGTACTCGTTTGACTTGATGAAAATGGTTCGCGCGTCTCGAAGTAGTTCCGTCGGATTTGTCGCTTCGTGCGTCCTGGTAGTGCGGGAGCGCGCGGCAACATCCGAGTCTGAATAGCCGCCGGCGTCGCGAGCGGTCTGGGCCTGCGACGCGACGACGCTAAACAAGAGCGCAGCGCACAACAGAGAAGCGCTGATTCGGTTTCGTAGAAATGAACTCATTAGATCTCTCCTTCGCAATCTCAGTGTGTAGTGCCGGGGCAATCGCACGATACAGTGCTTGGCAACCTTTGTGCCGTCTCAAACTATGCCTGCAAATTGGGTGCTTAGCGGCCGTGCCAGCTGGTACTGCCATAGGACGGCGACACCTGAAAGAAAATAGCGACGGCAAAAAGCCGTGAATAGTAAATCGTAAATGGTGAATAGTAGGAGGGCTTTTTACTATTAACGATTTACCATTTACGATTTACTTCGCGTTCGTTGACGCGCGCCTTGACGCGCGCATGCCTTTCCGCGTATGTAGAATGGCAAATTGCTGCGCGATCGCACTCTTCATACGCAGCACGACGACTTCCCGACTACGCATTACTCTGGCGCGAATCGCGATTGTGAATTGCGACTGGAGATTACCGATCGCAGATGAAGCGATCTGCCGGAAGGCATCCGGTGCACTCGAAAGATTGTTCAACTGATGGATCACAAAAAGGGCAGACCTGTTGGCGGGCCCGCTGCGGCCAGCGATGACTCTGAAGTCTCCGCTCCTCGTGCCCGCTATGAAGTTGCGGATCACGCTCAATCAGCGGCGACCCTTCGTACGATCGCGGAGACAGTGCAGCGCATCATGCACGCCGATACAACCAGCGTCGCCGGCTTCTCACTTGCCGAGCAGACGGTAACCTGGAGAGCGACCAGCGGCTTCACCGGTGCGGGGGGAAAAGAAGCAAACATCGTGATGCCGCTTGGCGGCAACTTTCTCGAACACGCAATCGAAGCCAGCGAGCCGATGATCATCAATGGCATCGGCGTGGTTGATCAGTACCCCGCGGAAATGTTTCCCATGCATAGCTCCGCAGGCGTGCGTGACATCGCCGTCGCCCCGCTATCAGCGCGCGGAGAGGTCCTTGGCGCCCTGGTCGTCGGTTACCGCTCGGAACATCAGTTCACAACCGACGAGATAAAGTTGCTTGACGGGCTGGCAGAGATGGCGGCGCTGGCGCTGGATCATGCGCGACTGTTTGAGACGGTCGAGACGGCCAAAAGAATTTGGGAGCGCACGGTCGACGCCATACCCGACGGTATCATCGTCCACGACGATCAAATGCGGATCGTGAGGTGCAACGCTCACGCGGCCGAGATGATGGATATGCAGCCGCCCGAGGCGATTGGTTTGACCTGCGCAGATGCGTTCGCGCGACTGTTTGGCGAACGGGCGGCGGCATACCACATGGGTCAGGGAGTGGGGACAGCGTCGTCGTTTGAACTGCAGGCCGAAGATGGCCGGCGCTATCTGGTTTCAGTCGCGCCGTTGGAGGAATCCGGCAGTCAACCCGCGAGCGTCATCACGTGGAGCGATGTAACCGAGCTGGCCGATATGCAGGAGCAACTTGCCCGCTCGCGCCGCCTGGCGACGGTGGGACAACTTGCGGCGGGCGTGGCCCACGAAATCAACAATCCTCTCGCAACCATCACCACCTGCGCCGAAGCGACGCTTCGCAAATTCAGAAAATCCGGAGAGGCGCCTACGCGAGCCGAAGAAAGCCACGACTGGACCTTTTATCTTGAAGAGATAGTCAGGCAGGCGCTGCGTTGCAAAGAAATTACCCGCGGGTTGCTGGACCTCTCGCGCCAACGTCGTCCGAACCGGCTGCCATGCGACATCAACGATATGGCTGCGCAGTGCGTACGTCTTGCCGAAGAGCGGATTCAATCGGACGCCGTCAGCATAAAAATCAATTTGGATACCGAAGTCGGCGAAGTCGCGACCGATGCGGGCATGCTCAGGCAGTTGCTCGATAACTTAATGAGTAACGCGCTGGACGCAGTGGGTGAGGGCGGAGAAATCACAATTTCCACACACCGAGTGGGAGAGCGGGTTGCGATTGAGGTAGCCGACAGCGGGCACGGGATCGCGCCGGAGATGCTGGTACGTATCTTTGATCCCTTCTTTACGACGAAAGACCAGGGCAAAGGATCGGGGCTTGGCCTCGCGATTTCTTACACCCTCGCCGAAGCACTCGGCGGTGCACTTACAGTGGAATCGAAGCTGGGCGCAGGCAGCCGCTTTCGGCTGTGGATCCCGCGTCGCCTTCCGGAGACGACAAGCAGAGGAGCATCGTAACGTATGAGCCGCAAGATCCGAGTGCTGGTTGTCGACGACAACAAGATGTTTCGCGATCTGGTCGCCGATCAGCTCGGCGATCTGAATATCGACGCGACAGCGGTTTCAAGCGGCGAAGAGGCGTTGATGTCACTTGGCAAGACGGATTGCGACGTTGTCCTGCTCGACATCAAGATGTCAGGCATCTCCGGGCTAAACGTGCTTCGCCAGATCAGACAGATGGAAGATGCGCCCGAGGTCATCATGCTAACGGCGGACACTTCGCTCTCAACCGGTCTCGAGGCGATGCGCCTTGGCGCTTATGACTACCTGACAAAGCCCGCGACGCTGGACGAGATGGAAGCAGTCATCCGTAAGGCCGACGAGAAGCGGCGGCTGGTAAAGCAGAATGCCTCGCTGCGCTCAGTGGTCCGTCAGCCTGCTTCGGCGGAAGATGAACTTCCCACGGTGATCTATCAAAGTGCGGAGATGCGTGGTGTGGCCGAGTTGGCCGACTCGGCGGCGAGGCTCGACTCGACCGTCATCATCACAGGTGAATCAGGCACGGGTAAGGACGTGCTGGCCCGTTACATTCACGCCAGAAGCGCCCGCGGCGATTCACCGCTCATCACTGTCAACTGCGGCGCTCTGCCGGAAGCCCTCTTCGAGTCGGAATTTTTCGGACACGAGAGGGGAGCGTTTACAGGCGCGAGTACATTGAAGCGTGGACTAATTGAAGCCGCCGATGGCTCGACCCTATTTCTGGATGAAGTTGGTGAGATGCCGCTCACATCACAGGTCAAGCTTCTTCACTTTCTCGAACAGGGCCACTTTCGGCGGGTGGGATCGACGCGAGATCAAAGCGTCGACGTGCGCGTCATCGCTGCCACCAATCGACATCTGCCTCGCGATATCCGCGAAGGCCGTTTCCGCGCAGATCTCTTCTATAGGCTCAACGTGGTCTCGTTACACATCCTGCCATTGCGCGAACGCCGTGATGACATCCCGGTGCTGGTGGATTATTTTCTCTCGCTCTTTCGCCAGCGATTTAATCGGCCGTCGCTCGCACTGTCGCCTGAAGCTCTACGGCGTCTTGAAAGTTGTTCATGGCCCGGCAACATACGCGAACTTCGGAATACTCTGGAGCGCGCGGCAGCGCTCTCCACAGTCGATACCATCGAGGCTGGACAATTGGTGCTGTCCGGAGAGGCAGGCGAAAACATCAGGGGAGGAGACCAGCCATCAACAACTGAGTCCCAACCCTCCACTCTTTCCGAACTGGAGCGCCAACACATCATCCGCGTCCTCAATGAAGCGGGTGGCAATCGCGAAAGAACGGCGGCGATTCTGGGCATCTCCGCACGTACGCTATACCGCAAACTGCGCGAGTACGAAACCGCTGCCGACACGAACAATCTAGCCACCGAAGCCTGACAAAACGTCAGCATCCCTGACAAAATTTCAGTCCGCGCTGTCAGTCCCCCCTTCAGCTCCCACCCGCGCCTACTCTCCTGCATTCCTGCAAGCCGTGATATTTCCTCAGTTGACCCAAATCTGAACGGTCCTCCTGTGACGCGGCACGCGTCTTGAAAAGGCGTTATCCCGGTCGACGTGTTTCCGACTACAGGTTAACGAAGTAAAGGAAGGTACTGGATGGCACGCGTGATGATTTGCGACGACGACAAAGACATGGCGGACGAATTGGTCGCGGCCTTACGAGCGGCCAGGCATGAAGCCACCAGCAGCAGTCACGCGATGGATGTTTTGAGAGAGGCCGCCCAGGGCCGTTTCGATCTGATCATCTTTGGATTAGATATGCCGGGCTTTGGTGGCACGCGTGCCATCGAAGCGATTTCGGAACTTGCTCCCCACTTGCCGCTCATCGGGGTTCACAAACGTCCGTCGGAGATCATGCGCACACCCGCGCATTCGCGACTGGCGGCTATCCTTCCCCGTCCACTCTCACTCAGCACCTTCATGTACGCCGTCGCTCGCGCACTCGAAGTCGGGATGCGTATCCCCTCGGCGGAGAGTTTCTAAAGCCTCGACTCACCCAAATCAATCAGCCCGCTCTCAGCAGTGGGGAACTTAAGGAGAAGACGATGACGAAGTTGAATAAGAATTTTCGAGCGCTCCCGTTCGCGGTTATCTGCGTGCTGGTCCTCGGCGGAGCAGCCGCGCTTGCGCAGAGACAGTTCCGCAGCGCTGCCATGAACGCCGCCCGCCCCGAGGTTAAGGTCGCTCTTTCCGGCGCAGTCGTGCGCGATCAAAAGAGGCTCCCGATCGAGAAGATCGAATCCGTCAATCCAGGCGAGATCCTCGATTGGACGATCACTTCCGAGAATAGCGGAACCGCTTCCGCACATGACTACAAGGCCATCGGACAGATTCCGAAAGGCACGACGCTCGTCATGGGCAGCACCACCGCCGACGGCACCACCTCGGTCGTGTACAGCATCGACAACGGCAAGTCCTTTTCGGCGCAGCCGATGATTGAAGAGAAGCAGGCTGACGGAACGGTCAAGCAAGTGCCCGCGCCTGTTTCGATGTACACGCAGGTCCGCTATGAGTGGTCAGACCCACTGGCAAGCGGCGGCAAAGTTCAGGCTGCTTACAAGGTGCGTGTCAAGTAGGCGCGCAATGTTTGAGTGCCGGATTCTGCTTCACATCTCCGACCACCGGCTACTTCCCACCCACCTTCTTAATGATGAGGATTCGAAATGAAAACGAGAGATAAGACCCGCGTGAGCACGGCCGCAAGCTTTGCGCCCGCCCGCCTGATCGTGATTCTGGCGATCACCTGCCTGTTTTCCTCGCAGGGTCTGGCGCAGCAAACGCCTGCCGACACGACGATTTCCAATACGGCCACCGCAAGCTATTCCGATGGCGCCGGCGGCGGACCATATAATACGAGCTCAAACACCGTTACGATCATCGTCTCGAAAGTCTCGGGGCTGACGATCACTCCGGATGTGACCAATGGAAGCAGCGACCCGACGGTCGTGCCGGGCCAGACAAATGTCAGGTTCAACTTCACGGTTACCAACACCGGAAACTTCACCGACGATGTTCGCTTTCTCGCTAATGGCGGAAGCGTCCAGATCGCGTCGGGTATGGCGACGGTGGCATCGGCCTTCGTCGACGTCAACGGCAACAATACTTACGATGCCGGCACCGACATTGATATCAATGACGCGGTCGCAGACCTGGTGAGCTTTACTCAGAACCAGTCGAGAAGCGTCGTGGTGTTCGTCAACATCAATGGCGCAGCGCCCGCGGGCAGCATCATCAATGTCCGACTCGGCGATGCGGATAACGCCACGCCCTTTGACAATGAACCGACGGATTCGTCCTCGGCGGAGGTTCGAACCGAATCCCTCGCATCGGTCAACGGACGACGCGAAGCACGCGGCGACCGCAGCGCCACAGTCGAGAACGATGCTCAGTTGTCGCTCTCGTTGACAGCCCCTGCCGGACCAGTCGCGCTGGGTTCCAACATCACCTACGTCTGGCAGCTTTGCAACACCGGCGCCCGCGCCGCTACTGCCATCACGCTGACGAACGCACCGGTAGGATCGAATTCAGGCGTCTTCATCTTCGCGCCTGTTCCCACCGGCACGACGCTGGCCGCCCAGGTATTTCCGGCGGGAACGCTTTACTCGAACTCGCCGGTTACTGACGACCCGGTTTCGACGGCCCAGTGGTTTGCAGCGCCGCCGGCTACGGTTACTCGCGTTGCTTTCAACGTGGGCAACTCGTTGGGGGTCGGTGCATGCAGCGCGAACCTTAATCAGGTGGTGACCATTACTACTACCGACGCTACAAACCCGATCACTAACCAGGGCACGGGTTCGTCGAACAACTCGATTGGTTCACGGATCAACGCTACCTCTCCGCTTAGAACGACGACGCTGATCGTCAACGGCAGCGTTTTGAACGGACCGCTGGGAGCGCCGGGTGCAGTCAACAACACGAACAACGACGACTTCACCAACAAGAGTGTTTCCACCGGTATCGCTGGAATCGCCCCCGGCGGCGCAACCTCAGCGCAAGGCATCGTGAACTTCACGAACACGGTGCAGAACACGGGTAACGCTAACGACAATTACACTCTGACGGTACCAAGCTTCCCCGCGGGTGCGACGGTCAAGATCACGGTCGGTGCTGTTCAGACCACCGTGATACTGAACGGAGTCGCCACGGGCAACGCGGTCCCGCCGCTGGCTGTTGCCTTCAATAGCACCGCCAACTACGGGGTGGAAGTCACGCTGCCGGCAGGTAAGACGGTGCTCACCGGCTATGACACGGTCATTCGTGCCACGTCGGGGAACACCAACACCCAGTCCAACGATACGATCGATCGTGTCTACACCGGCTTCATCCGGCTCATCAAGAGCTCGGTGGTCAATAACGGCACAGGAGTAGGCGGAGCGAACGATCCGGTCCCTGGCGCGGTGATCACTTACTCGATCGCCTACACCAATGTATCCAGCGTCGCAGTCGCCGGCCCCGGCGGAAACGTTACGTTGACGGCAACTAACGTTGTTATCACCGAGAACGGCAGCGCGGGAACGAACAACTGGGCCACTTTCACCGACCATGTGGTAGGTGCGACCGATCCTCATGCCGGCGCAGTTATCGTCGGCGACGCCGTCGGTTCAACTCTGCTGACAGATACGATTGCATCTGTGGCGGCAGGAGATTTCGGCACCTTTACCTTCAAGCGCCTGATCAAATAACCAGGCGCTTGATCCACCCACGCAGTAACACAGCATGGACGCGGTGCGGTGGGTTCAGGAGGGCATTTGCCCCGCTCTCCCTGAACCACCGCCTGCGCCCTGAAACAAGAGTCAGGAGTCAAAAGTCGGAATAAGTGCTAGTGGCCTTGATCCTGACCTATGACCTCCTGGCTCTAATTTCTTTCTCGCTTCCATCCGCCCAGCCTCCATGTTGACCAGATTTCCGCACAAGAAAGCGATCGCAACGGTTCTTCTCTTCGCCATAATCCTGGCGGGAAGAGCTGGAGTGATCGCGCGCGCGTTTGAGGGAGGAGTCGGGTCGGCGGGCGCAGTCATCAGCAATCACGCGGAAGCCATTTACACCGATGAAGAGGGAACGAGTTTCGCCACCGTCTCTCCAACAGTTGAGATAACCGTGCTGGCTGTGGCGACTCTCACTGTCACGCCCGACGAAACCGAGCCTTCGACCAGCGTCGGCCCACATGAAACCCTGACTCGTGTTTTCCGAACCTGCAACACCGGAAACACCCCGGACTTTTATACGATCACCCGTGCCGATGTTAACGCGCCATCCACGCTGGGCAACCTCTACTTCGACACCGACGGGACGGGCAGCATCACAGCTTCTGATACGCTCATCACCCTCAACCAATCACTTTCTCCCAGGGTCCAGCCAGGGTCGTGCGTCAATGTTCTCGCAGCCCTTGAGACCAACGATGCAACTCCGCAGAGTCTCATCACCATCCATCTCGCCGCGCGCTCGAATGTGGTCGACGCCGTCAATGGCCGTGGACAGGACGAAGGAACCATCATCAATGTGGTAGGAACGGGTCCGCGTCTGACCGGGCCGGACAGCGCCAGCCTTCCGCCCTCGAAATTGGTCAATGGCAATCCGCAGGCAATCGTCAGCCCGGGCAATCCGTTCACCTACACCATCGCCTTCCGCAACAGCGGCGATGTGATAGCTCGAAATGTCCTGGCCGCCGACGACCTTCCTGTAGAAATCGAGTATGTTCCGGGCAGCCTCCGCCTCGAAGACCGGAATCTGACGGATGCCGACGATACTGACGAAGGTACGATTCGCATTCGCCGCGTCGAAGTTCGTATCAACGAAGTCGCTCCAAACCAGGTCGTGCGGATATCGTTCAAGGCCCGCCTCGTCGGCAACGCACCTGCCGGTCTGGGCGTGAACAACCTGGCTTCGGTCGGCGCGCAAAATGCTCCTCCTGTGCAGAGCACCACTGCTGTGGTTGTGGTTGACCCCTTCGGCACGGTCTTCTCTGGTCGCGGAGGCGCCGCCTCGCCGATCACCGGAGCCGGGGTCGAGATTCTCGCGGACCAAACAAGCTCAACACCGCTACAAATTCCGGCGGGTTCCGGCTTTGACCCCAACACACAGAACTCCAATCCCTTCGCCACGAACGCACAGGGTCATTTCAGCTTCGCATTTCTACCTAACCAGTTGGGTGATATCAATCTCCCGGCGCATTACTTCATGAAGGTGACGGCCCAGGGCTATATCACGCGGATGCTCGAGCTCTCGGTCCATCCGACTGCGACGGGTCTTTTCGTGATGACGGTAACGGCGCTGGATGGCCAGCCGCTGGCGCGCGCGGGTACGTTCGACCTGGTTAGCGAACCGGTAGAGATAAGCAACCTGGCAGCGGTTGCTTTCAACATCCCGATGTTTGAGCAGCGAGGCCTCGAAATTACAAAAGTTGTCGACAAGCCGCGAGCCGACATCGGCGACCTCCTTACCTATCGGATTGAAATAAACAATCCGACCGCGGCGCCAATCAAAGATGTCGAAGTCCATGACCAGCTGCCGGACTCTTTCCACTATGTTGAAGGTACAGGGCGCATCAATACAGGCAACGCGTTGGATAGCCCGGTTGAGCCTACTGTCAACGGCAACGAGCTGACGTTCCGCGTAGGCGATCTGAATCACGGAGCGACCGTGCGAATTGCTTATCGAGTTCGAATCGGCGCTAACGCTCACGAAGGCCGGCAGGAGAATCTAGCCATAGGCTCCGGCGCTTTTCCCTCCGGGGAACGCAACCAGACGGCGCCGGCGCGCGCAGCGGTGATGGTTGGTGGTGGAGCATTCTCGACACGACAGATCGTGCTGGGTCGCGTATTCGAAGACGTCAATGGCAACGGAACATTTGATGATAGTGACGAGCCGATGCCGAACGTCCGGTTATATCTCAACTCTGGCCAGTCTGTGGTCACCGACTCTCAGGGGCTTTATAACTTCCCATCATTGGGTGATGGCGCCCAGGTCATCTCGCTTGACCCCGTTAGTCTTCCTCCGGGGCTTGCACTGACCGACGGTGGCTCAGTCGCCGGGCGAAGCTGGGCCAGACTGCTTCGAACACCGTTGGGCGGTGGCGCGCTGCTGCGTCAGAACTTTGTTCTGGTCCGCAAGGGAGGATCTGAAGCGCCCGTGCGAATGGCTGCAAGCGCTACTGAGAAAACGAACTCGGATTCTGTCCAGCCACGCGAGAAGACCCTTACGGAGACAACCGCTACTGTCAGCGGCGCGGCTAGCAGTGCGACGGCTTTGCTCACCGCATCAATGCCAACCGCCGCCGGCAAGTATGAACTGACCACGACCGAAACGCTCGAGGCCGTGGCTCCCGGAGACGTGCACGTTCTAACGCCGGCACCGGACGCCGTGGTGATGTCTCCTGCAATGCAGTTGGAAGCCCGTGTTGCCCTCGACTGGACCATCAAATTAGAAGTCAACGGCTTGCAAGTATCAGATCAGAACATCGGCACCAGCCGTCTCGACCAGAAGAACAAGGTCTCGACGTTCTCGTTCATCGGGATCAGTCTGCGGGCGGGTCCGAATCGCGTTCGCGCGACTGCAATAGGACCAGACGGTAAGCCTGGCCGTAGTGAAGAGCTGACGGTGATGGGCCGCGGACCAGTTCGCCGATTAGAGATCGTGCCGGAAGCCGCCGAGATTCAGGCGGGCGGCAGAGCCTCAACGCTGGTACGCGTGCGCGCTTTCGATCAATGGAACAATCCCGCGCAGGACGATCAAGTTGCATTCGAGACATCCACCGGACAGTTACTCAAAGCCGGCGAAGAGGTTGGCGAACAAAAGCCCGCGACAGAACCGAATCTCGGACAAAACAATACGGAGCAGCCGCGCGCTTCAGAACAACAGCGACTCAGCGAGATGATGGTTCAGCTCCGGAATGGCGAAGCGGTCCTCAAACTCACTGGAGCCGGATCTCCCGGCGAAGCCAAGATTCATGCGCAGGCCGGACAATCCGAAGCGCGGGCCTCGGTTCGCATAACTCCGGAGCTGCGGCCAACATTGATGGTAGGGCTGGCTGAAGTCTCTATAGGCAAGGCCGTGCCCGAGGTTTCCTTACGCGGTGAAGAAGGAAACGTGCGCAGCCGCATTAGCCTCTTCTATCAAGGGCGATTGTTTGGTGAAAACATGTTGACGCTTGCGTATGACAGCATGCGTCCGATCAATCGTACTGCCGGGCGTGACCGTCTGTTCCAACTTGATCCGCTCGATCGCGTCTACCCGCTCTTTGGCGATTCTTCAACGCGTTACGAGGCTGCCCAAAGCAACTCAAAACTCTATGCGCGACTGGACCGCAAACGTTCATACGCGATGTTCGGCGACTTTGACGCCGATATGGAAGACCTTTCGTTGACGGGTTACGCGCGCAAGCTTACGGGAGTCAAAGTTCACATCGAAAACTCCGACGGCGACTCGATTACATTGACAGGCGCGCGTCCGGATACGGCATTTACGCGGGACGTCTTTCCGGCCGGCGGATTAAGCCTGATGCAACTTTCGCATGCGGAGATTCTCCCCGGTTCGGAAACGGTAACACTTGAGGTTCGCGACCGTCGCAATCCCGAATCCATCCTGCGCCGTGAGACGCTCGCTCGGTCGGTCGACTACAATCTGAATCCGGCCACCGGCGAACTCTTCCTCATGCGGTACGTATCGACATTTGATTATGCCCTCAACCTAGTACAGATCGTGGTCACCTACGAACATCGCGCAGAGGGATTCACCACATCCGTTTACACTGGACGCGCGAAAAAGAATTTCGAGAAGATGGGTCTTCGCTTAGGACTCTCTGCAGTCATGCAGCGGGAAACTGATTTCGGCACTTTCTTTTTAGGCGGTCTCGACGGCGAAAAGAAGCTACCGAATCACGGGCTGATAAACTTTGCCTACGCGCGCAGTCAGGGCGAGTTCATGGGAAGCAGTAATGCATTCTCGCTAAACGCGGACGGCCATGATGGCCAGGCTTACAGTGTCGAGCTAACTCAGCCGATTAGCTTATTCGAGTCAGTTCTTCACGCGCGTTACGCCAATGCTTCAGCAGGCTTCTTCAATCCGTACGGCGCGACAGTCACCCCAGGCTCGCGTCGAACTGAAATCACGCTCGAGATGAAACCCCTCCCGTCTTCAGTCCTGCATCTGGGCTTTGTAAACGAGCGCAACAGCACGGCCACCGTCAACAATACTCGCAATACATTCTCTGCCGGTTGGGACCAGATGCTCAACGAGCGCCTGCGTTTCCACCTGGGCTATGACCGGCGCAATTTCCAAGACGCGCAGACCGGTCAAACTATCGACTCGAACCTCGTGACCGCGGGCGCCGAGATGAAAATAACCGATAAGCTCGAGGTCTCGGTTAAGCGCGAGCAAAACCTTGGCGAGGCGGACCCGACATATCCGAATCAGACGACGCTGGCGGCAACTTATCAATACAACAATTGGACCAAGTTCTTTCTCACACAGCGCCTCTCTTCGGCCGCGATCCGGCCCATCGGAGATTTGTCGCAGACAGGATTCGCATTTAGCAACGCGCGTCGCGAAACCGCCCTGGGAGTCGAATCTCGTTTCGGAAAATACACGTCTGTCACCGGACGCTACCAACTCGAAAACGGCATCAGCGGGACCGACAGCTTTGCCGTCATAGGCTTGCAGAATCGGTTGCCGGTCTCAAAGGAGCTTTCGCTTGAGCTGGGGTTTGAACGCGGATTTCACCTGGCCGGCAATGGAGAGAGCTTCAACAGCGCAACTGTTGGCTTTGGCTGGCAGCCCACATCAGACTTTCGCGCGAATGCGCGGTACGAGTTTCGAGACCGCTCCGGCTCCGGTCAGTTAATCGCATTGGGCGCAGCGGGACGGCTAGGCGAGAACATCACCACGATGGCGCGCTTTCAGATGTCGCGCGGAAACTTCGAAGATCGGAGCACGTCGTCGCTGGAAGGAACCGCCGCTCTCGCGTTCAGGCCTCTGAAATCGGACCGCGCCGGCCTGCTCTTCAGCTACACGCATCGCTCGCTGACACAGGAAGGTGTTGACGGCGGCGAGACAACTGATCAGGTAGATTCATTGGCGACCGATGGTTATTTTCAAGCGACGCGTTCGCTTGAGCTGTACGGTCGTTTCGCGCTTCGCTTTAATGCCAACGGCCAGCCAAACCTGCCGTTTGCATCGTCGCTCACTTATCTTACTCAAGGGCGCTTTCAGTATCGTCTGACACCGCGCCTTGACTGGGCGGGTGAGGCTCGCTTCCTCATTCAGCCGTCTTCCGGAACGCAGCGATCGGTTTATGGCACTGAGCTTGGACTTTGGGCGATGCCAGATCTACGACTGGGTGTTGGTTATAACTTCACTCTTTCGGGTGAACCGGGCGGAGTTGCTTTGATCCCCGCTCGTCGCGGCTTCTACTTCACGATTTCCTCAAAGCTCTCCAATCTTTTTGATCTCTTCGGCACGTCCCGCGCCGGCCTGCAAGACCAGGGTGGGTCAGATCAAAACAATAAGAAGGAGGAGGAGAAGCATTGAGGCTGAAGCACGTGCTCAAGCTTTCTCTGCTCCTTTTTGTTCTTCTGTGCTTAAGCAATGTAGCGGCGCAGGCCTTTACCATTACGCGCACCTCACTGCCTAAGTTCTACATAGACTCCGGCGCGAATCTGCGAGGAATGTATGTTTCCTATCAGATCCTCAATAACAGCGGTACGAATTATCCGGATGTTTGGGTGGGAGTCGATACCTTCACCGGCGGAGTGGTCTCGCTTGCTTCCGGAGAGGACGGAGTCGTCCATCTCGGTGCGATGGCGCCCGGACAAATGAAGACCGCCTATTTCTACCTGCAGGCAAGTGGAGGGACGACCGTCGATCAATCGCACACCGTTCGGGTCTATACATCGCGGCCACCAACCAGCCAGATCGATAGCGCGACCTTTATCATGACGGACGTCGAAGAAACCATTCAGGCGAACGCGAATAAGATCACCACGACCGTTTCGGGCCCGAACCCTCCGGGCCTCGGCGGGATCGTTACGGTTCAAGTGACAGGGCACTCTGGGACGATTGGGAGCCAAAACCTGCTTTCGTTCACGCCCGCTTCTGAGTTGGATTGGATTGCGGACAATTATCAACTGCTGACGACGAGCATCGTGCTCACAGGCGGCAATAGCGGGACCTACAACGACCGGCTTTTCATCAGCGGTCTCGCTTCATCCTCCGACACCAATTATGTGGTGACTTATAGTTTCCGCGCGACCGGGGTCAGCATTGCGCCGCAGAGAGTCACGCCAATGGTCTACATCGCCAGTGGAACCAATATCAAACACACCCAGGGCGACCCAGCGACAATCTCGACGCCGGTGAATGGATTGACTCTCAGCAAACTCGTTAACCCGTCCCAGGTATACGTGGGCGGAACGGTCACATATACCTTGCGTCTGAATAATTCAGGCGGTCCGTACGACACTACAGTCGATGATCTGGTAGATACTTTGCCCACCAGTCCCGGCAGCCCTACGTACGTTACCGGTTCTTCGACTTACAATGGAGCTGCGATCGCGAACCCGGCAATCTCAGGCTCGACGCTTACCTGGGTGGGGAGCTTCGTCGTTCCCGCCGGTCAGACAAGAGATCTGACCTTTCAGGCGACATTCCCGAACACAGCAGGGACTTATCCCAATAGTGCGGTCGGCCACATCGGCAGCACGCAGGTCGATACAACACTAAGCACGAGTGATAACTCCCCGGCAACGGTGAACACGATAGTCGTAACACGCCCCGACTTGACCATCGGAAAGAGCCATTCGGGCAACTTCACGCAGGGGCAGAGCGGCGCTACCTACACGATCACGGCTACCAACTCGGGAGGCAGCTCGACGGTCGGGACGGTGACGGTCACTGACACACTGCCCGCTTCTTTGACTTATGTCTCCGCCGTTGGCACGGGCTGGAGTTGCAGCGCGGCAGGTCAAACTGTCACTTGCACCAGCTCGACTGTGGTGGCTGCCGCGAGCAGCTTTCCGGCGATTACGTTGACTGTTGATGTTTCCGCGACGGCGCCTGCCAGCATCACCAATAGCGTGAGCGTATCAGGCGGGGGCGAGACGAACGCGGGTAATAACTCCGCCAGCGATGCGACCACAATCAATCAGATAGCCGATATGACCGTCGCCAAGAGTCACACGGGGAACTTTACGCGCGGCTCTAACGGCAGTTACACAATCACGGCCACCAACTCCGGCACGGGCGC
>JAVHWA010000096.1:0-33829 GCA_032160165.1 Acidobacteriota bacterium
GCTGATAGTGGCAGGTGTGCTGCTGCTTTGGCCGACCGCCGCGTATCCACAGACGAGGTCCGTCGAGAACGGCGAGGTCCTCGTAACAGGTTCGCTGGCGGAGCTTAGAACTATGCGACGGGTGCTCTTGCTCGTTCGACGGAGTCCGATTGTTGACAGTCGCGGACAAGGGGAATTGATCCTGAAGGAGGTCTATAGCAGCGACGCTGATAAGTCCGGGAGATTCCCTCGAACCTACAATTCAATTGCCCGCAGGCTGAACCAATACATGACGAAGTACCGCAGCATCAGCGGCGCGCGCAACATTGCCGAAGCTGAGTTCATTATCTTTTTCAATCTGCTGGAGTATCGCAGACCTCTCGGCCAGTCATACCCCTACGGCGAGCTGTACATCATTCTTAATGAGAGATCAAATTCCCGGCCTCCGCGCATCGTTTGGAAGACACGCAAGAGTCCGATCTGGGTCGAGGATGCTATAGATGAGTTTCTCAGAGATTTGAAGGCGACCCGAGGAGAGGGCTAATCTTCCGATTCACGCTGCGCCTTCAGCTTACCGATGAGCTCCTGGAAGCGCGCGTCCTCACGCAACCCAGCCCAGTTAGGATCGTGTTCGAAGCAAGAGATGTTCTCGTTGCCCAGTGCGATCGAGCGGGCCAGCCAACTAAAGGCCTCGTCGCGACTATCCTCCAGCGCAAACACGGACGCCAGAGCATAAGCAATATCCGGATCGGCCTCGGCGTTGTTCCTCACCTGTTCAGTCAACTCGGCGCGCGCGGCTTCGTGTTGTCCTTGTGCGCTGAGAAACATGGCGAGAAATGGACGGACGCCGTGCATGTTCGGATGTAGTTTGAGGACTTCCTGCATCAGATCGGTGGCCTTCGTCACCTGCCCCTGATAGAAAAGCGTCAGGGCGCGAAAGGTCTTAATGAGTGGATTATCAGGTTCTGACTTGGCCGCCTGATCCAATTCGCGCAAGGCATCGTCAAAGCGACCTCGAAAAATCGAGATCAATGCGCGGTTGCAGCTGGCCACAACATGCGCCGCTGGATCCAGCCGGACCAGCCGGTCATAGCTGCGAAGCGCTCTTTCGTATTCTCCATCGAGCCGATGAAGGGTGGCTTTGACGAAATAAACCACAGCCTCGTTGGGCGCTTCGCGCCTCACCAGCCGCACTTCGGCACGGGCCTTTTCTTTCTCGCCGCGCCATAGATATACGAAGAACATCAACATTCGCGCTTCGACGATATTAGGATCAAGCGCCAGCGCCTGCTTAAAGGCCGCTTCTGCTCGCTCGAAGTCACTGACGCTACCTAGTCCCTTGAGCACCCGATTGACGTAGCAGGCGCCGAGACCGTCGTATGCGAGCGCGAAGGCCGAGTCGAGTTGTACCGCGCGTTCGAAATGAGCGATAGCGGCATCGCAATCCTCGGGGGCGACTGTGCGGAAAATGAAGCGGCCAAAGAAGTCGCGCCCGCGCAGGTATTCTTCATAAGCTGCGCCGCTTTGTGTCGCGGGACGGGCGATATTCGCCTGCTCAACCTCAGTCAGTTCCAGTCGCAAACCGTCCACGATACGCTGAGCTATGGTGTCCTGCACCGCCAGGATGTCGTCGGCCGCAGCGTCGA
The DNA here is from genome assembly GCA_032160165.1 of Acidobacteriota bacterium. Classification (GTDB taxonomy): domain Bacteria; phylum Acidobacteriota; class Blastocatellia; order Pyrinomonadales; family Pyrinomonadaceae; genus QHXM01. The sequence goes on from JAVHWA010000096.1 coordinate 1,626, forward strand.
TGCGGTCACTCCACAACAGGTCGCCCGTAGCCACGTTGAGCAATTGCGCGGTTACGCGGAAGCGGTCGCCTGAGCAAATGAAGCCCGCGGCGAGCACCGCCGTCACATTCAACTCGCGTCCGGCATCGCGAGGGTCGATTTGTTGACCCTGGTATTTCGAGATGACCGAGCTTGGTCGCACCACTAACGAACGTAGACGCGCCAGTTCTGTGATCACCGCGTCCGCCAGTGAAAATTCATAAAACCCATTCGCCGGATCGTTACTCAAATTTCTAAAGGGAAGGATAGCGATGCTCTTCTTCTCGCGTTCGCCCATGCTGGTCATAGGCGTCTGGTGAATGTCCGCCGAAGTTTGAGACCTGGCCGGCATCGAACCGCTGGTCGGCGAAGGTTGATCGCTATTGGTAACACCGCGCAACCATCTCATCGCTCGCGACATTGGTCCAGATCCTGAGAGATGACGCGGAGCCATGGGCTGTGTTAGCTGCGGGTCGCCGTCGCTCAACTCCCGCAGGACACTGCGAAGCTCGTCTCGAAAATCCGAGATCTTTTGATAGCGGTCCCTCGGTTCTTTAGCGAGAGATCGATCCAGAATCTGTTGCAAGCGGCTGGGGACAGCATCGGGGCGCGCTTCAGTCAGAGGCTTGGGTGCATCGTGAAGCACGGCATGTCTGACATCAATGGTGGTCTTGCCGCGGAAAGGCCACGTTCCCGTAAGCAGCTCGTAAAGCAGCACCCCGGTTGAGAAGATGTCCGTGCGCGAGTCCGTTTGATCGCCTCGGGCCTGTTCTGGCGCTGCATGAGTCGGAGTACCGTACGGCACACCGACCTCAGTTAGTTGGATCCTATCAATACCTTTAGCCTCGGTCATGTCTTCATCCAGGAGCTTCGCGAGCCCAAAGTCGAGGACCTTGACCTGGCCCGAATCCGTAACCATCACATTTCCAGACTTGATATCACGATGAATCACGCCTCGCGCGTGCGCCGCTGCCAGCGCGTCAGTTACCTGAATCGCGATCAGGAGAGCGCTCTTTAGTTCGAGAGGTCGCCCCGCCACTAACTGACGAACATTCCGCCCTTCGACATATTGCATGGCGATGAAGTGAACGCCATTGACCTCATCCATGTCGAAGATAGTGCAGATGTTCGGATGATCCAACGAAGAAGCGAGCCGCGCTTCTCGCTCGAATCGCTTGAGATTGACCTCTTTGATCGTCAGCTCTGGTGGCAAGACCTTGACGACGACCGTCCGCCCAAGCTTGGTATCGATGGCTTTGTAGACTTCTCCCTGCCCGCCGACGCCGAGCTTTTCCACTATGCGATAATTGCGAAGAGTTGAACCGATCATCGATGGCCGCGTTAATATTAGATTGGCAGGTGGTGGCGCGAGCCGACGAAGACCGGGTTGTGGTTGACAGTAATGGCTCGCGTGGTATGGATGCGTCCAACATCCGGAAACCGTCTGCTTACGCGCAAGTTTATAGCGCATCACAGGCATCACTTCAATCTAATCGCTGTAGGGACGTGGAACCAGGAGGGAATTGCTTTTCTAACGTATGTCCGATTCAGTGATAAAAATGGGTCATCTGTAAAGGCGTAGGCAGGCGCACCGGTGAGCAGCGTGCGCCTGCCATTAGGGGTGAGGGAAATCGATTAATTCCGTAGCGGGCAACGGAACTGTCCGCGATTCAATCGAGCCAAAGATAGTAAGGCAGGCTCAAGGGGCTTTTGAGGATCTGAGCCTGCCAATCCCGGTCCGTGGGTTGGAGAATCGGACCGAAGAACTAAAACTACTGGCCGCCACTGCGGCTGAATCGCGAGATGGTTCCGGTTGCCAAATAACTGTCGGAGAATCAAGAAGCGTCTCCTGCATGATTGCTTGCTATTATTGTGCCTAAGGCAGTCCGGATGTCGCTTTAATCGGGCTTCAGAGGAACAACGCCTTAACTGTGTATGAGATAAATGATAAGCTGACTGGGATCGGGGGGTGGACTGAAGTGCCGGCTCGAAAGAATCCCTATCAGTCTTGATAGGATCACTATCAGAAGTGATAGTTGCTGATCATGAAACGGGGCAGTTTCGGCCTCCGAGCTCGATTTCCTCTAAACGACCGTTCTGTGCGACAAATTAATGAGTTGAGTGCGCGCCCTGGACGCAGCTACTGAAGATGAAGCCCAATTTGACCTTCATTGCCGGACCATCGAATGGCACGGTGTTCGAACTGACAGAGGACGAAGTTTCAATCGGACGAGACTTGTCCAATCGATTGACGATTAACGATGGTTCGGTATCGCGCATGCACTGTCTCCTCAAGCGTGAGAACGGCCAGTTCATGATCGCAGACCTGGACAGTCACAACGGCACTTTCGTAAACGAGACGCCCGCAAAGGAACAGGTCCTGAAGCACGGCGATCGCATTCGAATCGGGGACTCCCTTTTTCTCTTTCTCTTACGAGAAGAAGAAGGCTCGCCGCCGTCGGACGATGTTCAGATGGACGACGGAACGCTGATGGCGATCTCGACTGTCCGATACCGGCTGGAAGACGCCCTCTATTCCATGGCTCGCGACCTGGCGGTATTCATCAAGATCGGCGCGACTATCAACTCCATAAGATCGCTAAAGGAGTTGCAGAGACGGCTGCTGGAATCTCTCTTTGAGATAGTTCCTGCTGAGCGAGGCGCCATTCTCCTGTTGGATGGGAATCTGGACAATCCAAGCTCTGTATTTGCGCTGGATAAATATTACGAGCAACATCAAACGCTCACGGTCAGCCGCACGGTTGCTCAGCAGGTAATTAACGAAGGTGTGGCATTACTGAGTAACGATATCATCGAGAGCGACACCTTCAATAAGTCAGAGAGTTTGATCGCTTCCAAAGCTCACTCTTTGCTTTGTGTTCCCCTCATCCTCCACGAACGGGTGATCGGTATACTGTACCTCGACTCGACTCGACCAGGTGAAAACTTCAAGGAAGGACATCTACAGTCGGTCACCGCCATCGCAGGCATCGCGTCCGGCGCACTCGAGAATGCGAGGCACGTCGAGTGGCTGGAGGGCGAGAATCAGCGGCTGCAGGACGACTTTCAAAGCGAACACAACATGATCGGCGAGTCCTCGCCGATGAAAGAGATCTATCGCTTTATCGCAAAGATCGCTCCCACGAATTCAACCATCCTGATCCGCGGCGAGAGCGGAACCGGCAAAGAGCTGGCGGCACGTGCCATTCATCGCGGAAGTCCACGAGCCGACCGCCCGTTCGTGGCCGTTAATTGCGCCGCATTGACCGACTCTCTGCTGGAGAGCGAACTATTCGGACACGAGCGGGGCGCATTCACGGGAGCGATCGCGCGCAAAAAAGGGAAGCTCGAAGTTGCGGATAGCGGAACTCTGTTTCTTGACGAAGTGGGGGAAATGTCGCCGCAGCTTCAAACGAAATTGTTGCGCGTCCTGCAGGAGCGGGAATTCGAACGCGTGGGCGGGACCCAAACTCTAAAAGTCGATATTCGCGTAATCACAGCGACAAACAAGGACCTGGATGAAGCTATAAAGGTGGGAGCGTTTCGAAAGGATCTCTACTTCCGCCTCAATGTTGTCGATGTGACCATGCCGGCCCTGAAAGATCGGCGCGAGGATATTGCTCTGCTTGCCCGACATTTCACTGCCAAGTACAGCCAAAGCTGCAAACGGCGAGTAACGGGTCTTTCAACTGAAGCGCTCGCCTGCTTGATCAGCTATGACTGGCCGGGTAACGTGCGTGAGTTAGAGAATGCTATCGAACGTGCGGTTGTGCTGGGCTCGACTGAACGGATTCAGCCGGAAGACCTGCCGGAGTTTATGGTGGAGCGAATGCCGTCGCTAAACGTGGACTCGCTGAAGTACTACGAATCGGTGAAGGAGTCCAAAAAGGGGATTATTCTCAAGGCGCTCCAGCAGACGAACTTCAACTACACAGAGGCAGCGAAGCTGCTCGGCGTCCATCCAAACAATCTGCATAGGTTGATTCGAAACGTTAATCTGAAGGTCAACAACAACAAGTAGCAGTTGCCGAGGATGACGCTACCGTTCCAGGTTCTCCAGCATAGAGATGTTCCCAGAGAGTTCGGTGATGGGCAAAGCAAGTTGGGTTTTGTTCAGCGACATTTCCCGCCAATCGAGACGGGGTGAGATCATTCGCCCGGGGCTTTCAAACGACGTGACCTGAAATGGTTTGTCGACGGCGCTTCCAATCTCTGGATCGAAATGGATTCCCCAGACATTGAGGAAGCTTGAATTGTGGTTGGAAACGAAGAGGATCGTTTTTCCGTCAATCGACCAACGGGGCCAATCGCACCATATATCTTCTCCGGTGATTCGAATCGGCGTCCCGCCTGTAGCCGCAACGACATAAAGAACCGAAACACTTGCTCCACGCGGCTTTTGCTTGATGTATAAAATCCAACGGCCGTCGGGCGAAAAGCGCGGGGTCCAAAGACTGTTCTCCGGATCTGTAGCCACGACTCGCATGTCAGTTTCCGCATGCGGAGCCGCGGAGATCGGGAACAAGCATATCTCCCATCTCTCGGGTGTTCGACGATTACTGCTGGCGAGCACCGATTGACCATCGGGCGACCAGTCATACATGTAATCAAGAAAAGGCCCTTGAGAGGTGAGCAACGTTTCCGTGAGCGTGGTAGTGTCGAACAGAGCGATCGGGCCTGATTTGCTGGCCCCCCGTGGCGCTCCGGCGTCGCTTTGGTTCGTATCGAGCGTCCGAAAGCGACTGTAAGCAAGCTTTGTAGAATCAGGAGACCAGCGGGGAAAGTAGCGAAAATAGTCATCAGAGATCAGCACCTCGTCGCGCACTTCATTGAGACGTCTTTGCAAGAGTGTACGCCTGTCGGCTGTCACGGTTTCTGATGCGAAGACCAATTTCTTCCCGTCGCGAGATAAATCTGCGAACGATGCCCTAAGACCTTCCTCGGTAACCGGACGCCCCTGTCCTTTCTGTTGACCAGTCGTCGAGTCGAATGGCAAAAGCCAGATACGCTCAGATTGTGAGGCGTCGGTGTATGCCAATCTTTGCCCGTCCGCAGAGAGCGCTATGTTGGTTTCCAACGCGGTTCCCGTTGTCAGACGATCCGGACCATCGATCCAGCGTAGCGTCTCGGGTTCTACGATAACCCTCCAGATGTCCTGAACCCCGCGTAGCGTCCCTTCGAAATAGAGAACCCGTCCTGATGGGGACCACTGGAAATCGCCGAACTCAACGTTCGCCTCGTCCAGTCGCGCTTTTACATCCGGCGCGAGTTCTGACTGAACTGCCTTCCCACCGGAAAGCGGCAAGGTCCAAAACGTTCCGTCGGTGCTTACGAAAGAAACGCGCTTGCCGTCCGGATGCCATCCAACCGCAGTCCCCCTAACCCCTTCCTCCGCCGAGCCGACGGAGGTCGAGATTTCGCTCGGCGCGTCACCGCTGAGTCCCACCACATACACTTTGGGATAGTCGAAAAGGCGCTGGCCCGGACCTACAAATAGAATCCTGGTGCCGTCAGGCGACCAGCGTGGACGATAGCCAAATGATGCAACTTTGCGCTCCAGCCCTCCGAGGGATGGAACGATATATAGTCCGCCTCCATCGCGCTCGGACCGGAAAACAATGCCATCGCCGTTTCGCGACCAGTCGGGTTGCCAGTCGTGGGCCTCGGAATGCGTGACCTGTACGGGATTGCCTCCCTTTAAGGGCTGAACCCAAATTTCGAAGTTGCCGCTCGCATCTGAGCTATAAGCAATAAAATTGGCGTCGGGTGCCCATGTTGCTCCCAGCTGAAGTCCTTTTCCCGCGGTGACGCGGCTCATCGTTGGTTGTCTTCGCGGTGCAAGCGGTGCAGGATTTCCGCGTCGAAGATATAAGTAAGCTCCCACGCTACTCAGGATGACAACTGACAGCAAAGCGATGATCGCGGGTTTCTTGTGGCGCTTGATACCGCTGACGATGTACTCGGCGCTGGAAGGGGCGTGAACCGAGTTCGTCGCACCCGCATTCCACGCGGATGCTCGACTGAGACTGAATCCGGAACGACTGTTGGTCGACGAGTTTCTGCTGATTCGATAATCCGGTATTGAGAAGCGTTCAATTTCGGCTTCGGCCCCCAGACGATTTTTCAACCTTTGAAGATCGGTCAGCAGTTCAGCCGCAGTTTGATACCGCCCTTCAAGCTGTTTTGTCAGGGCCTTCATCACGATCCACTCAAGGGCCTCGGGCACGTCTCGCGCGAACCGCGCCAACGGCGGCGGCTCGTCGTTGAGTATCGATGAGAGCACATCGCTCGGCGTGGCGCCCACGAATGGCGCAACTCCGCCGACCATCTCATAAAGCACGACCCCAAGACTCCAAAGATCCGTGCGAGCGTCAGCAGACAAGCCCCTGGCCTGTTCAGGCGACATATAACTGAACGTGCCCATCACCACGCCGGGATCCGTGTGAGCGCTGGTGACAGTGGGAGCGGCCGGGTCGGGGTTGTCAGGTGAAGATTCGACAAGCTTTGCCAGGCCGAAATCCAGCACCTTCACGTAGCCATCGCGGCTGATCATTATGTTCTCAGTCTTGATGTCGCGATGAATTATTCCGGCTGCGTGAGCTGCCACAATCGCCCGTGTTGCCTGGACCGCGATGTCGATCGCGTCATGCAGCTTCATTCGGGTGGTCGCCAGGCGCTTGCGCAGCGTCTCGCCATTGATGTACTCCATCGCGATGAAACTGCGTTCGGCCGAGATCTCTATCTCATAAATGTGCGCGACATTCGGATGATTCAGAATCGAGGCGGCGCGAGCTTCGCGGTCAAAGCGATCCAGCCTCTGCTCGTTCTGCGAGAGAGCTTCGGGCAGGACCTTGAGCGCCACTGTGCGTTGAAGTCTGGTGTCTTCGGCCAGGTAGACCTCTCCCATACCACCGCGTCCCAGTGGAGAGATGATCTTGTACCGCCCGAGAACATCGCCAGCTTCAAGAGGCATAATGAAGAACCTGACTGCGGTTGACTGCTTTCATCTGAGTTGTGAAGAACCCGTTTCAGTCTCGTGGGCGAATGTTCAGAAACTGGAATAAAACTCTCGCGCTTCGCGGATCTGCGAGAAAATCTCGCTTAGAATCGTCCCCGGCTGAGCTTCCCCAGGCGACTCCCAAACACCGCGTGCCTGATCTTCTCTGAAGTATTGCCGCTTATTCCAGGCTTCGTCGCCGTAACAATAATGTATGACATCGGCTTTCGCCATGGCTTGAGGCCAGTAGTTATGCTCGGCGACACGTGTCAACGTCACTTCCAGGCCGAGGCGGATCGCAGCCAGGCCGAAAGCATACATCACGTCTTCCCACTTTCGCGGAGGGAATGCGTCTATCGCTTCTATCCAGGCGTTGCCAAGCCTACGAGCAACCTTAGTCGGGACGGAATAAGGCACGCCGCATCGCAACGATTCACCCGCCTCCGCGATTGAGCCGGGAGAAATTCGTAAGACCGCTCGCGCTTCGTCGACGCACTCCAGATCGTAGTTCATATATGAACAATAATCGCCAGAAAGGGTCGAAGGGAACTGCGGGGCGCGCACGAATATCATGTCAGGATCACAAAGCACGATCGACTGAATTTGCTCCTGGCAGAGGTCCACGGCATGCAGCAGTGTCGCCGGCGTGTTGCGAGGCGGATAGATGTCGCCCCGGGCAGTTTGTTTGTAGTTCGGGGCGATACGCACCTGGCCGCCGACCTTGAGGATCTCCTCGAAGTCGGGGTGCAACTCCGTCTCAGTGTCGTGCGCAATGATAAGCGGCGTTCGATCTGCGCGGGTGGTGCATGAAAAGTGAAACAGCTTACATTGCCAAGCCATGTAAGGATTGTTCTCGGCGGAAACTACGATCAGCGTCTTGTCGTCCATCTGGCAGCGAGGGTGCCTCAACTCAGTCGTGAGAATCAGAGCCAGCGAATCGGAGGTGCGCCCGTCAGCCATGAGACCAAAACATACTTTTCGCCTTTAGTGACGGGCTCAGCGCAGTGAAGATAAGTCGCCGGAAAAACGACGGCTTTACCGGGCCGCGGGGTGATCGAATATTTAAGCTGGGGAAAGCTGGTGTTGCCGCCTTCGAAGTCCGCGTTTAGATAGCAGATCACAGTGAAGTATCGATCCGCCCTATTGGTGCCCGTGTCTGAATGCGGCCGGTAATAGTTCCCGGTCGCATAACGAACGAAGTGGGTATCTTTGTGTTCCCGCAGACCGACGCCCCATGCATCCTTAACGACAGGCTTGATTATCGATTCCATTTTCTCGTCGAATACGCGCCGGGCGTCGGACTCCCGAGTCGGAGCGAGTACGCTCGCCCGGCGCGCTTCGAGCCTGGTTGCCGCATTGAAGCCTGCCGCGGATGGCGCGCTAACCTTCGCCTCGGCCCACGACTGGCTAAGTCTCACATACTCGGCGATCGTACGACATTGAACGGCATCAAAGATCTCGACCGCTAAGATGCCGGGAATCTCTTCCGTGTAAGCACTCATGCTCAGTATTCGCAGATATTCGAGCGTCGAATCTGTGCCTTGGTGAAGCGGTCCGTCACTCCGGCGCTACTGGCGGCATCGGAGCGTCGGGCTGATCAGGCGAAACCGGTGGCATCGGCGATTCGGGTGGCATCGGGGATTCGGGTGGCATCGGTGCTACCGGCGGCATTGGCTCCTGGTCTGGTGACACTGGAGGCATCGGAGCACCGTCTCTGGCGGACAATTCGTCGGGCACCGCCAGAATCAGTGAGCTCAACAACTCGTCTTCCGCAGAAATCCCGTAATCGCGGAGCAGTTTTGAGATGCTCGCCATAAATTCAAGGCGCAGGCGATTGTTGATGTGAAGATTGTGTCGAAGGGCCGCGACTTCGCGCAGAGCCTCGTGTGTTTCCATGATCAGTTCTCCTATGAGAGTGTTGGGAGTTGAGAACCGAAAGCAACGCGTCAGGCTTCGTTGCTTGTAGAACAGTCAATGGCGGGAGTCTATAGGCAACGGGTATTTATTACAAGGCAGATCTTGTGCAGCATTGCAATGGACCAGGGCGATACGTCTCGCAGGCGCCAGTGCGACGTGATCTCAAATCGAACCACTTCCGTGCTCCCTCAGTTTGAATCGCTGGAGCTTGCCAGTAGCCGTCCGCGGCAAGCTGCTTACTACGCGGACCTCCGCCGGACATTTATATGAAGGCAGGGTTTTACTCACCGCAGCCTTCAAACCCGCGGCTGCATCGTCCCCAGGGACCGACCCCGACCGCAGCACAACGTATGCGATCACCACGTTCATGCCATCGCGATTCAGGCCGGGAACGACCGCAGCTTGCACCACGTCGAGACACGAGAGGAGCGCCTCTTCGACTTCGATCGGCGACACCCAGAGCCCTTTCACTTTGAACAGATCGTCGCTTCGCCCTTCGAACCAATAGAACTGATCATCGTCACGCCTGTACATATCCCCACTGCGGACCCATCCATTCTCAATCGTGGATGCTGTGTTCGCAGGATCGTTCCAATACCCGACGCAGGCGCTTCCGCCCTTTATTAGCAACTGACCCGCGCCGGCGCCGACTACAGGGTTTTCTTCCTTGTCGAGAAGCTTTGCTTCATAACCCGAAATCACCTGGCCGCTGCTCCCTGCCTTAAGCCGACCCCTTCTATTGGAGATGAACATTTGCAACATTTCTGTCGAGCCGATTCCGTCCAGAATATCCAGACCCGTCAGTTGGTTCCACTCATAAAAGATGGTCTCGGGAAGCTTCTCACCGGCTGAGATACAGAACTTAATCGAGTCTGTGTTTATCGCTTTCCCTTGCGACGCGTATTCGAGCAGCGCTCGAAAGACCGCAGGTACGCCGAAGAAGACGGTCGGACGATGTCGCTCGAAGACATCCGCGATCAGAGAAGGTGTTGGTCTGGCCTTGCAAAGAATGCTGGTCGCGCCGGAGGCAAGTGGGAACGAGAGACTGTTTCCCAGTCCGTAAGCAAAGAAGAGTCTTGAAGACGAGAACAATCTGTCCGTGGGCGCTACGTCCAGAATCTGTTTGCAACAGGTTTCGACTGTATAGGGCAAACTGCGATGAACATGCATTGCCCCTTTGGGTTGGCCGGTGCTTCCGGACGTGTAGAGAATAAAGGCAAGGGCTTCGTCGGAAACCATCTCGACCTCCGCCTCGCGAGCGCTCGTCAACGTTGGCTCAAAACTGAGGGCGTCCTCGGATTCGCCATCGATCAGCAAAATGGATTCAAGTTGGGTGAGGTCGTGCCTGATGGCGCGCAGCTTCTCCAGTTGTTCAGAGGTGGTGACGAGCGCTTTCGCCCCGCTATGATGCAGGATGTACTTGAGCTCGAGCGGCGCCAGCATCGTGCTCACTGGAACTGACACGGCGCCGACGATAACCGTTCCCAGGAAAGAGACGATCCATTGCGGACAGTCGGCCGCCACGATTGCCACGCGGTCTCCGCGCTCGATGCCAAGAGCTCGGACCATCGCGCCAAACTTTTTGACGGATGAAAGCAGCTGCTCGTATGAGACTGTTGTCTCGTCGCACATGATCGCGGGTTCGGACCAGCGATTCATCTTCTCAGCCGCCCGAAATACGGAGCTAACAAGGTTCACGCGCCGAATGGTAAAGCGTAACCAGGAAATCGTAAATAGACGCCGTCATGGCAGCTCGTCGAGCAGCACTTGAAAGACCGACGCCAAAGGACTATAAGGCGGAGTCGTAGAACTTCGCCCGAGTCCGCTCGACCGGTACTTTCTGGCATGGACGAAGATAAGGAAAAAATGATCGAACGCCGCGCGGCGATCCGACATGCTGATCGACGCGAGGCGCACGTGCTATTCATAGCGTCGCTGGTTGCGGACGAGGTACGGCGTCCCCCGCATAAGCTCATGGGCTATACGCGAGACGTCAGCGAGTCAGGCCTCTCACTGATCGTATCGTCGCCCCGCGAGAGCGACTTCGAGCGATGCAATGTTGACTGCATGCTGAGAATCAAATTGAGCCTTCCGCAAGGCGTCGCAGAAATGGATTGCAGGGTCGTCCGGCGCGACTGGATTGAGAGAGGTGACCGGGCGAAAGGCTACTTCGTTGGCGTGAACATCGTGCATATCGAGGCGGAAGACCGCGTACGTTTTGCGCAGTACCTCAGCATGGTTGGCTAGATGTTTTGCATCAACTCGACTCGTTTGCTGTCACACTCTCCGCCCTCATTCAAAAAGCAGCCTCAAAGAAATTGATCATGTCTCCGAATGCAAGGTCGGTGGCCTGCGGGTCGAATCGTGGACCTTCGTCTCGCATGAATGCGTGCTCGGCAGCATAGAGGCGTTCAGAAAACTCGACGCCGGTCTCGGGAAGCTTCTCCGCGATGCGTCTGCGAGCATCCACCGGAACGTGAGGATCCAACGAGCCCCACACCAGCAAAAGCCTTCCGCGAATTTCGCCGCTCCGCTCCAGCGAGCCGGCGTCGGCATCACTTCCGAGTTTTCCGTTATGTATCCCCGTGCCATAAAAAGCTACCGTAGCTTTCACCTCAGGTTGGAACGCCGCGCGAAATGCGAGGTGGCCGCCGATGCAGAAACCAGCAGCAGCGACCGCGTTTAAGGACGCGTATGGGTGATGCGTGAGAAAGGTAATGGCCGCGCGGCAGTCGGCGTCGAAGTCCGCGACAGATGTCTTTGCTGCATCTTCCAAACCTCGCGTGCGGCCCGCATCGTCGAAAGGAATCACCAGCCCCGGCGGCTCGATGCGGTGATAGATCTCGGGCGCCACTACGACGAAACCATATCCAGCGAGACGAATGCAGGACCGCAGCATCGGTCCGGTTAGTTGAAAGATGTCCGAATAGCACAAGACACCGGGATAGTTCCCGCGTTCCTTAGGCGTCGCCACGAAACTTCGCATAAAGCTTCCATTGACCGGAATGTCGACGTACTCAGTGCTCACGATCATAGACTTCTCTCCTACGGTGATCTTAGCGTGTTGGCAGATGGGCGGGAAGCATTTTCAATGAGGGGACCAGTCTGCTCTCGGCCGCTCGGGCGTCTACGATTGTGAACAAGTTGTTTCCGTTCGTTCACACTTAGCCTCATCCGAGATCTGCCAAGTCCGCTTTTAGCCGTCATAGGCTAGTCCATCGATGGCCTTCTCTCGGCATGGCCTTTGCTGCACGAAGATTGACGGCACGCTGCTGAAGACGCATAAATGCTCCGATAAGCCCGCGAACTTAGCTGCTGTGTCACGATAAGGTCTTGACTAAAAGGGCGTGAGTGATTAGCCTCATTGCCGCTCGACCGAATCCCTCTGCTCACTCGGTTGATGTCAGGCCTTTGCGCACGCGCTACTTTATGGCCTTTAGAATCTTCGCTCACGCTCCTGGCAGCTCTCTAATCAGATCTCTAACCTCTAGAGGAAGACGATATGGCATTCGCACCCCCAAGGCCTCGAACAAGAAGACTCACCATCATTGCTCAGGACCCGAGTATCAAAGTCGATGGAAAGATACTAACGACTGAAGTCGAAATTCCTGCCGAGGACATTACCCCAGGCCCGCGAGGCTACCGCGTGCACGTCATTGATTATGATACGTCGACCAACAAGCACTATATCCCGCTCGAGTACGAGCCGCTGAAAGACGGCATATATCCGGATCCCTTCAAACAAACTGCCGACAGAGGGGAAGGCGAAAAGCTGGTCGCCGATCCGCGCTTTCATGCGCAGAATGTTTACGCGATTGTCATGCGAACGCTCGCTCGTTTCGAATTTGCGCTTGGGCGACGGGTCGCCTGGGGCTTTCCCGGCCACCAGATTCATGTCGCGCCGCACGCGTTTGCCGACGCCAACGCCTTCTACTCGGAAAAAGATCAGGCGCTCATGTTCGGTTATTTCATGGGGCGTAGTGGGAAGACCAGGAAGTTTACCTTTAGCTGTCTTGCTCATGACGTAGTCGCTCATGAAACGACTCATGCGCTGGTGGACGGACTTCGTGAACGCTATACCGATCCCTCTTCTCCTGAACAGGCGGGTTTCCATGAGGGCTTTTCGGACGTAGTGGCGCTGCTCTCTGTCTTTTCGCTTCAGAAGATCGTAGGGATGCTGCTCGGAGGGAAAGACGCACGGAACCCAAATCTAATAGATCCTTCGGCCATCACGTACGAGAAGCTGAAGAAATCGGTGCTGCTGGGCCTTGCCGAAGAGATGGGGAAAGAGATGTCCGGCGTGCGTGGCAAGCGCGCGGACGCTCTGCGCAGGTCAGTAGAATTAAAACCGCTGCCGCCGGACGACCTGGGAAGATACGCGACCACGGAAGAATTTATGGAACCCCACAGACGTGGAGAAATCCTGGTCGCCGCCATGATGAATGCGTTTCTACAGGTCTGGTTAAAGCGTATCGAGAAGTTAAAGGCTGGCCGAGCAAAAGGAAGCAAGCTCGACCGCGAATTAGTAACGGAAGAAGGAGCGAATGCCGCCGAGCACCTTTTGACGATGTCGATTCGCGCGCTCGATTACGCTCCGCCAACCGACTTGCAGTTTTGCGACTTCCTCAGCGCCCTAATCACGGGCGACAGAGAGCTGGTTCCCGACGACAGCAAGTACGGTTACCGAGACATACTGCTCAAATGTTTTCTTAACTATGGACTCGCACCGCCGGGCAAAACAGACTCGGATGGTGCCTGGACAATGGTAGACGACGACCGGATCACCTATGACCGTTCCCATTTCGAGTCGATGATGCGCGATCCCGACGAAGTGTTCAGATTCGTTTGGGAGAACCGCGAACCGCTGCGGCTGTATCCCGAGGCGTATACGAAGGTGATTTCAGTGCGGCCGTGCCTGCGCATCGGTCCGGACGGGTTCGCCTTAAGAGAAACAGTCGCCGAGTATATTCAGATGCTCACCCTCCGAGCGGAAGAGCTGGAAGCCTTCAATATCAATATTCCTGACGGCATGTCAGCCAGTCAGGAGGTCACGCTTTACGGAGGCGCGGCCCTGGTCTTCGATGAATACGGCAAATTGAAATTCCACATCAACAATCGGATCAATCATGCCGCGCGACAGACACCAAGGCTTAAGTATCTTTGGGAATATGGTTTCTTCAATCGAAAAGCATTCTCCGACAATGCGTTTGCACGATTGCATCTGCAACGAGCCACGAACCGTTCGACGGACATGACCGAGGAGTTTTAAGCGATGCCGACAACCATCAAGCCCAGCAAGTTGAACATCCGCGCATATCAGGTAGGATTCGGAGACTGCTTCCTGCTGACATTCTATTATCCAAAGGCGAAGAAGGCTTCTGACAAAGAGCGGCATGTGCTCATCGACTTCGGCAGTACGGGAATGCCGGAAGGTACGCCTGCCGACCAGATGATGAGAGTTGCCGAAGACATAAAGGAGAAATGCGGCGGCGAGGAGGGCAAACTCCACGTTGTGGTCGCGACGCACAGGCACAAGGACCACATCAGCGGGTTTTCGACCGACGGCGATGGAACCGGACTGGTCATAAAGGGCCTCAAACCGGAGGTCGTCATACAGCCATGGACTGAGGATCCAGCGGCGAGGAAGAACGCTACAAGCTTACGCGGGATGGGAATGGCGCCTAAGCAGATGCAGGCCTCGGCCGCTTATATCTCCTCGCTGGATGATATGCACGCTGTCTCGGAAGTTGCGCTTGCTGAGATCACAAAGATGGCAGATCCCAAAAAGTTCAAGCAGACCGTTGACCAGGACGTCTCCAATCAGGTCAGCTTCCTTGGCGTCGATAACGGATTACCGAACGCTTCCGCCGTCGACAATCTAAAGACGATGGGGAAGAAGCATCACTACGTCAATCACGGATATAAACTGAACCTGAGTACTCTACTGCCTGGCGTCAACACTATTGTGCTTGGCCCCCCGACCATAGAGCAGCACGCGGCGATCAAAAAGCAAAAGTCTGCCGACAAAGACGAATTCTGGATGCTTCAGGCGGCCACAAAAGAGTTCTGGGGGTTGCAGGCGGAGACGGGCGAAAAGGTCAAAGAAATCGTCGACGAGGAGAGCAGGCTTTTCCCCAACGCGGAGGTTTTCCAGCAATTGGTCCCGGCTCACAACAGGTGGTTCATTCGTCAGATTCGCGCCGCCCGCGGGGACCAGATGCTCCAGCTGGTTCGCATTCTGGACAACGCGATGAACAACACCAGCGTAATACTTCTTTTTGAAATCGGCGGCAAGAAGCTTCTCTTTCCGGGCGACGCCCAGATAGAGAATTGGGAGTTCGCGCTGAACGATCCGGACGACATGGAGCTTCTCAAGGCCGTGACCCTCTATAAGGTAGGCCACCACGGCAGCCGAAATGCAACGCCAAAGTCGCTTTGGAAGTGTTTCGACAACAAGAAGGATGAAATCGGCGACCCGAAACGGCTCCGTTCGATCGTTTCGACGATGAAGGGAAAGCACGGCAGCGACGACAGGAACACAGAAGTTCCGCGCCGCACGCTCGTCAACGCGCTCAAAAAATACAGCGACTACTCGAGCACCGAGGCCGCAGCCAAAAAAGGCGACTTGTACGAGGACATAACGATTGACCTGTAGCTGCATCCGCTCGAAGTGAGCGCCATGGACTACAGCGCAGAAGCAGGAAGAGCGCCGCCGCGCACCGCGCCGCCGACCATGCAAGCCGGCGCGAGCATGTCGTCCGGCCCTGCGAACACAACTCTCCAAAAACAGCCCCGCTCCTACAACATCTGACCGGCGTAGCTCGACCTTCACGGAAGGCTCTCACTTAGAGTGTTGGAGTCTTCTCGAACGATTGGGTGACTGCCCCGACGCGGTTCCGAAGTTCGCTTCGCCAATCGCGTAACCCGCCCGACTTGCCTCACTCTCGAATCAAGCGTAGAACAAAGCGATTGTAAGATTAAAGAATCCAGCGACGAACAATCAGTCAGCCAGAACGATACCGTCGCTCCCTGCTCGTCGCACATAAATAGGAAGAACTATCGAATGATAAAGCACTCATTTGCCCTTGCCACTCGATCGATGCTGATCGGCCTGAGCCTCGTCGCCGTCTTCGCATCCACTGTCCGCGCTCAAACCGACAATCTCGCGAAGCGAACGGTATCATTCGAGGCGAGGTATCTCCGAGTGATTGCGCTACGTCTCAAGCCGGGACAGGACCTGCGTCGAGAAATCGAAGGGCTGGTCAAAGCGCGACACATCCGCGCCGGCTTCATTCTCACCACTGTCGGAAGTTTGAGCCAGGCTGCCATCCGTCTCGCCGACCAGTCTTCAGCAACGCGATTCGAAGGCAAGTTCGAGATTGTTTCGTTAGTAGGCACATTGGGTCCGGAAGGGGTTCATCTTCATATTTCCATTTCCGACAGTACAGGCAAGACTATTGGCGGGCATTTGGTAGAGGGTTGTGCGATTTACACCACAGCAGAGATTGTGATCGGCGAGGCTCGGGGGTTGATCTTCGCACGAGGAACTGATCCCGGAACTGGCTACAAGGAACTACAGATTCGCAAAGCAAGACAATGAGAGAGCGAACCTAAACTTGACTGCGCCCACTGTTTTGGCATAGAAGCAAGCACGCGTTCTTATCAAATTCCCCAAAAGGAGTCTCCCCTATGAAGAAGGTTATCGCGCTGGTGTCATTTATGGTATTTGCCATCGCCTGTAGCTCAGAGCCGACGGCGAATAAAGCGCCGGCGACAAATGCGAACAAAGCCGCCGAGACAAAACCGGCTGGATCGATACCGGCTGAAGCGGAAATGACCGCAATGGAAAAGGCGGCCTGGGAAACGCTCAAGAAGAAAGACTTTGACGCCTTCGGAAACATGTTGGCGCCTGAATACATCGAGGTGGGTGACGACGGAGTCTATGACAAGGCGGGCATCATAGCTAACCTCAAAGACCTTGAGATCACTGATGTATCGTTCGCTGATTGGAAGATGATACCTATAGACAACGACGCGGTGATTCTCACTTACAACACGACGATTAAGGCCAAGTACAAAGGCGAGCCGGTTCCTCCGGGGCCGTACCATTCGGCTGCTGCCTGGGTAAATCGCGGCGGAAAATGGTTAGGCTTCTATTATCAGCAAACGTTGGCTAAAGAGATGCCGGCGCCGCCTCCGGCAGCCGCGGCCAAGGCTGAGAAATCTGCGCCACCTCCTGCTGCGAAGCCAGCGGAAGCCGGAGCGGACCCGATCGCTGACGAGAAAATTGTTTGGGAGTTCATCAAGGCGAAGAACTCCGATGCGTTCGGGGCGATGCTGGCGCCAGAGTTTGTCGAGATCGAAGCGTACGCAGTCTATGACAAAGCGGGCGCGGTCAAAAGCATTACCGAGTTTGATGGCTCAAAGTTCGAACTAAGCGAATGGAAAGCTGCCAAGCTCGATAACGATGCCAGCCTGGTAACTTATCTTGTTAAGCCCGGCGATCCAAAGATGGATTCAGAGAGACACACGACGATGTGGGCTAATCGCGGGGGAAAATGGCTTGCCGTCCTGCACATGGGTACGCCGGTAGCGAAGCCTGCAGCAAAAGCGGAGCCGAAGAAGTAGGAGTCGCCCAAACGACAGCGGCTGAGGGCAGAGAACATTCAGCGTCTCTGCCCTTATCGCTCACAGACCGAAGAGTCAATCATATCTACCCTGCCGATTCACACGCGGCAGCAATCAACGAGAGGGAAGTCACCTATGATAACCGTGGCCAATCGGCTTTATGTAAATCCGGAATATGCCGAGGCCTTCGAAGAAAGATTTCGTGAGCGCGCGGGGCTGGTTGACAAGATGCCTGGGTTCATCTCGAATCAGATTCTTCGCCCGGTCAACGACGGCGATCCCTATGTAGTCTTTACAGTCTGGCAAAACCGCCAGGACTTTCTAAACTGGGTTCGCTCCGACGCGTTTACTAAAGGTCACGCTCAATCGGGCACACTGCCCAAAGATGCATTCCTGAAACAGAACGTGTTAGAGCTTCATGAAGTGGTTCAGGATTCATCACGCCCTGATCTTGAACCGGAGCCCCCAGGCGGCCCATTTAATATGCATTAGAACTTAAAATCGCGCTCCGCTTATCTAATGAATCGTGGCATCAGACTTTCTAGCTTAATAGTTTGCCTTGCACTGATCGCACCGCTTTCTGCCAATTTTTATTGTCAGCAATCGTTTGCCTCTGGTCACACCCAGAACTCGCGTGCCCGCAAATATCCCAGCCACTGGTGGACTCCGGTTTCCTCCGAAGGAAAACCAGACTGGGAAATATTGCCTCAGGAGGCAAAGCCAGGTGAGGTCATACTATCGAAGCGAAACGAACTCGGCCTGCTTTCAAACTTCGCGGCCACTCCGTTCGTGTTTCGAAGTCGTCGATATGCCAGTCTCGAAGGGTTTTGGCAGATGATGCTGTATCCCGAAGGGCCGAATGACGCTCGGGCACGATTCCCGGGGCTCGAATGGAAATATACTCGCGAGCAGGTGGCCAACATGACGAGTTTCGAAGCCAAAGCCGCAGGGACGCTTGCCGAAGAGATCATGAACAGGATGGGTATTAATTGGGTGACCTTCGAAGGTAAGCAGTTAGAGTACAGGTCCCTGCGGCGCGGAGAGCACTATAGGCTGATCGTAGCCGCGACTTGGGGAAAGGTGAGGCAAAACCCACGGGTGAGAGCGGTCTTGCTCGCCACAGGAAATTTGGTTTTGAGGCCGGACCATCACGAAGAGCCCAATGCTCCGGCTGAATGGCGCTACTTTGAAATTCTCACGCGGATCCGCGCGCGTTTGCAGAGTCGGAAACACGTCCGCACTTAAGCGGTTGGCGGGTGACCGAAAGGAACGGTAAAAAAGAAAAGGGCAGGCCGGGCCTGCCCTTACTTTCCTAACCTGTTGATGAACCTACCTTGCAGGAACGAGTTGACCAGTTGAGGCGAGCATGCCCGCGTAGCCTTGAGAGACTACCTGTCGATCGCACTCGCTCGGCGCGTACACACTGTTCCCTTTATCATTGTCCCTGAACGCTGCCATGGCGGTGGTTCCGCGTTGGCAACCGTAACAATCGGCCAGACCCAGCGAGTGTCCAATCTCATGCACCATCAAACTGGTGAGGGCACTGGCATCGGTGACGTCCGGACCGACTATCACGACCATATATTGCACGCCATTGGACAAAGAATAGTACTTAAGCTCCCCCACGCGATCCTTTCCCTTGGGAATCCCACGCATGACGGTGATGCTCGCATCATCCTCGGAAATGCTTTCGCGTTCACCTCGTACGGTAAACTGAATCCGCGAGTCAAGGTCAGATAAGGCATCGTTCCAGTTCTTGACGGCGCGGGTGAGCGCGTCCGTGTCCGCCACACTGAAATGATTTCTAAGGTAATAGACCTTGACGCGAGCGCCTGTGCGCCAACGCCATCCCAGCGCCTGTGTTGAAGTTTTCCCAGGCTTGCACTGGTCCGGAGCTTTCTTCGTATCGCCCGTGACTCCGCCAGCCGCGGTCGCGGCGCTCGAAGGAGTCTGTCCCGTCCAGAGGGTGAGAGATAGACAGGCGACGATAATCAGAATGTACAGTACTGGCTTCATCCCATTAAGCATGCGATGTGTGACGACTGACTTATGCGAAGCCGAACCGAAGATGTTAGCGCGCGGCCTGGGCTGCGTTGCCCACAGAGCGCACGGTGACTGCGATGTAACTGCGTCCGCCTTCCGCTCCGTTACCCTTAACCTTGAAGAGCGCGGTCTGGCCCGGCTTAACAAGCACGATGGCGTCATAATCTACGTTCTGCGCGCCCTTGGCTTTGCCGTCCACCATCCATGACAGCAGACTGAGACGATAGGAGTCACCGTCGCTCGCGCGACCCTGATAGACGCTGACCTCTGTTCTGCGCTCGAGCCCACTGACATCACCGGCCCTTGCCGATTTAGCCTTAAGGATCGCGTGGTTGGCGCTCAGCGAATTCCGTTCGAGATTAATTTCAGCGACTTCGCCCAGGTAGGAGGTTGCCGACTCTCGCTTCTTCACGCTTGCCAGACCTTCTCGCTCGAGCTTTTCCACCTGTGCTACAAACTGCTTGGTGTTGAGGCTCACATAGCTGGCGCTGTGATTAAATCCGCTCTTCTCAGAGATGAACACGTTGGGGTCATCAGTTGAGAAGTATGTCACTTCGATCTTCGACTGGAGGCTCTTATTAGCAGCCACGTACGAGCGGGCGCCGAACGACTCACTGATCGGACACGACTGGGCGGTTGCGTTGAGGGCGTTGATCGAGGCGAAAGCAAGTATTGCCATTGCGGCAACGAAGAATTTCTTGTTCATCAGGTTGGCTCCTTTAGTTCTTGTAGGCGAGAGATCTCGCGGCTGTGACGCGAGTCCGAATCGGAAACCCGCTTCTGAGTGTCTTGTTTAGAAGGGACGCGCTCATGGTGCGGGCGCGTATGGTGCGGTGAGTAATCACGCGGGGCTTCTAATTGACGAGAAACACACGAAAGCCGAAGAACGCCTGGGATCGCGAACAGCCAGAGGGATGGAGGCGAAGCGTGGGGAATTTATGTTGTCTGGATTAGGGCAGAAGGTAACGTAACAATGAATCTAACGGAGTCATCGTGAGAGATGCGTGAGGGCATTGATGATCCTGCGCGGTGGCCTGAGAAACTCAGAAAGAGAGGAATGCTGTAGTTCCGTACCACCTCATTGTCGAGCATTGGAAGTCCGCTATCGGATCTCCTATTTGCCTTCGGCAACCAGACAATCTCTCCATTTATCGTTAGATCTACTCGGAGAGACTCACGGCTTTGCGTCCCCGCCTCACGGCGAGTTTGCCTTTTTCGTGTGCATTTACGTGAAAAGATCAGTGCCGGTAGGCCGAAAAAGGACTAGCGGCCTTAGTATTAGACATTGTTTGGCCATGTTTGTCAACATATTAAAATGTCAGACGAACTTTGAGTTTGTCGTGGTTACCTCGGTATTCAAGTCTGCTCGCTTTTCCCGTGCCTATCTAATGCGCCTCACGACGCCGGATCGAGACGCCGCCGTTGGTCGTAAATATCCGGAGGCTTGTCCCGCCTCCCCCGAGGTTGAGAGCCAACTGCCTGGTTTCGCGGGTGATGTCGGCGATCGAAGGACTGACTGCCAGGTGGCCGTTGACGGTGCCTGTCTCGAGATGTGCCGAGTAGTTGTCGGGAACAGAGACCGATAGTCCGCCGTTCGTCGTTTTAGCGTTGAGTCCTTCGCCGTCCCAGTTATTTCCGGTCAACTCTATGGACAATCCGCCGTTCACTGTCTCGCCCGACACATTACCACCGAGGCTTCTCAGTGCAACTCCGCCATTCTGGGCCTCGAAGGAGATCCGGCCGCTAACGTCGGTGATGCTGATACCACCGTTGTGCGTGCGAAGCGAAACGTCGGACCGATGCGGCACAAATACTTCGTAGCTCACGTTCCAGTTGGCGTCGCGAATCTGCGCAGGACCTTCGGCGCGAATTTGCCCGCCGGTGGTTGTGACGCGAATCTGTGAAGCGATACTGTCTGCCTCTGCCTGGGTCGGCACCTGAGTTTGAACTCGATACCGGACGAGAATGTCGTTGCGGTTCCATCCCTTAAGCGATATGCCGCCGTTCTGCATTCCATCGACGTTGACTGTCTCCCCGATGGCAGCGATAGTCTGCTCTTTCACCTCGCAATGCCGCGCACGCGCGTCGTCGTAATAGGTGTTCCCGTTGTTACATCCGAGAGACGAACGAGGATTCTGGGTCTGTGCCGCGGCCCCTATTGCGACGAGGCAGATGGCCAGGCAACTAAGACTTCCGCTTAGGAACAATTTTCTACTCATCTTATTTCTCTCCTGTAGATGCTTTCGCGTTGGAACTCTTGGTCGTGGTATTGCTGCTCTTAGAATGGCAAACACCGCCCGACCCCGGTTTGTGACAAGAAATATCAAAACGATGGTGAGAATCGTGCTAAGACGCGCGTATGCGGAAACCACAAGGTCCGGCCAGTGACGGATCGCTAAGCGTCCGGAATTGCAATCCGAACGAAAGGTCCTGTTCTGACACTGTGTCGTCAGTAGCATCAAGCTGCAAGGTGCCGGCTTCGCGGGGACGGTTGAATTTTGCTTGCCCGATTTCGCCAATCAGTCGCA
The DNA here is from genome assembly GCA_032160165.1 of Acidobacteriota bacterium. Classification (GTDB taxonomy): domain Bacteria; phylum Acidobacteriota; class Blastocatellia; order Pyrinomonadales; family Pyrinomonadaceae; genus QHXM01. Next base: position 23,757 of record JAVHWA010000096.1, read on the forward strand.
CAATGGAGGAACTCTGATCACCGTGCGGTGTCGCGGCAGCGAATGCCCGCAAGCTCAAGAGAAGTACTAATAATCTTTTAGAAGGAATGGAAAGCAGATGTGCGCGCTTAAGCGTGACGACGAAGGGTTTGAGTCGGCGGAGGAACGTCTGCGCACTGTGATAGCCGAGCACGAGGTCCGGCTCACAGAGATCGCTGACCTTGTAGCGCATGTTCGGCACGAGATCAATAATCCATTGACGGGAGTGCTTGGCCAGTCGCAGCTGCTTCAACGAGAAGAGCTGAGCCCTTCGGCCAGACGGCGCGTCGAAACCATCGAACAGCTTGCCGGCCGGATCAGAGACGTGGTGGCAGAGTTACGTGATGTGCAGCGTCCACGGAAAACCGAGGCGGATAGCTGAATTCGGAATCAGCCTGCCCTCTTAAACATTCGACGAAACTTATTAAGGTGCCGTCGCCTGGATAGTCGCCTCGCCCTGAGTCGAGACTTCCAGGCGCTTTCCTGCGGGTAGGACGGCGTTCTCGCCGCGCTTGAATCCGTGCAACAAAGCAATAGGCGCTGCGACCCATAAGATCATTCCGGTGACGACCATGGCAGTCGCGACCTTAGCACCTTTGCTATCGCCGACGAGCTTTCCTGTGGTTTGCAGCGGAATTCGGGTCCCATCAACCGCAGTAACATCCCGCATGATCCAGGAAAGGCGGCCGGCCCGCCCGAAGTGTCCACCCCGGCTCGCCTTGACCACACGCGCGGTAGCCGTCGCGCCAGGTGCGATGACCACTACGCCATTCACCTTTACGGGATTGGCCACGCGAAAGCTGATAGAGTCGCCCTCTCTTACATCCTGCGAGCTGACCGCGAATGGCGCCTCGACTTCGACGGACAGGCCGCTTGGAATATTGACGCTGACGAGCCTGGTTTCTGCACCTCCTCTTGTCGGATGATTTTGGATGGCTGCCGCCTTCGGCGCCATTACCATCGCCACTATCACCGCGTCGGGAACGGTTTCTCCTCTTAGCTGTTGAAGAGCTACCGGGGTCGTTTCAAAATTGCAGGACGACGAGTTAATCTGCGCGACAATGGTCGTCGGAGTAAACTCGGCTTTCACCATTCGCAGGACGTCAAGATTTGTAAGCGAATTGACGCCGTCTGCCGACTCATGGACAGCTTTCGCTGCTTCCTGCGCCGAGGTGGTAGTCAGCGGCGTAATCGCAATTACCAGTAATACTGGGGCCAAAAAGGCTGATAGTAGGTTTTTCATGTATGGAGCTCCTGAGGGAATGGGATCCGCGAAGAATCTATAGGGCAACACGAATGCCATACGGTTGAGTGCTTCGCGTCACACCCCGTGAGATTAAAGGCCCGGACGCGCCTTGGGCTGGCGCGGTGTGACAGTTGCTCAAGCGTCACTCAGGTGTTAAGAATGGCGTGAGGTGTGGTGTGCAAACAAAAATGCGTGGCACTTTTTCCGCCACGCATCGTTCTCTTGCTCGCTCGATGTAGGAGCCAAATCTTTTCGAGATCAGGCCGGATGGTCCTGAAGGGGCCCGTCAAACCCTGACTTCTTCTTTATCTTCGATGAGGTATGGAGTCACGCTCTGGATCGGGATGTCCGAATCGTCGGCCAAAATTGCGCTCACGATTGGGAGACTAAGCGAGTGTCGCTTGGAAATCCCCGGCACCTCTTTGCCCTTTGCGTAGACCGCGTGGCGACCATGCTCTTCGTACCATTCGGATAGACTCGCGGTCTTATGCATGTTCTCAATGATCTGCCGCCAACCAACACCCGTGTTGTATGCGCAGAACGAGACCTCGCCTTCCTGCGTCCCGTATGGGATCACGCACATCTCTGTTCGGCGGAAGTCATAGTTGAAAAGGTCCTGGAACCACATTCCCTCGACACAGAGGACGCGCCACATGTCGCTACCGTCTTCGGTCGAGCCGCCCGTCTGCATGCGGTCGTTGCGATCAGAGTTGGAATTTGTCGATGACGGCTTGAAGAGATTCGTGATCTGCGAAATTGGAAAGCCTTCAGGTGCACGCGACGCGTCGAAGTTTCGCATGATCGCCATCGCGAGTTGGGCGTAAGATAGTTTCTTGCCCCGTGCAGTGTCAGTTATTACCGCGACGTCCTTCATGAACTGCTCGTAGTTGAAGAACTCGAAGAGCGACGTCATCTCATTGGTTCGGCGATTGACGACAATCAGAGTAAAGATTCCGCAGTTGGGATGACAATTACAGCTTGACCAACCCCATGGCGCATCCGCTCCCTGCAACATGTCCATCACGCTGGTGAACGCCGAATAGCTTGAAAGCGGATACCAATCTCGTAGAGGTTGGAGTCTTCCTCCGAGTTGGTCGCTAAGATCGTGCGTCATCCCGGATAGCGTGTAGCGCTGCTTGATACGAACTTCGTCCGACACATCTTCATCGCGTCCCGTAAAGGACACCGGTTGGAAGGCTATCGTCTGGACCTTGTCTATGTTCTTCGCAGCGAACTCTACGATCTGGCCGATGGCATCATTGTTGATGGTGTTGATGATCGTGGTCACAAGCGTAACTTTGATGCCGACACTTGCCAGGTTCTCGATTGCGCGCAACTTAACGTCGAACAGATTGCCAACGCCACGATGCTTGTTCTTATCTTCCGAAACTCCGTCGAACTGAAGATAGACGCCGTGTTGTCCCGCAGCCTTTGCTGCTTTGCAGAACTCCAGGTCCTCGGCGTAACGAATTCCGTTGGTCGCGGCCAGGATTCGATAGAAGCCAATCTTCTTGGCGTAAGCCACCGCATCGAGAAAATATGGCGAGATCGTCGGTTCGCCGCCGGAGAAGAGAATTATCACCTGCCGGCGTGGCTTGAACGAGACGGCGCGATCGAGAATAGCTTTGGTATCTTCGAAGGTCGGCTCGTGAACGTATCCAACCTGATTGGCGTCCATGAAGCATGGATTGCACATCATGTTACAACGGTTGGTGAGATCCACAGTCAGCACGGCGCCGCGTCCGAACTTGATGTTCGACGTTCCGTGTTTGTGTACGCTGGCGTCGTCAGCCGCACGAAAGTCTCGACCGAAGAAGAGCGATTCGATTCTTTCCAGGAACGCCGGATCGGTCGCCATCACGTCGGTGAATTCACCATGCTTCGGGCAGGTCTTTCGCATGATGACCTGACCGTTCTCTTCCAGGATCTGTGCCTTGATCTCACCCGGATGGGCGTGCATTAATGTTTCGAGGGTAGTCTCGCCGGTAATGACGGCGTTGCGAACTTCCTTGACGCAGGTCGGACAAAGGCTATCGGTCTCTCTGGGAAACCCGAGCGGAGGTGAGGTTCGTTCGTAAGATTTCAGCAGCGGTCCCGGTGCCCACTTGGGCCGAATGGCCCCCCCTTCGGGCAGTCGCCGATTTACAGACTGAAAGACCTTCCAGGCAACATCCGATAAACCGGATATCAGCCTGGAGCTCTTTACCCCGCTGAATTTGCCCTTTTCTGACTCGCCCCTGCGAAATTGGTCACTGAACAAGGATCGTTCTCCTCTGGACGCAGTTAAGAATGTAAGACGCGCCGCATTGAATAAAAGCTCGAAAATTATTAAATAAACTCGCGGTATTGCGCACTACTACGCACAAATACACGCAACGCGACATGATAGAGGCTGATCCAACCAAAGGCAAGCAGAAAACCGGACGGTGAATGGTAAATGGTGAAGGGTGAATGGAGGCGAAGAGGGGCGCCTTGTCTTTCAACGTGCCGAGGCAGGACAGGAATCTACGTTTACCCCTGGCGCGTTCCGCCGTCCACCATTTAATTTACTATTCACCATTTACCATTCACCGTTTACCATTTACGATGTCTCCCGTGAGCATTCATCCGACTGCTGTCGTCAGCCCGCGCGCCGAGATTGCATCAGATGCGCTTATTGGGCCTTACGTTGTAATCGAAGACGACGTCGTGATCGGTGAAGGCTGCGAAATTGCATCTCACGCGGTCATCAAACAATTTACGACGCTCGGACGAGGAAACCGCATATTTGAGCATGCCGTACTTGGCGGACTCCCGCAGGACGTGAAGTTTGAAGGAGAAGCCAGCAGGCTGGTTGTCGGCGAGTTCAACATCATACGCGAGGGCGTCACTTTGCATCGCGCCAGCGGCAGAGCCCGGGAGACCCGCATCGGCTCGCGTAACTTCCTCATGATCGGAGTTCACATCGCACACAACTGCGTGATTGGCGATGACAACACTTTTGCGAACGAAGTCGCTCTTGCCGGTCACATCGAGATCGAAGATCACGTATTCCTTTCCAATGGAGTCGGCGCTCATCAATTTGTTCGGATGGGACGCCACGCGATGGTCGGGGGAAAATCAAAGATTGTTCAGGACGTGTTACCGTTTTTTATCACGGACGGTAATCCGTCGCGGGTGCGCGGAGTGAACACTGTCGGGCTCAGACGCGCTGGGTTTTCCAACGAAGCGCGAAGGTCGTTAAAGGAGGCTTACAAAATTCTCTTCCGTAGCGATCTTCCCCTGGAGGTGGCACTTCTCAGGATGGCAGACCTTAATGACGACAACGTGGACCATTTGATCAGCTTCATACATGCGTCAAGGCGAGGTTTCATAAGAGCGCGAGGCGTCGGTCCGACAGTTGAGGAAGAGCCGCTGCCGGTGTAAGTCTGATGAGCAAAGTCGTAAAAGAAATGACTGTTTCCGAGCTGGCAGCCCATGTTGGCGGAAGGGTCACCGGCGATGACAGCGTCTTGATCCGGGGTATCGCAAGCCTGGAAAGCGCAGCCGATGGCGAGATAGCGTTCGTGGGAGAGGCGGCGATGCTCGAGATAGCCCGAAGCAGTCGCGCCTCGTGCTTGATCGTCTCACCCGGAGCGAAGGTCGAAACCAACAGCGCGATAGAGGTGAAGAACCCGAAGCTGGCGTTCGCACTCATCGGGAAACTGCTGCATGCGCGAGCGCGACATGATCCAGGCATTTCTCCGACGGCCCATGTTTCCGAAAGCGCAAATATCGAGCTCACGGCGTTCGTGGGTTACGGAGTCGAGATCGGAGACGAGTCATCGATCGGCGCGGGGACCCAGGTCCACGCGGGTGCCGTTATCGGCTCACGTGTGCGCGTTGGATTTGACTGTGTGATCCATCCCAATGTTGTTCTCTATGATGATGTCACGCTGGGCGATCGGGTCGTCCTGCATGCAGGGGTGATCATTGGCGCCGACGGCTTTGGTTATGTACCTGACGAGAACAATGTGCGCCACAAGTTTCCTCAGATAGGCACGGTAGTTATCGAGGACGACGTCGAGATCGGCGCCTGCTCGTGTATCGATCGCGCGGCGCTGGGCACGACGCGCATCGGACGCGGAAGCAAAATAGATAACCTGGTTCAGATAGCTCATAACGTGGATATAGGCGAGCGTGTGGTGATCGCTGCACAAACCGGAATATCGGGAAGCACCGTAATCGAAGACGACGCCGTCATAGGTGGACAAGTGGGTTTGGGCGATCACGCGCGGGTACAGAGTGGAGCGATCATCGGCTCGAAGGCCGGGATCCTTCCAGGCAAAATCGTGCGTGCAGGAGTTTGGTGGGGAATCCCTGTAATGCGGCTCGAAGAGTACAAACGCCTCAACGCGCACATCCACCGCCTGCCAGAGTTGCGCGAAGATATAAAGGAGTTGCGTGCGCAGGTGGCGGAACTACAGAAACGACAGAAAGCTGAATAGCCACTGGCAAAGACGTCTATCGTCATTTAGTGATAGAATTCGCCTCGCTCACCAAAATCGATCTCGCATCGTCCTCAGCGCAAAGGAGAACCTCATGACTCAACAGGAAAAATACAACAAGAGATCTGCCGCATCTATTGCTTCATTACGCCCAGACTTCGGCGTACGAGTGCAGCAATGGTTAGATAAGTGTAGAGCCAGCGGTCTGAACCCACTTATTCACATGGGCGCGAGAAGCGTTAAGGTGCAGGAAAAGCTCTACGATCTTTACATCAATCACCACGGACCTAAGGCAGCGCCACCCCGACGAAGCTACCATTGCTACGGTCGTGCTGTTGATTGGGTGAACATCGTTGCGACGAACGGCAACGAAAATGATTTGGATTGGAATAGCCTGGCGACCTATCAAAAAGGGATTAGAATCGCGACGGCCTTTAATCTTCACAGCATTGGCGCCAGCGATATTGATCATCTGCAAGATGGCAACTTTGCAAGCTGGAGAAACTTGAAGCGAAGCGAGCTGATCCCAGTCTAACTAACGAGCGCGAAGTTCGTAACTGATCAGTTCCGGCTAACGATGTGATCCCCACTGCCTGACGGCCTTTAAGATCACGCGAGCTGCACGGCTGGATGCCCCGCCGTCGCCAAGTCTCGCGACCGCTTGTTTGAGTCGCTCACGCGTCAGCTCGTTATGTTCGCGATCCAGCAGGTTGGCGAGCTCTTCAGCCAGTCGCTCGCCGGTCAGCTCATTCTGCATCAGCTCAGTAACCAGGCGCTCACCCGCAATCAGATTTATCAATCCGAAATGCTCCGCCTTTATCAGCCGTCCGAGCGTGTGCCAGTTTATGAACGATTCCCTGTAAACGATCACGAACGGCGTATCGATGAGAGCGGCTTCGAGCGTCGCCGTACCGCTGGCGACGGCAGCCACGTCCGCTGCGGCGAGCGCTTCTCGTGTTTCAAGCTGAGTGACACGCAAGTCTTCCATGACAAGCGAAGTGTTTTGAACTGCGATCTCGATGTGGCGGTCAACGTCATCTCGGGTGCGACCGGGTGCAAGGGGAATGACTAGTTGGATCTCTGGCCGGGTGCGAGTAAGGACCGCCGCAGCGTCGAGCATAACCGGAAGTATTCGCTCGATCTCTTTAGGGCGGCTTCCGGGTAGCAATGCGACTATTGGTCGCGTGGGGTCCAGATCATTCCGGCGGCAAAACTCTTCACGTCCGTAGCGCGGATTGACCTCGCCTACCAACGGATGGCCGACAAACTCGACCTGTTCGACACCTCGACGTTTGTACCACTCAGGTTCGAAAGGCAGAATCGAAAGCATTAGGTCGACATCGCGACGAACGCTGCGCACGCGATGCCCGCGCCATGCCCAGAGCTGTGGGCTGATATAGTAAATGACGCGAATCCCGTCTCGATGCAGCGCACGCGCGAGTCTGAGATTAAAGTCCGGCCAATCAACCAGGATAACCGCCTCTGGCCGCCGCTCGCGTGCAGCGCGTTTTAACATTCTGAAGGCACGCCAGAACCTGCGCAGGGCGCCCGCGATCTCAAGCAGTCCCAAAATAGAAAGATCGTCCGAGCGGACTATCGACTCGACACCTGCTTCGCGTAACAGCGCACCGGTGGCCCCAAAGAATTCTATCCGGACCCCGGATGATTCCTCGCGCAGCGCGCGTACCAGCGCCGCCGCGTGAGCGTCACCCGAAGGTTCGCCGGCGACGACCATCAACCTTGTGCTGGAATCTGCTGCCTCACTCATTCGTCGGAACAATAGCACAAGAGGAAGAGCGTCCTGACAGCAAGTGTCATTATTTACGTGCACTTCGACGCGTAGCGTCGTGGTGAATTTAGCCCGGCCTTTTAAGGCCGGGGAAACGGTCGAGGAGTGGGCTGCGTCGCGTAGCGACGCCTGCGAATTCAATCGTCGCTACGCGACGTGTACCGGATTTACGCTGATCCCGGCGTTGAAACGCCGGGCTAGACTCAAGCCGACGCTAACGCGTCGAAGATACTTATTCAGAGCTTTCTGAAGTTTGTCGGATATCAATCTGCACCAGTACCTTTTCTAGCCATTGCTTTCGTTTGCCCGGCTCGCGTGTTAGCATCGCTCGCGATCTTAATTTCAGCGCTGCGCGCGCTGTCTTAACCCCCAGAGGTGTGGACTCGCGCGGAGATCGACGACCTTCGGAGGTCTTGAGATTCCTTCTTGGGCAGACGTCTTCCCGTGAACAAATATTCCGTCACGCTTGCCTTCACGTTCGTCCTCTTGTGCGTGTCGGCGAGTTCCATCGTGCGAGCCCAGCAATCGAATCCCGTTGATCGTCAGGTCGCAAATCCAATTACAGATACACCCAACGTAAACCCGCTCGTTCAGGAACAGCCGATTCGTCCAAAGGTCGTGCCCGAAAAACCCGACGAGACCCAAAGTACGGATAAGCTAACTGTCGACGCGAATAAGCAATCGGTGTCGGGGCCGAAAGAGGCGCTGGTTTTTGTTTACGAGGGCAACGTAGATGCACGGATCGGAACCTTTCGACTACAGGCGGACAAGGTGACGGTTTATGATGCGAGCAACCGGGTTGTGGCCGAGGGTAGCGTCGTCTTTGATCAGGCGGACCAGCAACGCATCACCGGCTCGCGCGCGGAATGGAACTATCGAACCAAGACAGGCTTCTTTGTAAACTCCACGGGATTTACCAACCAAACTCAGGACGGGACAGTGGTCTACTTCACGGCAGACAGCGTGGAGAAGGTGAGCTATGACACGATTGTGGTCGTCAATGCTGAGATCACTGCATGCGAAGACACGGTGCCCAAATGGAGCTTCAAAACGCGGCGAGCGGAAATCAAAGCGGGGGACCGCGTGCGGATCAAATCCCCCAGTTTTCGTATCAAAGGCGTGCCCGTACTTTTTCTCCCCTACGCCTCGATCTCAATCAAACGGCGTGACAGGGCGTCGGGATTCTTGACTCCAACCTTTGGGGGTTCGGGACAGAAAGGCTTTCGCCTCTCCACCGCTTACTATCAAACGCTTGGACGATCGGCCGATGCAACTCTGCGTGCCGAACTCTACTCGGCCCGCGGACTGGGGCTCGGCCTGGACGTTCGCACACGCGCCAACTCGCGCTCGTTTCTCAACTTTGGATTCTATGCAGTCAAGGACCGCATTTTTGGGGCAAAAGAGAGCGCGCAGAATCCCGATCAGGGCGGGTCCAGTTTTTACGTCAACGGTGTCCACTATTTTCCCAACGGCTTCCTCGCCGCCGCCGACGTCAACATCACTTCGAATCTGACCTTCCGTCAGGTGTTTTCCGACACTATCCAGCAAACGATCTCGCCGGAAGAGCGATCGCAGGTTTTTGTCAACAAGAACTTCGGCGACTACAGTTTCAACTTCCTGGCTCGCTCGCAAGTCACGTCCATCCCCAACGTGCGAATTCGAACGCGCCAGCTTCCCAGCATCACGCTCGACAAACGGCCTTCGGCCCTTCACTACTTCAAGCGCGTACCGGTCTATTTCTCTTTTGAGGGAGGTCTGGAAGGAGTTAGCCGGAAAGAGACCGTCGAAGACCTTGCGCTCTTCCGTACCGCAGTGAAGGGCGAGCCCATATTCTCGCCGTCGATCGTGCAGCGTCTCGATGTCCATCCGCGCTTTTCGATACCGGCGTCTTTCAGTGGCTGGTCGGTAACCGCGATGGCAGGTTTGCGGGCCACATACTATTCAAATTCGATCGATCCACAGACACGTCTGATCCTTAGCCGTGATGTTGTGCGGGGCTATGGAGAGTTTGAGTTGGACGTGCGGCCTCCGGCGCTGGCGCGTAGTTTCTATCATCGAGACGGATCGTTCTTCTTTCGCCACGTCATTGAGCCGTACGTGGTGTATAGAAAAATAGAGGGGATTACCAGCTTCGAACGCATCATCCGTTTTGATTACACGGACGCTATTGCCGATACCAACGAGATAGAGTTCGGTATCACCAATCGGTTCTTTACGCGGCGTTCGACAGAAAACGTCAATGCGAAAGCCGAGCGAGCGAACAATCGCCCGAAGGTCCCGCTCTCGAGCCAGCCTTACGAAGCTTTGACGATCACCCTGCGCGGCAAGTATTTCTTCGACCCGTATTTTGGTGGCGCGCTTGTACCGGGACAGCGAAACCAGTTTTACCCCATCAATACCTTCTCAGGCTTTTCGTACGGCGGCGTTCCCAGGCGATTTTCGCCTCTCAATATTGAAGGCAAATATCGGCCGAGCCGAAATCTTTTCGCGGACCTGCGTGCCGATTTGGATGTCCAGAGCGGTGGGATTCGGGCCATGTCCGCAACGTTTGGCC